>JAQYVZ010000001.1 GCA_030145205.1 Desulfuromonadales bacterium | reverse complement strand
TCCAATAGCCGTGTTGCCGGTAATGCTGCTACGGACGAAGTGGGTTTTCGACAAGTCGCTGTAGACGCCACCGCCACTGCCGCCGGTGATGTTGTCGCTGATGGTACTATCGCTGACAGTGAGCCCGGCACCGGTCGTATCCGGGACCTGGGAGACATACATTCCACCACCGGCATAGGCATTCGTCGAGATATTCTCTTTGATCTCCGTGTTGCTGATGGTCATCTCGGCAATCTGGAAGAGGTGTACGCCGCTCCCACCGTCTGCAACAGAATCACCGGTCACTGAATTGTTCCGGATCATCGTGTCACTGATGATATGTCCTGATCCCCTCCAGATGCGGACGCCGCCTCCCCGATCGGAGCTGTTATTGTAAATCTCCGAATTGGTTAAGGTCAGCAGCGGCATGTCACCGGACTGGGCAGCAGAGATCCCTCCACCATTCAGGCCGTGATTATCATGGACCTGGCAGTTGTTAATTGTAACTTGCGTGCCCTCAACTGCGATGCCAGTTGTGCCGCCGGTCACCTGGAAACCGTCAATCTGGTTACCGCTGAAGCGACTGAAGGTCACAACTGGGCCGGCGCCACTGCCATTGATAATGGTTGTCTCCGGGCCACAAGCCGAGCGAAGCGTGGTGTCGCTGTCGTTCGAGCCCCATTCAAACAGGACATCCTCATTGTAGGTGCCGTCGTACACTAGCACGGTATGTTCGCCGTCGATCGCATCGATAGCGGACTGGATGGTGCTGTACCAACCTGCACCGCCGGCAGGACGGACTTTGAGTGCGTCGACAACGGTTACACTGCGATCACTGGCGGGTTCTCCAATGGCTGTGTCGGTTCCATCCGTTGCGTAAAAGTGATAGCTCAGAAGGTTGTCGCCGGCCAGGGCGAGGGTTCTGGTCGTGGCGTAGAGCTTGCCGTCGCTGTAGGTGGAGTCCCCGCTGTCTACGGCGGTCAGCGTATATTTTTCAGTTGCCGTATAGTTGCCGTCGTCATCGATATCGACCCAGACCTCGATGTTGGTCGGAGCTTCATCTTCTGGATCCGTGTAGCTGACCGTGAAGGTAAAGTCGGCCCCTGTTGCTCCCGCCTGTGGTTTGACGCCACTCGCCGTACAGTCGGCTGCAACGAATGTCAGTAACGGCGGGCTGTTGGTGCCGGTCTGTACGGTCAGATGGTTGTCCTGCGTCGGCGTTCCTGTTGCCGTAGCCTGGGCGTCGGCTGCGTAGAAACGGTATGTGAGATCGCCATCCTCGGCCTTTGTCAGGACCAAGTCTGAAACATAGCGTTTGCCGTCGCTGGTGACCGTGTCGCCGCCGTCGGACTCCGCAAGATTGTGCTTTTCACTGGCGGCGTAGCTGCCGTCGTCATCCGCGTCGACCCATACCTGGATGACGGTCGGGGTGTCATTATCGGGGTCGATAAAGTCAATGCGGAAGGTGAAGGTGTCGCCGTTACCGCCGTTATTTGGATTGACGCCATCAGCCTGATAGAAGGCCTCTCCCGTCCAGGCCAGGGATGGGGGGTTGTTGAGAACCGTCAGTGTGCTGTCGGTGGTCGGCACGCCCGTCGCTTCCAGGCCGCCGTCATGAGCATAAAAACGATAGTTGAGGATGCTGTCACCGGCCTTAGCTATAGCAAGACTCTTCGTGTAGGTCTTGCCATTGTACAGGTTCGCGTCCTCGGCCTCGGTTTCAGCCATTACATACTTCTCATCGGCCGCATAGGCGCCGTCATCATTTTGATCGACCCAGACTTCGATCGGGCTTGGGCTGTCGTTATTGGCATCAGTATAGACGACCCTGAAAGTGAAAGTGCTTTGGCTGGCAGCGCTATCCGGAGCGACTCCGTCTGAAACCATGTCGCTGCCGCCGGTCCAGGTCAGTTCGGGAGCCTGTGCGATATCCTGGAAGGGGAGTCGATCTTCTGTTGTCACAATGCCGCTACCGTGGCAGTGGGCACAGAGATTTGTAGAACTTCCAGCGATCCATGCCGTGCCGTCACTTGCCGGGAGCGGCAGGTCCTGCGGTTCGGGCGGAGTCGCAATGCCAGGGAGGAAGGTGACGCTATCGTTCTTGTACCAGATCTGCATGCCCGGTTCCCGGTTGGTCAGCTTTCCGTCTCGGATCATCGCGAGTTGCGTCGAGCCATGCACGTTGTGACAGTTCACGCAGGTAAAGCCACTCGAGTAGTCACCTGACCAGTCGGACGCAAAACGTAAATTGGACATCGCCAAGTGAGATTCATGCCGGTTGACGCCATCCGTCACCAGATTGGTGTTCATGTTTGCAGCGCTGGTAAATGGGCCGGAGTCGTGGCAGCCGATTTGGAAACAGACCCTGAACGTGTCAGAAGTGTTGGGCGTTCCCCAAGGTCGGGGGACCAGCAAAGGCTCCTGGCCGTCGACCAGCTTCAGACGATATCCTTGTCGGTAAAGACTTGGGTCTGTGCTGGAGCTGTCAGCGTCATCATAAGTTCGGGCTTCACCGTCGACGTGGGCCGTTGCATAATCGTGGCAGCTGTCGCACTCTACTGGCCTGCCGGAGAGGGTCTCCACGCCGCCTTTGGACGGGAAGGTTTCAGCGGCCGTCAGGCCGTGACCGGTCTGGTAATAACCCCAACCGGTGCCATAGGTATAGTCTCCGTCCTCGTCTCCAGCCACATTTGGCGCACTGACGCTGCTGATGACAGATGGTGCCTCGTCGTGACAGGTCACACACCATTTCTCTCTGCCGGCCAGGAGGGTGCCACTCTCTGTCCCATCATAAGCACCCGTGTCCCAGATCTGCTTGGCGCCAACCACCGCATCATCAATACCATCATAGCTGCCGTCGGCACTGTGACAGGTGTCACAGACGTCGGTCTCGGCAAGACTGAAGCGGCCATCACCGTCGCCATCCGTACCCGACTTGAAGTAGGGGAAGTCATTGATGTTGTGGCAGGTGTCGCAGTAGATGCCCGGGCCCTTGGCATCCGCGCCAGTTAATTCGGTATGGGTTGAGTGGCTCTGGACGGTTCCAACGCCCTGACTTGCCGTTGCACCAGCTGTATAGGGAACCTGCATGTCGGTATCGACCAGGGTCCCCGTATCGTGGCCATGGCATTCGACGCAACCTCCGCCGGAGCTTCCAGAACCATGGGCAAAGCCGATGCTGTGGGAGTGACAGTCTTTGCAGCTGCTGTCGGCATCATGGCTGACCGGCAAATTATGGCACTCCTGGCAGATGCCACCCAGGTTGGCCGGTGCAGGGTAAGTTGTGTAGTTAAGATTGACCGTGTCGGGCAGGCCGGTTTTAGGTACAGAATCGAGAGAAACCTGTTTTTTGAGCATGTAGTAGTTCGGATCGCCACCGGCATCATATTCGTGGCCGCCGTGACAGTCCATGCAGCCGAGACCGGGATCTCTGCCATGCTGGTCATAAAGGTGACAGGTTTGGCAAAGACTTTGATTGGGGTTTTCTCGACTGGCTCCGTCAAATTTGAGCAGTTTACCGTCGCTGTCGCTCAGACTGGCGCCGACGCCGTCGCTGGTGCTGGCGTCAGAATCGACGAAGTGGACGCCGTGACATGAGGAGCAGGAGGCTTTGGTGCTGTCAACCAGACCGATGCTGCCATTGGTGCCGAAGTTGTCGGGAGTTGCCCTGAACCGGTCCGGGTTGGCGGCGCTCAAGGCCGGGTAGTCATCATGTAGCGGATGGCTGCCGAGACCATGGTTGCCGGTTTGGTCCCAGCTGCTGTGGCAGTCAAGGCACATTGCTTCGATGCTGTCAGCACCGAGTTTGAGTAGCTTCGGGTTACTGGTGTCGCCATGCGGGTTATGGCAACGACTGCAGGTGACTTGGCCGTTGGCCCAGCCGAGGTTGAAGCGGAAGTTTGTCGGTGGGGTCGCACCTGCCGCGGGGGCCGTATCCGAGGAGCCGGCGAAGAAATGTGAGGTCTCGGCGTCGGGGGCAGAGTTGGAGCTGATGGCGTTGCTGCCGTCACCGGCGGCAAAGGTTGCGGAGATCGGGTTGGAATCTGTCCCACCAGAGCGTTGATAGGTCGTGCCTTCGTTGCCAGGGTAATGGCAGTCGAGGCAGACATTGTAGGTCATATAAGGGACTTCTGAACTGGTGTAGTTCAGGTGGCAAAAAGTGCAGTCAAAATCGTGCACCATGCGGGCCTGCCCCAGTAACGGGAACAGAACAACACAAACCAATAAACTAGCCCCCGCAAAGGACTTGCCGGTCATGAAATTCTCCCAAGAAGGATATAATATGTTCCGCTAAAGGCGGATTGAATAACTAATAAGTATAGTAAATTTGTAAAATTACCCCCATTTTCCTGTTTGATGCCGATAAAGTCAAGAATATCGTCTTTGCCCCCAAGACGTCAGGGGATATACGTAACCTCGGCTCTGATTGCTGTAATGAGAAGTTGTTGCGGCCCTTCAACACCTCTCATGATACCGATCTGCAGATTATTCACATCTGTCGGATCCAAAGAGCCACCCTCGGCATCCTGGTTATAACTGTCGACGAACTCCATGTACGTATTTTCAGGCTGGGTCTCCCAGCTCTGCATGAGAGGTATCGGCCCGGTTTTGTAATGCAGTTCAAAAGTTGCTGCGACAGGCGGCGCATCAGGCCAGGGACCTTCCAGATAGCGAGCATTGGCGATTACTTTAATGGACTGTATGGCTGCACCGCTCAACTCTGCGGGCAGATCTTCCATGTCCACGTAGAAATAATCCCCGGCGTAGTTGCAACAGGCGGCCACATAGCTGGTATCTCCATCGTCGGTAGCGAGGAGGTCTGCCCAGGGAAGCGAACCTGATGATCCGTTGGGAGATACCCAGAGAGATTCATCGTTCGTATCGGCCAGAGCGGTTGGATAGATGGTCACCGTTTGCGGCGCAGCAGTCTCTGTGGTGAACGATGATTCGTTTGAGTATGCGGACCAGGTCCCCTGGTTGTCCATATGGCGGACCTGCCAGAAATACTCGGTAGCGTTGTTGAGGTCGTCGGTCACAATGTGGCTGGTCAGGCCGGTTGACACGCCGCTGTCATAGGCCGGCGAGCCATAATTGCCGGCGGAGGTTGTGATCTGCCATTGTGACGCAGCATGCGTGTTCCCAGCTTCGCCCGGAGAAAAAGCGGAAGAGGAGAGTGTCGGTGTGATGATAAGACCCGTAGCGTTATTAGCGGGGGAACTCGTCGTGGGTGTGTTTGGCGGAAGCGTGCCGGCATCGACTGTGGTGAATTTGCGCGCACTTGAGTAGGCGGACCACTGGCCGTTTTCATCCTGGTGACGCACATGCCAGAAGTAGGTTGTCGCATTATCTGCCGCTGTCGGCATGGTGTGGCTGGTCAGGTCAGTGGTTGCGCCGCTGTCATAAGCCGGGGTGCTGTAGTCGCCATTGGTGGTCGTTATTTGCCATTGCGACGCCAGATGAGTGTCATTATCCGGATCGGAGAAGGCAGACGATCTCAAGGTGATCGCAACGGCCTCATCGGTTGCAAAATGCGCGGGGGAGACGCACGCCGGAGTGGCAGGGGCACCATTGATTCGGAAAGAACTCTGGGTCGAATACTCCGACCAGGCCCCGTTGTTGTCTTTGTATCGCACCCGCCAGTAATAATCCCTTGAGCGCCACTGCTGAACAGTCACCGTATGGCTGGTCGGATCCATCGTCTCAATATTGTCGTAGACCAGTGATTGGAAATTGCTGGTGGTTGAAAGCTGCCACTGAGAAGACGCATGGGTGTTGCCGGCATCGGGGTCGATAAAGACCGATGCACTGAGGGTGGGGGTTCCAGTCAATATGGTTTCAGAAATCGGTGAGACATTAAACGGTTGATTGGGAGCTGCCGAGGTCGTGAAAGAACTCCGTACCGAATAATTTGACTCATTGTCGAATGAATCCCGGTGGGTGGCATACCAGTAATAGGTGGTTGATGGATCCAGATAATCCGCGGGTACGGTGACACTCGCTGCACTGGTCCGTGTGGAAAAATATTCAATATTAAGGTTGTAGCCGTTTGTAAGCGAAATCCAGAACAGGGAATCCTTAAGGGTGTCCCCTGAATCCGGATCAGAGAATGTCGTGACAAGCGTGGGGACCAGAGAAGAATCGGTGGTACCGTTTGCCGGTGAAATGTGCACCGGGATGTTCGGGGGCTGATTGGTGGTGAAGGACGTCTCGGTTGAAAAATCCGACCAGTTGCCAGCACTGTCCTGATGGCGGACATGCCAGTAATAGGTCTCGTCGGCGATCAGGCCGCTGATCGTATGGCTGGCCAAATCGCTGTTGGTGCTGTTGATGATCAGGCTGGGGGACTCAGTATAATCGCCCTCGCTGGTCGTAACCTGCCAGTGGGAAGCGAGATGGGTGTCCACAATATCAAGGTCGGAGAAATCCGAGGATGTCAACTCGACCGTCAGACCCAGGGAAAGAGCACCGTTCACCGGAGAGAAGTTGTCCGGTGTGTTCGGTGGCCGGATCAAGGTGGTGAAGGATGTTTCCGACGAATAATTTGACCAGTTGCCCTGGTCGTCTTCATGACGAACCCGCCAGTAATAGACGGTGGCGCTGGTCAGGTCACTCGATAATTGATGACTGGCCAGGTCGGCAACCGGTCCACTGTCGTATGCCGGGGCAGCGTAGTCGCCGGAGGTCGGCGAAACTTGCCATTGCGAGCTCTGGTGACCATCTCCATCTTGATCCGAGAAGGGGAGCGACTCAAGAAACGGCGCCACGGCCACTCCGCTGGCAAGGTTGGCCGGTGCGCTGTTGACTGGCATATTGGGGGCCAGATTCGCGGTTAAAAAGGAAGTTTCGGCAGAATACTCAGACCAACTCCCTTGATTGTCCTGATGGCGAACATGCCAGTAATAGGTCGTTGCACCATTCAATGGTAAGGCTACATTGTGACTGATCAAGTCGGCGGTTGAGCCGCTGTCGTAAAAGGGACTGCTGTAGTTGCCACTGGATGTGGTGATCTGCCACTGGGAAGCCTGGTGCGTGTGGGCAGGGTGAGGTTCGGCAAAGGCTGATGAGGTGAGGGTCGGTTTGGGGGTTGTTATAGTGGCGCCCTCAACCGGGGTGTTATTGGCAGGCGTGTCGGGAATATCACACACGTCTCCAGCCCCGTTCAGATCGGAATCCTCCTGACCCAGATTGCTTTTGTCGGGACAATTGTCACAGACATTACCGACGCCATCGCCGTCATTATCGGCTTGATCCGCATTGACCAGTTCAACACAGTTGTCAACATCATCATTGGCGTCGTCACCGTCAAAGTCGAAATTGACTCCGTAGGTTGCGGACAGGTCAATAAAATCCCTTGTGTAAAAGTCTCTTCCATCTCCTCCGGTAAAGCCGTCTGCGTAATCAGTCACCGCAGAGAGAGTCGAGTGATGACAGCTATTGCAAGGCGGGCCTATTGTCGGTACGAGCGCTGTCTTGGCCGCACCCACATTGGCGGCGGTATTCCATTGGGCGGGGTCGGCCAGTTCGAAAAATTTGCCAGCATCGGCATCATAGCGGAGAAGTTTCAGTTCCCCTATCCTTGATGCTGTCATCCGGGGGTTCGTCGTTCCATGGGGATCATGGCAGAACGCGCAGGGTGCGTTGACCTGATTACTACCCGTGCCAAAAAGGACATGAATCCGATGAAGATTAGAACCACCCTCTTGCCGGAAGTTCGTGGCTGGATTCTCCTCGGACGCCAAAGCTTCATCGTGGCAGGAAAAACAGAGGGCAGATTCCCCGAGATTGGCATTGTCGTCTCGAAGTGGAATCTCCAGGCCCTTACCATCGTAAAAACGGTAGTTGGTCGGATTGGTGGGGACATCATAATGAAGGTAGATCATCCAATATTGATGATCGATATGCTTTTTCGCCGCGGAATGGCAATACAGGCAGTTGATGGAGGGATCGCGCCCGTGGCCGTTGACGCTGAAGCCGTAGGTGATATTGTCGCCCACCACGTTCTGGGCATCGATACCGGAAGCATTTTGCCTGGAGTTGCCTGGGTCATTGTCATGACAACCGACGCACCACATTTCTTTGCCGGCCGCAAAGGTTCGGTCTGCATAGATTCCCGTTGACCAGTTGTCTTTGGCACCGATGGACGTTCCTGTGGTGTCGACGCCGTTAAACACTCCGCCGGGGCTGTGGCAGGTGTCGCAGACATCGGTCTCTGCCAGGTTGAATTTACCGTCTCCATCGGCATCCGTGCCTGACTTGAAGTAGGGGTAATTGTCGGTATCATGGCAGCTGTCGCAGTACAGGGGCGAGCCCTTCTGATCGTCGGCATCTGTTTCTGTGTGGGTCGAATGACTCTGCGCCGAACCTTTGCCCTGGCTGATTGCAACACCCGCCGAGTAGGGAGCTTGCTGATCCGCATCATAGGGCGTGCCGACATCGTGGCCGTGGCACTCGATGCAACCGACGCCGGTGGTTGCGGAACCATGGGCAAAACCTAGGTCGTGAGAGTGACATTCCTTACAGGTGTCATCCTCGTGGTGACCGGAAGGCAGGGTGTGACACTGTTGACAGATCCCGTTCAGGTTGCCTGGAGGAGGGTAGGCTGTGTAGTCGAGGTTGACCGTGCCAGCCAAGCCGGTTTTCGGGACGAAGTCCAGGGCGACTTGCTTCTTGAGCATGAAGTAGTTGGGGTTGCCACCGGCATCATATTCATGACCACCATGGCATGCTTTGCAGCCAAGGGCGGAGTCGGCGCCATGTTGATTATAGATGTGACACGCATGGCAAAGACTCTGGTCCGGGTTCTCCCGGCCCGGGCCGTTGGATTTAAGCAGTTTACCATCACCGTCGCTCAAACTGGCGGCCGGAACGTCACTCGTTGACGCATCAGAATCGGCAAAATGGGCCTTGTGGCAGGAGGAACAGGAAACTTTCACGCTGTTGACCAGGGAGATGCCGCCTGTCGTCTCAAAATTGTCTGGAATGTCTCTATAACTGTCAGCGTTGGCTGCAGCGAACGTCGGGTAATCATCCACCAGGGGATGGGTAGTGCGGCCGTGATTGCTGGCTTGGTCCCAACTGCTGTGGCAGTCCAGGCACATGGTGTCGGCACTATCGGCCCCGAGTTTAAGTAGCTTGGGGTTGCTGGTGTCGCCATGCGGGTTGTGGCAGCGGCTGCAGGTGACCTGGCCGTTGGCCCAGCCGAGGTTGAAACGGAAGTTGCTCGGTGGGGTTGCACCTGCTTCAGGGGCGGTGTCTGAGGCTCCGGCAAAGAAGTGGGAGGTCTCAGCGTCTGGAGCGTCATTGGAGCCGAGGGCGTTACTGCCGTCGCCGGCGGCGAAGGTGGCCGTGATCGGGTTGGAGTCGCTGCCATCAGAGCGCTGATAGGTTGTTCCCTCGTTGCCGGGATAATGGCAGTCGAGGCAGACGTTGTAGGTCATGTACGGCTTTTCTTCGTCGGAATACTCCAGGTGGCATAAAGTGCAGTCGAAGTCGTGCACCATGCGGGCCTGAGCTATTGCCGGAATCAAGATGAAACAGAGAAACATTCCGACAATTGTCAGATGTCTGCCAACCATGTAAACCTCCCATTTAAAGCACAAGAAACAAATAAAAATTTTAAGGACAATTCCCGACTCCGGCATCCGCCTCGCACCGTGCCTGGACATCCCCTGTGTCCAGAACGAAATCGTACATGGTGACATTGTCGAGGGTGCCGGTATATTTTGCCCCGGTTGCCGCTGACCCGAAGTCAAGAATGCTGCTGTCTGTTACGGCGTTGGTGCCCAATATTGAAATGTCTACCTGGTTTTCATAGACGCCATTTTTATAGACTTTCATGACATTATTGGTGCGGTCTATCGTCCAGACAAAATGCCCCCAGGTTCCCCGCGGAATAGCACTGGCCTGCAGCGCAAGACGGTGGGGCCATTCCCATTCCGGGTCTTCAAATACGCCTTGAGTTCCGTCATTCAGGAACAGGGCGGGTGCCACTGGAGTGTCGGTGGTGACCCAGTGGGCAATGCCAAAGCCGGTTCCCCGGTAGGCGTCGCCTTTGCCAAGGCTCCAACTGGGGTTGGTGGCGCTGGTGGGGAAGTTCAGCCAGATCGAGAGGCTGAAATCGCCAGCCCGGTTGTTCAGGATATTGTTCACCGTGACGGAATCATCGATGCCATCGAAGGAGAGCCCGCCGCTGCCAGCAACCCCTGTAGTCCAGGTCGGGCTGCCGGAGAGGGTTGCGTCATGCTGCTCGCCTTCATCGCTGGCGACGCTGCCGCTGCCTTCATCGAGTCTCCAGGAGCCAACGTAATCACAGACATTGCCGATCCCGTCACCGTCGAGGTCTGCCTGATCAGGGTTGTACTCGCGCATGCAGTTGTCGGTGATATCGGTCACCGTATCGTTATCGATATCAGCCGGAGTGCATTGTCCAAGGTCGATGCAGCGCTGCAGGATTTCTTTTTCCGTCAGTGCGTTGCCAAACACGCCTACTTCGTCAACCGTTCCGGTGAAGAAGCCGTATTGTCCGCCGCCAAACTGGGTCGGCGCGTTGACGTTCGGCCGGGGCGAGGTCAGGCCGGTGTGGACCAGGTAACCGTTCAGGTAGATGCGTGGTTGTTTGTTGGTGTAGGTGACGACAATATGGTTCCAGCCCGTGCCGATATCGCTTTCATAAACCGCAAGGGGAGGCATATAGCTGCTACCATGCTCGTACACGGAGATGCCGTTGGTGCCCACCGAAACACCTGCGCCGCTATTCGAGCCCCGGTTGTAAGAACCGAACAGATACTTTTGTCCTGCGGTGCCGGTCGTGGTGTTGGTTGCTTCCGGGTCAATCCCGTGCGTGTCGGAGGTCTTGACCATCGCCTCAAGCGTGAAGTTGTTGGCAGGAAGACCCTCTGCGTATGTCCAGGTCACCCCCTGGTTGCCCCAGTCGGCCAGGGTGCCGGCACCGTTGAGGTCGAGGGCGCTTCCCGAAAAGGCGCTTGCCGTATTCCAGGTCGCCCCATTTTTGATGGTGCCGGGGTTGTTGCCGGAAGAGTCGTTCACCGTGATGCCACTGCCCTCGTCCAGGGGCCAGAGGCTGATCAGGCTGGTAGTCGTAAAGGAGGTCTCCGTGGACCAGGTCGACCAGGTGCCCTTGCTGTCCTGGTAACGGACCTTCCAGTAGAGGGTGCTGTTGATCGGTAGTGACGAAGAGACGGAATGATTTGCTGTGCCGGCGACAGTGTCACTGTCGTAGATGATATTGGCATCAAATGTGCCGCCGCTCTCCGTACTGACTGTCCACTGGCTGGCCTGATGGGTATCGCCGCCATCCCCGTCTGAGAAATCCGAAGCGGTAAGGACCGGTTGACGGGCGATGTTCTCAACCGCTTCCGCCGGGGATGCGTTGGCCGGCTGGTCCGGCGCGACGTTGGTGACGATCGTGAAGCTTGTTTCGGTCGAATAGGCCGACCAGTCACCTCGGCTGTCCTGGTAGCGGACTTTCCAGTAATAGATGGTGCCAAAGATCCCGCTGCCGATAACGGCGTGGGTGTTCGTGCCGGTGACGGCGTCTGTGTCATAAATAATGTTTGCGTCGAAGGCTGCATTACTGCCAGTGCTGATCAGCCACTGGCTCGCCTGATGGGTGTCGCCGGCGTCACTGTCGCTGAAAACAGACGCTGTCAGGGTGGGCGTGGCCGCGACACCGATAGCGCCATCCGACGGTGTCGCATTGGTCGGCGTGTTCGGCAGCGTGTTGCTGACCATGAAGGAGGAGAGGCTCGAATAGGTTGACCACTCTCCCTTGCTGTCCTGGTAGCGTACCTGCCAGTAGTAAGTGGTGTTGGTCGCTAACGCAGAGGAAAGGGTGTGGCTTGTGGTCGCGGCAACTACTCCGCTGTCGTAAACGAGATTGCCGTCAAAATCGACATTGTCGGTACTGACGCGCCATTGACTTGCAACGTGGCTGTCTCCACCATCCGCATCACTGAACGCCGAGGCGGTCAAAGCGGGAGTGAGGGAGTAGACATCCAGGGCGCCGCTCGTTGGCGTCAGGTTGGTCGGTTGAGTGGGCAACGTGTTGTCGGGCGCCGTATAGGTATCTTCTGCTGCATGTTCCGCCCAGTTGGGGCAGCTGTCCGATTTGAAGGGGTAGACGCGATAGCAGTAGGGAGCGCTTGCGGTCAGACCGCTGTCGTTGTATTGCATCTCGCCGCTGTAGATTCGGGCAATTTCTGTGGCAGAGAGCGCCTGGTCAAACACGCGCACGTCATCGATGAAGCCGTCGAAGAACCAGTTGTAGGCCGAGGCGTCGTGATTCGAGGTGCCGATAAAGTAAGGTGAGGTGCTGTAGTCGCGCAAGGTCCCCGTGTAGGGATTGCTCCCGGCCAGTTGACCATCGATATAAAGACTGACCGTCTTGGTCGCGTCATCAACAACGCTGACGAGATGGTGCCAGGCTCCCGGATCGTAAGCGATCGAGCTGACACCGAATGGCACCGCATTGGCGGGAGGATCCTCGGTCCACATCTCAAACCTGAAGTGCTTGTGCTGATTGTAGTGCAGGTCGACATGCCAGCCCGGTCGACCCATGATGGTGTAAATCCAGTCGTCAGCAGGTCCGGGCGGGTCATCCTGCGGACTGGCGTCAAGGTGGGGTGGGACCGACATCGGCTTGGCCCAGGCCGCAAAGGTGAAGCTGGCGTCGGTCACATCCTGCAGCGTGCCCGCTCCTGAAATTTCGACATAGTCGTCCACGCCGTCGAAGCGGGCGACGGTGCCCCGATCAACGTCAGTTTCAATGGTCGGGCCATTGAACGAGGTGCCGTGATTGCTGTCGGCAGCCGCATCGCGTATCTCTTCTGCTGTTCCATCCCAGAGAGTTTCTTCGATATCGACATGCAGGGCTGCCACCGGGTCGCCGCCCCTGTGGTTGAAACGGATATTGTCAATCAGGGTGGTGACGTCCTGTCCACCGGTTTCATCACGATGGGCAAACTGGAAAATCCTCGTTCGCCAGGGGGCAAGATCTGCAGTCTGCGGGCTACTGTGCCTGAGCAGCAGCAGCCAGGTGGTGCCATCCCAGGCGTAGGCCGCCATATGCCGGTTGCTGCGTACCAGCCTGAGCTTGCCGGATGAGGTGAGATTACTTCTGGAGCCGTATTCCGCGACACCATCTATGGTCAGACCGATGAAATCAAGATCGCCGTTGCGACGCTCCAGATAGAGGTTGTTGGCGCCTCCGGCGGTATCCGGGAAGAGCACAGCCAGACGGGCGTAGACATGATACTGGGTGGTCGTGGTCGAGCCGTTTGGCAGGCTGTAGTCAAACTGGATGTCGAAATCACCGTCGCCGATGATGCTCTCCGGGTTATTGAGCTGGATGAAGGCGCTGTTGAGATTCGGGTCATCCACATCGTTGGACGTGGTGTGCAGTTTGACCGCGCCATTCTCCCAGATGACTTCGGCGGTTCCGCTTGCATCGGAGGCTGCTGCCGGAATGCCCCAGACCGTTGAGGTCAGCACCTGCGCGCGGGCATCCCAGGCTGTGGCGTCCAGGCCGTTGTTGAAGTCTTCCAGCTGGTACAGCCTGGCGACGGGAGTGAACCCTGATGTGTCGGGCGAACAGACCCCGTCTTTCCGCTCCACGATGTAGCCGTTCTCGCCATCGAACGTATCGACCCAGGAGATCGTGCTGTTTGCCAGGAACTGCTGAGGAGTAATCAACAGCGAGCCGGGCGAGGTGTACACCGGTGCGCTGCAGGCGTCGCCGATCCCATCGCAGTCCGAGTCGAGCTGGTCGGCGTTGGCTTCAGCGGGGCAGTTATCGATGTCACCGCAGATGCCGTCAGTGTCGGCATCATTGTCCGGGTCGTCCGGGCAGCTGTCGCAGGCATCGCCGATGCCATCAGTGTCGCTGTCGGTCTGGTCGGCGTTGGCTGTTGCCGGACAATTGTCAGCATCGCCGCAGACGCCGTCGCCGTCAGCATCATTGTCCGGGTCGTCCGGGCAGGTGTCGCAGGCGTCTCCGATGCCGTCGCCGTCGCTGTCGGTCTGCAGGGCGTTGGCTGTAGTCG
This sequence comes from Desulfuromonadales bacterium, assembly GCA_030145205.1. Taxonomy (GTDB): domain Bacteria; phylum Desulfobacterota; class Desulfuromonadia; order Desulfuromonadales; family BM103; genus JAQYVZ01. The sequence continues at coordinate 224,540 of JAQYVZ010000001.1, read as the reverse complement.
GGCAGTTGTCCTCCCCATCCGGAATACCGTCGTAATCGACGCCGTTGCGCTGGACGGTGATGAACTTGCCCATCTGGAACGTGCGCGACGTGGTGAGCTTGTTCACTGTGGTCGCCACAGTATTGTCAGAGGTTCGGATGACGTAAATCTTGCCGCCGCTGCTGCTGGTGTCCGAAGAGACCGCGTAGACGAAGCGGCCGTCCGGCGTCACGGCGATGCCGTAGGCGCTGTCAATGTCACTGATCACTTCGCTGACACTGTGGTCCGATGTCTGGATCACAGTGACCGTGTTGGCGGAGCGGTTGCTGACATAAGCGTGTGAGCCGTCGGGCGTAAAGGCCACCATGCCCGCACTGGTGACACCGGGGATGTCCTTGAACACCGTGTTATCCGAGGTCTGGATCACGGAGACCGTATGGCTGCCGCTATGGGTGGCGTACACATGCTGTCCGTCAGGAGACACCGCCAGGCTGCTCGGGGAGGTGTTGTTCAGCGGGATGTTTGTCAGCACCGTGTTGTCGCTGGTCTGGATAACTGAAATCGAGTCATCAATCAGGTTGCTGACATACACGTAAGCACCATCAGGCGTGACGTCAATGCCGTAGGGACCGGTTTCGACCGGAATGGTGGCGACCACGCTCTGGGTCAGCTTTGATACCACGCTGACCGTGTTGCTGTTGTAGTTGGCGACGTAAATAAACGCACCGTCCGGGGTTACCGTGACCCCTTTTGGGTTGTCGCCGACATCGACCGTAGCCAGCAGCAGCCGGTTCGAGGTCTGGTAGAAGAGAACCTGGTCGAGACCGGACAGGGTGATGTAGGTGATGCTGGGGGTCGCCGCGATGCCGAACGGATCCGATTTGTTTCCCGGGTAGGCGATGCTGCCGGACGAGTTGGTAACGTCGCCATTCGCCTGGTAGGAGACCGTCAGCGGCCTGATGGTGTCGATGTTCGGATAGCTGCCGGTATCGGTGATCGCGTTGTGGGTGATGAACGCGTACATGGTTTCATAGCCGATGCCGGTCAGCGGGATGACGGTCGGATTCTCATCCGAGTCGTTGTTCGGGATGGTCAGGCTGCTGCTGAAAGGCCCGGTCGTCTGCGGATCGAAATAGAGCCGCGCCCAGGAGCTGATCTTGGCCGGCTGGACCGTTGTGTCGGACAGGTTGTCCGTGTCGATGGAGAAAGGCCCCGGGTCGGCCGGCAGGGCGATGGTGCCGAGGATCAGGTCCTCGGAGCCGTCGTTGCGGGCATAGGCATATTTCCAGGCAGAGGTCGATGTGATCGGATAATAGCCGAAGTCGATGCCGGAGATTGCCAGCGCGCTGTAGGAGTAGACGTCCAGTGGGGTAATGTCCGGACCGAGCGGGGTGCCTGTGCCGGTCAGCGTGACCGAAACGGTACTCTCGTCCGGATCATTGCTCGAGATGTCAACTGTCTTGGTCACCTCGATCAACTCCGTCGGGGTGAATTCAACGTAAATGGTACAGGTCCCGTTTGGCGACAAACCGGGGGCACTCAGGTAGCTGTCACAACTGCTTGATGTGAGGTTGAGAGAGAATGGGGCCGTTGTCGACAGGCTGTCGAAGATCAGGTTGCCTGCACCGTTGTTTTTGACGGTGATTATTCTGGAGCCGGTTGTTGTTATAACCCGATCGGCAAAAGGAATAGTCAGATTGTCAAAAGGTTCAATGTCATCTGTGACGGTGATGTCAGGGACCGTCCCTGTTCCCATGAGCGAAACGCTGGCAATAGGTTCATTCGGGTCGTTGCTCGGGATCTCAAAACTCTCGAAATGAGTACTCTCGGCCGTCGGGGCATAAGTTACAGTGAGCGTGCATGACGCCGCCGGGGTGAGTGTCTGGTTTGAGCAGGCATCGCTCAGGATCGCAAAGGGCGCGGCGACGGGATTGGGAATGGCAATCTCGCCAAGCACCAGATTGGCGGTGCCGGTGTTGCTGACTGTCACTGTCCGGGGTGCTGATGTCTGGTTAACCGTGACATTGCCGAAGGGAACACCATGGTCTTTGGTCAAACCGGCGGTGTCCGTGATCTGGATGTCCGGCCAGACGGCATTGGGGTTGTCAGTCTGGATGAAGGTGCCGTAGGCGTTAGGCGAGCTGCCGACGGCGATTTCGACCGGTTGAGCGCTGGAATCGGTGTCGACCACGATGATATGGTCCGTCGCTGTGCTGTAGCCCTCTGAGACAGCGGCGATGTACAGATGTTTGCCATCCGGGGTAATCGCAACGCTCTTCATGTTGCACCCGGTCGGAGGCACGATGTCTACCGTTCGTGAGATCGTATCGGTAGCCGTGTCAACGAACGTAATGGTGTTGTAGGCTTTTGAACCATCATTGTTCACCACGTACAACGTGCTGCCGTCGGGTGACAGCACCAGGTCTTTCAGGCCGTTACCGACAGGGAAGGTCCGGGCGACCGTAAAGTCAGACGTTTGGACAACTGAAAGAGTCCCGTCCCCCGAATTCAGCACATAAACTTTTGAGTTGTCCGGCAGGATCGCCATCTCCGTGGGCGTTGTCCCCACGACAACGGCCGTGACCAGGGAGAGGTCAATGGTGCGCCGGATGCTCAAAGTGTCATCGCCTGACGTGTTGTTGGTGTAGTACACGTACTGGCTGTCGGGAGAGACCGCGAGCGAGGTCAGCGAGACGTAGCTGGCATCCGCGAGCTGGATTTTGTTTACGAAGCTGTCGGTGGCGGTGTCGATCACAGCCAGGTGCGAGGTGTAAGGGCTGTATTCGCCTTCCCGGGTCGCAACATACACATACGCGCCGCTTGGTGCAGAGGCAAGTTGTTTGCTCACCCCCATGATCCCCAGAGAAATGAATTCTGCGCCACCAAGGCTGGCGTTGTATGACTTTAAGTTTCCGATTTTACTGCCATAATATCCTGTGCCTATGTAGTTGTGCTTTATGTACACCTTGGAGCCATCAGGGAGAACGGTAATCTCCTGTGGACCATAAGCCGAGATGGTTTTTATCACCTTTTTGTCATGGGTCCTGATTTGCGAGATGCTGCCTTTGCTGGAGCTGTTGTAGAAACCGTCAATCGGAATGTAGGCATAGACTGCTTTCAGTCCGGTGCCGCTGACTGTAAACGTCAGCGGGCTTTCGTCGGGGTCATTGCTGGTGATGTCGAAACTGTCGCTCTGCGCACCGGTTGTCGTCGGCGTGTAGGTGACCGTCAGGCTGCAGTTGTTGCCGGGGGCTAACGACTGGCCCGAGCAGGTGTCTGCCGTGATGGTGAAAGGCGCCGCCAGCAGGTTGCTTAAGGGGACCGCTCCAAACGTCAGATTGTTGACGCCGTCATTGGTCAGGATGATTTCCTGGTCAACGCTGGTGTTCAGCACTTGCTCGCCAAATGGCAGGTCAAGGTCCGTGGTCGGGGCCAGCGCGTCCGTCACGGTGATGTCCGGGCCGGCGGCCGTTGCCGTGCCGGTGACGGTTATGTTCATCGGGAGATAAGGGTCGTTGCCCGGGGTGTTTCTCGGATCGTTGCTCGGAATATCAAAGCTGTCCGTTTCCGGTGGCGTCGTGCTCTCAACGGCAGGCGTAAACTGGACGTCAAAAGTGCAGGTGTCTGCCGGCGCCAGGGTTTGCCCTGAACAGTTATCGCTACCGCCGACGAGGGAGAAGGGTGCTGCCAAAGTGTCATTGGCGGCGATTGAACCGATCACCAGGTTCGCTGTCCCATGGTTCTTGATGGTCGCCGTTTGGGTCGCCGTGCCGGTTGCCACGACATTGCCAAACGCGATGGTCAGGTCTGCCGGGTCGCCGGTGTTGTCGGTGAATTCGGCGCGAGGCCCGGAGGTCGCAAAGCTGAATTCATGGCTGTGACACTCCATGCAGGACTGACCCTGATTATGATTGTTCGGCTGAGCCGTGTCCGGGTGTGCATCTCCGGAGGCCGCGTGGCAGCTGTCACAGAAGCCGTCGGCGGGTGCCGCGGTCGGGTCCAGCCCGCTGAAGTCGCTTGCCGTTGCGTTGTCCAGACTGGTGACACTGACATTGTTGTTGATGCCGCCAACTTTGCCGTTGACCGAGGTTTTTAGCATCGCCAGCTTGGCGGTGCCGTGGGCATTGTGGCAATCGGCGCACTGATAGCCGGGTGACAGGGCGTAGTTCGCGCTGTCTCCGTACGCCGGGTAGGCCGTCGCGTCACCAGTGTTGTAACTGTCCATGATCGCGCCGGAATGAACAGACGCTTCGGCAGAGGCGTCTTGTCCCAGGCTACCGTTGGTTGACTGACCGACTTTGTGGCAGTCGAGGCAGACTTCACTGGAATCGGTCGTGAAGGGCAGCGCATCGTCTGGCACGGCTGTTGACAGGCGCAGACCGATCCCCTGCTGGCCGTTGATGTGTTCGCTGTCGCGATCGTGGCAGGTCAGGCAGTCGTAGCCCGGGCCGGTGTTGCCGGTCGCCGCCAGAGAGCTGGTGCTGCCGTGACCGGTGGTGTCGAAATAGTCCATGGCGGCAGCGGTCATGCCACGGCTCGTTGCCGGGGCCGTACTGTTGTGACAATAGAGACAGTCGCTGATCCGGTGCCGGTCGCTGGTCACATTCAGGAACCAGTTCGCCTTCGCCTCCGCGATGCCCGCTTCGCTGCCGTGGCAGCTGTCGCAGGAGGAGGTGTTCTCCAGCGAACCGTCGGCGGCACCGATCAGGTCGGGGCGGCCGTCGGCATGATTGACACCGTAGCTGTCCGGGGTATGACAGGCCGTGCAGCCATAGTTGTCCAGCTGGGGGCCATACGGGTAGGTCCCTCCGCTTTCGTCGGTATGCACGAAGTGCGACTTGTTGCCGGAACTGCTGAAGTTTGGTCCATAGCGGTGACAGTGGTAGCAGTTCATCGACCAGACATCGGTCACGCCCCAGGTGAAGCTTCGGTTGAAGCCGATGTCGGTATCTAGGTCGCCGTGGCAGTAAACGTTTGAACAGCGCCCACCGGTGAGGGTTCCACTCGTACCGTCCGTGTATTGTCCCGTGACACCGGCCCGAAACGGCAGGTCAGCGTTGATCAGGATCGGATAGTCGCCCGACTGGTCGATCTGCAGTGTGCCGTCGGCGTGGCTGGCATGCGTGCCGCTGGTCTCGGGGTCATCAATGTTGATGGTGGCGTGGCAATCGGAACACTCCACACCCGGACCGAAGTAGACATTCTCCGCCATATGTGGCCCATGGTCGCCACCGTCCCAGCTGTTTGCAGAATGGCAGTCGGTGCAGACCGTAATGGTGTCGCCCCAGGCCGGGACGTTGTTGGTGTTGTTGTTGCCTTTGCCCGTGAACGCGTTGTCCGGGTTGTGGCAGGCCAGGTTGGAACAGGTCGCTGCCGCGGAGCTTGCTCCCGCGGTATGCAGAGGCGGGCCGAGGTTGCTGCCGTTGTTTGCGTCGGTATTGAAGCCGGTCGGATCGAAAGTGATATCGACTTCGGCGCGGTCGTAATCAACCAGGAACTGCGCTAGTGAGGTCACCAAGGCGGTTGGGTTATGATCGTTGCCGTAGTGGCAGCTGTCGCAGGTATAGTCCAGGGTGTCCACATGCAGTTCGTGAGCGTTGTTCTGCGGCGGGTAGGCGTGGCAGCCGTTGCAACCGGCTTCAAATCCGCCCGCGTGGGCGTGGCAGCTTTTGCAACTGTCTCCTGCGTCGTGGGTCGCGGGCAGGGTGTGGCATCCCTGACAGATGCCGTTCAAGTTTGCGGCGGGTGGATAGCTGGTGTAGTTCAGATTGACGGTCTCTTCAACGCCCGATTTCGGAGTGACCAGGGTGACCTGCTTTTTGAGCAGGTAGTAGTTCGGTTGACCGGCCGGGTCGTATTCATGCCCGCCGTGACAGAACATGCAGCCGAGTCCCGAGGTGGGGCCGTGCTGATCGTATGTGTGGCAGCTTTGGCAAAGACTCTGGTCGGGGGCCTCCCGTCCTGGTCCGTCGGCTTTAAGTAGTTTGCCGTCGCCGGCAGTCAGAGTGGCATTTTTAGTGTCTGGCGTGGCAGCATTCGAATCAGCAAAATGAACTGTATGGCAGCTTGTGCAGGAAACTTTGGTGTCATCGAGCAGGGAAATGTTGCCCTGCGTGCCGAAGTTGTCCGGAGTCGCTTTGTAACGGCCTGAGTTGGCAGCGGCCAGGCCTGGATAGTCATCGGCTAGTGGGTGACTGCCGCGGGCATGGTTGTTGCGTTGGTTCCAGTCTGCGTGGCAGTCGAGGCACATGGCGTCTGCGGTGTCGGCACCCAATTTGAGCAACTTGGGGTTGTTGGTGTCGCCATGCGGGTTGTGGCAGCGGCTGCAGGTAACCTGGCCATTGGCCCAGCCGAGGTTGAAGCGGAAGTTGTTGGGTGGAGAAGCTCCTGCGGATGGCGCGGTATCGGAAGCACCGGCGAAAAAGTGGGAAGTCTGGTCACCGGGGGCGGTGTTAGAGCCAAGGTTGTTGCTGCCGTCACCGGCAGAAAAAGTCGCGGTAATCGGGTTGGAGTCGCTGCCGTCAGAGCGTTGGTAGGTCGTGCCTTCGTTGCCTGGATAGTGGCAGTCGAGGCAGACGTTGTAGGTCATGTAAGGTTTTTCTTCGTCGGAATACTCCAGATGACAGAAGGTGCAATCGAAATCGTGCACCATGCGGGCGTAAGCTGGTGCAGCGCATAGTGCCAGGAGAAAGAAGATACCAAACAGTGACCGACGGATATGCATACACGCCTCCCTGTGCCTGACGCTGGGCTAAACGGATCTGCTGGCGCCGGGAATCACACCGTGTAAGGAATAAACAACAGGATCGGCTTGATGCCGCCCGTAAAGAAACCAAAACATTCAGGTGCAAAGCTGCCGGGTCTGCCTTCTGGCTGGAGCTTGCACTCAAATCAAATTAGCTGCATTAAAAACAGTAACAGCCTGATTTGTAAGAGCAATTATTGTGCCTGAGATGACGGTAAAGGGGGATTCGTGACAGGCTGTTCTCGTATCTTCTGAATTAAGTTCGCAAAAGTGTTGTTTCCACGTTTTGATGACTCACAGGGAACCTGGGCTTTCGGTGTATTCGTCTGGGAAGAGGAAATGTTTTTGTGCTTTTAATACAATAAGTTGGCTGGTCTAATGGTGCGTTTGTTCTGCTGTATCGCCATCCATTGTAAAGTGTTGAACCGAAGCCATAGATGACTGTTTTTGTTGTTTGTACAGTATGCTTCTCGTGAATAAACTGAATGAGGGTTTCTGTAGCTTACCGTGTAATGACTGAAAAGCTTTCTCGTAATCACCGAGAAATGCTCGACAATACGGAACGGGTATTTTATCCCCTCGTTGGGGAAGAGTGGAAAATGTGTATGGCTGCCAGCTATTGCCTGTAAAAAAAGCACGCCCGGGTGTTTGACCAGGCGATTATATCGCCACGCACACTTTTGAGGTGTAGCAAAAAGAGTTTCTAAAACCGATAAAACTTTCAAGAAGCGTTATTTACACAAACAGGTTGAACCGAAGGAATCGACACTACGTTTAATCGCACCGGCAACTTGCCCCATTCACGAGTGAGATGGTTATGGGGCAGTTGTCAAAACTGTCACTATAGGGAGTTTCTCTCGAAAACGTGGCGAGTGGTCTGTTTCCTTATCAAGGAAAACACTGTCCCAGGTCGACGCAGCGCTGCTGAACCTCCTGCGCTGTCAGGGCGTTACCATAAATTGCCACTTCGTCGACACTGCCGGCAAACAAACCGTAAGGGCCGGAGCCAAGGTAGGTCGGTGCGTAGACGTTCGCTCTGGCTGAGGTCAGGCCGGTATGGACCAGGTCGCCGTTCAGGTAGATGCGCGGCTGCCTGTTCGTATAGGTGACGACGACATGGTTCCAGCCTGTGCCGATGCTCGCCTCGTAAACAGCGAGGGGAGGCATATAACCGCTACCATGCTCATAGACTGAGATCCCATTCGTGCCGACCGAAACTCCGGCTCCGGCATTTGTGGCATGATTGTTGGCCCCGAACAGATACTTCTGACCGGCGGTGCCGGTTGTCGTGCTGTTGGATTCGGCGTCAATCTCGTGTGTAACCGAGGTTTTGACCATGGCCTCGAGCGTAAAGTTATTCACGGGAAGGCCATCCGCATAGGTCCAGGACACCCCCTGGCCGGCCCAGGCGGCCACGTCTCCGCTGCCATCGAAATCGATCGCCGTGCCGGAGAAGGCGCTGGTACTGTTCCAGGCGGTTCCGCTCAACAACGTCCCGTCATTGCTGCCTGCGGCATCGCTCGCTGCGGTGCCGCTGCCGTCATCCAGGGGCCAGTGGCTGATCAGGCTGGCCAGGCTGACGGTCTGGAAGGATGTCTCCGTGGAGTAGGCAGACCATTCCCCGATACTGTCCTTGTAGCGCACTTTCCAGTAAAGAGGTGTTTCGATGATCGGCAGTAGCGTGGATGCTGCCACCGTATGGCTTATGGTGGCGGGATCCGTGTCTACTTCGTTATAGATGATATTGGCGTCGAAGTTGCCACCACTGGCCGTACTGATCACCCATTGGCTGGCCTGATGCGTGTCTCCGTCAACGTCTACAAACGCCGATGCAGAGAGGACTGGCAGGCGCGCTATATCGACAGCGCCGTCTGCCGGTGATGAATTGGATGGCGTGGTCGGCAGTGTGTTGCTGATCACAAAAGAGAAGGGGGCCGAATAGGGTGACCACTCCCCTCTGCTATCCTGGTAACGGACCTGCCAGTAGTAGGTGGTGTTGGTCGCCAACGCAGTGCTGATTGTATGACTTGTGGTCGCGGCGGCGGTGATACGGTCGTAGACAAGGTTGCCTTCGATGTCGACGTTATCGGTGCTGATGCGCCACTGACTGCGATGATGCGTATCCTCGGCATCATTGAAGGCCGAGGCGGTCAGGGTGGGTTTGAGCGTATCGACGTTCAGCTCGCCATTTGCCGGGGTCTGGTTGACCGGTTGATCGGGCAGGTTGTAGCTCGGGATCGTATGGTCCACTTCAGCGGCATGCGCCCCCCAGTTGGGGCAGCTGTCCGTCTTGAAGGGAGAGATCCGGTAGCAGTAATCCGAGCCGGAGATCAGACCGCTGTCGTCATACTGTATCTCGCCGTAAATCCGGACGATTTCCTCCGCAGCAAGTGCCTTGTCGAAGATGCGGACGTCATCGATGTCGCCGTCGAAGAACCAGTTGTAGGCAGGGCCTGGCATGGCGCCGATGTAGTAAGGCGCTGTGCCGTAGTCGCGCAAGGTCCCTGTGTAGGACTTGCTGTTAACCAACTGTCCGTCAACGTAGAGGTTGACGGTCTTGGCTGTGTCATCAACCACCCCGACAAGGTGATGCCATTCGAGCGGGTCATACAAGAGGGGGGAGCCGACCCCGTGCCACTGCGCAGGGTCCGGCGCGTCTTCGGTATAAATTCCGAAGCTATAGGCCTTGTTAGAATTGTAACTCAAGTTGAGGTGCCAGCCAGTGCGCCCCAAGATTGAGTATGACCAATCGTTTGCCGGTGGATTCGCGTCGGTTTTAGGTGGCACCGACATCGGCTTGGCCCAGGCGGCAAAGGTGAAGCTGGCGTCGGTGACGTTTTCCAGCAGGGCATCTCCCGGAATGTCGATATAGTCGTCGACGCCATCGAAGTGGCCGACTCTGCCCCGCTCCGCATCAATTGCGGGCGTTGCGCCATTAAAGGCCGTGCCGTGGCTGCCACCGAGGGCGCTGTCAACCACCTCGCCCGGGGTCTCCTGCCAGAAGTTGTCCTCCATCTCCAGATGCAGAACCGGCACCGGCTCGCCGTTGACCTGGTTGAAACGGACATTGTCGATCAGTACGGTCAGATCCTGGCCGTTGGTCTCGTCGCGGTTGGCATACTGAACAATCCGGGTCGACGTCGGGGCGAGATCCGCCGTCTGCGGCGTGCTGTGCTCGAGCAGTAGCTGCCAGGTCAGGCCGTCCCAGAAGTAGGCCGCCACTTGCCGGTCTTTTCGCACCATCCTGAGTTTGCCGAACAGATCGCCGTTTGGCCTGCTGGCGGATTCATCAACGCCATCGATGGTTGCATAGAGAGCCTCGTGATTTCCGGTGCGGTTCAGCGACAGAATATTGTTGCCGCCGGCCGTGGCCGGGAAGAAGATCTCCAGGCGGACGAGCACATGATACTGTTCGGTTGCGGCCCAGCCGTTCGGCAAGCTGTAGTCGAACTGGATGTCGAAATCGCCGTCGCCGACGACGCCTGCCGGATCTTTGAGCCAGATATAGGAGTTGTTATAACTCGCCAGATCCATGTCGTTTGACGTGGTGTGCAGCTTGATCGCACCGTTTTCCAGGGTGATTTCGCCCGTACCGCTCGAGTCGGATGCCGCAGCCGGGAACCCCTGATTCGAGATTGTCAGCATGTTGGTCTGTGCATTCCAGAGCGTTGTGTCCAGACCGTTGTCGAAATTATCGAGCTGGTAGAGCCGGCCAACGGGGGAGAAGGCGAGGGTGTCGGATGAACAGACCTCTTGTTTGCGCTCGATGAGATAACCATGTTCACCGTCGAAGGTGTCGAACCAGGAGACGGTGCTGTTCGCCAGGAACTCTTGAGGCGCAGTCGACAGCGCGGTTGGCGGCGTGAATGCCGGCGTGCTGCAGGCGTCGCCGTTGCCGTCGCAGTCCGCATCGGCCTGGTCGGCATTGGCTGCCGACGGACAGTTGTCGACATCGGCGCAGAGGCCGTCGCTGTCCGCATCGTTGGCCGGATCGGTCGGGCAGGTGTCGCAGGCATCGCCGCTGCCGTCGTTGTCGCTGTCGGTCTGCAGAACGTTGGCGTCTGACGGGCAATTGTCACAGAGGTCGCCGATGCTGTCGCTGTCGGCGTCCTTCTGGCGAATGTTGGGATCATCGATACAGTTGTCGCTCAGGTTATGGACCGTATCGTCGTCAGCGTCTTCCAGGGGGCAGACTGGGCTGACTTTGAGGAGGACCATGTCGGAATTGCCGTAGGCCGCTTCGTCCCAGGCGGATTTGGTTGAGGCTGCCAGGAAGAGATCGTTGCGATTCGCTCCTATCGCGACCGAAGTGTCATCGTCCTCCCTGCCAAACTGCGTCGCCTTGAGTTCGGTGCCGTCCTCATCGTATTCGATCAGGACCAGGTCGGTGCCGCCTTGGTTGGTCCCGGCCAGGTTCGCGTAAGTGTAGCCCAGGACCTGAACGTTACCATTTTCCAGAGCCGCAACTCCGCTGCCGTAATCCCAGGCGGTTGTCCCAGTCTGACGGGTCCATTGCAGGGTGCCGTCGGGGGTGTACTTGACGGTGAAGATATCATTCCCGCCTCTGTTGGTGCCGTCCATGTCGCCGCCGGTACGGCCGGTCAAGTAAATATTTCCGGAAGCATCCAGCCCCAGGCCGTCACAGAGCTCACCAGAGACGGAGCCAGTCTGGCCGACCCAGACTTGTTCCCCCTGCGGAGTCAACTTGATGACAAACGGGTCTGAACTGCCCGCAGGTACGATCGGGCCGCCACCATCCATGTCGCCACTTGTGTAGCCTGCAAGGACGATGTTTCCGGAGGTGTCCACAGCCAGGTCTGTTGCAGAGTCGGACTGCGCTGTTCCGATCTGCTTCTTCCATTGCACAGCGCCTTCACTGTTGATACGCATCAGGAAGACGTCGTAGCCGCCATGATCGATTTCAGAACCGGCGCCATCAAAGTCCCCGTCGATAGAACCGGTCACATACAGGTTGTCATCGCCGTCCGCAATGATATCGGTCGCAGTTTCGTAATACTCTGTCCCGTACTGTTTGACCCAGACCGGTTCACCATCCAGGGTGTACTTGGCCACAAAAAAGCCCATGCCATCCCCGTACACTCCGCCGAATGTGCCGTAGTTGCTGCCCGTAATGTAGATATTGCCGGCGCTGTCAACAGTGACGGCCTTTGGGTACTCATCGTCTGAAGATCCCAGTTGCCGGAACCAGATGAGTTGACCGAATGGATCGACCTTGGCCAGGGTGATGTCACGGCCGCCCAGGTGGATCGCTGGGCCGCTGCCGTCAGCGTCCCACCTCGTTTCCCCCAGCAGGATGGCGCTTCCACTGTCGAGAACGATCAGGTCTTTCACCAGATCATCGCCGCCGCCGCCGAGCTGCAGCGCCCAGTCCAGGATTGCCTGGTCGCAGTCGGTATCGCAGGCATCGCCGAGGCCATCGCTGTCAGAGTCGGTTTGGTCGTAGTTGGCCGTGGTCGTGCAGTTGTCGCAGGCATCACCAACCCCGTCGTTGTCCGTGTCCTCCTGGCCGTTGTTCGCAGTGTTCCTGCAGTTGTCGACGGGGTCGTCGATGCCGTCGCCGTCCGTGTCGTTGTTGGTCCCGTAAGACCCCAAAATCGTAGCATTATAGGTGCGTGTGTAAAAACTGTTCTGACCGTGACATGCGACGCAGTCGAGGCTTGCAGCTGTTTGCCTTAGGCCTTTGTTCTGTGCGGGGTCTTGCCAGGCGCTGCGGTCACTCAGGGTGTTAAGGCTGCCATCGAGATATTGGACCGGCATTGCTGCCAGCGGATCGGCGCTGTTGATCCCGTACATCGCGGGTGCGGCGGTGCCGTGCGGATCGTGGCAGAAGATGCAGGTGACTATGGAACGATGGTAGTCGTGATAATTCGTCACACTTCCCCCGCCGTTATCCTGCAGGAAGTTGGTGTTAGCACCGGTGAACAGGGCGCTGTCATGGCAGCTCAGACAGAGGGTGTAGCTGTTCAGCGTGGCGGCAGCGGCATCCGAATAGGGCAGGGTCAGGTCCTTGCCCGGATAGAAGCGGTAGCTGCTGAGGCTGCGGGTGTTCGACCCGCCCCAGAAGTCGGTGAGGGTTTGTGGCCGGTGCGGTTCGTACAGGTGGTCGATGTGCTCACTGGCGAGGTCGTGGCAGGCACTGCATTCGATCTGGCCGCCGCGGCCGTGACCGAACACATAGTAGCCCCAGTTTGTGTTGTCACCGCCGACCGGCTGGGCATCAATGCCACTGCCGTCCACTTTCGAGTTGGCCGGATCATCGTCATGGCAGCTGATGCACCAGTTCGATTTTGCCACCGGCAGGCCGGTGTCATCGTAGACGCCACTGGCCCAGTTGGCCTTGGCACCAACGATCGCGTCGTTGACGCCGTCAACTCCGCCGTTCGGGCTGTGGCAGTTGTTGCAGACATCGGTCTCTGCCAGGTCGAACTTGCCGTCGCCGTTGCCGTCGGTCCCCGATTTGAAATAGGGGTAGTCGTCGGTGTCGTGGCAGTCGCCGCAGCTCAACAGGGGACCGCGCTGGTCGTCGGCGTCACTCTCGGTGTGGGTCGAGTGACTCTTGAAGGTCCCCTGCGCTATGCTGAACCGGCCCGCTGAATACTCGTGGCCTTCGTCGTGGCCGTGGCAGGCGCCGCAATCCGGCCCGCCATGGGCGAAGCCGTAGGAGTGGGGGTGGCACTGCGCGCAATTGTTCCAGCCGTCGTGGTTGGCCGGGGGGTTGTGACACTCAAGGCAGACGCCGTTGAATTGATCGCTGGCAGGGACGCTTGTGTAGCTGAGGGCAATCGTCTGTTCGCTGCCGGTTTTCGGCAGAACCGTCGTGATCTGATCGTTGAGCAGGTAGTAATTGTTGCTGCCGCCATCGACCTGGTGGCTGCTGTGGCAGACCATGCAGCCGGGAGCGTTGTCGGTCGCGCCGTGCGCGGAGTACTCATGGCAGGTCTGGCAGATGCTTTGCTGCGGATCTTCGTTGTCGGGACCGTCGAACTTGAGCAGGCGACCGTCACCGTCAGCCAGGGTGGCGTTTTTGTCGTCAGAGGTGGACGCGTGGGAGTCGGCAAAGTGCACGCCGTGACATGAGGTGCAGGACACTTTTGTCTCTTCAATCAGGGAGATGCCGCCCTGTGTATTGAAGTTGTTCGGTTCCCGTTTGAACTTCTGCCAGTTGGTCTCCGCGACGTTCTGGTAGTCGGCGTGCAATGGGTGGCTGCCCTTGCCGTTGTTATTGGTCTGGTTCCAGTCGTTGTGACAGTCGAGGCACATCGCGTCGGTACTGCCGGCGCCGAGCTTGAGCAGTTTCGGGTTGTTGGTGTCGCCATGCGGGTTGTGACAGCGGCTGCAGGTGATCTGGCCGTTGGCCCAGCCGAGGTTGAAGCGGAAGTTGCTCGGCGGGGTTGCCCCGGCGACCGGGAGTGAGTCGGAAATCCCGGCGAATGCATGCGAAGTCTCAGCGATGGCTGCAGGGTTGGTGCCGAGAGCGTCGCTGGCGTCAGTGATGACAAAGGTGGCTGTAATCGGATTGGTCGGTGTGCCGTCTGTTTTGGGATAGGTGGTCCCCACATTGCCAGGAGCGTGGCAGGTGAGACAGACGTTGAAGGTCATGAAAGGCTGCTCTTCCGGGGTGTACTCGAAATGGCAGAGCACACAGTCGAAGTCGTGCACCATGCGGGTGTGCGCTATGCTGGTGAAAAGACCGAGGCAAAGCAGCACGAGAAATGATAGGAAGCACCTTCTGGCCATATAACCCTCTGTTTTTATTGAGAACAGTTTGGTGGTGTTATGTAAAGTTACGTTTTTTCCGGTATTTAATTATGCAATAAATAAGCCTTGTTGTTGACGTCGAAAGAACGCAAGAGAGTGCACAAGCCCCCTGCGCCGCAGGGGGCTCTGCGTTGTTCAGACTGTATCAATCTGCAGGACGATAATGCATGCTACGGGCATCCGCCAACGTCCAATTTAAACAAGTACATGTCGTAAAAGCCCCAGTAGTAGTCTCCGAACAGACTGTAGACGTTGCCGGTGACGAAGGCATTCGATTCGGCATCTATCAACAGGTCTACGCCGTAATCGCTCCCTGTTGACCCAAGCTGTTGCGTCCAAAGTAAATTGCCATCCGGAGTGTATTTCTGAACGATGATGTCGTAGTTGCCGATCTGCCCGGCAATGTCGCCAGCGGTGATACCCGTCACGTAAATATACCCATTACTGTCTGTTGCAACGGCATATCCTTCATCCGCAGAGTTTGTTCCGAATTGCGTGCCCCAGAGCAGGTTGCCGTTCGCATCGTACTTGGCCAGGAAGAGGTCTCTACCCCCCTGGTATGTGCCAAACAGGCTGACGCTCGTGTCTCCGGTGACCAGGAGGTTGCCGTCGGTATCGATGGCCAGTGGATGTGTGTTGAAAGAATCGACCGTTTGCTGCCAGACAACTGAGCCGTCTCCCTCATTGAGACGATAGAGAACAGTGTCTGATGCAAGGAAGATGTCTCCTGATGGGCCCTGAGCCAGAGCACTATAGACGAAAGGTGATCGTCCTTCCGGAAGTTGAACGTGCCAGATCAGATTATTCAAGTCTGAGTCGTACTTGGCGACATAGGTGTCGTAGCCACCAAAATTGGCCCTGGCCAGCGAGCCCTGGGTCTGGCCGGCGATCAGGATGTTGCCATCTATATCAATACTGATGGCCAGGCCCTGGTCAAAAGCGGACGTGCCGATTTGCAGGATCCGTATCCGGTTGCCATTGGTATCATACTTCACTACGAATATGTCGGCACCGCCGAAAGACTGATCGCCAAGCAGCGAAGTCTGGCCATCCTGGGTATAACCAACGGTGTATGAGTTGCCGTCGGCGTCGACAGCGATATCACGTACGGCCTCATTCCAGCCTGTTCCGTGCTGTCGTGCCCAGATACGGTTGCCGCTGGAGTCGTACTTGCTGACAACGATATCGTCAGCGTTCACTTTTGTCGGGGCAAAATTGCCGCTCGATTGCCCGGCCATGTAAATGTTGCCGGCAGCATCGCTATCTATGGCGAAGGATCGATCATTCGCACTGGTACCTGTCTGTTCGATCCAGTCCGGGGGATTGTCAGCAACATTGTAGTCCGGACAGGCGTCGCAGGCATCGCCGAAGCCGTCACCGTCTGCATCCGCCTGGTCAACGTTTGCGTCGTCCGGGCAGTTGTCGCAGGCATCGCCGATGCCATCGTCGTCCGCGTCAGCCTGGCTGCCATTGACGACGGAAGGACAGTTGTCGACATCGTTGCTGATGTTGTCGCCATCCGTGTCAATGAAGTCATCGCAAGCGTCACCGATACCATCGTTGTCTGCATCCGTCTGGTCGGTGTTAGGGGTTGCTATGCAGTTGTCGCAGGCATCGCCGACGCCATCGCTGTCTGCGTCGGCCTGATCGGTGTTGGCCGTGTCAATACAGTTATCCAGAACATCGAGGATGGTGTCACTGTCCTGGTCGTTCACATTGCTAAACGTCGGCGGCTTATAGGTCCGCAGGTAAAGACCGTCAAAGTAGAAATCAGCTGCGGAGGTGCCGCTACTGAGGTCGCGTGCGTCGCCACTGTGGCAACCGCCGCAGGCCGGGACTGCCGTAAAAGCTCCACCGACGTTTTTGGCCGGATCATGCCAGTCGTTCGGATCGGTTAATTCATAGAGCAGGCCGCCGCTCTCGGCGAGCAGTCGGAAGCTGCCGGTTTCGTCCGGATCGGTCATCACCGGGTTCCCGGCCGGAGGACCGTGCGGGTTATGGCATTTAACGCAGGTCGAGTTAAAGCCGAGGGTGTAGATGTGGTAATAATGGAGATTCCCCTTGCCGCGACCGTTAGGAAGTGAGGCGTAGTTCTCCATACGGAAATTTGTGTCCAGATCTGGGCCAAGGGTTGTACCGTCTGAAATCCAGCTCTCCTCGTGGCACGTGTAGCAGAGGGCGAAGGAGGCCGTTGTCCGCTCGTCGTCGTAGGGCAGGATCATGCTGCGCTCGTCATAAAAGCGGTAATTGGTCGGGTTGGGGGTTGACTCGATCACCGTTGCTAACGGGGTGTATTGATGGTCAATGTGGCGGCTGGTCATGTCATGACAGCTGCTGCAGGCCACCTGGTCGTTCTGGCCATGACCGTTGGCGTAGAAACCGTAGGTCGCGCCATCGCCTGCAACATTCTGCGCAGTGATGCCGGAACCATCGGCCTTTGAGTTGGCCGTGCCGTCGTCGTGACAGGTGATGCACCACAACTGTTTGGCTGTGGGCAGGGTCTGGCCGATATAGACACCGGAACTCCAGTTGTTCTTGGCGCCGAGGGTGGCGTCGTTGACGCCGTCAATCGTGCCGTTCGGACTGTGGCAGGTGTCGCAGACATCAGTCTGGTCAAGTGTCAGTTCCGCATTCGGGTCTGCCTTGGAGCGGAACATCGGAAATTTCGATATATTATGACAGGTGTCGCAATAGATCCCCGGGCCTCTGGCATCTGCTCCGTCCAGTTCGGTATGGGTCGAATGACTCTGGAATGTTCCTCCCCCCTGGCTGACGATGGTGCCGGCCGTGTAGGGGACTTGCATGTCGGTATCCACCAGGGTTCCGGCGTCATGACCGTGACATTCAATGCAGCCAGCGCCTGTTGTTCCTGAGCCATGGGCGAAGCCGTCGCCATGCGAATGACAGTCTTTGCAGCTGCTGTCGCCATCATGGCTGGCCGGCAGGGCGTGGCACTCCAGGCAGATCCCGCCCAGGTTGGCCGGGGGCGGGTAGGTGGTGTAGGCGAGGTTGACGGTGCCGGGTTTGCCATTGTTTTTCGGAACGGCGTTAAGAGCAACCTGCTTCTTGAGCATGTAGTAGTTCGGGGCGCCGCCGGGGTCATACTCGTGGCCGCCGTGGCAAACCATGCAGCCGAGGCCGGAATCAGCACCATGCTCGGTGTAAAGGTGGCAGGTTTGGCAGAGACTCTGTCCTTTCTTCTCACGGCCAGGGCCGTCGAATTTCAGCAGTTTGCCATCGCCGTCACTCAGGCCGGCACCGACGCCGTCGCCGGTGGTTGCATCGGAATCGACAAAGTGCACGCCATGGCAGGATGAGCAGGAGGCCTTGGTTCCATCGACCAGGTTGATCCCGCCGTTGGAGCCAAAATTGTCGGGAACCGCTTTGAACTTGCTCGGGTTCGCGGCACTCAGGGTTGGATAATCATCATGCAGGGGATGGCTGACAAGACCATGGTTGCCGGACTGGTTCCAGCTGCCATGGCAGTCCAGGCACATTGCCTCGGTGCTGTCGGCCCCCAGCTTGAGCAGTTTCGGGTTGTTGGTGTCGCCGTGCGGGTTGTGGCAGCGGCTGCAGGTGACCTGGCCGTTGGCCCAGCCGAGGTTGAAGCGGAAGTTGCTCGGCGGGGTGGCCCCGGCCGCCGGCTGGTTATCGCTCGAACCGGCAAAGAAATGGGAGGTCTCCGCTCCGGGCGCGGTATTTGACGTCATGGCGTTGCTGCCGTCGCCAGCGGCAAAGGTCGCGGTGATCGGGTTGGAGTCGCTGCCGTCAGTCCGTTGATAGGTCTGGCCTTCGTTGCCGGGGAAGTGGCAGTCGAGGCAGACGTTATACGTCATGTACGGCTTTTCTTCGTCGGAGTACTCCAGGTGGCAGAAGGTGCAGTCGAAGTCATGCACCATGCGGGCGTGGCCCACATCGGATAGCAGGAACAGGGACACAACGATGCCGACGAGCGCAAGACCTTTGCGTATCATTTTTTTCCTCCCAAGACGCCGCAGAAAAGTAAACACAGGTGGCAGGCTGCGGCAGATCTCCCAGACAAAAGATAGGGGTTGAAAATCTATTTCATAGGGAAATGCTCAAAAATACATATTTTGCTCTTATCCTTTGGTTTTGTCCAGCATTAATGTCCTCTTTTGATGTGCTAACTCGCTAAAATTAAAAGTTTATTGGTTATCTCTTGGTTGCTGATGCGGTATCACACACTGGTTCGTTTTGAGCAGGAATGTCGTTAACGATCGACCGATCATCGAGCCCTCCTTGGTGAAAGAAACCAGAAATGTAAGTTAACAAACGCAAACAGGCGGACGGTTTGCAAACCGCCCGCCAGAAAATCATGTTATGGGCAACCACCTACGGCAATTTTGAATAAGATGGCATCGGTGCTGCCGAACGCGGAGGCACCGAACAGGCCACTGACGGAACCGGTGACATAGGCGTTTGATGAAGCATCAATCAACAGGTCTGTGCCGTAATCGTGACTTGTTGACCCAAGTTGTTTCGTCCAAAGGTAATTGCCGTTCGGCGCATATTTACGGACGATGACATCGTACATGCCGACTTGGCCGGCGATATCACCATAGGTGTAGCCGGTCAGGTAAATGTTTGCATCACTGTCCGTGTCAACAGCATAAGCCTGGTCAACTACGGCGGTTCCAAACTGTTTCGCCCAGATCTGGTTGCCGTCCACATCGTATTTGGCCAGGAAGAAGTCATTGTCTCCCTTGCTTTCGTCAAAGAGGTTGCCGGTCGCGCTGCCGGTGACCAGCAGGTTGCCGTCCGCGTCAATGGCCAGGGGGTGCTGCCCGAAAGACCCCACCGATTGCTGCCAGATTACGGACCCGGCGGCATTAAGACGGTAAAGAGTACTGCCGGCAGCGAGATAGATGTCGCCTGCTGCGCTCTGGATAAGGTCTCCACCCGCAAACTCCCCCGACCCTTCTGCGAGTTGAACGTGCCAGAGCAGGTTGGCGGCGGTGTCATACTTGGCAACATAAGTGTCATAGCTGCCAAATTCGCCCAGATTTGTACTCGCCAGGGAGCCTCGCGTTTGCCCGGTGATCAGGATGTTACCATCTGTTGCGATGCTGACGGCGGTGCCATAATCGTAGCTGTTCGTGCCAATCTGTTTGATCCATTGCTGGTTGCCATTGGCGTCGTATTTTGCGACGAACATGTCGGATGTTCCGCCGTAAAACTGCTCGCCAAGAACCCCATAGTTTGTAAAGCCAATGGTATAGGAATTGCCCGAGGCATCGACGGCGATATCCCTGGGGATTTCATACTTGGTAGTTCCAAATTGACGTGACCAGAGATGTGTTCCGGTGGATGAATATTTACTGACGACAATATCGGCATAACCGAGTACCGGCGCTGCAAAGTCGCCGCGGGAATAGCCCGTGAGGTAGATGTTGCCGGACGGGTCGCTGTCCAGAGCGACATATTTGTCTTCTGCACTCGTGCCGGTCTGGACGATCCAGGCAGGGTCTCCGGGGGCCGGGCAGAAGATTTCACAGGCGTCGCCGAAATCGTCGTCATCCGCATCAGCCTGATCGGTATTGACCGTTGCCGGGCAGTTGTCGCAGACATCGCCGACCTGGTCACCATCGCTGTCAGCCTGGTTCGTGTTGGCGGTTGACCGGCAATTGTCGATATCGCCGCAGACGCCATCGGCGTCGATGTCATCGTCGGCATCGTTCGGGCAGACGTCGCACAGGGAGCCCTGGCCGTCGTTATCCGGATCATTCTGGTGGGGGTTAAACAGCCCCAGGCAGTTGTCGCAGGCGTCGCCGACCAAGTCGGCATCATCGTCGGTTTGGTCGGGATTGTTCACCAGAGAACAGTTGTCATTGTCGCTGCACAGGCTGTCAGAATCCGGATCGCTGCAGACATCGCAGTCGTCGCCGCTACCGTCACCGTCAATGTCGGCCTGATCCGGGTTGGCGTCGTTCGGGCAGTTGTCGCAGGCGTCGCCGAGGCCGTCGCCATCGCTGTCAGTTTGGGTGCTGTTGGCGACCGTCATGCAGTTGTCATGGCTGTCTATGACGGTGTCATTGTCTGTATCGTTGTCAGCGCTGTAGCTGTGGGGGATATAGGTGCGCAGGTACCAGCCGTCGTATTCCCCTTCGGTTGGGCCGACGCCAGCATCAACGTCAACAGGGCTGTGACATACTGTGCAGCCATAGCCACCGGTTTGTGCCAGACCTTTGTTCTCGGCCGGGTTACGCCATTTGCTCTGGTCGTACAGGCCTTTGTATTTGCCGGAAGTGCTGTCGAGGTAGAGGTACTGCACAGGGCCGTTGGTTCCCCCCCAGGTTCCCGGGGTGCCGTACATGGCAGGGGATGTGCTGCCGTGCGGGTCGTGGCAGAAGACGCAGGTGGCAAAGCCGGTATGGTAAGAATGCAGGTTGGCAATGCCGCCGCGCCAGTTGTCGACACGGAAATTACTGGTTGCCCCCATGGTGATATTCGGATCATGACAGCTGTAACAGAGGGTGTAGCTTGGGTTTGATGGGAAGAGTTCATAGGGAAGGGTCATGCCCTTACCCGGATAAAAACGGTAATTGGTCGGATTGGGTGCTTGTTGGTTCTCCCTGTGCCCGGTGGTCTGGACCGCAATCGGAGTATAGGAGTGATCGATATGCCAACTGGTGATGTCGTGGCAGACGCTGCAGTCGATAGCGCTACCTTTGCCGTGGCCATCGACATAGAAGCCGGTGGTGCTGTTGTCGCCGCCGACCGGTTGGGCGTCAACACCTGAACCATCTGCCTTCGAGTTGGCGGTGCCATCGTCGTGGCAGGTGATGCACCACAGCTGCTTGGCCGCCGGCAGGACCTCGCCATCATACACGCCGGAAGCCCAGTTGGTCTTGGCGCCGAGGGTGGCATCATTGACGCCATCAATGGCGCCATCCGGGCTGTGGCAGGTGTCGCAGACATCAGTCTCCGCCAGGGTGATCAGGCCGTCGCCGTTGCCATCGGTGCCTGACTTGAAGTAGGGGTAGTTGTCGGTGTCGTGACAGGCGCTGCAGTCGATATACGGGCCACGCAGGTCATCATCGTCATTCTCGGTATGGGTGGCATGACTCTGTACCGTGCCCTGGGCAACGCTGAAGCGGCCCGGCTCGTACTCGTAACCTTCCTCATGCCCATGACAGGCACCGCAGTTCGGGCCGCCGTGAGCGAAGCCGTAGGAATGGTCGTGGCAGCGCAGGCAGTCGTTCCAGTCATCCTGGCCCTCGGGTCGGTCGTGGCTGGGCGGCACGTCGTGGCATTGCAGGCAGACGCCGTCAAAGCTGTCGCCGGCCGGGTAGGTGAGGTAAGCGATGTTGACGGTTGCCTCTGAACCTGTCTTCGGCAGGGTGGCCGTGACCTGCTTGCGCAGCAGCATGTAGTTGGCGTTCAGGCCGGAGGCCTGGTCGTGGCCGAGGTGACATTCCATGCAGCCGAGGGTGGTGTCGGCTGTGGCGCCATGTTTGTAATAGTTATGACAGCTCTGGCAGAGGCTCTTCTGCGGATTTTCGCTGCCGGGACCGTCGAATTTGAGCAGGCGGCCATCGCCGTTAGTCAGGGTAGCGCTCTTGTCATCAGCGGTCGATGCGTGAGAGTCGGCGAAGTGGACGCCGTGACACGAGGTGCAGGAGACCTTGGTGTCTTCAGCCAGGTCGATACCACCTTGGGTGTCGAAGTTGTTCGGCGGGTAGTTGTAGCTGTCGAGATTACTCAGGACCAAGCTCTTGTAATCGGCGTGCAACGGGTGGCTGCCCTTGCCGTGGTTGGCGGACTGGTTCCAGTCATTGTGGCAGTCGAGGCACATGGTATCGGCAGTGCCGTCGCCCAGCTTGAGCAGCTTGGGGTTGTTGGTGTCGCCGTGCGGGTTGTGGCAGCGGCTGCAGGTGACCTGGCCGTTAGCCCAACCGAGATTGAAACGAAAGTTGCTGGGCGGTTCGGCAACCACGGAGGGCGCGCTGTCGGAGGCGCCGGCGAAGAAGTGTGAGCTCTGGTTGCCGGGGGCGGCATTGGAGCCGATCAGGTCGCTGCCGTCGCCTGCTGCGAAAGTTGCGGTAATCGGGTTGGTCTCAGCACCGTCTGTCTTGGTGTAGGTTGTCCCCTCGTTACCGGGGTAGTGGCAGTCGAGGCAGACATTGTAGGTCATGTACGGTTTTTCTTCGTCGGAATACTCCAAGTGACAGAGCACACAGTCAAAATCGTGAACCATGGCTGCGTTAAGCAGGGCTGGCATCAAAAATAGACAGGCCAGTACAGTGATTGTTGCTGAAGATCTGCCGATCATCAGGCCCTCCTGGTGAAAGTAATTGAAAATGTATGCCCTGGGGCACAATAAGCCTGACTGTCCCGAAGGTCGTCGGCCTTAATGTATGTGGTCGAACATTCTTTTCAGCCCCGTTCTGCTATTGGGGGACTGTGACCGAGAAATTGGGGATAAAGTCAGGGTAAGTCATCACATTATCCTGGATCCCGTATCTCACGGTGTAGGTTCCTGGAGTCGCATACGTATACGAAAACTGTTGATTGGACGGAGCTGCCGACAAATCAGCCGGGTAATCAACGTAGCCGCCGGGGCCCCAATCAATTTTGACCAGTCCGTCTCCATATTCCGCGGTGTAACAATCAAAGTCCGGATCGGTGTGCAGGTCTGTAATCGTGACAGTCATACCGTCGACGGAGACACTGACCGGGCCGGGAGGATCGTCGTAAGTCGGCTTAATGTTGTTGTTGAAAACCTGCGTATTCGTGATCGAGATGTTTTGTGACTTGGAGCCACTCAGCCCACTGCCGCTGATAGTCGTCAACGTGACCGTCCAGCTGCCTTGCGAGTCGTATGCGTGGGTTTCACTTGAACTGCCGTTGATGACTGTGCCATCCCCGAAATCCCAGATGTACGAATAAGGTTCGGTGCAGGCTGACGCCGGTGTGCAGCTGGTGTTGGATTCAGTGAAGGTTACCTCGTAACAGCCTTGGAAGCCGTAAAAGAAGTTCGTGCTCATGGAGGAGTTCCCCCAGGTTTTGTCCGCTGCAATCAGGCCTGCATGGCAGGAGATGCTGTCGCATGTGCCGCCGCCCGGATCAAACGTATAGTCGAACGTATTGGCCCCGCTGACCGGTGGGCGGTTGAAGGTCGGGCTGGGGGAGACATCGTAAACCCCGTTCAAGTGGTTGGCGAAATTGGTAATCGTTGTGCCATCGGTCGTGGTTGTGTAATGACAATCCTGGCAGCCCAGCCAGCTGTAGCTGTGTTTGTCGTGGCTGTTCGCTTTGGGTGAATAGTTGGCGTATGCGGGACCGTCGGTGACGTTGGTTTCCGCCGTGTAGTACCCGTGACAGTTATTGCAGAGAACGCCATCTCCCTGTGGGTCGGGTGTGCTGCCGTCCCACTTCGGCGAATCGTTGACCGGCACGTCATGAACATAAAAACCGGTTGAGACCGTGGTCCCATCGCTGTGGCAGTAGGTATTGCTGCAGGACTTGTCGGCCGCATAGCTGCCGTCCGGATTGAGGCTGCTGAAGCTGATATCGGTATTGTTCTGGTTTATATGCAATGTCTTGCTGGTGATCGATGTGCCGTCATTGGTGGTGTCGTAATGGCATTTCTCGCAACCGATCTCATTGTCAGCAACATGAGCCGGGTGGGCGTTTGCGCTCTCGGAGCCGCTGCCGCCATTGGTGTAGTCGGGAGCGCCGTTAGAGGTGCCGCGGCCGTGACAGGCGTTGCAGGCCAGGGTCCCGCCGCCCCAGGTCGGCTGTGCGTAGCGGGAATTGTTGTAGACCTCCGGGAGTTGGGTGTTAGTCACGCTGTCATCACCGACGCTGTGACAGTAAGTATTGTCGCAACTGGCGTAGCCGTCACCCGGCAGAGCTGTTCCGTTGTAGCTCGCTGCTGTGCCGAAGGTGGGTTCAAACGCGATGGTGACTTCACCGTCGACGTGGTTGGAGAAGAGAGGACCGAGGAAATCACCGCCATGGGCGATATGACAGTTGTTACAGCCGAAGCCGGAGGTGTGGGGATCGGTGTTCCATCGATGACAGACCGTGCATTCGATTTCGCCGATCGGATGCAACGGGTAATCCAGGTGCGCGGTGTGACTGCCGCTGTCGATCGCCGGTCCCGTATCGCCATGAACACCCCCTTGGTGACATGAACCGCAATTCAGGGTGTTGGTGGTCCCCCAGACCGGCTGCGCATAACTGTCGGGGTTGCCGGTCCCACCGTCAGGTTGTGCGTTGGAATGACAGTAGATGTTTTCACAGCGGCCGTAGGCTCTCGGTGTTGTCCCGTCTGAAGGCTGGAGGGAACCTGATGCCAAGGTGTAGAGTTCTGCGTCACCTTTGAGCCTGGACTCTGTGGCATCGAAAGCCCAGTCGACCTTGCCGTTGACATGCTTCTCCTGGTCAGCGATTGCATAGGATCCGGAACCGCTGATGACGCCTTGGTGGCAGCTGGTGCAGGGGATGTTAAATCCACTGGCAGAGGCGTGGACACCATGATTGCCGCTGGTCGGCAGATCGCTGTTCGAGCCGCCGTGGCAGGAACCGCAGGCGGCGGTGGTGGCATCGTCCCATTTAGGGGAGGCGTTCTTGCCGCTGCCGGAATAATTGCCGTGACAGTAGAGGTTGCTGCAAAGTTTGCTGCCGGAGTTGGTCACCGTGGTTTCTGGTGTTGTTACCGTCCGGTCGTACTCAGCGGTTGTCTGTCCATCGTACGCGCCCCCATGGGTAGGGATGGCGTCGGGGGCGAAGCCGATGGTGATCTTGATGTCGCCGTTCAGGTGGGTCGGTCCGCTGCCAACGCTGGCGTAGTGGCAGGCGGCACAGGCGATGCCAAGGTCCTCGACATGTGCGGCATGTGCTCCCGCGATGGTTGAGCCGGTAACATCTGGGATTGTGACCAAAGCTCCAGGCGGGAACCCGTGGCAGGAATTACAGGCTGCGGCAAAAGCCCCCTGTTCTTGCCCGTGGGCATGACAATCGGTACAGACGGCTGTCGTGACATGATATTGTCCTGCACCGGTGCCAATTGTTTGGGCATCACCGTGGCATTTTTCACAGTAACCGGTGGCGGTCACATCGGTTTGGTCGTTCCAGAAGGTATATCTCTGGGCGCCGTCCAGAACGCCTGGGTCGCTGTAGTCGAGATCGGCGACAGCGCCAAGGGCTGTGGTTGAGGTCGCACGACGCAAGACGAAATAGTTGGGAGCCGCCGGGTCGTAAGAGTGCCCACTGTGACAAACTAGACAGCCGACGTCCTCTGTCTCGCTGCTGCCGTGCGGTGCATAGGTATGACAGGTTTGACAGAGCGATGATGCGTTACTCCGCCCTGCGCCATTGCCACGCAGCAATTTGCCATCACCGCTGTTCAGGCTGCCGTGGTTGGCGACCCCATCTGCCGTCGTGGCATCGGAGTCAACAAAGTGCACGCCATGGCAGCTGGAGCAGGACAGCCCACCGTCGATCAGCTGGATTTCGCTCTGGTTGTTCAGTTGCGGAGTCGCGTGATACTTGTCAGGTGCTGCGGCCGCAGTGGTCGCGTAATTGGCGACCAGGGGATGGGTGGCGCGTCCCCGGTTGCCACTCTGATTCCAGCTGCTGTGGCAGTCAAGGCACATTTCATCTGCTGTGCCTGCTCCCAGTTTCAATAGCTTGGGGTTGTTGGTGTCGCCATGTGGGTTGTGACAGCGACTGCAGGTGATTTGACCGTTGGCCCAGCCGAGGTTGAACCGGAAGTTTGTGGGCGGTGTTGCTCCAGCGGCAGGTACATTGTCTGACGATCCGGCAAAAAAGTGCGAGGTCTCAGCGCTAGGGGCAGTGTTGGAGTCCAGGGCATTGCTACCGTCGCCGGCGGCAAAGGTGGCAGTGATCGGGTTGGAGTCGCTGCCGTCGGAACGTTGGTAGGTCGTGCCCTCATTGCCGGGGTAGTGGCAATCAAGACAGACGTTGTAGGTCATGTACGGTTTTTCTTGGTCGGAATACTCCAGGTGGCAGAAAGTGCAGTCAAAGTCGTGCACCATGCGCGCCTGACCCTGAGTTGGCAACAGGGCCAGGAGCGCCAGTGCAGCGCTAGTTACGAAGCGCTGCACTGGCGAGGCTGCTTTCTTTCTGTCAGTCCACATAAATTAACCTTGTTGATCTGCCTCGCTTTCAGATTAACGGTTTTGTTTCCCTTTGCGGGCGCCTTTTGAGTCCCACAGTAAGCTCGATCTGGTCGTCAGACTGCTGGCCGTGGCTGTCGCTTCTTTAGCGTCTGAACGGAACAGCAGGATATTGCCTGCCGCATTGCCCACCAGGAGCTCTTTCCCCTTTTTGTCGTCCAGATCAAAGGCAAACAGAACAGGCTCATCACCCAATTGGAAAGGACGTGCCCTCCGTTTGCCTGAGGAGGTTTGCGACTGCAAAACCACGCCGGCAGGGAAGGTTTGCTCCTGTTGCAGGAAGAGCATCAGGCCCTCGTCACAGGCCACCAGCAGGTCTCTGGCGCCGTCAGCATTCCAGTCTACTGCGATGGGAGCTGCCGCGCCGTTAACCGATGCCAGTTGGTGAGGCTCGGCCAGCACGGGGGTGCTGTCGTCGTTGATGTTGTCGTAGAGGAGAATGGCGCCATCGCTGGTGCCCACCAGCAGATCCTTGTCACGGTCGCCATCCAGGTCGAGCACGACCGGAACGATTCTGCCGGTGCCGGCGGTCAGAAGCAGGCTGCCTTGATCAAAGCGGGGCTCAGCTTCGGTCCCGATATTCAGGAACAGGGTAATCGTGCCGTTCACGCCGCCGGCCAGGATGTCTTTGCGGCTGTCATTGTCCCAGTCAGCGACAAAGGGAACGGCGCCAGGGGTCAATGGGAGGTCCAGTACAGCGGCTTCAGCGAAGTCAAGAGCCCCTTCTTCACTGGGGATCCCGGGAGAAAGGGTGATGGCACCGCTGCTGTCGCCGACCAGCATGTCGATCACACCGTTATTATCAAAGTCAACAAAGAATGGAGCGGCCCCGGTGAGATCGGTGCTCAGCAATCTACTCCCCTTGTCTTTCCAGGCAGGCTGTAGTGCTGCGGTCAGAACCGCATCTACGGTGACCTGGTCACTGTCTTCGATGATGACCTGTTGGACATATGGCTCGTAGCCAGCACACTCAATGACGACAGAGACCGCACCCGCCGGCAGGTCGCGAACTTCAACGGGGACCTGACCGAGATAACGTCCGGCGTAGGCGTGGTTGCCGCCCATGAAGACCTGGGCGTCCGGTTGGTCTGCGGTGACCGTAAGGACGGTCGTATCATAGATAAACTCGCCGGCGACGCTGGGTGCAGAAGCGAGGCCGTGATTATCAACGGCTATGACGTGCCAGGTGTAGGTTTCGCCGGCGACGAGTTGTTGATAATTTTCAAAGCTGGCAAGGGTGGTCGTCGTGCCGGTCAGTTCCTGGGTTGCGACCGCTTCAAGTTGGCTGGCGCTGCTGAACAGTTCCACCCGGTAGCTGACGGTGTCGAAGGGATCAGGGTCACTGCTGGTCATCCAGATGAGCTGGCCTGCCCCGTCCAAAGTCGGGACTTCTGCCGGGACCACGATCTCCGGAGTGACCGGGGCCTCTTGCACGGCGTTGACATAGAAGGTCTCTTCCGCAGTCCATTCGGAGGCTGTTGATGCATCCTTGGCGCGTGCTGACCAGGCATAGAGTGCGTTCTCAATCAGATCCTGATCGACCTGGGCATAGGATGTCGGCAGGAACTGCGGCAGGTCTTCATAAAGTGCGACCTGAACACCATTCTTATTGAGCTTGACGTCATACTTAAGGACGTTGTTGTCCGGATCTTCTGCATTTTGGAAGCTGAGCTGTGGCACCAGCGTGTCGGTTTCACTGCCAGCAATTGGGTGGAACAAGGTTGGCATGCCGGGGGGGCTGTTCGGATCCGGGTTGCCGGCGCCATTCAAGCCGAAGACTTCAACGCGGCCACCGTCGCAGGCAATAAACAGGCGTTGCGTCGAAGGATCGAAGGCGGCGTCAATCGGCCGCTCCATATTGCCTGGCAGCAGACTGGGCATGGGGAAGCTCGCCTGGAAGGTTCCCGGCAGCTGCACCACACGCACGTCTGAGCGATAGGTGTCGAGGAAGTAAGCATTCCCCTGTTGGTCGAAGGTGATCCCACCGAAGAAGAACAGGGCGGGGTCGCCGAAGATGGTTTCGTCATCGGAGAAGAGGGTGCGCAGCAGCTCCCCTGCAGGTGAGAAGACCATGACCTTTGATTGACTCGTGTAGGTGCGGACGGAATCGCCGACATAAATTTCAAAGGAGGCAGGGTCGACGGACATGGCAAAGATGCTGGCAAACTGACCGGTGGTCGAATCGGGGTCGCCGAACTGGTCGAGAAGTTCCCCTGCGGCGCTGAAGATCAGGACGAGGCGTTGCTGAGTGTCAGCGACGTAAACTTTGCCTTCGGCACCGATATCAATAAAGCCGACGGCTGCGATCGAAGTCGTCTTATCGCCAAGCTGTCCGAGTGTCTCGCCAGTTTTGCCATCCAGAATTAGTACGGATTGCCCGCCGGCTGCATAAATACGCTGACCATCGGTCGTGACGGCCAGGCCGCCGCCGCTCAGGCTGTCAATCTTGAATTCAGTGACCGGCTTGCCGTACTTGTCGAAGACAAAGATGGTTTTCTGACGAGGGTCCGCGACATACAGGTTGCCGGCGGAATCGATGTCCAGCCGGGTCGGGACCGACAGCCCTTCATCGATTTGACCTAGAGATTGCAATGTTGGTGCAGCCATGGCGCTGCTCAGGCATATAACGGCGCAAATCAGTGAAATGACGGATAACAAGTGACCAATACAGAACACCCTTCGCATAAATCCCTCCCATTGGATTGTAAGCTGGGTCAGCCTGTCTACTGCCGTTGGCAGAAGACGAAGCGTTATAGATTGTTGATAAGTTTCCTGTGATTAAAAGCAATTAGCGTGCCCGTTTTATTTAATTATTCGGTTTACATAATTGTTTGCTTATTCAAGAAGTTAAGTTGGGTTGGTTGGAAATGGAAAGTTTGGGGTTGTTCTGTGTTGGTCAGAATTTTGCATAAAAGATCTACCGATCATCATTGTTATTTGCTAGGATACTACTCGGGAACTGTAAGTCAAATGAATGTAGGTATCTTGATAGGGATTGTCTGGGAGGACAAATGTTAAACGTTAGAATGGGGGCTGGTTTAAGCGTCTTATTGTGTGTGCTTCTCTTCGCCTTGCCGGCTGCGGCCCGGGTGAGTGGCACCTGTTCCAACTGTCACACCATGCACAACAGTCAGGATGGTTCGGCTGTGGATGCCGGTGGGCCGTCTTCTAATCTGCTCAGCACGGATTGTGTGGGTTGTCACTCTGATACAGGGGCGTCAACAATCCTGACTGTGGGCAGCACGCGTATCCCGATTGTTTACAACCAGACGCTGCCAACGTATCCGCCAGATGGTAGTGCATCTTCCGTTTTGGCTGGCGGCAACTTCTACTGGATTGCCCATGCTGGCGGCGATGCCTATGGGCATAATGTCTACGGCATTTCCGGGGTGGATGGTGACCTGACTTATGCGCCAGGTCCTTCGACTGTAGGCTGTACCAACTGTCATGAAACTTTGTCGACTGCAGATGAAGAGAATGGCTGCAAAGGTTGTCATGTGCCGCGGCATCATGCAGATGATTCGGCAACGGTGGTCGGATCGACTGGCGGTTGGTACCGTTTTCTTGGGGATAATCCCGCCATGACTTTTGGTGCTCCAGGGAGCGAGACCGGAGTCGTTGGTATTGAGGAAGAAGATTGGGAACAGAACCCTTCAGCGAGCAACCATAACGCCTACCAAGGCACAACCGACGTGTATGCAAAAACCTTTATGCCGTACGTGCCGGACAACACCATCGGCCAGTTCTGTGCCGGCTGTCACGGCAATTTCCATCATGACATGAATACCGATCAGCCGACTGGTGTGGCCGGTGCCTGGATCCGTCACCCGTCCGACGTCGTGATCCCGAACAGCGGTGAATATGCCACTGCTTTCGGAGGCCCCGATGGCGACTATAACCCGCTGGTACCGGTAGCTAAAAGTACGACTCTGGTTGATGGCGATGCGAATTTTGCTACTGTAACAATCAATTCCGACGTCGTGACCTGTATCTCCTGCCATCGTCCGCACGGGTCTCCCTACCCGGATATGCTGCGCTGGGACTATCTCACCGAATGTGATGCCGGAACGGCGAGCGCTGACTGTGGCTGCTTCTCCTGCCACACGGCGAAGGACTAGTCTGCAACGGTTGGGCCTGCGCCACATTGTAAACATGCAACGAGCGGTCTGTTATTAAACAGGCCGCTTTTTGTTTGTGGTCGACCTGAAGGCTTTGTCACTGATGTCCCTGCATAGGACTTGACATTCGTCTAAACGCATGTCTTATTAGTGCCTTACCTCCCATCAACCCTAGAGTCTTTAAATCATGATCCGTTTGCCACGTGGAAAAGCCGTTAAAACTGATATCGACCTAGGCCAGGTGGATATCTCCACGGCCTTGAAAACCTTGCGCCAGGGACGCTTTACCGGCTACCTGTCGTTCGAATTTGCTGCGGGCGAGGCGATCTTTCTGTTTGAAGATGGCAGATTGAGCGAAGCTCTCTACAAAGACGATCACTGCCGCCTGACGTCCGGCCTGGGGCTTGAAAGAGCGCTTCAGGTTGTCCGTGAACAGGGTGGCCGCCTGAATATCTATCGCGTCAACGAGCTGTTGGCGGAGCTTTTGGTGGTGGTTCTGGGCGGTATTTTTCTGTTGCAGGAGGAAAGTCTTGCAAAGTTGAATATTCAGGCAGTTCTGGCCCGAATGGCTCAGGAAAAACGTAGCGGTTGCATGCGTATCTACTCCGAGCAGCGGGTCGCCCTGATTTTTTACGAGGACGGCCACCCGATCGGTTTCTTCCATGAAGGCTGTACCGAACTGACAAAAGAGGCCGACCTCTCGTTGTCGGTCGCTCGAGACGAAGGTGCCCGACTGGATGTACTGGTACCTACCGAACGACTGCTGTCGGAAACGACAGACCTTCTCGCTGACGCCTTTTAGGGCGTTCTCTCCCTGTTTACTCTGTTTGACCCTTCATACGAACATCACGCTGTGGGAAGGGGATGCTGATTCCCGTTTCGCGCAATGCCTTGTGGACCGCCAGGTTGGCACGGTAGAGCGTCTGGAAGTATTTCTTCGTCGGTACCCAGTAGCGCAGGCCGAGATCGATGGATGATTCTCCGAACGCTTCAATGCCGATCTGTGGCGGCGGGTTGCTGCAGACCTCTTCTATCTGCGCCAGGGCTCGATGCAGGACGTCGACTGCCTGTTCCGGATTATCATCGTAGCTGATGCCGACCGTGGTTTCGACAATCCGGTTGGCGAAGGAGTTGTGTAGAATTTCACCGACGATGTGTTTGTTCGGAATGGTGATGATTTCGTCATCCTCGGTTGACAGGATAGTGATCGCCAGACGGATTTCGTCAACCACCCCGCTGA
Organism: Desulfuromonadales bacterium; assembly: GCA_030145205.1. Lineage (GTDB taxonomy): Bacteria > Desulfobacterota > Desulfuromonadia > Desulfuromonadales > BM103 > JAQYVZ01. Next base: position 192,512 of record JAQYVZ010000001.1, on the reverse strand, counting down.
CGCCCTTGATGGTGATGGTGTTGCCGATCACGAAGGGTCGCGTCAGGATGATGACCAGGCCGGCACCGTAGTTGGAAACCGGCCCGGCGATAGCGAAGCTGCTGCCGAAAGCAATGGCACCCAAGGCTGCGATGAAGGGCGCGATCGAAATACCGAACTTGCCGATCGCGATGATCACCACAAAGGTCAGGACCAGGACCTTGACCATACTGCCCAGAAATCGTGACAGGGTCACGTCGAGGTTGCGCTTCTCACAGAACCTGGCAACAATCCTGCCTAACCAACCGGCCAGCTTGCCACCGATCAGCAGAATGAGGATGGCTCCCAGTATCTGGAAGCTGTAGTTGATCACGAATTCTGTCAGAACGTTGTAAACCTGCTGGATGGTCTGAAGGTCTTCCTGCATGGCAAGGCTCCTTATTTCTGGTCCACCAGGATAATCTGAATGCGGCGGTTCTGCCGGCGGCCGGTGGCATCCGAGTTGCTGGCTAACGGGTGATATTCGCCATAACCGACGGCAGAGAGTCGTTCACCTGAAATCCCTGCCTTGTCCTGCAGGAAATGCAACACGGTCGTCGCTCGAGCTGTTGAGAGCTCCCAGTTGCTGGGGAAGGTTGCCTGCAGGCGCGGACTGATCGGCACATTGTCGGTATGTCCTTCGACCTGGATCTCCTTACCGTTAGCGGTTTTCAGAATATCACCGATGCGCTGCAAGACCTCAAGGCCGGCAGGCTTCAGCTCTGCCTGACCGGAATCGAACAAGATCTGGTCGACCACATTGACCGTCAGTTTCCCTTTGAGTTCCGAAATGGTGACTTCACCGCGATCAATTTCCGCTTCCAGTTTACCAACCAGTTCATTGTAGGTCCCCTGAATTTCATCCAGTTGGGCCTGTCTTGCCTGGCGCTCCTGCTCCATCAGCGCCGCCATCTGCTGGTTCTCTTCGGTCAGCTGGTCAATGGTCTGGCGCATGCTGGCCAGGGCGGCTCCCGCCTCGGCGCTGCGGTCCTGCAGGACCTTTTCGATTCGTGCCAGATCCGACCTGGCTCGATCAAGGTCCTGTTGCAGCAGGCCGCTGCGCTTGATCGACTCGAGCAGCTGGGTGTTCAGGTCGTCATTGCGGCTGGTCAGCTGTTTCTTGTCGTATTGCAGAGCTTCGTAGTCGGCCTGAAGGCTGCGGATGACTTCTTCAAGGTGGGCGTTTTCTTCAAGTTTCTGGCGGTGTACGCCCTCACTGACGCAGCCGGTGAAAAGCAGACTGCAGCAGAGCAGCAAAAGCATAGGTAGGGTAAATTTCATGGAGCTCTCCGTTAGGTATTTCAGAAGGTCATTGAATCTGTTTCAATTCTAAAGAAATTGGGCAAAATGTAAAGGGTTTCAAAGCATTCCGGTCAGGGTTTTCAGTTGCTTGGGTCGGAAGCGCTGTGTTATAAAAAAGCGATTTTCATCACTTTTAAATGGTTTCCTATCACGCGGACGGCGACGGGAGTCGGGATGAACCAGCTTGCGGTTGATCGCATTATTAAAAATGCCCTCATCGAAGATATTGGTACCGGGGATGTCACCACTGCGGCGACGATCCAGCCGGGGACCTCTGCCCGTGCCCAGTTGGTCGCCAAGGAGGACTTCCTGCTTGCCGGTATTGATGTGGCTGGACGGGTTTTCCGCCAACTGGATGCGTCGACAGCCTATGAAGCGTTGATTCAGGATGGTCAATCGGTCAAACGGGGCGAAGTGATGGCCTGGATCAAGGGCGACGCGGCTATGCTGTTGCAGGCGGAACGCGTGGCCCTGAACTTGCTGCAGCGGATGTGCGGGGCAGCCACCCTGACCGCGCAGTTCGTTGCTGCCGTTGAGGGAACCGAAGCGATTATCGTTGACACGCGCAAGACCACTCCGGGACTGCGCATGTTGGAAAAATATGCTGTCCGTATGGGCGGTGGCGGCAATCATCGCATGGCGTTGTACGACGGCGTGCTGATTAAGGAAAATCATGTCGCGGCGGCCGGCGGCATCTCCGCGGCGATCAGCCGCGCTCGCCGGAATGTCCCGCATACCCTGAAAGTGGAATGTGAGGTCCGTGACCTTGAAGAGGTCGCGGAAGCGCTCGATGCGGGCGCCGATATCCTCCTGTTGGACAACATGGACCTCAGCCAGCTGCGAGCGGCTGTCGAGCTCGTCGATGGTCGTGCGGTGACGGAAGCCTCCGGTGGCGTCAACCTCGACACGGTTCGGGAGATTGCGGAAACCGGGGTGCGCTTGATCTCGGTGGGAGCCCTGACTCATTCGTATCGTTCCGTCGATATTTCGATGTTGTTTGCCTAGCTCGATTTATTCATAGGGGTTCGTCGCGAGATGCGACACAATTGGTGTTTGCAGCAGAAGTATTCGTGAATAATTCGGACTTTGGAGCCGTCTCTCGACGACATGATGACCTCATCCTTGCGTGAAACTATCCTGCAGCTTTTCAGAGAAACGCCTAACGGTTTCGTCTCTGGCGCGCAGATCAGCAAGACGCTGGGAGTCTCACGCACGGCCGTCTGGAAGCAGATCGAGGCGTTGCGCGAGCTGGGTTACAAGATTGAGGCCGTGCCATCGCGTGGGTATCACCTGCTGGAGGCCCCTGATTTGCTGTCGGCCGAGGAGTTGCGGGCCGGGTTGGACGATAGCTTGATTGGCAGCGACATCCGCGTCTTCGAGGAGACCGATTCAACCAATGCCCAGGCGATGGTACTGGGTGATACGGGCGCTCCGGAAGGGCTGGTCGTGGTAGCGGATCGGCAGACGGCGGGCAAGGGGCGTCTCGGGCGGCGCTGGCTCTCCCCCGGCGGCGTCAACCTGTATGTGTCCATTCTGTTGCGACCGACGGTCTTGCCACTGGAAGCTTCACAGTTGACGTTTCTGTCGGCTGTGGCAGTGTGCCGGACGGTTGCGGAGGTCAGCGGTCTGCAGCCGACCGTAAAATGGCCGAACGATATCTTGTTGAACGGGCGCAAGATGGCTGGCCTGTTGAACGAGATGAGCTCTGAGACCGACCGGGTCAACCACGTTGTTTTGGGGATCGGGGTCAACCTGAATATGCCGGCTGACCAGATCCCGACCCAGTTGCGTTACCCGGCGACCTCACTGGCCATCGAAGCTGGTCACCCGGTCTCTCGTCTGGGTTTTGCCCGGTCCTTGCTGACGCAGGTGGACCTTCTCTATCGGGACTACCTGGAAAATGGCGCCCGTCCGGTGCTGTCAGCCTGGGAAGCGTACTGCGACTGGACCGGCACGATGATTGAGGTGGATTGCCAGAACCTCACCATCCGGGGGATTATGACCGGTCTGGATAATGACGGAGCCCTGTTGGTCAGGACAGCGACCGGGGTTGAACGGATTCTGGCTGGCGATGTGCGTCCGGTCGGGTCATAATCACGTTGCGTGATGTGAATCACGAAGGACCCTGGTCCTTCCCTTTTTTCCTGCGTTTGAATGGCCGCGCCGCGTGTTTCGCGTTTCGCGTTACGGGGTTATATGCTTCTCGTTATTGATGTTGGCAACAGCCATACCGTTTTAGGTCTTTACCGCGACGAAAACCTGGTGCGCAGCTGGCGCCTGACCACGGATCGGGAACGGACTGCGGACGAATGGGCGATGGTGACCCATGAGCTGTTTCGTCTGTCGCAGCTCGATTTCTCTGACGTGGCCGCAGTGACCATCTCCTGCGTGGTGCCGCCGACCCTGAAGGCTCTTGAAGATCTGTGCCAGACTTATTTCAAGCTGAAGCCGTGCGTGGTTGGCCCCGGAACCAAGACAGGGATGCCTATTCTTTATGACAACCCACGTGAAGTCGGGGCTGACCGGATTGTCAATGCCGTGGCCGCTTACAACAAATGGCAGTCGAGCCTGATCGTCGTCGATTTCGGTACGGCGACCACCTTTGATTATATCTCGGCTCGCGGCGAATACCTTGGGGGCGCGATTGCCCCCGGCCTGGTGATCTCTGCGGAGGCTCTTTACACGCATGCCAGCAAACTGCCCCGGGTCGAAGTGGCCGAACCGCCGCAGGTGATCGCCAAGAATACGGTCAACAGCATGCAGTCGGGTCTGTTTTACGGCTATATCGGTCTGGTTGACGGCATTGTCGAACGGATGAAGCAGGAGGCCCGGGAGACTCCCCGGGTGGTAGCGACCGGTGGTTTGGCAGTGCTGGTGGCGACCGAGAGCAAGACCATTGATGAAGTCGACTCCTTTTTGACTCTGGAGGGGTTAAGGATTATTTACGATCGGAACCGGACGTTGTAGACATAGCGTCATAAATGCCGGACGGGAACCTTTCCCAGCCGGTTTTATGAAATTTAAGCACGCTCAAGGAAAGGAAAGATCATGGCCAAGTTTGAGACCACTCAACTGCGCAACCTGGGAATTGTAGGGCAGGGGGATGCCGGCAAAACCTCCCTGATCGAGGCGATCCTTTTCAATACCGGGATGACGGACCGCCTGGGTAAGGTTGACGATGGCTCGTCCAACATGGATTTTGAGCCGGAGGAAGTAAAGCGGAAGATTACGATCAGTTCCAAGCTGCATCACTGCGAGTGGAATGGCCATGAACTGCACATTGTCGATACCCCCGGATACACCAACTTTCTGCATGACACCCGCGGCTGCCTGCGTGTTCTGGGCGGTGCGGTTCTGCTGGTTTCAGCTGTGGACGGCGTCAAAGCACAGACCCAGACCCTCTGGAAATGGGCGGATGAGTTTGAAGTGCCACGGATCGCTTTTGTCAATAAGCTGGACCGGGAGCGTTCAAACTATCTGCAGGCTGTCGATGATATCGAAAAGGCCTTGTCGGCACGAACTGTTGCGGTCAACATGCCGATCGGCGAGGAAGAAGATTTCAAAGGCGTCATCGATCTGGTCAAGATGAAAGCGCGGCTCTTCAAGTTTGATGAGAAGGGGACCTACGATGAGGCCGATATCCCGGCGGATTACCAGGATGAGGCCGCGCGACTGCGCGTCATGCTGATGGAAGCCTGTGCCGAAACTGAAGACGATCTCATGGAGAAATACCTCGAAACCGAGGAACTCACCGACGAAGAGATTCTCAAGGGTCTGCGCGAAGGTGTTCTGACCGGCCAGTTTCTGCCGGTGTACTGCGGCAGTGCTTCGGCAAACATCGGTGTCCGGCAGCTGTTGGACGGTATCGTCACCTGTCTGCCCTCACCGATCGATAAGGGCACTCAGTATGGCACCAACCCAAAGAACGACGAGCAGGACGAGCGTCAGCCCGACCCGTCCGCGCCATTCTCCGCCATGGTGTTCAAGACGATCAGCGATCCGTTTACCGGCAAGCTGACCCTGTTTCGCGTCTATTCCGGGACGGTCAAGTCGGACAGCAGTGTGTTTAATCCGAATAAGGACTGCAACGAGCGCATCGGCCAGATTCTGCTGCCGGAAGGCAAAAAGCAGAAGCCGGTCGGCGAAGCGGTGGCTGGCGATATCGTGGCGGTTGCCAAACTGAAGGAGACCACCACAGGCGACACCCTGTGTGACTCCGGCAAGCCGATCATTTACGATAGCCCCATGAGTCTCAAGCCGGTGATCTCGTTTGCGCTTGAGCCGAAAAGCAAGGGCGACGAGGAGAAAATTTTCTCCGGTCTGCAGCGGATCATGGAGGAAGACCCGGCTCTCAACGTCCAGCGTGACGAAGAGACCAAGGAAATGATCATTTCCGGCATGGGCCAGGTTCATGTCGAGGTTGCCATAGAGAAGCTGGCGCGCAAGTTCGGTGTTGAGGTTCTTCTCAAAGAGCCGAAGGTCCCTTATCGTGAGACCATCAAGAAGTCGGTCGAACAGCACTACCGCCACAAGAAGCAGTCGGGCGGTCGGGGTCAGTTTGCCGACATCCACATCCGGGTGGAGCCGTTGCCTCGCGGCGGTGGCTATGAATTTGTCGACAAAATTGTCGGCGGTGTTGTTCCGCGGCAATTTATTCCAGCAGTCGACAAAGGGATTCAGGAAACGATCCACAAAGGGTCTTTGGGTGGATTCCCGGTGCAGGATTGCCGGGTGACTTTGTACGACGGCCAGCACCATTCGGTCGACTCGTCGGAGATGGCATTCAAGATTGCCGGATCCATGGGATTCAAAAAAGCGTGTGAAGCCGCCAATCCGGTGATTCTTGAGCCGATCGTTGAGATGGAAATTACAGTCCCGGATGATTGTATCGGCGATGTGATCGGCGACATGAACTCGCGGCGCGGCAAGGTCCTCGGGGTTGATCCTCAGGGTTCCAGCCAGATCGTCAAGGTGCAGGTGCCGATGTCTGAGGTGCTCAAATACGCTCCGGAGCTGCGTTCCATGACTTCTGACCGTGGTCTGTTTACCATGGAGTTCTCGCATTACGAAGAGATGCCGTCCCATATGACGGCCAAGCTACTTGAAGAAGTCAACAAGGACTGATTGCGGCCCCCGGCGTTTTAGCCGGAGAGAAGGAGGTTGAAGATGCCTGAAAAGGACGAATTCACCTTTGACGACAATGATGACTTTCCGGAAACCGACCTGAGCGACGCTTTTGCTGACGCTGAACAGGAGGCGTCCGACCCTCTACCAGAACCTGAAGAGTCGGACGCTGCTGAAATGCCTGAGGAAACAGCTGCTGCTGAAACGCCTGAGTTGTTCAGTGAGGCCGAGGACTTTTCTGAGGAGGAGGTTGAACCGCCTCCTCCTCCTGAAGAGCCAGCGGGCGGCAGCTCCAGAGCCAGGCTCCTGTTGATGGCTCTGTTGCTGGTTGTTGCTGTTGGAGCTGGGGCCTACTACTTTATGGGCCTGGGGGGGATGAGCTCCGAGGCGCCCCCGGCGAAATCAGCCAGTACGCAGGTTGTTTCTGTCCCGCCGCCGAAGCCTGCGGCGACGCCAACCCCGGTCCCAGCATCGCCGAAGCTTGTCGAGCAAAAGGCTGAGGCGGCACCTGCCGTCGCTGATGCGCCAGCTGCTCAGCAGGAGAAGGTTGCCGTTGCTGTGCCCGCAGCGGAAAAGCCTGCTGCTACCATCCCCGTGCCTGAGACGCCTGCTGCCGATGCCACCAAGGAGCCCGAAGTGGCTACCGAAGCGGTCGAGAAAGCCGCGCCGGCCGCTGTTGCGGAAAAGCAGGAGGTGGTGACTCCGCCAGCAGCTTCTGCCGTCACTGCGGGAGCCTACACTCTGGATGCAGGCGCCTTTCTGTTTGCGGCCCAGCGGGATGAACTGGAAAAGAAAATCAGAACACTGGGTTATGAACCAGAGGTTTCTCAGGAGAAAGCGTCTGTGCGCTTGATCCGTTTGAAGGTCGGCAGTTTCCCGAAGGAACAGATTCCTGCAGAGCTTGAGAAGATCAAGCGGATTACCCCCGATGCGTTTAGCATGATGAAGGGCGGCCAGCATGTCATCTATGCCGGTTCATTTGCCGACCTGAAGAATGTCCAGCGACTGAATGCCCGTTTCCTCGAAGAGGGGATCGCCCTGGTTGAAGAGCCGGTCAAGGTCGAGAAGACGTTAAGCCGGATTCGTTTCGGTCAGTTTGCTGATGACGCCAGTGCCGCAGCGGCTGCCGGCAAGGCGGTCAGCGCCGGCATCCCCGCCCGGGTCGTGGCCCCCTGACCTGGAGAGACGTGTTTATTGATGGGACAGAATGATACTCCCCATAAGCGCCTGAAGGTTTCCCCGCAGGTTGCGCAAATCGTTGCCAAAGGAGCTCCCCGTGATGTTCAGCTGTCTGCTGCACGGGGAGCTCTTCCTCTTTCCGGCAAGGAATTGTTGACGGTGCTCCTGTTTTTCTGCGGTGGCAAGGATGCTGAGCTGCGTAAGACGGCTGTCACGACCTTGCGGCAGTTGCCGACAGCTGTCGTCCTGCCTGTCTTGCAGGATGACGGGGTCGGGCCTCACCTGCTCGAACTGGTTGCCAGGGTCAGGGGGAGCGAGGATGAACTCGCTGGGGCGATCATTGTCAATCCTCAGGTTCAGGATGCAACTTTGCTGCATCTGGCCAGAACGGCGCCGTCGGCTGTGCTCGAGCGGCTTGCCAATCATCAGGGCTGGCTGGAGCGCTGCCCGGAAATTATCGACGCCATCCTCGAAAACCCTCAGGCGGAACGGACCCTGAAGTTTCGTTTCGGTTGGCAAGAACCGGCTGATGACCAGACTCAGGCTGAGGTTTCCGCCGAAGAACCGACCGAGGAGGAGCTGCCCGATACCGGAGAAACGACGGGCGAGGCGGATATCGATGAAGAAATTGATGGAGAAATCGAAGAAGAAGGGGAGCTGTCCAAGTACCAGATTTCCTTAACCCTGAAGGTCTCGGAAAAGATCAAGATGGGCCTGACGGGCGATAAAGAATGGCGTAGTCTGCTGACCAAAGATGCCAACAAGCTGGTGCAGGCCGGGGTGATGAAAAACCCACGCATTACCGATGGCGAGGTTGTCGCCATTGCGCGCAATAAACAGTCGAGCGACGAGATGATTCGCCTGATCTTGCTCAACAAGGACTGGATGAAGCTGTATGAAATTAAGAAGGCTCTGGTGATGCATCCGAAAACGCCGCTGCCAAAAGCGATACGTATGGTGCCTTTTCTGAACCAGAAGGACCTCAAGGATTTGGCGCGCAGCCGTAATGTGCAAACGATCCTTTCCACGTCCGCGCGCAAGGAACTGGAACGCAAGGCGAAACGATCATAGCACGCAGATCGGTGCGATGACGTGCCCCCAAGGAGCAGTAGATGGAAAAGGCCAAACAGTTTCGGATCGGGATTCTCACCCTGTCGGACAAGGGCTCGCGCGGCGAACGTGAGGACGCCAGCGGGCAGGTTGTCAGGGAGATGGTTGCTGAACTCGGCGAGGTCGCCTGCGCACAGATCCTGCCGGACGATCTCGAGACAATTGTCACCTGCCTGCGGGACTGGTCCGACCGGGAGCAGCTCGACCTGATCCTGACCACCGGCGGGACCGGCGTCAGCCCGCGAGACGTGACCCCGCAAGCCACCCGGCAAATTCTCGACTACGAGATTCCCGGCATGGCGGAGGCGATGCGGCAGCGCAGCCTGGAGGTCACGCCGCACGCCATGCTGTCACGGGCGCTGGCCGGGGTGCGTGGCACCACCCTGATCGTCAACCTGCCCGGTAGTCCGAAAGGGGTGCGGGAGAACCTGGCTGTGGTCATGCCAGCCCTGGAACACGCGATTCTGAAGATCGGCGGAGATCCTACCGAGTGTGCCGTCCCCTGAAGACGCGTTCCTTTACCCTTGGCCGACGGCCTTTTTGACATCTTCAACTAGGCTGGTTACATCCGCATCGGTTGTTGCCCAAGAACACATAAAGCGGCAATGTCCTGAGCCGATGAAGGTATAGAACACCCACCCTTTGCGACGCAGCTCCTCAATCGCCTGTTCAGGAATCTGGATGAAGACCGCATTGGCCTCGGTCGGGTGGACCATGCTGACGTTCGGAATGGCTGCCAGCTGCTCCGACAGGGAGCGGGCGCAGCGGTTGGCGTGCGCAGCGTGTCGGAGCAGGGCGCCTTCTTTGAGCAACCCCATCCAGGGCGCGGCCAGAAAACGCATCTTCGAAGCAAGCTGGCCGGCTTGTTTGCAGCGGTAATCGAACTCGCCAGCCATTTCCCGGTCAAAGAAGACCACGGCTTCGCCATAGGCCATCCCCGATTTCGTCCCTCCAAACGTCAGAACATCCACACCCGCACGCCAGGTCAGCTCTTTCGGTGGCAGCTGCAGGCTGGCCAGGGCATTTGCAAAGCGGGCACCGTCCATATGCAGCTTCAGGCCCAGGCGTTTGGTTGTCCCATGTATGGCCACCAGTTCATCCGGCGTGTAAAGGGTGCCGAGCTCGGTGGATTGAGTGATCGACAGCGCCTTCGGTTTCGGATAATGGATGTCGGCGCGCTTGTTGACCGTATGTTCTACCTCTGCCAGGTCGACCTTACCGTCCGGACCTGAGACCGTCAGTAGCTTGGTGCCGTTGGAAAAAAACTCCATGGCGCCGCATTCGTCGGTTTCGACATGCGCTGTTTCGTGGCAAATGACGCTGTGGTACGACTGGCAGAGCGAGGCCAACGCCAGGGAGTTTGCGGCCGTGCCGTTGAACGCGAAAAAGACCTCACAGTCGGTTTCGAAGAAATCACGCAGTGCATTGCAGGCTTGCAGCGTCCAGGCATCATCGCCGTAGCTGGTCGCAAAACCGTGGTTAGCCTGTTCCATGGCCTGCCAGGCTTCGGGACAGATTCCTGCGTAATTATCACTGGCGAACTGGTTTCCAGGGCGATTGGTCATGGGAATTCCTAGATTTTCTGGATTTTCATGTCGAGTTGTTTGAGGGCATCACCTGCTGCCTCGAACATCTCATCACCGCCAAGAATGCCGGTGGCACTCTGGTTCCAGCGGTCTGCCAGCCAGGTTCTGGCGACGCGGGCGAGATCGTCGCCGGTGACAGCAAGGAGAGCATCACGCTGCGCCTGGCGCATCGCAAGGGTCAGCCCCTGCTGCTGGTGTAGAAACTCACGGTAGCCCCGGCCACCCGGTGACAGGGGCCGGTCCAGTTCGCCGAACACTGCCAGAATCGCTTCCTTGACCATCTCGTCGGGAAACTCGCCGGCGCTGGCCCAGTCAATTGCCTGACGATAAACGTCCAGGGTTCTTGTCATGTGTGGATCGCGGTAGGAGAGCATGGAGAAAAGCCCCCCTTCGTTGTCGGTGCCAGCCAGGCCACCGTAAGCGCCGCCCTTTTCACGAATCTCCCGATGCAGGAAATTCGCCCGCAACAGTTTGGACAAGACCATCAGTGGGGCTGTGTCCTGATGTACGAAGGGCAGGGTGCGAAAGACCTTGGCGACATAGGCCACCGGGATATTGTAGGCCCAGCCGACCACCTGTTTCTGCGGCACAAAGGCCTGCACTTCTGTTTGCGGATGTGACTTGCCAGCGGCGAGTGCTTCGAGAACCTTGCTGAGCGGTTGCCGCATGCCCTCATGGTCCGCCAGTTCCGCGGTGACTGCCGCAGCGACATTCTGCTGGCAAAGCAGTCCCCCGGCGATCCTTTTGAAAATGTCGGCCAGTTTGGCAATACCCTGTTCATCGCGGGACGCCGCCTCACGGATCAGCGTCAATTGGGAGAAACCCGACCACTCTTCGCGCAATTGCGCCGCCGGGGTCAGGCCTCTGGCAGCCGAGCGGGCGGCAAAGGAATGGCCGGAGCCGGCAATCGAATTTTCCATGGAGACCTTGACCTGACCGATCACGGTCTTCAGTCGGGCCAAGTCGTCAAAGTCCGGTGCGCTCAGCATATCGACCAGAATGTCACCCAGCTGCTTCTGGTTGCGCGTCAGTGCTTTGCCACGCAGGTCAATGACAGCCTGGACCTGATCCAGGTTGGCCGGGTTGGTCATAAGGTTGGTCGCGAGACGGATGCCGCCGGTTGCTGCAGACAATCTCCGAGCCCTCTCCAGGTAGTCTTGTCCGGCAGCGCCGACTTGGGGCAGAAGCGCGCAGAACAGCGGCAGATAGGGCCGCAGTTCCGGGGGCAGTCCCGCAGTGTCGAACTGCAGGCTCAGGAAGGTGATGCCGTTGGTTGGCTGATCGAACCAGAAGATATCCTGACCCGCAACGCGTGTTTTCTGAAACGCGACTGGTGGCTCCTGCTGGTCGATGTCGTCGAGTTCGAGGGTTGGCAGACAGGACGTGTCATCCTCAATATCCTGGCTGTGTGCCAGTGCGATGGCATCTTCAACCAGTTTCTGCCGATCCGCTTCCTCCAGTTGCTGTTCAAACTGGTCGAGACGTTCCTGAAGGGCACATTCCTCTCGTTCAGCGTGGCCCGGGTCCGGGCGCAGCAGCATGCTGACCCGGTGCGGGTTGTCGAGCAGGTGCTTCCGGATTAGCGTCGGAAAGAATTGCGGATCTTGGGTCGCTTGTCGCAGCCGATCCAGGTTCTGTTCAATCTGCAGCGGCGAGATCGGGTCGTCGGCGTGCAGCCAGGGGCCGAGAATGCGCATCAGCAGACTGAGACCGTATGGGTACTGGTCGCCGGAAACTTCACGGGCAGCAAATTCATGTTGGTGCAGGGCCGCAGCAACCCTCTCAGCGGGAAAGCCTTCGGCCGCTGCCTTTTCGAGGGTCTCGAGAATGACTTTTTCGATCGCGGCGGTTTGCTCGGGGTCGGTTCCCTGCAGTCCTGCTGCGAAGAAGGTGTCGCGGTAGTCGTCATGATAGCCGACGCCCGGACAGAGGTTCTCTCCCAGGCGGGAATCGAGCAGGGCCTGGTACAGGGGCGCTGCCGGGTTGCCGATCAGCAGGTTGGTCAGGATACCGAAGGCCGCCCGCTCGAAGGTGTCCTCAATCGGGCAAGTCAGCCAGGCCATCTGGAACATGCTGCGGCCAGCGAGATCGTCCGGGCTGTTGATGGGAAAGGTCTCCTCGACGCTGAGCGGGGCGGTGAGTCGCGTTTCCAGCGGGATCTCACTGTCGACATCCAGGTGCTCGAACCGGCTCAAAGCCAGTTTTTCGATCTTTGCGAGGTGTCCTTCCAGGGGCATGTCGCCGTAAGTGAAGAACCAGCTGTTGCTCGGGTGATAGAAAGTCTGGTGAAAGCTTCTCAGTTGCTCCCAGGTCAAATCCGGGATGTCCAGCGGTTCCCCACCAGAATTCACACCGTAGCAGGTGTTCGGAAAGAGCGCCCGGGTCAGGCGACGGCCGAGCAAGGATGATGGGTCGGCCATGGCGCCCTTCATCTCGTTGAACACCACGCCTTTGATTTCCAGTTGGGACTTGCTGTCTTGCAGATCGCTGAACTCGAAACGGTGGCCCTCTTGGCGGAAGTCATTTTCCCGCAGCAGCGGAAAGAAAACGGCATCCAGGTAGATGCCCATCAGGTTGTCGAAGTCTTTGCCGTTCATGCTGGCGACCGGATAGAAGGTCCAGTCGGCCGCTGTCATCGCATTCATGAAGGTGTTCAGACTGCGTTTCAGCATGGCGAAGAAGGGGTCGCGGACCGGGAAGCCTTCTGAGCCGCACAGCACCGTATGCTCGAGAATGTGCGGCACGCCGGTTGAATCGGACGGCGGCGTGCGGAAGCCGACGGCAAACACGTTGTTCGGATCGTCGCAGGCCACATGGAGGTGACGGGCACCGGTCGGCTCATGGGTCAGGCTGAGAAGGGTGATGTTCAGTTCCGGAATCGGTTGTATACGGTCAACATGGTGGCGGCCCAGCCGGCTACCGGCCTGGGGGAGTTTATCGGGCATCGAGGGCTCCAATTATCGTATGAACGCAGGGTGAATGGGAGTCAAGAGCTACAGGTAGTAAAAACCGCCTGGCCAGTCCCGATGCCGTGCGACAAGTATTGTCAGGGGTGCAATCATCACAGGGCATGGATTAATCCTAACAGTTTGCCCTGAAACGGCAATGGCTCCGCTGCGAAACGGGGACACATCATGCCATAACTGTTGTGTTATTGCCAGATGTTAAGACCCGTGTGGAAAATCTTGATGGAAGAGGACTTATCGCGGCTTCGGATCCTTAAAACTTATTGGCCAAGGTTCGCCATATTGGATTTTGATGTCCTTTTTGCGAATGATCGGGATGGAGAAAGCAAGCTCCTCCATGGAACTCTCTGTCAGAGGGTGGGTGGGCCTTGTCGTAAGCGTAGTTTTGCTTTTGTTTAAGACAGGTTCCTGCTAAAATTCCAGCTGTTCAAGCCTTGGGTGATTGGATGACAATCGCCTCTGCAGGAGGGCTTCCGTTTGCTGTCATCCCGTTTTATGTCGGTGCGCCAGAAGCTGACCTTGATTATCTTCTTCGTCAGCATGGTCGTGCTGTGCCTCTCTGCTGCGATTTCAGCCTATATCGAGCTGCGTCATCTGCAACTCTCAACGCAGGAAGACCTCACAACCCTCAGTGACATCCTTGCTGCAAACGGACGAACCGTTCTGGCGACCCGTGAAGTCCTCGGAATCGAAAAGATATTGAACTCGGTTCATTCACAGCCCGATGTGATGGCGGCCTACTTTTTCTACCCTGAGGGACGGATGGTTGCTGCCTATTCTCGCAATGCTGATGGACAGCACCGGACAGGTAACTCAGTTGATCCGTTGGTTTTGCAGATGGAGTCGCAGCAGGTTGAAGAAGGCTTGCGCGTGGGTCGACAAACTCTCTGGAACGAGCAGCAGTGGTTCTCCCTGTTTGCGCCAGTCAAACTGGAGACCCAGCTGGTCGGCTACCTGTACCTGCGTGTCGAAAAAACCCGTTATCATCTTCAGATTCTCTGGTTGCTGCTCGGCTGGTTGGCCGTGTTAGGAATTGCGGCATCTCTGTCTTTCCTGTTGAGCAGGAAGCTGCAAGGTGTGATCTCTGAGCCGGTCGAAGTGCTAACCGAACGGATGAGACTGGTGCCTCTGCGTCACCGGCATGAGCCGCGCGACCCGACGGCACGAACGGATGAATTTGGCACCCTGTTTTCAGGGCTTGACGAGATGGTCGACGCCCTGGAGTTGCGCGACCGGCAACTTCTGGAGCATCAGCAGAACCTCGAAGATCAGGTTCGGCTCAGAACGTGGGAGCTGCGTGAAGCGAAAGAGGTGGCTGAAGCCGCGACAGAAGCTAAATCGCGCTTCCTGGCCAATGTGAGTCACGAAATCAGGACACCGATGGTGGGCATCCTGGGGGTGTCCGACCTGTTGCGGCAATCCGGTCTTCCCGAAAAGGAACAGAAGCTGGCGGAGACGGTCTTTCAGTCCGGCGAATCCCTGTTGGCTATCCTGAACGACCTGCTGGACCTGTCGAAGGTCGAGGCCGGCAAGCTGGCGCTGGACCGGGCCCCATTCAGCCTGCAGAAACTGGTCGAAGATGCTGTGCAGGTCTTGCAGACGAAGACCGCTGGGAAGCCGGTCGAATTGCGGCTGAATCTGTCAGGGGAATATCGCCACCCGGTGATTGGTGATCTGGGGAGGCTTCGCCAGGTTCTGCTAAACCTGATCAGCAACGCTTTGAAGTTTACTGAGGAGGGGGAAGTTCTGGTTGCCGTGCAGATGAAGCCAGAGATTGACCGAGGGGCTGCTGATGTCGTGATTGCCGTACGCGATACCGGAATTGGTTTGCACCCTGCTGATCAGGAACGGATCTTCGAATCGTTTGAACAGGCCGATACGAGCACCACCCGCAACTATGGTGGGACGGGGCTTGGCCTGACGATCGTGCGACAGCTGGTTGATGAAATGCACGGCACTCTCAACCTGGAAAGTGTTTATGGGGAAGGCAGCTGTTTTACCATTCGACTGAACCTGCCGTTTGCTGACGATGAAGATGTGGCAGCTTCCCCGGAAATAACTCGTGAAATACCCTCGCCGTCCTGGTCAGGCAAGCGGGTGCTGTTGGCTGAAGACAACCCGACCACGCAACAGTTGCTGCAAATCATGCTCGAAAATGCAGGGATCGACTTGCATATTGTCGAGAACGGGCAAGAGGCAATTAACTTCCTCGATCAGGAAGGCGTCGACCTTGTGCTCATGGATTGCCAGATGCCGGTGATGGATGGGCTTGAGGCCGCCACACTGTTGCGTAGCAATGGTCTGCAAACACCGGTGATTGCCTTGACGGCCCACGCTCGCGATGAGGACGAAGAGCGTTGCCTGGGTGCCGGGATGGACGATTTTCTGGGGAAGCCTTTCCGTAAAAATGAACTGGAGGCCGTTCTCGAAAAATGGTTGTCTGACGAACGTGTTCCGGTGGAGCAGACCCCGTCAGATGATGTGGAGACGACATGCAACCTTTGACTCTTCGCTGGTTCCTGTTTGTCTCTGTTTTGGCCTGCTATGTCAGCGCAGTTGCCTTTGTGCTGTACAGCTTGGTTACGATCCAGTCGGACCGTTATGGAGACCTGGCTGTTGAGCAGGTTTCATTGGTATCCTCTTCGGACGACAATTTTTTGCATATTGTGGGGATTGGTATAACTTCTTCCGTTCGAGCAGTTGTGCTGCCAGAGCCAGAGGTGGCTGTTCGACAGTTTTTTCTGGATGGGAACTTTACGCGCGGACTCTGGTTCGATGGGCAGACCTTGCTGGCTAGTTACCAGGCAAACCTGCTGCTCTGTATGCAGGTCGATACAGACAACACGATTCAGGTGTTGGGTTCTCTCCGGATGCCGGGTCTGATCAGTCAAATCACCAAGGTGGGTAAACGAGTCTTGGTCAGTTCGGGAAAAAATGGTTTCTTGTTGGTTGATTTGACGGACCCTGCTTTGCCTACCCTGATCGGTAAGGTCCCAGGATCACCAATATGGTCAACAACACATAGAGATTTTCGGTTGTCTGGCCAACGGGTCTATGCAGTTGACCGTAAAGGTCAATTGTTTCTGATTGATATGGCGCTCGCCGAGCCGAAGGTAAAAACTTTTCCCGTTGATAGCTCTTCCTGGCGAGTTGCATTGCATGGTGAAAGGTTAGCTACAGGCTCGCTCAATGGTGCCGTTGAGCTGTTTGATCTGGATTTCGAAGGGATCCCACATGCTGTAGGACGCATTCAGTTCGATGGTGGTGTGCGTGGTTTACAGTTGACTGACACTGGTCTGTTTGTTGCTTTGGGGAACGGGGAACTCCATCTGTTCGATACCACATCCTGGCCGCAGCCCCAGCGCCGTTCGATTCAGCCTCTGGGAGGGCAAATCCTGGATGTTGTGAGCTTGCCGGAGCGTTCACAGCTGCTGGTCAGTCGTTCGTTGCGTGGCTTGTTGTCAATCGATGTCAGTGACCTGACACAACCGCAAGTCGGCCGAAATTTTCCGTTGGTTTCTTCCTCGCGAGAGGCCTGTATTGCAGGTGGGCTGTTGGCCAGCTTGTCGAGCCGCAATCTGTCCGTTCATTCTGTGAGCCAGGTGCTGGCAGGTCATGATAAGCAGCCTTTGCCCCTGGATGGTTATGACCAGGATATTTATACGTTGGGCGATAAGGCCTACTTACTGTCCCTGCCAGAATTAAGAGAAGGGCAAAACGTGGGAAGCATTCCGCACCCTGTGCTGAGATCAGTTGAGAGTCTGTGCGAACGGGGGCCTGGGCAGTGTGCAGAAGCCGAGCACGAAAGAATACAGACTGAACAAACGTGTCTGGTGATGGCTGAGAACTATCAGTCGAACCTGGTACATGTTTTCTGCCGCGAAACGGAAGGAGGGCTGCCTCAATGGCAGACGACATTAGATTTGAAAATCCCCTCTAAAGCGTTCTGGAACGAGGGCCGAATCTATAGCATAAGTCAGGATCATTCCGACGGGGAACGGCCGTTTGCCGGAACATTCCGGGTTTATAATGCCGCTGTGAAGAGCAATCCGTTGCACGAGGGAGAACTGGTTCTGCCGGGAACGCTGTACGCGCTGGCGTGGTTTGATCCACATTTTGTTCTAGTCGCTGCCGGCACAGGAGGGCTGTATGTTGTTGATGTTGCCGACCCGACCCGGCCTGCAGTCGCCAGCCATTTGTCCTTGCCTCGACACTTGAGTTCATTCGCCCTGGTGACGAATGTCATAAGTCTTGGTTCCACTGTTTATCTAGCCCATCGGAATGGCAGACTCAGTCAGCTTGATCTGAGCACTCCCAATTCGCCACGGATTGTGCAGGTGCTTGATGTGCCCGGCCACACCCGAAAAATGACTGTGAAAGATGGCATGTTGATCGCGTCACTGTATCAAGACGGTGTGTATATCGTTGATGTCGGCAACGGGGATCGATGGGCTCCGGTGGGGCAGTTGGAGTTGCCGATCAGTGTGTTTGACCTGCAGGCTTGTTCGGACAAGCTGTTTGTCTCTGGAGGGAAGGCCGGCTTAATGACTCTGCCTCTGCCCCTGCGGCTGTCAGTCAGACCGCAGGGGCAGAGGCACACCCGAATTACCCTGCCCTCTGACCTTGAGCCGGGCAATTACCATCTTTACCTCTACAACGAAACGGAAAACTTGCGGGTCAAGTCTGCCTTCCGCATCGAAGCTCAGAAAGAATAATTCAAGCCCAGCCAGAACTGGCGGCCGAGTTCGTAAGATGCAAGGCTTGAGGCTGCCGTGCTGGTCGGATCACCGCTTTCGATTCTTTGATTGAAAACGTTGTCGACTTCAAGCGTCAGAGTAAGCACGTGAGCATTTGTCAGCATTTTCTCCCACTGCAGGAACCAATTGAATAACCAGGATTCAGGTAGGTCTTCCGTTTTATAAGCATATTTTGTTGGTACGCTGTGGGCGGTTTTTTCCGCCGAAGTCAAAGAGACTAGGCCCTCGTAGCCACTGCGGTATGTGGTTACATTGGTGAAGGTGAGATTCCAGGGCAGTCTGACTGAGTAGGTAAGATTTGCGATCCAGGGCTGATTGAAGTCATCGCGCGGCAGATTGTCCCGGTGAATCAGGCGGCCCTCGAACCAGACGATTTCTTCGGAGTCGGCCAGATCGTACTCTTCGTGATAGGCTTCGTTCGTGGTTTCGCTCTCCTGGTAAACCACATTCAACATCAGTGCGTGATTGCGCCATGAGCGTTCCCACTCTAGGGAATACTCTTTATGACGACTTTCGCCATTGTTGGTCAGCTGATAGTATTTGTAACCATCCGGCTGTTTGGCGGTTAATTCCTGAGAGAAATCGTCACGCCCTTTGCGGTGTATCCAGGCGAGTTTCAGACGGCCGCCCCAGAGATCCTGATCCAGGCCCAGAGCAATCTCATCGGTGAAGGGTGTATCAAGTTTCGAATAACGATATGCCCTCATGAACTGGTAGCCAGCGACCCACTCCCCGGGAACATCATTGCCGAAATCATCCGTCGTGACCTCTCTGGTCTGGTAGAACCATGGCTTGCTTGCTTCGCGCAGTTTGTAGCCGAGCAGGGTTTGCCCGTAATAACGGTTCAGCCCCCCGATCAGAACGGAACGGTCATCGCCGAACAGGTCGAAGCTGAGAGCCAGGCGTGGCGCCAGGTTGGTGTTCTCCATGAAATCGTCGTAAGAAATACGCAGGCCGGGACGAACCTCCAGTCGCTGCCACTGAAAGCGGTCTTCAAGGTAAATATCAAAAAGGTTCATTGTCACGGAGGCGGAGTCGGACGGGTAGGCCTGACGCTTCAGGAAGAGCTGTTCTCCGTCGATGCAGTCTGTCGAGCCCGTGGGGCAGACCAGGTCGGGATAATCGTCGTTATAGGAAATTCTTTCTTTCGGTGTGTCGGGATCTCCGTCGGTGTCGACGGTTGCCGTGTTCAGAAAATAATTGTAGTACGGCTCATCTCTTTGCATAGACCCTGTCGCCTGTTCGAAATCGACTCCGAAGCTGAGAGTGTGTAGTCCCTCTCCCGTGGCGACCGGTTGTGTAACAAAATCAGTTTTGAGCTGGAACCCCTGCTGTTCGTTTTCCAAAGATCCAATGCTTCCCTCATAACTGGCGGGCATGCGGGAAGATCCTGTGCCGACCTCCAAGCCCCAGGGCTTGGAGGAGGGGATCGGTTCAATGGCCAGTGTAGCAGGATCGCTGTCAATTTCTGCCAACCAGGGCATCAGTGCTGATGCATCGGCGTCTCGCTCATTTTTGCTCTGTTGCCAAGTGCCGAACAGGGTCAGGTCGCCCAGGTCAAAAGAACGCTCATATTCGGAAGAGAGTTGCAGGCCGCCGCCCTTGATGGAGTAACCGCCGTTTTTCGCATCTGCATGAAAGTACTCGCCTTCATAGGGAGCATAATGGATGCTGGTGATCAGCTGTGACTCAACATCGGGGGTGTATGCCAGTTTGGCGAGGAAGTTTTCGTTGCGGCGTGTTTGAACTTTTTCCTCTCCCAGATTAAGTAAGGGGATTCTTGAATAAGAGAGTTGGTAAGAGGTCAAAAGACTCAGCTTGTCAGTTAGTGGAGTATTCAAAAGGACGCCGCCGAAATGTTTTTCGAACTCCGGTTGGCGCTTATAACTGTTGGAATTATCGAATTCCTCTTGCTGCTCACCGTCCACGAAAAACTCTGTCCAGCTCGACCTTGTGGTGCGATAGTTGATTTCTCCGAAAAATGCCGGGCCTGGATCGATCGTCTCTACATCGATAACGCCACCCGAAAACTGGCCGAAGGAGGCTGGAATGTTGTAACGGTAAACGTCGATTTGATCGACGAGTTGGGTGCTCAGGAAAAGGCGCTCCGGGTGGTCGGGAACGGCATTGATGTTGATCGGGCTGTCTGATAGGGGGTTTATCAAACTATTGTTGCTCACACCATCAATCAGAAAGTTGTTCTGGTAAGCTTTGCCGCCTGAGATCGACAGCAACGGCGGCAGGATTTCCCCTCCGGTCAACGAGGAGCGGGCCTCTTCAGACAGCTGGATGCCGGGGAGGATGCTGATGACCTCGTTGACGCTGCCGTTACGTTGCGGCAACAGATCAAGTGTCTCGTGGGAAATGGCATTGACGCCGGTCAAGGTGTCTTCCGACTGGCCAATCACCGTTACCGGCGTCAGGGTCGTTACGTCGGTTGACGTACTATCCCTCTTGTCGACGTGTTCGTTTGTTGTGACTTCCGGTGTGACTTGGTCTATTTGAGGTGCAGAAAAGGCAATACTGCAGGTCAACAGGATAAAAAATAGAAGAAATGTGATACGAAAGACAAAGATATTCATTGCGACTCCCCGCGTAGCGCACTTGCCCCCTCCAGTCAGTGAATACAAACGGACTTATTGTTGAAAAAAAGACCGAAAGCTGTCAAGCTTTTAGTCCATAAATGCCCTGTTTTTTGTGGATTTATCATTATGTGCGACCATAAAACCCACAGCTAGTGTGCGTGTATTAAAGAAATTTCGGATTATGGGTGTTGCTTCAATATTAATGCGTTTGCCAGTTTCTGCCCGCCTCGCAGTGTGCCTTGCGGTTTCAGCCGGTTTGCATCTGGCGGCGGTCTGGGGGGATTGGTATGCTCCCTCTGCTCCGGCAGAAGCCCGGCATGGGCTGTCCGTTTCCCTGGTCACGGCTTCGGCAGTTGAGTCACAAGGGGTGACCACGGTGTCGTCGACATCAGCTGAGTCGGCTCAGGAGAAGCAAGAACTTGTCGAGCCGCCGCAATCGCAGCCGGTCCTCCCGCGACCGAAGCCGTTGGTCGAGAAACCGGTGCCCCCTGAAAAATCGGCTGCCGTGAAACAGCAGGCCTCCCGGCCTGAAGTGCAGGCACAGCCTGAGCCTGGTCCGGAAAGCGTCTTCCAGAGTATGGATCTGGTATGTGCGGCGCGCCAAGCGGAGGGAACTGACCCAATTCAGAATATGTCCACGTCAACAGAGGTGTCTGCTGGTGTGAAGCTTGCCAGTTTGCCGGGGTCTTTGTCCGAACAGGTTCATGATGCTGTCTCCGGTGAGCCGGAGTTGGTCGATGCGATCCCGCGTTACCGCAGCAACCCGTTGCCGGACTACCCCTACCTGGCGCGGCAGCGTCATTGGGAAGGGGTTGTCTGGTTGTTGGTTGATGTGTCGCACAAAGGACGGGTGACGGCGCTCAACGTTGCCGAATCGTCCGGCTATGGCGTCCTTGACAAATCGGCGCTGAAGAGCGTGCGGCGCTGGCAATTTGTGCCGGCACAGCGCTTGGGGGTTGCTGTCGACAGCCAGGTGCGGGTGCCTGTTGAATTCCGTCTACAAAACTGACAAGAAGTGCGCTGAGTGCCCACCGTCGCCAAGGTTTTGGTGGACAGACTGAGCAATGAATTGACCTTTGCAGGCACTGTTTGGAAATTGCTTGCAAAATTTTCGGGTGCATGCTAGAAATTCCGTCTTTCGGGGAGTGGCGCAGCCTGGTAGCGCGCCAGTTTTGGGAACTGGATGTCGCAGGTTCGAATCCTGTCTCCCCGACCATTTTAGCGCCAGTAGCTCAGCTGGATAGAGCAACGGCCTTCTAAGCCGTAGGTCGAGGGTTCGAGTCCTTCCTGGCGTGCCATTTAAATATGCGTGTCAGCGGGCCACTTTCCCGTTGACAAATCTTTTTCAGCTTGGCTAGTATAAGCTCCTTTGTGATATGTGGTGGGTGTAGCTCAGTTGGTAGAGCACTGGATTGTGGCTCCAGATGTCGCGGGTTCAATCCCCGTCACTCACCCCACAGAAATTCCGGGCCTGTCTTTTTCCACTCTCGTACCCGTACCTTTTGGCGGGGTGCCCCGGGAAAAGCGGGCCTTTATTTTATTTCGGTTTTTAACAAGTTTGCGAGAGTGGCGGAATTGGCAGACGCACTGGATTTAGGATCCAGCGGGCAACCGTGGGGGTTCGAGTCCCCCCTCTCGCACCAGTTTTCGAAGAGAGGCCCTGATCGGGCCTGAGAATGAACAAATCCGGAGCGACCACGGCATGCGCCGGGTCAAAACGAAGGAAGTGAGGACATCGGGATGAATGTCAAGGTCGAGGAAGTAAGCAGCATCAAGAAGAAGTTGATTTTCGAGGTTGCTGCCGAGCAGGTGGACAAGGAAATCCAGAAAGCATTTCGCAAGATCGGCAAGACGGCCAAAGTGAAAGGTTTCCGTCCGGGTAAGGTGCCGCAGTCGGTCCTGGAAAAATATTATGGCGGCCAGATGGAGCAGGATGTCCTGCGTCAGCTGATCAACGACACTTATTTCAAGGCTCTGGCCGAGCAGCAGATCCCTGCCGTCGGTGAGCCGAACATTGTTGATAGCAGTGGCGTGATCAAGGGTGAAGCTTTTACCTACGAGGCTGAGGTTGAGATCAAGCCGGACGTGAACGCCAAGGACTACACCGGGCTGTCCCTGCAGAAGGAAGAATTCGTGATGCCGGAGGGCCTGGTTGCAGAGCGTCTTGAAGAGTTGCTGCAGTCGCGGGCGCAGCTTGAGCCGACCACGCGCAAGAAGGCACGTGAAGGCGATACGGTGGTAATTGATTACGCTGGACGGGTTGACGGCGAGCTGTTCGAAGGCGGCCAGGGAGAGGATTTCTCTTTGGAGCTCGGCTCATCAACCTTCATTCCTGGCTTTGAAGATCAGGTGGCTGGCATGAAGCGTGAAGAAGAACGTGTCATCGAGGTGACCTTCCCGGAGGATTACGGTCAGAAGGATCTGGCCGGTCAGTTGGCCCAGTTCACGGTCAATCTCAAGGAGATCAAGGAAAAGACCGCGCCCAAGGCGAATGATGATTTTGCCAAGGAGTTCGGGCTTGATACTCTTGCCGACCTGAAGAAAGAGCTGGAAGAAGGGCACCGGCGTCAGGAAACCGGCCGGGTCGATAATGACCTGCGCGAGCGCCTGGTCCAGGAAATCATTGAGCGCAACCCGATCGAGGTGCCTGAGTCGATGGTCGAGAAGCAGCTGCAGTACATGTACCAGAATATTGTCAACCGGATGCAGTCTCAGGGGATGTCGCCGGAAATGCTCGGCATGGGTTGGGAGACCTTCCAGCCGCAGTATCGCGAGACGGCGATCAGCCAGGTGCAGGGCAGTCTGTTGCTTGAAGCGATTGCCGATCAGGAAAAACTTGAGGTTGAGGACGCGGAGATCGACGGCAAGCTTGAAGAGATTGCTGCCATGGCCAATGCACCGCTCGACGCAGTGAAGAAACATTATGCCGGCTCTGAAAGCAAGAGCGGCCTGGTTGCCCAGATCAAGGAAGAGAAGGCGATCAGCTTTCTGCTTGAAAAGGCGAATGTTGAAGAAGTGCCTGCGGAAAAACTGGCCGGCGACAAGTCCGGTGAGGAGGACGCATGAACCTGGTGCCGATGGTCGTAGAGCAAACGGGACGGGGCGAACGGGCCTACGATATCTATTCCCGCCTGCTGAAGGATCGTATCATCTTCCTGGGCGGCGCAATCGATGATCACGTGGCCAACCTCGTGATCGCCCAGCTGCTGTTTCTTGAGTCGGAAGACCCGGACAAGGACATTCATCTGTATATCAACTCGCCCGGTGGCGTAGTGACGGCCGGTATGGCGATCTACGACACCATGCAGTATCTCAAAGCGCCGGTATCAACCATCTGCGTTGGGCAGGCAGCCAGCATGGGTGCAGTTCTTCTGGCGGCTGGGGAAGCGGGCAAGCGATATGCTTTGGCAAACGCGCGCATCATGATTCACCAACCGCTTGGTGGTTTCCAGGGGCAGGCCAGCGACATCAGCATCCATGCCCAGGAGATTCTGCGTATGCGTGAAACTCTGAACCAGATCCTGGCTGACCACACTGGCCAGAAGCTGGAGCAGATTTCCGCCGATACTGAGCGTGACTTTTTCATGGGTAGCGAAGCCGCGAAAAAGTATGGTATCATCGACGATATCGTAACCAGAAAAGCCTGATTTTTCATAGAGGTGAAGCGGTGACAAGTAGTCATGGACAGGATGGTCAGTTGACCTGCTCTTTCTGCGGCAAAGCCCAGGAAGATGTAAAAAAGCTCATTGCCGGACCGGCTGTATATATTTGTGACGAATGTATCGAGCTTTGCAAGGACATCGTCGCGGAAGAGGCGTCTGGCGAGGAGACTCCGGCCGAAGGTGGTCGTTTACCCAAACCTGCCGAAATTAAGGATGTGCTGGATGATTTCGTCGTAGGACAGGACGGTGCCAAGAAGGTCCTGTCGGTCGCGGTGTACAACCACTACAAACGGGTCGAGAATATCGACCAGACCGGTGATATCGAGATTCAGAAGAGCAATATTCTTCTGCTTGGGCCGACCGGCTGCGGTAAAACCCTGCTGGCCCAGACGCTGGCCCGGGTTCTGAACGTGCCTTTCGCCATTGCCGATGCCACCAATCTGACCGAGGCAGGGTATGTCGGTGAGGATGTTGAGAATATTATCCTGAATCTGCTGCAGTCGGCCGACTATGACCTCGAGCGGGCGCAGAAGGGCATCATTTATATCGACGAAGTCGACAAGATTGCGCGCAAGTCGGACTCTCCGTCGATCACTCGGGATGTTTCCGGCGAGGGCGTGCAACAGGCGCTGCTCAAGATCATTGAGGGCACCACGGCGAGTGTGCCCCCGAAGGGCGGTCGTAAACACCCCCAGCAAGAATTCCTCAAGGTTGATACCAGCAACATCCTGTTTATCTGTGGTGGTGCCTTCTCCGGCCTGGAGTCGATTATCAATCAGCGCATCGGCAACAAGCTGATGGGCTTCGGTGCCGAGCTTGTGAGCGAGCATGAGCGTAAGGTTGGTGAAGCCCTGGCCCAGGTTGAGCCGGGCGATCTGATGAAATTTGGACTGATCCCCGAGTTCATTGGTCGTTTACCGGTGGTGGCCACTCTGGACGAACTGGACGAAGAGGCCCTGGTGCGAATCCTTTGCGAGCCGAAAAACGCTTTGGTCAAGCAGTACCAGAAGTTGTTTGAAATGGAGGGGGTTACCCTCAAGTTCACCGACGGTGCTCTGGCGGCCGTTGCAGGTGAGGCGATGAAGCGCAAAACCGGAGCACGTGGTCTTCGCTCCATTCTTGAAAATGCCATGCTGGATGTGATGTACGAGATTCCCTCCCAAGATCGGGTTAGGGAAATCGTCTTCAGTGAAGAAGTCATCCTGCAGGATGCCCAGCCGATTATTCTATACGATTGTGCGGAATCCGCCTGATCTCAATATTTCTTACCTGACGTCTGACAGGTTCTGAAAGACGCTATGACTGATTTTCTTGAAGATTATGTAAGCGAAAGCGATTCTTCTGAACGATATCCCGTGTTGCCTTTGCGGGATATTGTCATCTTCCCCCACATGGTCACGCCGCTGTTCGTCGGCCGGCCTCGCTCCATTCAGGCCTTGGAATGGGCTATGGAGAATGAGCGGCAGATCTTCCTGGTGACGCAACGCGATCCGAAGACTGACGATCCCGAGGTCGAGGACCTGTACGAAATCGGAACCCTCGGTCAGGTGGTGCAGATGCTCAAACTGCCCGACGGTACGGTCAAGGTGCTGGTCGAGGGAAAAATCCGGGCACGCGCACAACACTATGATTTTACTGAGGACTGTCTGTTCTCAGAGCTTGAAACTCTGGATGATGAGGTCGTTGACTCCACTGAGCAGGAAGCCTTGATGCGTAGCGTCGGCACCGCCTTTGAAAGCTACGCTGGCCTCAGCAAGAAAATTCCGCCCGAGCTGGTGACGTCAGTGTCCAGTATCGAGGAGCCGGGACGCCTTGCAGATAGTCTGGTGGCCCATCTCAATGTCCAGATTCCCGACAAGCAGAAAATCCTCGAAGAGTTCGCTCCCCTGGTGCGCCTCGAAGAGTTGCTGCAGCTGATTGAGCGTGAGGTCGAGATCCTGCAGATCGAGAAAAAGATTCGCGGTCGGGTCAAAAACCAGATGGAGCGCAGCCAGAAAGAGTACTACCTGAACGAGCAGATGCGTGCCATTCAGAAGGAACTCGGTGAGAAGGATGAGTTCAAGCAGGAGCTGCGCGAGCTCGAAGAGAAAATCAAGAAGAGCCGCATGTCGAAGGAGTCTAACGACAAGGCGATGGCGGAGCTGCGCAAGCTCAAGATGATGTCGCCCATGTCTGCCGAGGCGACCGTTGTGCGGAATTATGTCGATTGGCTGGTGGCTCTACCTTGGAAGAAGGGGACCCGCGATCAGATCGATATCAATCAGGCGGAAGAGATCCTCGAGGAGGATCACTACGGTCTGGATAAGGTTAAAGAACGGATCCTCGAGTATCTTGCCGTGCAGGCGCTGGTCAAGAAGATCAAGGGACCGATCCTCTGCCTGGTCGGACCTCCCGGAGTCGGCAAAACGTCTCTCGGACGGTCGATCGCACGGGCCATGGGACGTAAGTTCCTACGGGTCTCTCTGGGTGGTGTTCGGGATGAAGCGGAAATTCGGGGGCATCGTCGCACCTACATCGGTGCCATGCCTGGTAAGGTGATTCAGGGCCTGCGCAAGGTTGGCGTGAAGAACCCGGTTTTCCTGCTCGATGAAGTGGACAAAATGAGCACCGATTTTCGTGGCGACCCGTCGTCCGCTCTGCTCGAGGTGCTCGACCCGGAACAGAATCATACCTTCGGCGATCATTTCCTGGATGTCGATTATGATTTGTCTTCGGTGATGTTTGTGGCGACGGCCAACAGCCTCGCGGCGATCCCCGGGCCCTTGCGTGACCGCATGGAAGTGATCCGTCTGGAAGGCTATACCGAGGATGAGAAGATCGGCATCGCCGAGAAGTACCTACTCCCCAAGCAGGTTGAAAATCACGGTCTTAAGAGCACCCAGGTTCGATTCTCAACTGCGGGCGTCCGTGAAATTATTCAGCGTTACACCCGGGAAGCCGGCGTGCGAAACCTGGAGCGGGAGATTGCCAACATTTGTCGAAAGGTTGCCCGCGAGGTGGTGAAGTCGGCGGATGAAAAGCGGCGTTTCTCGATCGGTGCACCCCAGATCAAAAAATACCTGGGGGTACCCCGTTACAGTTACGGTGTCAAAGAAACTGACAAGCGGATCGGTTTAACTAACGGCCTTGCCTGGACGGAGGTTGGCGGTGAACTGCTTACCGTGGAAGCGTCAGTTGTCCCAGGACAGGGAAAATTGACAGTGACCGGTAAACTGGGTGAAGTGATGCGTGAATCCGCTCAGGCTGCCATCAGTTATGTGCGGTCCCGTTGGTCGACGTTGGGCCTGGAAAAAGATTTCTACAGCAAAGTCGATCTGCATATTCATGTGCCTGAAGGTGCCACGCCGAAGGATGGGCCCTCTGCCGGAATTACCATGGCTGTAGCGTTGACGTCGGCCTTGACCGGCCATTGTGTCGATCAGGACCTGGCGATGACTGGTGAAATTACCTTGAGAGGTCGGGTACTTGCCATTGGCGGGCTTAAGGAGAAGCTCCTGGCGGCCAAGCGAGCCGGTATCACCCGGGTGCTGATCCCGGCGGAGAACGAGAAAAATCTTGAGGAGGTGCCGAAGACGATCCTGGCACATCTGGATGTTGTGCCGGTTTCCCACATGGATCAGGTGTTGACTGAAGCAGTTCCTGGTTGTTTCACGGAAGAGGCGGATCAGGAGCAGGTCGGATATCCTGTAAATGCCCAAGATACAGTGCATCATTAGTGTTTTCATGCAAATATTCTCTTGACTCTTTTTCGAGCTGTCTGATATAAATAAGTCCGTTTTCAGCAGGGCTAAACACCATATTTTGAGTGGAGGTTTGTTGTGACAAAAGCCGATCTTGTCAATGCGATTGCAGAAAAGGCGGGACTGAGTAAAGCTGATGCCGAGAAGGCTCTCAAGGCGACGACTGACGCCGTGACGGACGCCCTCAAAGCTGACGAAAAAGTCTCTTTGGTTGGTTTTGGTACCTTTAGTGTTGGCCAGCGTGCCGCACGTCAGGGGCAGAATCCTCAGACGGGTGCCAAGATTGATATCCCGGCAGCGAAAGTTCCCAAATTCAAGGCTGGTAAAGCCCTGAAGGACGCTGTCAACTAAATCAGGCATTGAAATGGCGGTCGGCCTATGGTTGTCCGCCATGATGCACCACAGACGATAGGAAGCGGGGATGAGGACATGTATCCAGGCCTCATGACTGTTTCCTTTTTTCTGTCTTATGCGGGGCTGTAGTAGAGTCGGTTACAACGCCGGCCTGTCACGCCGGAGGTCGCGGGTTCAAGTCCCGTCAGCCCCGCCATTTTCTTCCCGGGCGAATAGCTCAGTTGGGAGAGCATCGGCCTTACAAGCCGAGGGTCACAGGTTCGAGCCCTGTTTCGCCCACCAGTTTGTCGATGATACGGGGCTGTAGTAGAGTCGGTTACAACGCCGGCCTGTCACGCCGGAGGTCGCGGGTTCAAGTCCCGTCAGCCCCGCCATTTAAAACAGAGAAAAACGATTCCGTTTGCGGGGTCGTTTTTTTTTGTTATTTCAGAGATTCTTCCTTGAAGACCTCGTTCTTCGCAGGTTTTTAATCCTACCGGCTTTCTCGTTCAGTTTTCTGCCGAAATATGGTAAAAAGCAAAGTTGATGCGTCTATATCGATGTAAAATAGGTATGTCTGACGGCCGAGTGCTTGAAAAAGAATTTGAAGCGGTCAGTCGGATTGCTTTACGTGAGAATCTGGAGGGGCAGGGCTTTTACGTTTTCCAGATACGTCATGCACCGTTTCGCCTGCTTTTGGGCTCTGGGCGGGGTGTGTCCGGCCGATTGAGCAGCCGCCGTTTCCTGGGGTTGAACCAGGAGATGCTTGTCTTGATCAAGTCGGGTCTGCCGATTTTACAGGTTCTTGATACCCTGATCGATCGGGCAGAGACGGGTTTTTTACTGGACGCTCTGCGAGATGTGCGTACCGATGTCAGGGGGGGGAGCGCTTTGTCCGAGGCCTTCGGACGTTTTCCGCACATGTTCCCTCAACTCTTTCTTGCGTCTTTGCGAGCCGGTGAGCGGTCGGGTGACCTGCCGGTTACGCTGGGACGGTTTATTGCCTACCAGAAGCGGATCGAAGCGATTAAGTCGAAGGTGCGTGGTGCGACTTTCTACCCGATCCTGCTGGCGATTGCCGTGGTGATTGTTCTGGCGTTCATGATGCTGTACGTGATCCCGAATGTGACCAGCATCTACGCAGACTCCCAGACAGCGCTCCCTTTGTTGACCCGCATCGTGATTTTTATTGCGGAGGGCTCGGTCGCTACCCTGCCTGTTTGGCTACCCCTGTCGGTTGCTAGCGGGTTTCTGGCGCGCAGCTACTTCAGGACGGAAACGGGAGCCTTTCAGCTGGACCGCTGGAAACTGCGGGTCCCGTTTTTCGGTGAACTGTTCCAGGAATATGCTTTGAGTACCTTCTGTCGGACCTTGTCGACAACCCTGGCCAGTGGGATCCCGATCGTTCAGGCCATGCAGATGTCGTGTGGAACGCTGAATAACCGTCATCTTGAACAAGGCTTGGCGGATGCGATTATCCGGATTCGTGAAGGGACCCGGATCGCTCAGGCTTTGGAGCAGACGGGGAGTTTCCCGGCCATTGCCCTGCGAATGATCGGCGTCGGTGAAACCGGTGGGTCGCTGGTCGATATGCTTGATGACGTGTCCGAATATTACGAGGGTGAAGTGGAACGCAGGCTGCATCGGCTGACGACCCTGGTTGAGCCGGTTATGATGTTGAGCATGGGATTACTGATCGGCGGCATTGTGGTTGCAATGTATATCCCGATTTTCCAGATGGCCTCAACGGTGGGCTGAACAACGGAGTCGCTGTATGGCGTTTGAGCGTCGTAAAATAGGTGAAATTCTCGTTGAGATGGGAGCTCTTGCGCCAGCCGAAGTTAAACTGATTCTGGAGAGTCAGGTTACACATGGCCGGCGGTTTGGAGAAACCGCCGTTAGCGAAGGGATCATCTCCGAGGACCTTCAGGCCCAGGCCTTGGCGCGCCAATTCGGGCTGGCGTACATGAATCTTGCGGATTTTCAACCTGATCCGGAGCTGCTGTCGGCTGTACCGGCCGAAGTTTTGCTGAAGCGGCAGTGCTTGCCGCTGTCGCATGACCAGCAGTCTTGGGTGTTTGCGATTGCCGATCCTACCGATGTCCACGGCCTTGATGATCTGGAGATGCGTCTGGATGCGTCACTCGAACTTCGGGTCGCCGCAAAAACGCGCATTCTGGGGCTGCTGGAACGTGACCAGCATGCCAATCAGGTGTTGCAGGAGGTGTCTGAGGATTTCAAGCTCCAGTTGGTCAAGGAGACCGACAAGGGGGAAGAGGTTCTCTCGATTGAAAAATTAACGGATGACAGCAGCCCGATCATCCGCCTGATCGATTCTACCCTGTTCGATGCACTCAATAAACGCGCCAGTGATATTCACATCCAAACCGG
This sequence comes from Desulfuromonadales bacterium, assembly GCA_030145205.1. Classification (GTDB taxonomy): domain Bacteria; phylum Desulfobacterota; class Desulfuromonadia; order Desulfuromonadales; family BM103; genus JAQYVZ01. The sequence continues at coordinate 161,759 of JAQYVZ010000001.1, read as the reverse complement.
ACATGACGGCGTACAGATCAAGTATCGGGTCGACGGTGTTCTGTTTCGTGCCACCGAACCGCTCGATAGCCGTTTTCAGGGGCCAATCATTTCGCGCATCAAGGTGATGAGCGAACTGGATATTTCAGAACGGCGCATTCCCCAGGATGGACGCTTCAAGGTCAGGATCGGTGGCAAATCGATCGACTTTCGTGTTTCGATCATGCCAAGCATCCATGGTGAAGATGCCGTTATCCGAATTCTCGACAAGGAAAGTATTGCCCAGGACTTGCAGGGGTTGACTCTCGATGTTTTGGGTATTGATGGTTCAGAATTGGATTCGCTGCGGCGCAAGATACGTGAGCCGTACGGGATGGTGCTGGTGACGGGGCCGACCGGCAGCGGCAAGACCACCACCCTGTATGCCGCCCTGACTGAAATTTACAACGAACAGGAAAAAATTGTCACCATTGAGGATCCGGTGGAGTACCAGCTAAAAGGGGTAGTCCAGATTCCGGTCAATGAGAAAAAAGGCCTGACTTTTGCCAAGGGGTTGCGGTCGGTGCTGCGGCATGACCCTGACAAGATCATGGTGGGCGAGATCCGTGACCCGGAGACCGCCCGGATTGCCGTACAATCGGCACTGACCGGCCATCTCGTGTTCACAACCGTGCATGCCAATAATGTTTTTGATGTGCTGGGGCGTTTCATGCACATGGGGATCGATGCGTTCAATTTTGTCTCCTGCCTGAATTGCGTGTTGGCACAGCGCCTGGTGCGCAAGATTTGTCCTGAGTGCAAGACCGAAGTTCATTACGACTCGGCAACGCTGGCAGAGTCCGGTCTGGATGCTTCGAAGCTCGCGGGCCACGTGTTTTATCGCGGTGCAGGCTGCACGTCCTGCAACGGCCAGGGGTATCACGGCCGGACGGCCATCGTGGAATTGCTCGATCTGAATGACGACCTGCGTGAACTGATCATTGCCAAGACCCCGGTGGGGCGGCTTAAAGAGGCGGCCAGGAGCGCCGGCACCCAATTCCTGCGGGATGCGGCGGTCAACAAGGTATTAGCCGGTGTGACCACCCTTGAAGAGATCAACCGGACCACATTCGTGGAACAAGCGAGGACAGTCTGATGTCCAGGACCTATGTCGGTATTGATCTCAATGAAGCAGGCCTGATCTACAGTGCCCTGCGGCGCGGACGTCCCGAAGCCCATTTGGTCGGGATGCACCAGGAGAGTCTGCATGCTGCCCTGACTTTTTCCAGCCGGGAGCCGAATGTGGTGGACCCACGCCGCTTTGTCGAGGCATTGCGCCGGGGCGCCGAACTGTTGGCCGGTCGCGAGCAGCGGGTTGCCCTGTCACTGCCTGATCGGGTTGGTCGGGTCTACATCACCGAAGTCCAGACGCCGTTCAAGTCACGCATGGAGGGTGTCGATGTCCTGAAGTGGCATCTCAAGGCTGACCTGCCGGCGCCTCCCACAGAGGTTCGGCTGGATTATCAACTCCTGGAACGTCGTGACGGTGGACGGATGCGTTATGTTGTCGCTGTCGCACGCAAAAAGATTCTCGAACAGTACGAACAGCTGGCCGAAGAAGCCGGTCTGCATGCTGCGACCATCGGTTTCCATTCGCTGCTGTTTTGCAACTATTACGAAAAACGGATGGATGCCGGCGATGAGTTTCTTCTGGTGGGATTGGAAGAGCAAGGCTTCTCCCTTCACTATTTTATCGGGGGACAGTTGGCTTATCAGCGCGTTAAAGGGGGTCGTCAGGACGCCGAAGTCGCTTTTCACGAGCTGAATCGGACGATGACGGATGCATGCCGGCAGTTTCCCGGCATGCAGAGATGCCCTGTCTTTGTGCATGTGGATCCGGCGCTGCGTGATGTATTGCAGGCAGTCCTGACGGGCGTGTTCGAGCGGGAAACGACATCGCTCGATCCACATTTCGAAAGGTTTTCCGGGAGTAAGGGCGCTGGTGAAATCATCCTGAGCGGTGCCCTGGTCGCATCACTTGCGGCCGCCGAGAGCCTAATGTGAGGGGACGATGCCATTTCTGTTGAACCTGGCCGATAAGCCTTACCTGAACCGCCGCAGTCTTCGCCTGTGGTTGGTTCTCACAGGTGGGGCGTTGTTGCTGCTGTTGTTTCTGAACCTGGTGTACGGTTATCAGAACTACCGGCAGTACCAACAGGTCGGCAGCCACCTTGACGAGCTGGACAACCGGCTTGCCGACCGTCACAACGGCTCAGGGGTTCCGGTGACGGCAGAGGTTCTGGAAGCGGCGTCCCGGCAGATTGCGATGGCTGAAGAGATTGTCACTGCGGATCGTTTCCGCTGGACCCTTTTGCTGGGTCGTCTGGAGGAGTTGGCGCCTGCCGGAGTGGCGATTCGCAGCATTCGTCCGGATTTCAGACAGCGTTCCTTACAGCTGACGGCTGTCGCCCGGGACCTGCGGGATATGACCGCATTTCTCGATGCTCTGCTGGCGTCGCCCGATCTGGCTAAAGTTTATCTGTCGCGCCATGCCGATGCGGAAGAGAGTGCGTCGCTGGGGCGCTCGCAGATGCTGACCCGGTTTTCCCTGACCATTGAGGAGGCCTTCTGATGGGTGCGTCTCTGCTCAAGGAAATCTGGAGTGGTCAACGGCGCTCCTGTCTGGTCCTGGGTTGGTTAATCGGCTTGAACCTCATGGTTTATCTGACTCTGCAATGGTGGGGTGTGCCGCTTGTTGCGGAACGGGAAAACCGGTTTATCCAGCGCCAGGCCGAACTGCGCCAGTCTGTGCAGCAAGGCAGTGCAGCGGAAGCCCCCGGAGTGGCTTTTGACCGCGTCCAGCACGAATTGACGGAGTTTTATACACGGATTCCTCCACATGCGGAGTTTACCGGTCTGATTGATGAACTGGTTACGCTGGCGTCCAGGTCACGGCTTGAATTGAATGCGATCAGCTACAGCTCAAAGCCGCTCGAGTCATTGTCTTTGCTGCATTACGGCGTGAGCTTTAGCGTGACCGGCGATTACGATCAGATCAAGCAGTTTGTGCATGCCCTGGAGCAATCACCCCGGGTGCTGGCGTTGCAGGACATCGGGCTGCAATATACAGACGGTCAACGTCGTAGCGGGGTCAGCCTCAGGCTGTCACTTTCGACCTATTTTCGTCCTGGAGAGCAGTCGTCATGAAAGGCGCATCTCGCATATTGCCGATCCTGCTGGTGTTGCTCTGCTTATCTGTCGTTTATGCGATCTGGATGAGTCCCCGGCAGCAAACGATCTCTGCGCAACAGGCCGCTGTGCAGCCGCGGGTTGTGGTTGCGGCAGAGGGTGCGGGTTTTCCGCAACTGGAATTGGAGCGTCTGGACGCTGACCCTCAGCCTTATCCTGGCGCGCGTCGTGACATCTTCCAGTTCCGGCAACTGCGTCGCGCGGCACCGGTCCAACGGGGAACAGCACCCAAAAAGGTTCTTCCGCCGCCTGAAGTCAAGCAACCAGGGGCTGCGATTTCAACTCAGCAAGTGACCCGTGAACTCTCCCGGTTTACCTTGCTTGGGTTTGTTGAAACCGTCGTCGGCAAGACGGTGTTCCTCTCCAGCGAGGGAGATGTTTATGTCGCCCGGGCCGGCCAGTCTTTCGGTCGGCAACAGGAGTTTCTGGTCGAGCAGATCGACGACGATCAACTCGTGGTGAGTCGTGTTGGGGGAGCAGAGCGGATCGAAGTCCCCTTGGTGGAGAATGAACCTTTGGCCGTTTCCAGCCGTCCGGCCGCTGTGCGCCGGTCTCCCGGACCAGTCACCATAGAGACCACCGGACCGACAGATGCGGAAGAAAACCAGAACGTCTCGGAACAAGGGATTGATCATGCAGATGCAGCCAATGGAGATGGCAATGGCAAACAAGATTAAAGCAGGCATCATCCGGGGCGTTGCTCTTTTGGCCCTGGTGTTGCTGATTGGCGGTTGTGCCTCGTACCAGGGGCGTGTGCTGTCTGAAGAGGCGGAGCAGCTGGCGGCCGAAGAAAAGTACGATCAATCCGTCAACAAGTACTATGAGGCGCTGCAGCGTGATCCGGGGAACAAGACCTACAAGTTGAAGCTGTTGGCGATCAAGACGCATGCCGCTGCCGCTCAGATCGAACAGGCACGAGTCCTGGTTGCCGACGGACAGCTTGAAGAGGCTCTGACGCATTACCGGCGCGCCGGGGAATTCGATTCGGGCATTGATCTGATCGGCCAGGAAATGGAGCACGTTGTCCAGCGTCTCGAAGCGCGCCAGCTGGTTGCCAGAGCCGAGGAAGCCAGGGCTGCGGAACGTTGGGCCGAGGCGAAAGAGCTGGCCCGCCAGGCGGTTCGTCTTGACCCGGAGAACGGTGACGCAACGGCTTTGCAGGCTGACCTGAATCAGACAACGGGCAGTGTCGTCCTGGACGAGATGACCCTGGACGTTATGTCGAATGAACCCCTCACCCTGCGTTTCAAGGATGCCAAGACCCGAGAAGTCTTTGCGGTTCTGACCAAGCTGACCGGCATCAACTTCATTCTGGATGACGATATCCGGACTCAGTCCATTTCGGTCTTGCTCGAAAAGGCCAGCTTCGCCCAGGCTCTGGAGCTGATTCTGCAGATGAACGGCCTGGAGAAAAAGGTTCTCAACAGCAAGACGATCATTATCTATCCGCTGACGCGTGAAAAGGAAAAGCAGTACGGCGACCAGATTATTCAAACCTTCTACCTGTCGCATATCGATGCCAAAAAGGCGGTTAATCTACTGCGGACCATGCTGCAGCTGCGCAAGATTTTTGTGCACGACGAACGCAACGCCCTGATCATTCGCGACAAACCGGAGGTGATCCGACTCGCCGAGCAGATTCTTAATGCGGCGGATCGTGATGATTCGGAGGTCCTTTTTGCGCTGGAGCTTGTCTCTGTTACTGACAATGACGACCTGTTATTCGGTCCGAAACTCGATCCAACTTCGGTGAGTGTCGGACTTTCGGAAAACGGCACCAACCTGATCAGCGGAGTACTGGGGACAGACACAGAGGGCCTGGTTCAGAGCCTCAATGGTCTTCAGGCGTATTACACCGTACCTTCGGCAGTGTTCGATTTGAAAAAGACCTTTCAGGATACCGAGATCCTGGCCAGCCCCAAAATTCGCGTACGAAACCGCGAGAAGGCCAAGGTCCATATCGGGACACGGGAACCCGTAGTGACGACGACCACAACCGACACCTCGACGTCGAGCAACGTTCAGTATGTGGACGTCGGGGTCAAAGTTGACGTCGAGCCGATCATTCAGTTGAACAATACGGTTGAAACCAAACTTCGCCTTGAAGTCAGTCAGGTGACGAATAGGGAAATTCTAAACAATGTCACTGCATTAACCATTTCAACGACCAATGCCGAGACAGTCCTGACCCTGAGAGATGGTGTGCAGACGGTGCTGGGCGGGTTGTTTGAAGAAGAAGATGGTTCAACCAAGACCACTGTGCCCATCCTTGGGGACATTCCCTTGTTAGGCAATCTGTTTACAAATTTTGACGACCGGAATCGGAAACGGGAAATTCTCCTGTCGATCACGCCTTACATCGTTAAGCAGGTCGATGTCCCAGAGCTTGATGTGGCTACCATCTGGTCAGGTGGTGAAGATAATTTCAAGGTTGGTCCCAATTTCGGGTCCTTTGCACAGAAACCTTTTGTCAGTGAAGTCGATGTGGTCGTGCCAACTGCTGCACCCTCGTTGAAAAAGCCGGCAGTAGTTGCGCCGGAGGACGGAGCACTTGTCCCGAAGCTGACCGCTGTGGTCACTGAGCCTGTTGCAGTGCCCCCGGCTGAAGCCTCAACAGAGAAGGTCGTGGCTGCTCGTCCGGAAGAGTCGGTCCCGTCGCCGGAGGCCACCTTGGCGCGGCTTGTCATTACTGGACCAGTGCAGGCTGAAAAAAATGAGGAGTTGCTCCTGACTGTGGCCGTCGAGGGAGCGCAGGGGCTCTACAGCGCGCCCCTGTTTGTCCAGTTTGATCCAGGTCGCCTGGCCCTGGTGGAAGTGCGTGAAGGGGAGTTCCTGAAACAGGGTGAGCAGGCGACCCAGTTTACCAGCAACGTCAACCCTGCGACCGGGCAGGTGGTGATCGGCGCCCGGCGCTCGGATGCGGGCAGCGGCGCGTCAGGTGACGGAACCCTGTTTACCCTGAAGATGCGTGCTGTCGAGACCGGGTCTGCCGTGGTCGAACTGAATCGCTTGAATTTCAGAGATGCCAAAGGACTCCGGCTGAACGTGGACACCGCAGGAGTGCAGATCGACATTCGGTGATGGGATTTCGCGGTGAAACCAAGGCTGTAGCGCAACGTGGGTTGACGCTTCTCGAACTGATCATCGCCATGGCGATCCTGGCTGTGCTCGCTTCAGCGGTGCTGCCGATGGCAGAAGTCACGGTGACGCGCAGCAAGGAGTTGCAGCTGCGACGCTCGTTGCGAGAGATCCGTACGGCAATTGATCTCTACAAGGCGGATTTCGACCGGGCCGTGACCGAGAAGAAAATTATTGCAGCGGTCGATGAGACCGGTTATCCCCCTGAGCTGGAAGCGTTGGTCGAGGGCAACGATTGGGGTGGGCTTTATGCGTATCACCGTAAGTACCTCAGGAGAATCCCGGTGGACCCTTTCGATGAATATGCCGAAGGCTGGGGCATGCGCGCTTACAAAGACGAGCCTGATTCCGACTTTTACGGTGGGGACGATATCTACGATGTGTATTCACGGAGTTACCGAACAGCCCTGAACGGGACCCCATACCGCACGTGGTGAATGATGATGCTTTTGGATGAAACAGACCGCCGCAGCCGCGGGTTTACCTTGATCGAGTTATTGATCGTCATGACAGTGCTCGGAATCCTGGCCAGTATCGCTGTGCCGAGTTACCAGCGCAGCCAGATCAAGGCGCGGGAGGCGGTGTTAATGGAAGACCTGTACCAGATGCGCCGGTCGATTGATGCCTATTATGCGGATCACGCCCGCTATCCGGAGGTTCTGGAGGAGCTGGTCGAAAACAAGTACCTGCGTGATATCCCGCGTGACCCGTTTACCAAGTCGGACGAGAGCTGGGAAGAGGTGCCGCCGACTTTCTCTCTGGAGGGGGAGGTTGCCGAAGGCGGCGTGGCTGACGTGCGCAGCGGCAGCCTGCTGGTCGGCTTGAACGGTACACCTTACCGGGAGTGGTGAGCGAGCGTAATCATGATTCAGCTTTATAATGTGACCAAATCCTACCTGCGCGGCCAGAACGCCCTGAACGATATCACCCTCAAGATTGAAAAGGGGGAATTCGTGTATTTGACGGGACCTTCCGGCGCCGGCAAGTCGACCTTCCTGAAGCTGCTCTACTGTGCCGAGCGGCCGAGTCGCGGCCAGATTCTGATCAACGGCCGCAACATCACCCGCTTCGGTGTACAGCGCATCCCGTTGTTGCGCCGCGATTTCGGGATCGTGTTCCAGGATTTCAAACTCCTGAATCGTCGGACCGTATATGAAAACGTGGCCTTCCCGCTGGAAGTGACCGGGCACAAGCGTTTTGAAATCAGCAAGAAGGTGTACCAGACGCTCAAACAGGTTGGTCTGCAGCATCGCCTGAATGATCACCCCCTCCAACTCTCCGGCGGCGAGCAGCAGAGGGTGGCGGTGGCACGTGCTTTGGTGGTGGAGCCTCTGATTCTTCTGGCCGATGAGCCGACCGGAAACCTCGACCCCGATGTCACTCTGGAGATTATGGAGATGTTTAAAGACGCCAACGCCCGCGGTACAACGGTGGTGATGGCGACGCATGACAGACAGCTGATCCGTCAGTTCCCGCGGCGGATCCTCGAGCTTGACGCTGGCTGCATCCAGATGGATGACCTGCCATGCTGATCTTTTTTTTAACCAGAGTTGACGCAATGGAGGTGTCAGGATGTTAGGGCGCCCCGGCTATCACATCCGCCGGGCCTTGCGCAACATGCGGCAAAGTCCTTTCCTCAGTCTGGCGTCGATTGCCACGGTCGCCTTGTCGCTGGCATTGCTGGCCTTTTTTGCCCTGGCTGTGCTGAACGTGCAGCAGTTGATGGCCTCCTGGGGAGACGAGATGGCGATTGTTGCCTACCTTGACGACCCACCGGAGGAGAAGGTCCTGCAACAATGGCTTGCCGATATCCGCGCCTATGCCGAGGTTCAGGATATTACCTATGTTTCGCAACCGGAGGCGCTGGAACGCTTCCGTGAAAGACTCGGGCCCGAGGCCGGTCTCCTGGATGGGCTGGACGCGCAGATTCTCCCGGCGTCTATCGAAATCCACCTGCGTGAGGAGCTGCGTCAACGAACCACCCTTGAGACAGTTGCCGGCCAACTGCAGCAGGATGCCCGTTTTGAAGATTTGACCTATGGCCGGGAGTGGCTGGAGAAATTTGAAGCCTTTCTCCTGCTGTTGCGGATTTCCGGGGCGGCGTTGGGGAGTTTTCTGATGTTTGCCGCTCTGGTGATTGTTGCCAACACGATCAAACTGACTCTCTACGTGCGCCAGGATGAGCTTGAGGCGATGTCATTGGTCGGAGCGACCTCCTTGTTTATCAAGTTGCCCTACCTGTTCGAAGGGACGCTGCAGGGGTTAATCGGCGGTGTGTTGGCACTCGGGGCCAGTCTGTTGGTATTCCGGCTGCTTCTGATGGATGTGCTTGCCAAGTTGCTGATGATTACCGGTATCGATACGATCCACTTTCTGCCCCCGGCTTGGCAGGTAGGCCTGGTTTTAGGGGGCGGCCTGATCGGTCTGCTGGGGAGTCTGTTCGCCCTCCGCAAGTTTGCAAGGATTGGCCCGGCATGAAGCTCAGGCTCCTGGTCCCGGTTTTTCTGCTGATCCTGGGTTGGGTTGTTGCCAGCCCGGCAGTGGCATTGGCTGATGCTGAAGCTGAACTGGAAGCCAGCCAACAGCGATTGGTGGAGATCCAACAGCAGATTGAAGAGGGTTTGCGCAAGCTGCGTGCCCATCAGGCGCGCGCCGGCAGTTTGAGTGACGATCTGGAGCGTCTCGATGCCGAAGTCAGGCGGTTGGCGGCTTCGGCCAAACGCAGCCAGCGCGAGTTGCAACGGATTGATACAGACCTTCAGGCCGGCCAGAAGGACCTCGATGCGTTGCAGTCAAAGCGCCGTAATACGGAAGACCAGGTTCGCCAGCGCCTGGCCGTTCTTTACAAGAGCGGCGAAGTTGGTCTGGCCAAAGTTTTGCTGGGGGCCACAACCACTCCGTACGAGGTCGCTGAAAATCATTACTATCTGACGCGCATGGTACGGCATGACCGGCAACTGGTTGACAGTTACCGCAACCAGGCGGCGGTTCTGGAACAGAAGCTGGCTGAACTGGAACGTTTGCGCGCCAAGCAGACCAAGGTAAGTGAGCGACGGCAGCGTGAACGGGCCATGTTGGCCCGGGCCGGTCAGGATAAGCGCCGTCTGCTGCTTGAAATCCGTGAAGATGAAGCCCTGCAGTCCTCTTACTTGGAGGAGTTGCGTGCTAGGGCTGCCCGCCTGGCAGAGCTGGTCAAAAAGCTTGAAACGGACCTGGTGCAAACCTATACTGGTTCAGGTTCCCCCTTCAAGGAACAGAAAGGGCGGCTGGCCTGGCCGGTTGACGGTGCTCTGCGGGTCGGTTTCGGTAAAACCCGCAACCCTGAATTAGGCACCATGCTCGAAAGCCACGGTCTTGAGGTTGCCGCCGCAATCGGCTCGCCGGTGCGGTCCGTCTGGGGGGGGAAGGTTCTGTACGCAAGTCCGTTTCGTGGTTATGGCAAACTGATGATCATCGACCACGGCGAGAAATTCTATTCCCTCTATGCACATGTCGCCCGTTTTGTGAAACAGTCTGGTGAGCAGGTTGCTCCGGGCGATGTGATTGCTTACTCCGGTTTTGAAGGACGGGATTCCCTTTATTTCGAGATCCGTCGCAGTGGTCAGCCTCTTGACCCTCTGCCGTGGCTTAAAGCCCGGTAAGTCTGTTATGTTGGTGGAAAACGGTGCCGGTTTGTCTGGATGGGCATCGATTGTGTGCATGACGTTGGTGCACAGCTGTTGCAGAAAAGACTCGCATCCGTAAGGATCGATTGCCGAAAACCCAAACGGGCCGATGGCCCGATGTGGAGGTTCCCATGACCAGGGGAAAGATGCTGCTGTTTTGCCTCATGCTGTGCGGGGTGCTGATGTTTTGCGGGATTGTCGAATCCCGAGTGCCGGCAGCGACCGCAGCTGAAGTATCGTCCGATTATCAGGATCTGCAGTTGTTGACCGATGTACTGACTATCGTAAGGCGGAGCTACGTTGAGGAGGTCTCTTTCAAGGACCTGATCTACGGCGCGATCGATGGCATGCTGTTGTCGCTTGACCCGCACTCCGGGTTTATGCCGCCGGAGATCTACAGCGAGATGAAGCTGGATACGCGCGGCCAGTTCGGTGGCCTTGGGGTGGAGATTACAGTCCGTGACGGACTGTTAACGGTGGTTGCCCCGATCGAAGGAACGCCCGCTGCCCGCGCCGGGCTTGTCACCGCCGACCAGATCATCAAGATCGACGGGAAGCTCACCAAGGAGATGGAGGTCATGGCAGCGGTCCGGATGATGCGGGGCGAGCCGGGAACCAGCGTTACCATTACCGTCATGCGCGATGTGTTCAAAGAACCGCAGGACTTTACCTTGGTCCGGGAAATCATCCAGGTGCAAAGCGTGAAAGCCAGTCTGCTGCAGGAAGGCTACGGTTATCTCCGGCTGGTCCAGTTTCAGGAACGTTCTTCCCAGGATCTGGCCGACGCTCTGAAAAAACTGCATCGGGATGGCTCGTCTGATCTGAAAGGGCTGGTTCTCGATCTGCGCAATAATCCGGGAGGACTTCTCGATCAGGCGGTTGAAATTGTGGACCTGTTCCTGCGAGAAGGGATGATTGTCTATACTGAAGGGCGCGAACTCGAATCGCAGATGGAATTTTCCGCCACAAAAGCAGGGACTGAGCCGGATTATCCGCTGGTTATTCTGGTCAACGGCGGCAGTGCCAGTGCTTCGGAGATTGTTGCCGGCGCTTTGCAGGACCATGGCCGGGCGGTTATTCTTGGCACACAGAGTTTTGGCAAAGGCTCCGTGCAGACCATTATTCCCTTGAGTGACGATTCCGGCCTGCGCCTGACGACAGCGCGCTACTTTACTCCGCGCGGCACCTCAATCCAGGCCAAAGGGATTACGCCCGACATTGAGGTTCGGCCGGTCGAAGTGACGGAAGTCGTCGCGGGGCATACCCTGCGGGAGAGTGACTTGCCCAATCAAGTTGGTGACGGTCATGAGCCGGCTGCCGCTGAAGCCCCGCCGGTTGACCTGGGTGACGTCGAGTCGGGAATCGAAGAACGGTTCCGAAATGACTACCAGTTGATGCGCGCTCTTGACTTGTTGAAGGGATGGCAGGTGTTTCAGTCGATCAAGCCCGAGGCGGCTTGAGTATTGTTGACCCTGCTCCTGTGAGCGCCTCTGGGTGCTCCGAAAGAATAAAGCACGTTTATGCCAAAGAAAAAGACACGTCGCCGGCGTAAGCCGCCGTCCTGGTACCAGCGGACCGGCAACTGGGTTCTGATGCTCTGTCTGGCTGGAGGGCTTCTGTTCGCTCTCGTCTGGCTGGCAGGCCGGGACACTACGCCGCCGGCTCGCCCCATTCCTCCGCAGTCGACATCCGTTCAACCTGAGTCGGTGGCAATTGATGCTCTGGCCGGGGAGACCGAGCGTTTTCTTGAATCCCTGCCAGTACGCAGTTCGCTGGTCAGGCGTGATTTGTCAGTGCACCCGCCGCGTTATACCGTCGACGGTGAGCTACCGCCGCCCACCGCCCTTCAGGACCTTCAGACACGACTGAAGCACCTGTCCATACGGCTGTCATCCAATTTGACCGATGATGGTGTCCTGGTTATTGACGAGGGTGGTGTCGCGAAGCTTCTGGTGTTTTTCGTGCCGCCCCTGCAGCCGTTGGCGAGCGGTCCTGAGGTCGCGATTATCATGGATGACCTTGGTCGCGGGCTTCATCCGGCGAAGGTTCTGCTGTCCCTGGAACAACCAGTGACTTTTTCGATCCTTCCCGGCGAAAGTCACGCCCGTGAGATTGCACAGATGGCCCATGTCGCACAACGCGAGGTGTTGCTGCACGTGCCGATGGAGCCCCAAGGGTACCCGGCCGTAAATCCGGGGAAGGACGCCTTGTTTGTAAGTATGACGGCAGAGGAGGTCTCGCGCGATTTTGCAGAACTGCTGGGCAAGGTGCCTTACGCGGTGGGGACGAATAACCATATGGGCTCGCGCTTCACCGAAAACCGGCGAGGCATGGCTGCGGTTATGGCGGTGCTGCGCACCCGGGGGCTTTTCTTTGTTGATAGCCTGACGACGGCGCGCTCCGTAGGAATCGCGGTCGCCAAAGAGCATGGCGTGCCGGTCATGAAGCGGGACGTCTTTCTCGATAATGTCGCGGACGTGGAGAAGATTGCCGTCGAACTGCACCGTCTTGCCGATAAAGCGGCGCGCAACGGCCAGGCAATAGGTATTTGTCACCCCTATCCGGAAACTCTGCAGGCTCTGCAGCGTGAACTTCCCAGATTCGCTGAGCAGGGGATCAGAATCGTTCCCGTCTCCCGGCTGTTGGCGACACGGCCGGCCGGATAGGCAGCGCTTAAGGTCGCGGTCTGGGCCATCAGGGGAGCTGTTTGCGGATGCGCGCCATGCAGTCGGTCAAGTCATTGAAACTCTGATCGAAAAGAATTTCTTCCGGTAAATCCGTACTGACTTTACGCAGGACCAGGAAAGTGTCGCTCAGTCGGCCCTCATTGTCGAACAGGGTTCGTTCGAGCAGCGGGAACAGATCGGAGCGTTCTTTGCTGAGCAGACGTTTTTCGAATTCGTGCAGCTCAACGATTTTGTGAGAGACTTCCAGACCGGTTTCGTCAAACCGGTAAAACGAAAGCTGTTGCTGGTAGAAATTGCGGGTGTGCGGCGCCCGATGGAGGACAAAATAGGAGCGCTGCGCGGTTTCACGGAACAAATCCCAGATCGGATCATTCGGTTCGACACTGCGGCGTGAGCCGTAGAAATAACGGAATATCAGCTTGGCGAAGCACTCTTCCTCAAGGTAGCCGATCACCTCGCCATCTGAGGTCATGGCAAAATAGCCGGCCGGGTCAATCCGGTCGTCATGTACGAGAGTATGGTCGCAGACCAGGCAACTTGGCGACAGCTTCCGGCGGCGTTTCAGGAAAGCCGTCTGATGGACTTCCTGAGAATGGGCCTCCTCTTGACGGATGTCGTCGAGCCGCCTTTGCTGCTTTTCGATCGAGTCGAGGTAGACCTGCCGTGCGACGTGGGCGAGCTGGACATGCACGTCCGTCTGCCGACCGTGGGTCAGCACGGGGTAGATCTTCCCTTCCGGGTTGGTGTTGAGGGATTCGACCTTGGGGCTTTTGGCGATGTAGCCTTCGAGGCAGCGATAGCCGCGGTTGAGGGCATATGCCTTGAGGAGCTGATAAGGGTCGCGGAACGGGCCGTCGAAATGAATGCGACCGTCTATCAGGCAGGGAAGAATCCTGAGGGCTCGGCGCGACAGGTTATGTTTGTCGAAAAAGTCATAGATGTGCCGACAGTTCTCGAGAGAGGGGGCATCCTTGACCGGGATGATCACACGGTCGGCAGCAAACAGGGCGTTCTGGGTGAACACATCCAGGTCAGGGCGGGTGTCAATGATGATGATGCCTCCCGACTTGCTTCGACGTAGGGCCTTGGACAGCAGGGCCGGGTGGTCAATGTCCGGGCGCAACTCAAGCAGCTGATTACTGGAAGGGATGAACTGGACACCGTACTCTCCGGTCTCCATCAGGTCATCGAAACGGCCGCCCGTGAACAGATCGGCGACAGTGCCGGAAGAGTCTTCCTGGCTCAGCCGGAACATGCGGTCGACAGAGAAATGGTTGTCCAGGCTGAACAGGGTGACTGGCAAATCTTCATGCATGGCCTTGAGATAGATCGCAAGGTTGGTTGCAAGGGTGGTTTTGCCGACGCCTCCCTTGTCGCTTGCAATGGTTACGATATAGGGTGTAGACATAGATCAACCTGGATGTGACAGGGGAGAGGGCTGCAGAATCCACTCCGTGCAACAATCCCCTCCCGTGCAGTAAATAGAAATAGTATCAGGTATATAGTGTGGATTGCAAAAAAAGTCAAACGAAACCACTAGATATAGTAGGAATGGCATGGATGAATCCATATCGAAATTGACGGTTAGCGCTCTGGTGGCTCTTTTGCAAGAGGTCGTGGAGAGCAACTTTGTTGACGTTGAAGTCGAAGGCGAAATCTCCAATTTCTCGCGGCCTGCATCCGGCCACTGGTATTTCAGCCTCAAAGACGAGCGGGCGCAACTGCGTGCTGTGATGTTCCGTGGTCGTAATCAGCGCACCCCGATCGTTCCGAAGGACGGTCTGAAGGTGGTTTGCCGGGGGAGCGTTGGTGTCTATCTGGCCCGCGGCGAGGTGCAACTGGTGGTTGAGAGCCTGGTTGCCGGTGGTGTGGGCGATCTGCAGAAAGCGTTCGAAACCCTGAAGACAAAGCTTGCGGCAGAAGGGTTGTTCGCCCAGGAGCGCAAGCGGTCTTTGCCGGCGTTTCCTACGTGTGTCGGCGTAGTGACCTCTGCAACAGGTGCCGCCATCCACGATATCATCAACGTGATCCATCGACGAGCCCCCGGTTTGCGTATCCTGCTGCGGCCGGTCAAGGTCCAAGGCGAGGGGGCCGCTGCAGAGATCGTCGCTGCGATCGCTGAGCTGAATCGATGCTCGGATGTGGATGTCCTGATCGTTGGTCGGGGAGGGGGCTCTCTGGAGGACTTGTGGGCGTTTAACGAAGAACCGGTGGCTCGCGCCATTGTCGCCTCACAGAAGCCAGTGGTTTCCGCTGTCGGACACGAGGTGGATGTCACGATTGCCGATCTGGCTGCTGACGTCCGGGCAGCAACGCCAAGCGCGGCTGCCGAACTGGTTGCCAAAAGTCGACTGGAACTCGAAACGCATCTGGATCATTTGGCAATGCGGCTGCAATCGCAGCTGATTCAGAGAGTCGCGCTGGTTCGTCAGCAGCTGGATGGTCTGCAGGGCCGCCTCTGGCAGTCGACCAAGACCCTGCTGCAGGAAGAGGAACGGGTTGCACAGTTGTCCCGTCGATTAGCGACGGCCATGCAGACAGAGTTGCGTCACCAGGCCGACTGTCTCGGGCAATCTGCTGGTCGACTGCAAGCCTTGTCTCCCCTTGAACAGTTGCAGCGCGGCTATCTGATTGCCAGTCGCCCGGGCGAAAAAACGCCTCTGTGTCGCGCTGAAGGCGTGGCGCCGGAGGATGAACTCTGGTTGCGTTTTGCTGACGGCAGTGTCCGGACCCGGGTGACGGAGGTTGACGTCTGATGTTGCGTAACGGTTTGTTCTCCCTGTCTCTGCTGCTTCTCCTGTTACCGCTTCCGGCGGTGTGCGGAGAGCTGTCCCTGGCGTCGCTTGAGGTTGTCAACGGCGGAACGGCAGTGTTGCGTTGGACCGGGACGACACCCTCGTTTGGTGTCGTCCGCTTCAACGAACAGGTTGTTTATCTTTACCCTGACCGAGCCGGGGCAATTGCCCTGTTGCCGATCCCTCTTGACCTGCCAGCCGGCCACTACCCGCTACAGGGTGCTATTGTGAATGAGCGTGGCGAAACGACCCCTTTTTCACTTGACCTTGCGGTCACGCACTTGGAACGCCCGCAGGAGCGTCTGACTTTGCCGGAGGAAATGGTGACACCGCGCGACCCGGCTGTGCTGGCACGTATTTCCCGTGAAAGGGCGCAGCTAGATGAACTGTTCGGCCAGCGCGGTCTGCGTCTCTGGGACGATTTCATCCGGCCGGTTTCCGAAAGGATCAGTAGTGTTTTCGGTAAACGCCGAATACTGAATGGTCAGCCGCGGGCGCCTCATAGCGGCACTGATTTTCGCAGCCCGGCCGGAACACCGATCCACGCCATGAGTACGGGTCGGGTGGTGTTGAATGACGATCTATTCTACACCGGCCGAACGGTTATCCTCGATCATGGAGAGGGTCTTTTCTCCTTGTATGCCCACCTGTCATCCAGTCAGGTCAAGGCAGGCGAGCTGATCGATTCCGGCGGAGTGGTCGGCAAGGTTGGCAGCAGCGGGCGGTCAACCGGACCTCACCTGCACCTGACTGTACGCTTGCTCGGCGTCAGGGTTGACCCGGTTCTGCTGCTTGAAGCTTTACAGGCGCAAGACTCTTGACACTTTGCCCCTTGGCGTGGTGTCATAATTGTTTCGATAAAAGAAGATTGTATGGAGACCAACGATGAGTGACGAACCCACATTCGAACAGGCCCTCAAACAGCTTGAAGACGCTGTTCAGCGTTTGGAAAAGGGTGCCCTGCCACTGGACGAATCCCTGGCCTGCTTCGAAGAGGGCGTGCGGAGCGCCGGCCTGTGCCGAAAACTGCTGCAGCAGGTGGAACAGCAGGTTGAAGTTCTGGTTAAACAGGCGGACGATGAATGCGTGACCCGGCCGTTTGATGTGGACCGGGATCCGGCGGCGTGAGCAATATGGATTTCAAGACCTACCTGAAAGAGCGGATTGCCTTGGTTGATGCCGCTCTGCACACATCCCTGCCTGGTGAAGACATCCTGCCGGCGCAGCTGCATCAGGCCATGCGATATTCGTTGTTTGCCGGCGGCAAACGTCTGCGGCCAGTTTTGGTCATTGCTGCGGCGGAAGCTGTCGGTGGGCATCCGGAACAGGTTCTGCACGCCGCCTGTGCCCTGGAGATGATTCATACCTATTCGTTGATTCACGATGATCTGCCGGCCATGGATGATGATAATTTGCGGCGTGGTCGCCCGACGTGTCACCGCGAATACGACGAAGCGACGGCGATCCTGGCGGGTGACGCTTTGCTGACGGAAGCTTTCCGGTTGCTGGCGGACCCTGTGGTGAACCGGGGAATTGACCCTGCGCAGGCAATGCGGGTTCTGGAACTTGTGGCACGTGCAGCCAGCTCACGTGGTATGGTCGGCGGTCAGGCTGTTGACATGGAATCTGAAGGAAAAGAGGTTAACTTTCCGACGCTTGAGTATATACATACGCACAAGACGGGAGCCCTGATCCTGGCTGCCGTACAGGCCGGGGCTTATCTGGCCGACGCAGATGAGGAGCAGGTGAAGGCTCTGACCCGTTACGCGGAGTCGGCCGGCTTGGCTTTCCAGGTCGCCGATGATATTCTGGACGTTGTGGGTGACCAGGCTCAGACCGGTAAAGATGCCGGCAGCGACCAGGCTCGTGGCAAAATCACCTATCCGGCTCTACTTGGATTGGCGGATTCGCGACGACGCGCCGAAGAATTATATGAAAGGGCGGTTGCCGCCCTCGAACCATTGGGTGAGTCAGCTGAACCCTTGCGGCAGCTTGCCTGGCATATGGTGCATCGGAACTCCTGAGGTGCTCCGCCTCGCGAAGGGGTTGTGTCCCTTTTTTGGATTTAGACAGGTGATATGGAAAGCATTCTGAAGCAGAAGAACCCGTTGCAGCAACTGAAGGAGCTTCCGGTAGAGCAATTGCCGGAGGTGGCCGAGGACCTGCGTCAGGTTATTATTGAAACGGTTGCAAAAAATGGCGGGCATCTGGCCAGCTCTCTCGGCGTGATCGAGCTGACGGTGGCTATGCATTACGTCTTCAATTCGCCAGAAGATCACATTATCTGGGATGTCGGCCATCAGGCCTATGCCCACAAGTTGCTGACGGGGCGCTATGAACGGTTTGGAACCCTGCGGCAGCTGGATGGTATCAGCGGTTTCCCGAAACGTGCAGAAAGCCCGCATGACAGCTTCGGCGTCGGCCATTCGAGTACATCGATCTCCGCGGCTGTAGGGATGGCTGCAGGCCGCGATACGCTGCAAGCCAATGAAAAAGTCGTCGCGGTGATCGGTGACGGTTCTCTGACTGGCGGGATTGCTTTTGAGGCGCTCAACCAGGCAGGCCATCTGAAAAAAGACATGATCGTGATTCTCAATGACAATGAGATGTCGATCTCTCCCAACGTGGGCGCCCTGTCTTCCTTTTTCAGCCGCCAGATGACCTCCGATTTCTTCGTCCGCATGAAGCGGGAGACGGAGAACTTCCTTGATAATGTTCCGAAGATCGGCAAGGACCTGCGCCGCCTGGCAAAAAAGATCGAGGAATCAGTCAAGACCTTCCTGACCCCGGGGATGTTGTTCGAAGCGTTTGATTTTGACTATGTCGGACCGATCAGCGGTCATAAACTCGACGAACTTGTCCAGACCCTGGAGAATGTCCGGCGGATGGACGGCCCGGTCCTGGTGCATGTGGTAACCACCAAAGGGAAGGGCTTTGCTCCGGCTGAAGCCAATCCGTCCATTTATCATGGCGTGGGTCCCTTCGACCCCGCGACGGGTGAAGTCAAAAAATCGTCCGGCCCGCCGAGCTATACCGGCGTCTTTGGCAAAACCCTGGTGGATATGGCCGCCAAGGATGAACGGATTGTTGCGATTACCGCCGCCATGCCGGATGGGACCGGGCTCATACCGTTTGCAGAACGTTTTCCAGAGCGTTTTTACGATGTCGGTATCGCCGAACAGCATGCGGTGACTTTTGCGGCCGGGATGGCTTGCCGCGGGCTGCGACCGGTGGTGGCGATTTATTCGACCTTCCTGCAGCGTGCCTACGACAGCATCATTCATGATGTCTGTCTGCAGAACCTGCCGGTTACCTTTGCCATCGACCGCTGCGGTCTGGTCGGAGCGGATGGCCCGACCCATCACGGCTCTTTTGATATCTCCTTTTTGCGGCCGATCCCGAACCTGGTCTGCATGGTGCCGCGCGACGAGCAGGAACTGCGACGGGCCTTGGCGACCAGCATGACTTACGATGGACCCTTTGCGTTCCGATACCCACGCGGCAGCGGCCTGGGCCTCGATCTCGATGGCGCGTTTGAACCGGTGGAGATCGGGCAGGGTGAAAAGCTTCGGGATGGCAGCGATGCCGTGATCGCCGCTGTCGGGACTGGTGTTGAGGCGGCATTGGGCGCCGCAGAAATGTTGGCTGAAGAAGGCTTGTCGCTGGCGGTCCTTGACGCGCGCTTTGTCAAGCCGCTCGATGCCGGGCTGCTGGTGGCGGAGGCGCAGCGTTGCGGTCGGGTGATTACCGTCGAGGAGAACGCCCTGATGGGTGGTTTCGGCAGTGCTGTGTTGGAAACGCTCAACGACTACGGTGTGCTGGTGCCGGTCTGTCGCTTCGGTCTGCCGGACAGTTTCGTGACCCAGGGGAGTCAGGATGAGCTGCGACAGCGTTTGGGGCTGGATGCAAACGGTCTCGCAGCGACAATCCGCGAGTTTTTGGCGGAGGAGCAGCAGTCGAAGGCGTAATTCTTACAATTTATACATGAATCAAAAGAGCGTACCATCAATCTCCTGATGGTACGCTCTTTTTTTATGTCTGAATCGATCAGGTGGAAGCGGCGCTCATTACACCGTGTGACCGTTGCCGTTGCGGCGCAGTTTGTGAATGATCCCTGACTTCTCAAGGGCCAGCGATGCGTGATGGGCCAGCTGGATCAGGAACTGTTTGTGCGCTTCCAGAAAAGGATTGGCCTCCGGATGGCCGAGCAGGGCGAGCATGCCGATGGCCTTGTCACGGTGGTGCAGCGGGACAGCAATCAGACCCGGGTGGGCGAACAGGGTACGTTCGGCATCGGAGATATGGCGCGCTTGAGCGGTGGTGAGCTCGGATGGGACCATGAGCGGCTTGCCCTTGCGGGCCAGAGCGAGTAAAAGCCCTTCAGGGAGCTGGGCGTTGTGCAGCTGGCAGAATTCGGTTATCACGCCGCGGCAGATCTTGACGCCGAACGTTTGCCTGTCAGCTCTTGCCAGAACCAGCAAGCCCTGGCGGGCTCCTAGCGATTCGAGCGCAGCGTCAACCAGCCGGCTCAAAATGTCGCCGACCTCCAGCGCACTGTTCACTCTCTCGATTGATACATTCAGCGCCTTGATCATATCAAGAGCTTGCAGTAGGGCCTGGTTTTTATACTCAAGCTCCTGCATGAGCGCTTTGTTCTGGCGCTTCAGGGTAATCTGCGCATAAGCGCGATCGATGACGCTGAACAGAATTTCCGAGGTGTCAATCGGGCGGACGATGAAGTCGAATGCACCGAGACGCAGTGCCTGCAGCAGATTGTAGGAGGTCGCATTGTGCGTCACCAGAATGACTTCGGTTTCGGTGTGATGCTTTTTGACCTCCTGCAGCAGGGACAGGCCGCTGCGAGAGGGCAGTTCCGTCTCCGTAATGACCAAGTCGAAGCTGGTTTCTTTGAACAGCTTGAGGACCTCCTCCGCGTTGGAGGCTTCACGCACCTGGTAGTCCTGTCCGGCAAGTCGCTGTGTGATCTCTTTGCGACGGTTCGGGATGTCATCAACGACCAGGATGGAGGGAAGTTCAGTGCTCATAAGCTGCCTCTGTCCAGTTTCAGGACGCTATGTCCACGTGCTGCAACACGCCCGCTTTCAGCATCATGTAGAGAAATCTGTAGATTTCATAATCTATCATAATTGACTCCCGACACAAGTCTCCGACGCTGCGTTGTCCGTCGACCTGCGACAGCAGCAGTTGCTGCTGGACTGACAGACCAACCTGCTCAAGTTTCTTGCGTCCCTCGGCTTGGAACTGGAGACGCGTGTCGAGGGTGGGCAATGCACGACGGATCGCAGTCCACTCAGCGCGGTGATGTGCGGC
The DNA here is from genome assembly GCA_030145205.1 of Desulfuromonadales bacterium. Lineage (GTDB taxonomy): Bacteria > Desulfobacterota > Desulfuromonadia > Desulfuromonadales > BM103 > JAQYVZ01. Next base: position 140,936 of record JAQYVZ010000001.1, on the reverse strand, counting down.
TTCGGGAATTAGGGTGGAAACATCGATGCTTACGGATTTCGCCAGAGGGGTTTGCTGTGGCACAGGTGTGATTTGATAGGTTCCCTCGGGGAACAGGATCAGGGAAAACACAGCGGCTTTGACTTGCCATTCGAGAACATTGGTCAAGATCGCAGGGTCAATCAGGTTGCGATTGAGCAGGGCGGAGACGACATTCGGTTCCATTCCTTCGTCAAGATCGGCAGCGACCAGGTCGCGATCGGCCGTGGAGATGAGGTCGTCACGCGACAGCAGGTAGAGGAGTTGTTGACAGCCTGCCTGATCTGCATTGTTACTGTTGTTCCAGATTGAAATCGTGTTCAGCTTGCCGTTGGAGAAGGAGAGCCTTTTCTCGCCGGTTGCTCTGACGGTGTGCAACTGAACCGGTTCAGTAGAGGCCGCACAGCGTTTCAATAACGCAGGGACGCGTGCTTCTGCAAGAACTCCCTGGTCGATAATGCGGGGGGGGGGCTCTGGTGCGACATCAAGTTGTCGCGTTGAATCCAGCAGTCTCTCCTGACGCATTTCATGTCCGGATGGAAGTTTGGACTCCTTTTTCATGTCTGCCGGTGCGGTGTCTGTTGGAGCTTCTAGGGGGGGTGCTGTCAACGATTGGCTGAACGCAGGCGTGTCAGGCTGAGGCCTGGTTTTTTTTTTAGGTTGTAGACGTTTGAAAATCAGGACGGCCTTGACCAGAATGGCTGCCGAGAGCAGTAATAGCAGGAAAATGTACAAACGGGTCGTGGCCGGGTCTTTCGATTGAGCTGGTGTCGTGGTCTCTGTGGAGGGGTTGGCTTCTGGTGCAGCCGGAGGGTCCGTCTGCTTCGTTGTGGGCTGCACCGCGGTCGTGACCGGTCGCTTCTTTATGGCCTGCGGTGCCGGCAGTGGCTGCCGGGTTGGTGGATATTCAACGGGCTCAACCGGTTTCGCTGAAAGTTTTGGTGGGACAACGGGTGTCGCCAACGCAGGTTCTACAGCAACGGACGGCGCCTCAGTTTTTCTGGTGACCTTGGTTGTGGCTTGCGGTTTTGGTGCTATCTTCGCGGTCTTTTGTGGAGATTGAGCGACCTGTTGGGCGGGTTTGGCAACCGTTGCCGATGGCGCCGGTGCCCCCGGTGGAACAATCGCCAAAATACCCAATTCATGGAGTGCTTTGCTCCCTTGTGGGGTCTTACTCAGCGCGAGCAATGCTTTTTTCAGACGGGCGCGCTGAGCGGAGGACGTCTCCGCACGTACCGTCGCCATGAAAACTCCAGCGGCTTTGTTTTGAGGGTGGATATCAAGCAGGTGGTGCGTGGATCCGGCCGGCGCCTTTTGTCCTTGGACCTTGGGGAGTAGGGCGACATCCACCTCGCGGAAGCGGGTCAGCCAGGTATAGAGTGTTGCTGGGTTGTCGAATGAACGAACGACAACCGTCTCCTGCAAAGGTGCTTCAAGTTGTGCTGCCAGTTGACTGGCGGCCTGCTCGTCTGTTGTCAGGCCGGTGAGCCCGACACCGACTCTGGCATGCACCGAGACACTGACAGCAAGGAACAAGAGGCTACTGATGGAGATCAGAAGACTGACACGCAGGGAACGAGTTATCAACATGCAGGCCCTTCACACAACCCATGACGGGTAAGAAAGAAAAGTCTTTTGTACTTAACAGGTTGTAATGATATCGGAAAGCCTGATTTTAAACAAGTCAAACTGCAAAGGCGGATATGTTGCTGGATGGGTTCGGAAAGGGCGGTCATGGTTGTCAACCTCTAGCCTTTGTCGGGTTGACAATCCGGTGTGCAGCTGGTAGCTTCTGCCCCATGAACGACGAGTGGTACAGCGTGAGAATGCGGGCATCGCGGGACGGAAGACATCTGTCTGGTGCTGAACGAATCGGTCAGTCACCCGAGGTGGCGGGCCTGGTTTCCCTGTTGACGGCACGCGCGATGGCTCATGCCGGCGGCACGCCGGATGATGTCCGTTGTACACTTGAGAAACTTGAGGTCGGAGCGATCGCATCTCTGTCTTTCCCTGAGGTGCGAACCTGGCAGGTGGAAGATTGGCGTTGTGGACGGTTGTTGGCGGTCCAATTACTGATCGGGGCTGGTCTCTGTGCCGAGGTTGCCGGGTTCTGCCTGCAGGCGCTTGCCAATGGCCCGGCCCCCGGCGGCGGTCCGATGCGTGGCGCCATGATTGTCGACGCTCTGAGCGGCGAACGGCTGGATTCGGATGCGGCGCGGGGGGTGCGCGTCAGCCATATGGATGTATCACCAGAAGAGCGCACAGACGTGGTAGCAGGTCTGCGGCAGGTCGGACTCAGTCATTATCGCGTTTTGGAAGCCTTGATCCTGTCAGGTAAAGTCCTGCAGGCTCCCGGACTGGTTGCCGAACTCTGTTGGTCGGATGATCCTGATTATCTGACCGGTTATGTCGCCACTCCGGCCAATGGTTACCAGCGGATCAGCTGCCTCAAAGAGCGTGGCAGCTTCTGTGGGGGGCGTGTTTTTCTGGTGGACTCGCGCAATTGGTCACGAGACGCGTTTGTCACGTTTCTGGAGAAAACACCGGTGTTGCTGCACGGGATGCCCTTGGTGCACCCATCTGAAGAATGGGAGCCCTGACATGCAACGGTGGCAAGATCAGCTTGATGCACTCGACCAGCGAGGAATGCGGCGCCAGTTGCGAAGAATTGATGGCAGCCAGGGCACGCATGTCACGTACGATGGGCGGGATCTTCTTCTACTCTGTTCCAACAACTATCTGGGGATTGCAGACCACCCGGCGTTGGTGGAGGCGGCTGTCGTAGCGACCCGGACCTATGGTGTTGGCTCCGGTGCCAGCCGCCTGGTCTCCGGCAGTATGGCGCCTCATCATGTTCTTGAAGAGCGCCTGGCCGCTTTCAAAGGGACGGAAGCTGCCCTGTTGTTCAACAGTGGCTATGCCGCAAACACCGGCATCTTGCAGGGACTGCTTGGGCCGGAGGATCTGATTTTCTCCGATGCCCTCAACCATGCGTCAATCATTGATGGCTGTCGTTTGTCCGGCGCGAAGACTCTGGTCTACCCGCATGGCGATATGGAAGTATTGCGGGAGATGTTGGCGCGGGAGCAGGTGCGGCGCAAACCGGGGCACTGGCTGATTGTAACGGATGGTGTCTTCAGTATGGACGGTGACATGGCTCCACTGGATGCGTTATGCGCGATCAAGGAAGAGTACGATGCCCTGTTGATGGTTGATGACGCGCACGGGACTGGTGTCCTTGGCCCGACTGGCCGCGGTTCGGCGGAGCAGTCCGGTTGTATGGCGCGCGTTGACCTGCATATGGGGACTCTTGGCAAGGGGCTCGGTTGTGCCGGTGCCTACCTGGCGGCGCCCCGCGTTGTGATCGAGACCCTGGTGAATTTCAGTCGATCGTTTATTTTCTCGACCAGTCTGCCGCCGGCAGTCCCTGCTGCAGCTCTTGCCGCGATCGAGCTGGTGGACAGCGCCGAAGGTGCCGTTTTGCGCCATCAGTTGGTAGAGAACCGGACTTTGTTCACGGCAGCCCTGGCGTCAGGCGGTCTCGACATGTTGGGTAGCTGTACCCAGATCGTCCCGATTTTAACCCATGAACCGGTGCCAACCATGCGAATGACGGAGCGGCTTCTGGAGCGTGGCCTGTTTTTACAGGGGATCCGCCCGCCAACCGTTCCCGAGGGGTTCTGTCGGCTGCGTGCGACTGTCATGGCCAGCCATTCTCCCGAAGAGCTTCGTCGGGCCGCGGCAGAGATTGTGAGCGTTTTTCAGGAGGAGAACCGATGATTAGGGGGCGTTCCCAGTTACCTGATGGACGCACACTCGCCTGGCGCGAAACCGGTAGCGGCCCGACGGTCGTCCTGTTGCATGGCTGGACCATGACAGGGGCCGTGTTTGCAGAGATTGCCACTCTCCTCGCGCCAGATTTTCGGGTGCTGATGCCCGACCTGCCCGGTCACGGCACCTCTTCGCCTTCTGCTGATGTCTCGTTACGGCAACTGGCGACCGACCTGGCCGTCTGGCTGCAAATCGTCGCGCCGGCTCCCTGCCTGATTGGCGGTTGGTCTTTGGGGGGGATGGTGGCTCTCAGTCTGGTTGCCGAGATTGGTCTCAAGCCGCAAGGCCTTGTCCTGATGGCAACGACGCCTCGTTTTACGCAAACCGATGACTGGCCGTTCGGTTTGCCGGCCACAGAAGTTCGTCTCCTGGAGAGGAATCTCAGGCGGAGTTTTCAGCCGACATTGGGACAGTTTTTTCAACGGATGTTTGTTGGTGAGACTGTGTCGGACGAGCGGCTGCGTGAGATTCGCCGGTTTGCCATTTATGGTGAGGAGTTGCCCGACCCGGCCAGCGCGAACCACTTGCTGAAACAGTTTGCCAGTCAGGATCAGCGGTCTTTGTTGCCGCAGGTTGACTGCCCGGTCCTCGTGTTGCATGGCGAGCTGGATGCGATCACTCCGGTGGGTGGCGGACGTTATTTTGCCGAGAGATGCGCCCGGGCATTCTTGCGAGAGTATCCGGATGTCGGCCATGCGCCTTTTTTAAGTCAGCCGGAGGAGGTTGCCGCAGAGGTTGGGAGTTTCGTTCAATGGTGCCGGTAAAGTTAATCGATGGACGTAAAATGCGTCGTAATTTTTCTGCGCATGCCGATGAGTATGACCGCTTCACTCGTGTTCAGAAACGGGTCATCAGCGACCTCTGCCGACGCATGGATGTCTTGGGCCCTCCGGCCGGCCCGGCTCTGGATATCGGCACCGGGACAGGCGGTCTTGCTGAGGCGCTGTGCAGTGAACTGCCGCAAAACTCTGTGACGGTGATGGATATTGCCCACGGTATGACGTGCGAGGCCCGTCGGCGATTGACTGGAATCAGCGCCTGCGATGGCGATGCCGGGCACTTGCCGTTTCGTGATGAGACGTTCCGGACCGTCGTGTCGAGTTCGGTGTACCAGTGGGTGGCCCGTTTGCCTATAGCGTTTTGCGAAGTTCACAGGGTTTTGCAGCCGGGTGGAATGTTTGCTGTCGCCCTGTTTGGAGAGCAGACGCTGTATGAACTACGGAGTTCACATCAACAGGCTGTTGCTGTGTGTCAACAGCACTCTCCCTCCCATGTGCAATCGTTTCCTTCCCGGGAGGAGGTGTGCGATGCGCTGCGTGCAGCGGACCTGGATTGTCGTGAGATCATCGCCTATCCGGAAGTCGATTACCATGCCAGCGTCGCTGCACTGTTGCGGGAGTTGAAGCAAGTCGGTGCCAGTAACGCTTCCGGCAGTCGCCCTCGGGGGCTCGCCTCGCGTCGGGTCATGCAGACCATGGTGAGCCATTACGAAGACGTTTACCGTCAGGAGCGGGGGCTGCCAGCGACCTATGAGGTGATTATCGTTTTGGCGCGCAAGAAAGGCACGTAGGTGATGTGGAAATAGAAAAAGGGGCAAACTCGTTGCCCCTTTCTGTGTCTCGATGATGTTGCTTCGCGGATTATTTGACGGTCTTGGTCGGATCGATCGTCATTACCCCTTCAAGCAGGGAGCCGACAACCTTCTGAGCTTCTTCAGAGACGACCCGGTAAAACACTTCGACCCCGTCCCGCTGGCCGGAGATAATCCCCTTGTTTTTGAGCAACGCCAAATGCTGGGAAACGGTTGCCTGGGGCAAGCCGAGACATTCCCAGATTTTCTTGACATTGCAGCTCTGCGACATCAACCCGGCAACGATTTTAAGACGCACCGGATGGCCCAGGACCTTGAGGATTTCTGCTTCCCGGTCAAAATTCAAAGTTTTGTCAAATTCCATTTCAGCCATGATTCATCCTCGTTGAGAAATTAATATATAAATATCATAGGCTTTTTTTATCTATTCTGGTCTGAAGTGTCAAGTAAATCATGAATTTGGATGGTTTTCAGTAACATCTCGACAGGTTTGGGCACACAAATCAACCTAAAAAGGTTATACTGAGCCGTTATTCTTTCGTTGTCATTCGACCTGCTGACGAGGCGTTATGCTGCTGGGAACCATCCTGACCTTTGCCGGACTGCTGCTGCTCTACTACGGTGCCGAGTCCCTTGTGAACGGCAGTTCCCGACTGGCGCTCTCTTTCGGGATACGTCCCTTGGTGATCGGTTTGACGGTCGTCGCTTTTGCGACCAGCATGCCGGAGTTAATGGTCTCCCTGATGGCAGCGGTCAAGGGCTCGTCCTCCATGGCGGCCGGCAATATCATCGGTTCAAACATCGCGAACGTCTGTCTGATTTTAGGGGCAGCCGCCTTGGTCAGTCCCCTGGTTGTGGCCAAGAGGACGCTGCGGCGTGAGATTCCAATGATGGTTGCGGCGTCTTTGGCGGCTTATCTAATGGCTTGGGACGGAGAGCTTGGTTTTACCAATGGCCTGATCCTGTTTATCAGCCTGCTGGCCTTTCTGGTGTATTGCATCAAGACCGCACGCCGGCCTGTCGGCCTTGACGAGACTGAGGCCATTGATGATGCCGTGGTTGAAGAAACCTCCCATCGAGGGCGCAGTCTGATCCTGGTGTTGTTGGGAATCATCGGCTTGGGTGTCGGCGCCGAATTGATGGTCCGCGGCGCGGTGATGATCGCGACTTTGCTGGGGATCTCGGAGCTGATTATCGGCCTGACCGTTGTGGCGCTGGGGACCAGCTTGCCGGAGCTGGCGGCTTCGATGATGAGTGCCTCCAAGGGGCAGATGGATATGAGTGTCGGCAATGTCATCGGTAGCAATATTTTCAACGTGCTGTTTGTGTTGGGGATTTGTCCGATGATCCGACCTTTGCAGATCGAACCACGGATATTGCAAATCGACTTTCCGGTTATGCTGCTGGTCTTCGGTTTCCTGATTCTGCTACTCTGTCTGCCTCAGCCCCGACTCACACTTGGTCGCTGGCGCGGGCTTCTGCTGCTGGCTGTGTACGGGGTTTTTATGGTCAGCTTGTTTCTTTAATCATGTCGTGTACAACCGCTTTCGGAGAGAGATTGCGGAGGACAGCTGTGAAGAATCAAAAACACTTACGCTCCTTTATGTCATGTCTGGGCCTGGCACTGCTGATTCTTGTGCTCCTGGTTCCGACGGCAGGTGCTGCAACGGTCCCCCGACAGGAGCATCATACCTACCAGCTTGATTTTCTGTTTTTTGAAAATATTGCCGAAGGTGAATTGAAGCTGGACACAACGGATCAACCGAATGTGCAACGGGCCGAGCTGATCGGCCGGACACTCGGTCTGGCGTCATGGCTGACCGGTGAGCGAACCCAGCGATATATCGCGACCATGGAAGCTCTGGAAGACGGGACGATGTGCAGCCTGCTCTATGAATCCCAGGTGATTAAACGTCGCTTCGGTCGATGGAAAACCACCCGGAAACAGTTCCGGTTTGATCTGGAGAGCCGTCAAGTGGTGTTGGAGAAAGAGAAGGCCGGTCAATTTATCAGGAAGAAGGCTTTCGATATTCCTGACGGCCCTATGCCGGTCGATATTCTGACGGGTTTCTACAATCTGCGTTTGGGCGCATATGGTGTCTTGCAGGCCGGGGCGCGCCTGGAAATTCCGACCGTCACTTCTGAGGGCGTTTCAACGATTGTTGTCGACGTGTTAACGCTCACCCAACGCAAGGACCTCGATTTTTTTCCGGAGGAGGAAGGCCTGCTGCTGCAGGTTTCTCTTGACCCGGAGGTGTTTGAAACCACCGATGGAGGGCTTTATCTCTGGCTGGATGCTGACGGTCAGCCGTCACGGGGGATTGTCGGTAATGTGATCGGGCTGGGAGATGTCAAAGGGCATCTGCGTGAGGAGGGCAGTTGATGAAGCGGAAGATCACCTATGTGATTGGACATAAAAATCCGGACACCGATTCGGTCTGCAGTGCCATTGCCTATGCCGAACTCTGTCGGGCTCAAGGGCAAAGCCACGTCAGCCCGGCACGGGCTGGTACCCTGAACCGCCAGACCGAATACGTGTTGGAAACGCTGGGCCAGGACCCGCCGGAATTACTCGCTGATGTTTATCCGCGGGTGCGCGATGTGGTCGGCGAGACCCCGATTACAATCTTTGAGGAAGCGCCCCTCTCTGACGCCGTGCAATTGATGCGGCGACATGATATCCGCATGCTGCCGGTGGTCGACCGGGAGGGTCGACCGGGAGGGGCCCTGGTCCTGAAGCGCCTGCCGGAGCATGTGTTCCTGCCGGAAGAGGGGGGGCGGATACGCCAGGTACTGACATCGGTCCGATCGATCCAGACCTGTCTGAAGGGCAAAGCGATCAATCTTGTGGAAGCAGAGCGGGTCGACCTGCTTGAACTGTATGTCGGTGCCATGGCGTCGCAGACTTTTGTCGAGCTCCTCTCCAAATCAAACCCGCGTAATGCCGTAGTGCTGACCGGGGATCGTGTCAAAGTTCAAAGAGCGGCCATTGAGATGGGGGTGCGCCTGTTGGTTGTGACTGGCGGACTGCCGGTCACAGATGATGTTCGGGAGGCTGCCGCTAAAAATGGAGTTTCTGTCCTGGTGAGTCCTTTTGATACGGCGACCAGCGCCCTGCTGACACGCATGTCAACACCCGTTCGCCACTTGGCGGACAAAGAGCTTCCACAGGTGAATCCAGATGACCTGCTGAGTTCTCTGGCCCGGCTTTTGACTCACGATGGGGCTCCAGGGGCCGTCGTCATCGATCACGAAGGTCGGGTTGCTGGTGTGGCGACAAAAACCAATCTGCTTAAGTCATCGGCAATTCGTCTGGTTTTGGTTGACCACAATGAGCTGTCACAGGCTGTGCCGGGTGCGGACCAGGTCGAGATCCTCGAAGTCATCGACCATCACCGGCTCGGTAACTTCCATACCGAGATGCCGATTCGGTTCATTAATCAACCACTTGGCAGCACCTGTTCCGTTGTGGCCTCCCTGTACCGTGAGGCCGGAGTTGCTCCGAAGCCCCGGATCGCCGGGTTGATGCTTGCAGGACTTCTCTCCGATACGGTCCTGCTGAAATCACCGACGACAACGGTTGTTGACCGGGATCTAATGGACTGGCTCGCACCGATTGCCGGATTGGACCCGCATGAGTTCGGCCAGCAGATGTTCAAGTCTGGCAGCGCCTTGGCAGAATACCCGACGCCAGAGGATTTGCTGATGGCGGATTTCAAAGAATACGTCGTCGGAGAGCGGCGGTTTGGCGTCAGCCAGGTTGAGGTGATTTCATACGCGGAATTTCAGGAGCGGGTCGATGTTCTGACCGAAGGTCTCTCAGCGCTGCGCCAGGCGCGCAACCTTGACCTGGCCGGGCTTCTGGTTAGCGATATTGTGGAACAGAACAGTCAGTTTTTGGTGTGTGGCGAGGGAGATCTGGTCAGCGCAATCGGCTACCCACAGATTACGGCCGGCCTGTTTGAGCTGAAAGGGGTGTTGTCGCGCAAAAAGCAGCTTGTGCCACATCTGCTGCGAGCGTTTCGCGATCAATAGGCTGAGCGTAGATAAAAAAGACCCCGCGTAAGGAGGGGGGGGATACGCGGGGTCCAAAGACTCTTCGGTTTGCAGGTATCACGAAGAGCTTATGAAAAGTCTAACAAAGAGATACCGCCTGTGCAAGCTAAAATTACAAATATTAGTTTTGTGCCTGTTCCTGTGTAAGTAATCAGTTTTACGTTGTTTTCTGGCGTTTTCTTTTTAAGGTCCTGTGAGGGGATGTGTCCCCATTTATTTTTTGTGGGTACCGGGTATTTGTTCTGTGCTTGTCACCTGATTTCGAAATAAATAAAAAGCATGAAAAAAGGCGCTGATAACAGCGCCTTTTTTGTCGCAGAGGGCTTGAGACTATTTTTTATGGCAGTCGTTGCATTTGGTCGGGCCACTCGTCTCCTTATGGCAGGTTTTACAGGCGTCCTTGTGAGCAGAGGCCTTGTCGATGGCGATCTTGGCCGGGGTCCCTTCGTGGCATTTTGAGCACTCCAGCGTTTCGCTATGAGTTTTGTGGTCGAAGGTGACATTGCCCTTCTTGTTTTCGTACACGACATTGTCCGCCGCAATAGCGACACCGACACCGGCGAATGCGATCAGCATTAACATGACGATCAGTTTTTTCATGGCTTTCCTCCTGAGACGTTGGTTGGGGTGGTGGCCTTGGGCCGTTAATTTCGTTTGTGTATTTTATATCGACAAATCTCATTGAAAACATCAGACATCGATTGATATTTCGTTAGATGTCGGGTTTGAATTGCGTGATTTCAGTATGTTACGTAAACGGATGTCGGGTGTGTTTACGTGCGGTTTTTCCGGTTTGCATTGATCTTGGACGACTGCTAAAATCGCACAATGATTGAGAACCCCTCAGAAAACCATGCAACGACCGTCTGCCTTGACGGTTCACAGGTCAAGCGCCAGCGCGAGTTGCACGGCCTGACCCAGCTGTATATCAGCAAGGTTGTCGGGGTGACGACCGACACGATCTCTCGTTGGGAGAATAACCGCTATCCGACCATCCGACGTGAAAATGCCATCAATCTTGCCGAGGCTCTCGGTGTTTCTCTGGAGCAAATTCTACAGAAGCCTGCAGTGGATGCGGTCGATGAGGTGATGCCTCCGGCGGTTAACCGTCGGCCCTTGATCATTGCCGGTCTGTTGCTGCTCTTCGCCCTTTTGCTGGGCGTCTGGTTCTCGACCTCACGTCAGCCCCAGGTTGTCGTCGATGTTGCCGCTGAACGTGTTCTGCCGGTGTTTGCCGCGCCAGGGTCAATCATCCCTGTCCAGTTGCAACTCTCCCGTCAGCAAGATGCTGGTGGTTTTATTCTGCGGGAGGATTTTCCAGACGGCTGGACTCTTATTGAAGCTTTCCCTCCACCGTCCAGTCTTGATAACGTCGCCGGGGTGGCGCGTTGGATTATCAAGGCAGGCGATCAGTCTGACAAGGTGGTTTACTTGGCTGAGGTCGCATTTACGCAAGCTGACGCAGTAAACACGGTCTTTCGTGGCGAGATGGTTGCCGGTTCGGGCGAGAATCGGATTTCGACTCCGGTTGGCGGTGAATCCTCTGTAGAGGTGGCACCATTCCACTGGGCCGATGCTGACGGCGACGGCCGCATTGATGACGGCGAAATGCTCGACACTTCCTACACCATTGACGAAATGTCCGGTGTACATATTGATTGGAACCACTTGGAACATCTTTGGGATGCCGGAAGTTATCGATGGGACGAGACAGACAAATCTTTTGTTCCGGGGAAAACGTCCGGTTCCGCCTCCCGTTAATTTATCTTCTCCCGTTGATGTCCTTTGACTCTGCATTTTGAGTATGCGGCCGTTCACCCTTTTTACTCCCTTTGTGCAGACTGTTTTCCTGTTGTTGGTTTCGGTCGACGGTACGATATCGCGCCCCCCTAGGTTCTGAGTTTTCGCTGCTTGCACCTTGGCCCTCATGGCGAGACCTTATCGTACTTTCTTAATATAGATTTAGTATAAAATCTAAGTAAATTGAATTTTATATACATAGACAATTTTTAAAGAATTAATTTTATTAACTTGACAAGAAAACGGTGTTTTAGTAGATGTTAGCGAATTTTTATGTTATGGGCTCGGGTCGTGGCGGGCTTAGACCTGCTTTGTGTTGTTGCAACAACTCTATTAATCTCATATCGTGCCGCTGAACTGATGGTTGAGGCGGTCCATTGGACCAGGGGGACGTTGATTGAGCCTCCCGGTAAGGTTGCCGATGAATCTGCATGAGCTTTCCAAAGAGAGATTGAGCTTCCTGGTTGTTGACCAGTCCGAGGCGGTCCGGCAGTTGTTAGAGGCGATGTTGACGCCTGTAAAGAATCGAATCATCCTGGCGGATAACGTGGATGATGGGCTTGAGTACGCCAGAACCATCTGGCCAGATGTGATTATCGCTGATTATGCCATTGACGGATCCGGGGCGCATTTCTGCGAATGCGTCCGTAACGACCCGATGCTCAGCCAGACACCTTTTATTCTGATGTCCGCGTTCGCTAGCCAGGTGAGTCCGGTCAAGTACCTTGAATCCGGTTGCGACCAGGTTGTCTACAAGCCCTTCAAATGTGCGGATATGTATGCAGCCATCCGTTCAGCCATTCAACACACCGCAGTCAAAGGGAGAGGCAGCATGATTCCCGTTCTGTACAAGGCCGGACATTGTGATTATGTCAGCCCGGACCATCTCGACAAAATGATCCATGAAAAAGAGATTCTCTGCTTCCGTCGCAACGAGGGTGTGGTGATCATCGGACGAGATCCTGTCAGGACGCCTGAATCTGAGGAGTATGAAGGGCCGGAACGGCGCTGGGCTGTTGCTTGAGTGAACGTAGCCTTGCGAAAAGCAAAACAACAAGAAAGACAGGCCGCTTCCCATCGGAAGCGGCCTGTTTATTTTTATGCAAAGGGAACCTGAAGGTCAGATTTTTTTAGGAGCGCAAAGATAACGTTCATCGTTGACCTTGGCGCCGCAGTTCGTGCAAGCAAATGTTGGGTTTTCGTAGAGCTTGTCGATTTCCGGTTTCGTTTCCTTATACTGCAGCTGGCACACATGCAATTGGCAGTGTTCTTCCGGGTTTTGACAATCATTTTCAGACATTGCGTTTCTCCTCTGTAGAAGTGGGCATCGACCCTGCGACTGTCGTTCTCCTGATTTCAAGAATAAAACGGGTCGCGGGAGGTTCAGCTTCTCTCTCATTGTAACAGCAAAATTGGCATCGACAATCAGGGCAGGCTGTTCAGAAAGTCGTTGATCAGGCCGAAATAGTGCGGTCCGTTGACAAACATGATGTCGTTGTGATGCCCTTGCGAGAAGATGTGCAGGTTGGTGGACCCATTGCACCAGTCGGCCAGGCGTTCTGCGTGGCTGACATCGACAAGGCCGTCGTGGCGGGTGTGCAGAACGAGCGTTGGTTTGTGAAAGTTCTCCAGATCGTGCCGGATGTTCAAGCGGGCGGCAACGGCTTTTTCGAGTTCCGCAAGGGTTGCACCGATCTCATCGGGGTGAACCCGCAACAGCAGGCGCTCCAGCAGGTCGGCGATGGCACTCTCAAGAATCAGGCCGGCGACTTCGGGAAACAACCCGGCCGCGCGGAGCGCAAACAGTGACCCGACGGAGCGTCCGAACAGGACAATGTTGTCCGGTGGACAGCCCGCAGCCCGGATGATTGCAGGCACATCGTCAAGCATCCGACCGAGCTGCGGCCGACCAGACGAGTTGCCGTAGCCGCGGTACTCGGCAAGCAGGCAGTTGCAGCCCATCTTGCCGATCAGTTGCGGAAACCCATCCAGGTAATCGGCTGCGACTTCGCCGTTGCCGTGGAAATGAACGACGGTTTTCGCATCGGCTGAGACCTCGTGGTAAACGCAGGCCAGCCTGGCTCCGTCGCAGTCAACCCAGAATGGGTCGGGAACCGGATCCTTTCTGGGAAAAAAGTAGCGTTGCTCAATCAGCGGATGGTCGAGCAGGTCGGGCTGAGTCATTTGTCTCCCCAGAATTTTTTCAGGAATTGGTCCCGTCCGGAATTATAGCGGTACAGCTTGTAACGGTAAGGGCTCTTTTTGTAGTAGTCCTGATGATACTCCTCTGCAGGATAAAAGGTGCTCAGGGGGGTGATCTCGACCTTGACCGGCGATGCAAAAACTCCGGAAGCATCCAGGCGGTCACGGGAGGTTTCCGCAAGCTGCTTTTGCTCATCATCATGATAGAAGATGCCGGGTCGGTACTGGCTGCCTCGATCGACAAACTGCCCGGCATTGTCGGCCGGGTTGATGTTGCGCCAGAAAACATCCAGCAGGGCGTCGTAGTCGATTTTGGCAGGATCGTAGGTCACCTGCAGCGCCTCGGTGTGCCCGGTCCGGCCTGAGGAGACTTCTTCGTAGGTGGGGTCTTCAGTCTGCCCGCCGGTGTAGCCGGAGATGGTCTCAACCACACCGTCAAGTTTGTCGAAAGGGGGTTCCATGCACCAGAAGCAGCCGCCGGCAAATGTCGCTTTCGCCAACGAGGGTGTTTGGGATAAGGCCATGTCGAATCCTCCGCCGGCCGGAGCGGCCAGGAGAAAAGTGGTTATCAAGAAACAGGTGGATAATCGCTGTTGCCAGTTCATGTCCGTCTCCTTTGCTGTTTGTTCCATGATAACACTGAACCCGGTTGCCGATTCAAGTCCTGCCCAGCAGCCTCAAAAGCAACGGCTCTCAGGTTAATGTCAGGACCGCAGCACCGTTAATTCGGCCGCAGCGTAAATCCTCGATGGCCTGGTTGGCCGCCTCGAGTGGATAGGTCCGGACCTCGGTTCTGACCGGCACCCGGGGCGCCAGTTGCAGGAACTCCAGGCCATCCCGGCGGGTTAGGTTGGCGACGGAGAGGATTGATCGTTCCTCCCAGAGGTCGGTGTACGGAAAGGAGGGGATATCGCTCATATGGATGCCGGCGCAGACGACGCGCCCGCCGCGGTCCACGGCGCGAAGCGCTGCCGGAACCAGCGCGCCGGCAGGAGCAAAGATAATGGCGGCATCCAGGGGGACCGGGGGCTGCTCGTCGGAGCCACCGGCCCAGACGGCACCAAGTTGGCGTGCGAAGTTCTGGCCGGACGTATCCCCGGGGCGGGTAAAAGCATACACCTCGCGATTCTGGTACTGTGCGACCTGAATGATGATATGAGCGGCGGCACCGAATCCGTACAGACCGAGGCGCGGGGCATCCTCCGTCATGCGCAAGGAGCGATAACCGATCAGGCCCGCGCAGAGCAGGGGCGCAGCCTGGACATCGGCATACCCCTCAGGCAAGGGGAAGCAGTAGTGCAGGTCAGCTACGGCATATTCGGCATATCCGCCGTCAATCTGGTAGCCGGTAAAGCCAGGCGACAGGCACAGATTCTCCCGGCCTGACGCACAATATGTGCAGCTGTTGCAGGTATGGCCCAGCCAGGGAACGCCGACCCTTTGACCCAGATGGTCAGGGGCGGTTTCGGGTCCGAGAGCGACGATCTTCCCCACAATTTCATGGCCCAGGATCAACGGCAGCTTGGGATTTTTCAGATCACCGTCAATGACATGCAGGTCTGTACGACACACGGCGCATGCCGAAACCTTGATCAGGGCTTGACCTGGCCCCGGTTCAGGCTGCGGGACGTCTGCAAGTCGTAAGGGCTCGCCAATGGTTTCGAGTAGCATGGCGCGCATGGCAAGACTCCTTTACAGGGAAAGATCGTTTAATCAAAGAGGGCTCAGGTTGAATGTTGCAGAATGACTGGTTCGACGGCTGATTATATCAGTCTCGACGTGCCTTGTGGAAGGTTTCGGTTGCTGTTTGAGAATGCCAGATTTTTTAACTCATGCCGGGACAAACGGCCCTCTGCGAAATCGTGCAATAAAAGGGAAAAATACTTTGACAAGATTTCCTCTGATTCATTAGGATGAGGAACTTTCAATTCTAGGATCAGACGACCATGGATCGCGTTCTCGATTTACTCAAAGATGAAATTCAGCAGGTAGAAGAGCAGTTTCGCAAAGACCTGGATTCCCGGGTCCCGCTGATCCGCAAGGTCGGGGAATATGTCCTGTCGAGTGGCGGCAAGCGGATTCGGCCGATGCTGCTGTTGCTCAGTGCCCGCCTGGCGGGCTACACCGGTGAGGCTCATGTCGGCCTGGCCAGTGTTGTTGAGTTTATTCACACCGCGACCCTGTTGCATGATGATGTCGTCGATAGTGCAGTGTTGCGCCGTGGTCAGGACTCTGCCAATGCCATTTGGGGCAACGAAGCGAGCGTTCTGGTTGGTGACTTCCTGTTTGCCAAATCCTTTTCGATCATGGTGCGGGGCGGCAGCCTCGAAATCCTTAAAGCCCTTTCGGATGCCACGACTCAGATGGCCGAGGGGGAAGTGCAGCAGTTGATCAACACCTGTGACCTGGACCTGGATGAAGACGCGTACATCGAAGTCGTGCAGAACAAGACGGCTGTTTTGCTGGCGGCGGCTTGCCGCTCCGGGGCGATTCTCGGCGACACCACGGTTGAACAGCAAGATGCCATGGCGGCCTACGGCATGGATCTGGGTATTGCTTTCCAGTTTATGGATGATGCTCTCGACTATGTCGCCGACGAGGCTGAGTTCGGCAAGGCCTGCGGACATGACCTGCTTGAAGGGAAGGTGACTTTGCCGCTGATCCAGGCCGTGCGGCGCTGCACCGACGAGGAGCGCCAACGAGTCGAGGCGATTGTCGAGCAGGAGGATCTCCCCCAGGAAGATCTGGTCTATGTGGTTGGCCTGATTGATACCTACGACGGCATCCAGTTCACACGGGAGCGCGCCGCCGCGTTTGTGGCGCAGGCCAAGACACGACTTGAGATTTTCAAAGATGGCCCGATCAAGGAGGCCCTCTGTATTCTGGCTGATTACGTTGTCAGTCGGTCCATGTAACTCCCTGCCGGTTTTTCTCTTTTGGTGATACCGTCGTCGCTCCGTTCGGGGTTCTGCTTTTCTGACGGCCCTGCTATACTCTGCGCATGCTGCAGTTTTCCTATCAGAAAAAAGTTCTTTACGCGTTCTGCTCCCTGTCACTGATACCATTGGTCGTGCTGGCGATCTTCTCCGCTATGAGTCTGAAGACGGTTGAGGAACTGCTTCGGGATAGCGCCATCGATGCCTTGGACCAGCAAGCTGCAGAAGCCCTTGAGGTCCGGGCGGTCATGGTGGCCAGTGAGGTCAGTACCTTCCTGCGTAGCGTGGAGGACCATCTGGCGGCTTTTGCCCAGTTGGAGCCAGCTGCTGAAAATTACCTGCATTTCAGCCGCACTCACCGGCGGCAGGTTTGGGTCCGGACCGGTACGAATGTCGAGCCAGCTGAAGATCGCCGGATAATCCCACTCTACAGCGAACTGGCTTTTGTCAATGCCGACGGGATTGAGCAGGTCCGTATCCAGAACGATCAGGTGCGGCCGGAGCGGCGGGATGTGTCCAGACCGGCCAATACGACCTATCTGACTGAAACCTATTTTGCTTCGGCGCAGGATTTGCCGCCGGGACAGATTTATGTCTCGCATGTGACCGGCTGGCACGTCAACAAGGTGAAGCAGCTGCAGGGTGCGGCGACCGTTGAGGAGGCAGTTGAAGGGCGAAAGTACGAAGGGGTCGTTCGCTTTGCGCGTCCGGTTCATGCCGCTGATGGCCGTTTACTTGGTGTTGCCGTTTTGTCGCTGGATCATCGTCACCTGATGGAGTTTACCCAGCACGTCAGCCCGACCGAAGAACGTTTCGTGGTGTTTCCGTCGTATCGGAGCGGCAATTATGCGTTCATGTTCGATAATGAGGGCTGGATTATCACGCACCCCAAGTTTTGGGATATCCGCGGTTTGGACAGTGACGGGCATTTGGTGCCGCCCTATACGAAACACTCGTCACCGGAAGCCGTCGCCAAGGGTGTGATCCCTTACAATCTCGGCCAGGCAGCTTTTGTGCATCCGAACTACCCCTTTGTCCACCAGGCTGTACTGGGCGGACGTTCCGGTGTCGTTGATGTGACCAATGTCGGTGGCTCACGCAAAATCATGGCGTATGCACCGGTTTTTTATAGTCAGGGTCGCTATGCGGAAAGCGGGGTTTTTGGTGGTGTGACCATTGGTGCCGAGGTCCGCCAGTTTCACAAGACGGCAGAGCGGGCTTCGGCTCGTATCGACAGGTTGTTTGCTGGCTTCCTTGGTAGTGCCTGGATTCTGATCGGGCTGACGGCTGTGCTGGTGACTATTGCGGCTTATAAGCTGGCTCGCAGCGTGACCAACCCCCTGTTGAGCCTGATTACAACGACCCGTGAAATGGCCCGGGGCAATTTGGAAGCACGCGTCGAAATCTCCTCGCCTAACGAAGTCGCTGACTTGGCAATTGCGTTTAATCGCATGGCTGGCCAGTTACGTGAGCGGCAGGGCCGTTTGTTCCGAACCGTTTCCCAACTGCGCCGTTCGCGGCATGAAATTCTGCGTGAGCGGAACCTTAAAAAGACCATTGTTGAAAACGTCGAAACCGGGATATTGACGCTGGATACGGAGAATCAGGTGACGTCGTTCAACAGTTCGGCCAGTCGGATTCTCGGGCTTGACCAGGTTCCGTTGGGGCTGCCGCTTGTCGAGACGCTCCAGAATTGGCCGGAACTGCTTGAAGCACTTGAACGAGCGCCCGGGCGGGTAAAGTGGGGAGAATATATCTCCATGGCACGCAAAGACGTGACTCTGACCTACCGACTCACGCTCTACCCGCTTGAGACCGGACCGGATCCGGGTCGCATTCTTACTGTTGAGGATTTGACGGAGCGCGTCAATCTCCGGCAGAAGATGGCACGTTTTGAGCGGCTTGCCTCGCTGGGCCGACTGTCAGCGGGGATTGCCCACGAAGTCCGCAACCCCTTGACCGGCATCAGCCTGTTGCTGGATGAGTTGCACGACCGTCTTTTGGGGAACCCCGGCGATCAACGCCTGATCCAGAAGGCACTGCAGGAGATTGAGCGCCTGGAAGGTCTGGTGAACGAGCTGCTACGGTTCTCGTCCCTACCGGTGAAACGACGCTCTGAAGGTTCGATTGCCGAGGTTCTGAATGACACCCTCTTCCTGGTTGATAAACAGTGTGAAAGACAGGGTGTGGAGTTGGCGATTGACCTGCCGGTGGATCTGCCGAATCTGAGTATGGATCCCGACCAGCTCAAGCAGGCTTTCCTCAACCTGCTGACCAACGCTCTGGATGCCATGCCGGATGGGGGGCGTCTGAGTGTGACGGCCCGTACGGATCAGCAGACACTCTGTATCGCGTTTGCGGATACCGGTGCGGGAATCCTTGCCGAAGACAATGCCCTGATTTTTGAGCCATTCTACACCACAAAGGGTGAAGGCACGGGGTTGGGTTTGTCGATCACGCACACGATTATTGCCAACCACGGTGGCCAGATCGAAGTCACCAGCCGCCCTGGCGAGGGGTGCCGTTTTGAAATATGCCTGCCATTGGCTGGCTAAAACCCGCCCCCGCGACGGTCTTTTGGTCGTTTTTTGATGTTCCTCCTTGGCTTTGTGGCCAAAATCCACCATTTTGATTGTTTGCGGTCTAATCTCCCGTTAGAATACTTCCTGAAGGCTATGCAGTCATGGGAGGTTTTCATGGAACGGATTCTGGTTGTTGATGACGAGGCGTTTATCCGGGAAAATCTGGAACGGATTCTCGAAGAAGATGGATACCGGCCGCATTCGACGGCAAGTGTGGACGAGGCGGTGCGTGAAGTCAGCGAGGAAGGTGTTGACCTGGTCCTGCTCGATCTTAACTTGGGCAACAAAAGCGGACTGGATGTCCTGCGTGCCATGCGGGAGGTCGATCCCGAGATTCTGGTGATTATCATCACTGGGTACGGCACCGTGGAAAGCGCGGTGGAGGCCCTCAAGCTCGGGGCATACGACTACATCAAGAAACCGTTCAAGGCAGACGCCATCCGCCTGATTGTCCGTCTTGCCCTGGAAACCCAAAACCTGAAGCGTGAAGTTCGTCAACTGCGTCGCGGTAATCCATTGCACGATCTCCCGGATGATTCGGTGATGGTCGGATCAAGTCCACAATTGATGCAGATTTATCGACAAATTCGCGAAGTGGCCAAGCATGAGACGGCGACTGTGCTGGTCACCGGAGAATCAGGGACCGGCAAGGAGCTCGTTGCCCGCGCCGTGCATCATCTCTCCCCTCGCAAAGAAAAGCCCTTTGTTGAGATCAACTGTGGCTCCCTGCCGTTCAACCTGCTTGAAACGGAGCTGTTCGGTCATGAGCGTGGCGCGTTCACGGATGCCAAGTCACGCAAGATAGGTCTATTTGAGGAGGCTGACGGCGGCACCATCTTTCTGGATGAGATTGGTGAGATGGATCTGAACTTGCAGGTCAAACTCCTGCGGGTTCTCGAAGACCGGAAGATCAGACGTCTGGGGGGGACACGCAATATCGAAATTGATGTGCGGGTGATTGCTGCGACCAACCGGAACCTGAAAGAGGCGATTGAGCAGAAGGAGTTCCGCGAGGATCTCTATTACCGCCTCAATGTGTTCCCGATCTTTGTCTCTCCTCTACGTGAACGCCGCGAAGATATTCCGGCGCTCCTTGATTTCTTCCTGAAGCATTTCAGCCATGCATTCAACAAGGATATTCATGAGATTTCCAGAGATGCCCTCGACCTGTTGATGCGCTACCATTGGCCTGGCAATGTCCGTGAGTTGCGCAATGTGGTCGAGAGGGTGTGCATCATGTCCGGCGCACAGACCATTCAGCCGGATTGTTTGCCGCGGGAAATCTGGGGGACGGAGCCGAGCCGTGAGGCTGCCTTCGACTATCATGTTCCACCGGAAGGGCTGATGTTTGAAGAGATCGTCGAGCAGGTCGAAAAAAACCTGATCAGTCAGGCAGTTCAGATGACCGGAGGAAATGTTGCCAAAACGGCGCGTTTACTGAATCTGCCTCGGGGTACTTTGCGCTACAAAATGGAAAAATATGGTTTGGCCGAGGTCGGTTGATTCGCATTTTGCTTTTGCGATTGCACATGCGTCAACGGGTCCCGTTTCTCCTGTAACGCCCCTGAAAAATCCGCTCTAGCCCGCCCGGTAGGCCTGAGTGTCAGTTTCCGTCCCGGTCGACTGATAATTCGAAATTCTCTGGTATCCTGTAACGGGGAGATGAGTCATTCCTTGACCAAAGGCGAGCATGGACCACCAATTCACAGAGATTATTGACCTCCCACCACTCCAGGAGCTGATGGATTCGCTCCATCGGATGACAGGCATCCCTGCGGCCATCATGGCTCCGGACGGCGCCATTTTGCTGAACAGCGGCTGGCCGGCTGTCTGCGAGCTCTACCATAAACGCCATCCGGAGAAACCGAAGCGCTGTTTTCCCCGTGAAGCCTTCTCCGAAACTGCCAGCTGCCTCCCCGTGGCCGGGGGTTGGCTGGAGTCGCGTTGTCAGAATGACCTGACAGACTACGGTTTCCCCGTCACAATCAACGAAGTTCCGGTTGCGATGGTCTTGGTTGGTCCATTTTTGTTGCAACCGGCAACGCCCGAGCAGCTCGCGATCGGAGCTGAGGCGACCGGTGTCACACCAGAAAAATACCTGGAGCTGATCGCCGAGGTGGCCATTATCCCTCAGGAGCGGGTTGGGTATATGCTCGACTTTTATGCCAGCCTAGTGAAGCTTCTGACCGAGCTGGCGCTGCAGTCGGCACGGCACCAGGACGCTCAACGGGCGGCGGAACGTTCGGAAAGCCGGTTTCGGGACCTGTTTACCCTGGCGGCAGACGGAATCGCTATTATTGGTCTGAACGGCAAAATCCTTGAAGTCAACCCGACCATGTGCAAGTTGCTTGGTTATCCCCATCAGGAATTCCTGGCGGGTAAGCTTGAAGATTACGTCGTTTCGGAGCGGGTCGACCAGATTCCGGTGCGAATTCGCCAGGTGATCGAGGAGGGACAGAGCCTGTTCGAAACCACCCTGCAGCACAGGGCTGACTTCAGTATCCCTGTTGAAATCCGTGGTCGCACAATCATGTTTGATGAGCAGCGCGTTATTCTTGGGCAGGTGCGCGACCTGACCGATCGTAAACGATCAGAAACGGCGCTACGCGAAAGTGAGGAACGGTTTCGCGGCATCTTTGAGGATGCCGGTGTCGGTATGGCGCTGACCCTGCGGAACGGACGGTTTGCCCAGGTGAATCCCGAATTTTGTCGTTTCCTTGGGTATTCCCGTGAAGAATTGCTGGCACTGACGGTCGAACAAGTCACCTTCCCTGAGGATCGACCGCTCACCGCGCAACTGCTGCAGCAGGCAATTGCCGGAGAACGCTCGGTCGTTAATACCGAAAAGCGGTATCTGCACAAGAATGGCAACACGGTCTGGGGGCGTGTCACGGCACTCTACGAACTTTCAGGAGAGGCCAGTCAGCCGGTTTCAGTCGCCATGGTGCAGGATATTACTGCCCAGAAGCTGGCCCAGGAAGCCGTTCAGGAGAGCGAAGCGACGCTCAAGAGTATTCTGCTGGCGGTGCCGATGAGTGTTGGTCTGGTGCACGACCGGGTCTTTAGCTGGGTCAATCACTGGATGGTGGACGAATTGGGCTATTCTGAGCAGGATCTGATCGGTCAGAGTGCCAGGATGCTGTATGTCAGTGATGCCGAGTTCGAACGTGTCGGCAATGTCAAGTATGGGCAGCTGGCCCGCCAGCCGATGGGCGAAGCCCAGACCCGGTTCAAGTGCAAAGATGGGCACATTATCGATGTGCTGTTGCGATCGGTGCCGATCAATCCAGAGGATTTAGGTGCCGGAGTTATTTTTACGGCACTGAATATTTCCGAGATTACCAACGTTGGAAAGGAATTAAGGGAGGCCTTTGACCAGGCAGAGACGGCGCGGCAGCAGATGAATGCGATCTTGCGATCCATAACGGCCGGCCTGATGGTGATCGACCTGCATGGTCAGGTCTCTATGGCCAACCCGGCTACTGAAGGACTCCTTGCACAGGAGCCGGCGGCCATGATCGGCAAGCCGGTTGCCGATGTGATGGATCATCCGGAGTTCCTGGAAAAGGTTCGTCTGGCGCTGATCGGTTCGGAGGAGCGGAGCCCCATTGAGCTCTCTCTGCCTGGCAGGGACGCTGATCGGGATATGATCCTGCAGGTCAAGGTGGCCGCCGTGAAGGAGTTGCAAGGTGGAGTGCGCGGCGCCGTGGCAATTCTGCGGGATGTGACCAGGGAGCATGAGATCAACCAGCTCAAGGACGAGTTTATTTCCACGGCAGCCCATGAATTGCGTACGCCGATGACATCGATACTCGGCTACACCGAACTGATGCTGGATAAACTCGAAGGATTCGACGTCGATCAGCTCAGGGAGTTCTTGCAGATTGTTTTCGAGCGGTCCGAAGCTTTGAGCCAGATCATTAGCGATATGCTCGATCTTAGCCGGGTCCAGTCGGGGCGCCTGATCAGTCTGGAAAAATTTCCAGGGGATCTCGCCAGTCTGATCAGGCAGATTCTCACTTCCTACGAATACAACAAGGCGGGCTGCGAGATACAGCTTGATATTCAGGGTGATCCGCCGCTGTTGCTGTTTGATCCACGGAAAATGACCCAGGTGTTCGACAACCTCCTCAGTAATGCCATCAAGTTTTCTCAGCGGGGTGGGAAGGTTGACATTTCCCTGCAAGTGGCACCCGAAGAGGTAACCGTTGCCGTTGCGGACCAGGGGATGGGGATGACGCCAAGTCAGATCGAAAGGGTGTTCGACAAGTTCTACAGGGTGGATTACTCGAACACGGCCATCAGTGGTCTGGGGCTTGGCATGACTCTGGTGCGCAGTATCATCGAGGGGCATGGCGGCCGAATCTGGGTCGACAGTGAAGTCGGGGTTGGGACGACCGTTTATTTTACCCTACCGGGAATTCCTCGGGATGAGGAGGTCTGATGATGAAGACGATCCTGATCGTGGAAGACCAGGTTGATGTTCAGAACCTGCTCAAGGTTGCCTTGCAGGAAGCAGAATACAAGCTGCTGCAGGCCGTGAATGCCGCTGAAGGCCTCGTCCTGGCGCGCAAGGAACAACCTGACCTTCTGTTGCTCGATATCATGATGCCTGGCGAGATGGATGGTCTTGATCTGCTCAAGGCGCTCAAGCATGACCGGCAAACCGCGGGGATCAAGGTCATTGTCGTTTCAGCGCGAGCCCAGCATCACGATCAGGATGCGGCCATGGCCGAGGGGGCCGACACCTATATCACCAAGCCGTTCAGACTATCCCATTTAAAGGCCTGTATTGATGAAGCCTTGAGCGGATCTCCCGGGAGTTCCGTGTGATGTCAGCTGTTGTTGCCTTGCCGATTTATCCGATGCATGAGCATGTGGTCTTCCCCCACATGATCTTCCCCCTCTTTGTGGATGCCGCCCGGATGGATCTGATCGAAGAGGCGATGCAGCGCGACCGAACGGTCGGACTGGTCTTGTGTCGGGCTTCGACAGGTTGCCGCTACACGGACCTTGCTCCCATCGGCACCCTGTGTGAAATTCGTCAGACGGTTCGGATCCCCGGCGGCGGTGCAAAGGTGGTTGTCGAGGGGGCGCAGCGCTTTCGTTTAATTGAAGCTGTCCAGGAACAGCCCTGGCTGCTGGCCCGGGTCGAGCCGCTGGAAGACCCTCCCGCGGTTGGGATTGTGTCTGAAGCGCTGGTACAGAGCGTCAATGCCCTGTTGAAGATTTCGTTGGCCTATGGTCGACCTCTGCCGGCGGATGTCATCAAGATGATCGACGAGATCGATTCTCCGGGGAGGCTGGCCGACTTGGTGACGGTCTACCTGGGGCTCGAACTCGCCATTCAACAAGAAGTTCTTGAAAGCCTGGATCCCATCGAACGGCTCAAAAAGGTTTATCTCTACCTGACCGACGAAGTCCAGAAACTGCAGGTGCGTGGTGAAGTGCAGTCTGAAGTGAGCAAGCGGATCGGGAAAACCCAGAAAGAGTTTCTGCTCCGGGAGCAGATGAAGCAGATCCAGGAAGAGCTGGGTGATGAAGACCCCCGTCAATCGGAACTGAATGAGCTGCGTCGTCAGGTTGAAGAAGTCGGCATGCCGGAGCATGTCAGGGAGATTGCCGATCGAGAACTTGGCCGGTTGGAACGGATCAATCCAGCCTCTCCAGAATATACCGTGGCGCGAACCTACCTGGAGTACCTCTGCCAGGTCCCCTGGTCGAAAAGCACTCCTGACAATCTTGACATCAGCCATGCCGAAAAAGTCCTCGACGAGGACCACTACGGGCTCAAAAAAATCAAGGAAAGAATTCTCGAATATCTGGCCGTACGTTCCCTCAAGGCGGACACCAAGGGCCCGATCCTCTGCTTTGTCGGCCCGCCGGGGGTCGGTAAAACATCCTTGGGCCGATCGATTGCGCGCGCCATGGGCCGGGAATTTATCCGTATCTCTCTGGGTGGGATGAAAGATGAGGCGGAAATCCGCGGACACCGGCGGACCTATATCGGTGCACTGCCGGGGCGGATCATTCGGGAAATTTGTCGCGCCGGGGCGAACAACCCGGTATTCATGCTGGACGAGGTCGACAAAATCGGCCAGGATTTCCGGGGGGATCCGGCCTCGGCTCTGCTCGAGGTGCTGGACCCGGAGCAGAACTTCTCATTCAGTGATCACTACCTGGATGTTCCCTACGATCTGTCCCGGGTCATGTTCATCGCCACGGCCAATATCCTGGACCCGGTTCCGCCGGCGCTGCGAGATCGCATGGAGATCATTTCGCTACCGGGCTACAGTGAAGAGGAGAAGCTGCGGATTGCCTTCGATTATCTGATTGAAAAACAGCTGCTTGAGAATGGCCTGCAGGGCTACCATCTCGGCTTGACCGAGGCGACCGTGCGTTGCCTGATCCGTGATTACACCCGAGAAGCGGGGGTGCGTGGCCTGGAGCGCCATATCGCTGCGCTGTGCCGCAAGGTGGCAAAACAGATTGCCCGGGACGGCGAGACCCCGCTTGAAATCAATCCACAGACCCTCAGCCAACTGCTTGGTCCGCGGCGTTTCTACTCCAGTGTAGCGGAAGAAGAAGATCGCATTGGTGTGGCAACCGGGCTGGCTTGGACCCAATCGGGGGGCGACATCATTTTTGTTGAAGCCAACCGCATGGTTGGGAAGGGGATCTTGACTCTGACCGGCAGCCTGGGGGAGGTCATGCAGGAATCGGCTCGGGCGGCTTTGTCCTATGTGCGCGCTCACGCCGCGGGTTTCAACATTGATCCCACACTGTTCATGCAGGAAGACATTCATATCCATGTGCCTTCCGGGGCGATCCCCAAGGATGGCCCGTCTGCCGGTGTGACCATGGCTGTTGCGCTGGTTTCACTGATGACTGGTCGCGCGGCTCGTCGTGATGTCGCCATGACCGGTGAGTTGACCCTGTCCGGCCGGATTCTGCCGGTTGGTGGTATCAAGGAAAAAGTCCTGGCCGCTCGGCGGGCCGGTGTCACAACCATCCTGCTCCCGGAGAAGAACCAGGAAAACCTCGAGGAAGTAGATCCCCCTCTGCTCGAAAACTTGAAGATTGTCTTTGCCGGAACTCTCGCGGAAATTCTGCAAGTCGCTCTCTGTGATGAACCCAAACGCACTGTACAGGGGGTGGGGCCTGCAAGCGACGGATCCTTTGCCAGTTCCCCCCGGGTATAACAACCTCTCTCGACCTTTCGTGCGCTTTTGCGCTATAATGATCTCCGATATTGACTGTTTCGTTTATATGGAACCTTGCGATGTTTTGTCCCTGTGACTTTTGGTCGAGGGGAGCCAAGGACATCGTTTTTTCAATGCAGGGCGCGGCTTCACACAAATGGCCAGCCCTGTTGCATGTTGTACTTAACAGAAGAGGATGAAATGAAGAGATTCTCCAGATATGTGCCGCTGGTTCTTCTGCTCGTATTGATTGCCCCGCTGTCGTTGCGGGCAGCGACCCTTGAAGAGCGGGTGATCGAGCACAGGTTTGACAACGGTCTGCTGTTGCTGGTCGTGGAACGCCATAATGCACCGGTGGTCTCTGCCTATATTACCGTTGGAGTCGGGTCGGTGCATGAAACCAACGAAACCCGGGGGGTTGCCCACCTGCTTGAACACATGCGTTTCAAGGGGACCAAGATGATCGGTACAACCGATTATGCTGCGGAAGAACCTTTGCTCCAGGAAGTTTGGGCCTTGGGTTCCGAACTGGACCGTCTGCGGCTTGCCCCGGAAAAGAACCGAGAACAGATTGGCCTGCTGGAACAGCAGCTTGCCGAATTGCAGTCGCGGCACAAACAGTATGTGGTCAAAGATGCCTTTGCACAGATTTACAGTGAGAACGGCGGGGTCGGCTTCAACGCGTTTACCAGCAAGGACCTGACGACCTACTTGATCTCGCTGCCATCTAACAAATTGGAGCTGTGGGCTTTGATTGAGTCGGATCGGATGCGTAACTCCGTGCTCCGTGAATTCTACACGGAGCGGGATGTTGTTCGGGAGGAGCGCCGGCGTTCATATGACACTGATCCAGGGAGACGACTCTACGAAACCCTGATTACCAACGCTTTTACCATGCATCCGTACCGTAACCCGATCATTGGTTGGCACTCCGATATCGCCAATCTGACCCTGGAAGAGACTCAGGCGTTCATGGACAAGTACTATGCGCCGGTCAATACGGTTATTGCCCTGGTTGGTGATGTCCAGGCTGAGGCGGCAATCGACCTGGTCGAGCGCTATTTTGGCCATCTGCCGACCGGGATACCTGTGCCACAGGTGGCTGCGGTTGAGCCCGCCCAGGGAGGAGAGAAGCGGGTTGTCGTCAACTTTGATGCCGAACCGCGCTTCTCGATCGCCTTCCACAAACCGACCATGCCACACAAGGATGACTACGCGTTTGACCTGATTGACCAGATTCTTGGCCATGGTCGAACTTCACGGCTCTACAAGACACTGGTCGAGGAGCAGCAACTGGCTGCATCGGTTTCTGTCTACGGTGCACCCGGGTCCCGATATCCGAACCTGTTCGTGATCGATGCCTCACCACGCCATCCGCACACCTCGGTCGAAGTTGAGGCCGCCATCTATAATGAACTGGACCGTCTGAAAACGGAGCCGGTGACGGAGGCCGAGCTTACCCGGGCGCGCAATCGTCTGCTGACCGATCAACTGCGGCGACTTAAAAAGAACAGCGGTCTGGCCCGCACCCTCACATCCTTCCAGTCCCTGGCCGGCGACTGGCGTTATTTGGCCACGTATGGCGACGAAATCGGCAAGTTGACGGCTGCGGACCTGATGGAAGCGGCCGCCACCTACTTCACCGAACAGAACCGGACGGTGGTTTTCCTGGAAAAGGGGGATTCTTAAAATGTGTTCTTATTGTCGAACCCTTTTTCTGCTGGCAGGGGGTTGTCTTGTCCTGCTGCTGTCGGCTTGTGCATCCTCCTTGTCGGAGACCCCGGCCCAGTTGACCTATCCGCCTCTCGATTTCACGTTCCCGGAGGTTGAGACCCGTACATTGGAGAACGGGGTGCAGCTCTATCTGAAGCAGGATGATGAACTGCCATTGGTGCAAGTTACCGCCCTGCTCGGCTCCGGGACCATCGGTGTCAGTCGGGACCTGACCGGTTTCGGTGGGGTCTTCTCCGAGACCTTGCGGACCGGCGGCACGGCGGCTTATTCGCCAGACCGCCTCGAAGAACGTCTGGATGCGTTGGCGGCCAACCTGTCGGCAGGTGCGGGGGCCTTGACCTGCCAACTGAACCTTTCCGTGCGCGCTGAGGACCTGCAGGAGGGTCTGGCAATTCTGGTCGAGCTTTTGCGCCGCCCCTCCTTTGATCCGGACAGCCTGGAACTTGCGCGGCTCAAGTCGCTGGAAAACGTGCGTCGTCAGAACGACCTGCCCCGTTCTGTGGCACAGCGTCTGCTGAGAGCCAGCCTGTACCCTGACCACCCCCTGGGGGACAGCCCGACCCAGGAAAGCCTGTCGCGCATCACGCAGGACCAGCTGGTGGACTTTCACCAGCAGCACTTTGCACCCAACAACCTGATGCTGGCGATCTCCGGTGACTTCGAGAATGATGCCCTGCTCGACATGTTGCAGGAACTGCTCGGTGAGTGGACTCCGCATGAAACAGCCGTTCAGCCACTTCCACCGGTGCAGGCATCCACTGCCGGAGCAATCCAGGTGGTGGACAAGGAACTGTCTCAAACAACAATTTTGCTGGGAGACCTCGGTCTGACCAAAGATAACCCTGACATGTATGCCGTGCGCGTCATGAACTACATCCTGGGAGGCGGCGGCTTTAACTCGCGCCTGATGCAGGAGATTCGCTCCAATCGGGGGTTGGCCTATTCGGTCTACTCCTATTTCCAGATCGGCCGCAAGCTTCCGGGGACCTTTGTCGCCAGCACGGAGACGCAAAATGCCTCGGTGGGTGAGGTTCTGGCGTTGATGCGCCAGATCATACAGGACCTGCGTGAACAGCCTGTTAGCGAAGCTGAATTACGCCTGGCCAAAGACAGCCTGATCAACTCCTTCGTGTTCGGTTTTGACGACAGTCACGCGGTGACCACGCAGAAAATGCGCCTCGACCTGTTTGATTATCCGGCAGACTACCTGCAGCGATATCGCGATCACATCGCTGCTGTCACCGTCGCGGATGTCCTACGGGTTGCACAGAAATATCTGCAGCCTAAGCGGCAGCAGATCATCCTGGTTGGTACGGCTGAAGAGTTCTCAGCTGAACTGGTCGATTTCGGTCTGCCGGTCCGACAGGTCACCGTGGAGCCGACTCCATAAAAGTTTTGTGGTAAACTTCTAAAAAGACTTACTTTTTGGGAGATGGAAGAGTGAACAGCTTGCGGGGTCGGCTCAAAAACTTTCTCGACCAGGAACTCTGGTCCGCGGATCTCAGCGACGTGCGCTGGTGGCGCAGGTTCCTTTGGCACCAGGGACAGCTCTGGTCGTTGGTGCTGCGGGACTTTTTCGCTGACCGCTGCATGCTGCGGGCGTCCGCCCTGACCTTTACCACCCTGCTGTCGATCGTCCCCCTGCTGGCTCTGATGTTCTCCGTCCTGAAAGGGTTTGGGGTGCAGAACACCCTTGAACCGTTGCTGCTCAAACACCTGGCCGCTGGTTCCGGCGATGTCGTCACACTAATCATTCAGTATATCAACAACACCAACGTGGCTCGTCTCGGCACCTTCGGTCTGGTTTTCCTGATCATCACGGTGTTGACCTTGCTGTCGAATATCGAGAAGAGCTTCAACAGGGTCTGGGGCGTTGAGGAGACGCGGCCGCTACTGCGCCGGTTTACCGATTATTTCTCGGTGGTCACCATCGGGCCAATCTTTGTGGTTGTCGCCATCTCAATGACCTCCACGCTCAAGAGTCAGACCCTGGTGCAGGGGCTGCTTGAACAGGCCTATGTCGGCGAGCTGCTCCTCTTCCTGTTTCAGGTATTGCCCTTTATGGTCATGTGGCTGGTGTTTGCCGGCCTCTATCTGTTCATGCCGAATATCAAGGTGAGCCCACGCGCTGCCCTGGTCGGCGGGATCTGCGGCGGCACCATCTGGCAGCTCAGCCAGTGGTTTTACCTGAACTTCCAGGTTGGCGTGGCCAAGTACAACGCTATTTATGGAACCATGGCGGCCCTGCCGGTGTTCATGATCTGGATTTACCTCTCCTGGGCCATTGTCCTGCTCGGGCTGGAGGTGACCTACGCCACACAGAACCTGCATAGCATCCGCCAGGATATCCGCGGCCAGAACATCAATTTTGCCAGTCGTGAGCTGGTTGCCCTGACCGTGCTGCTCTATCTCGCCCGGCGCTTTTACCGGGGGGAGGCCGCCCTGCCGTTGGAAGAGGTTGCCGTCACTTTGTCTATCCCACCCCGCCTGTTGCGCGATGTCATGGAAGAACTGCAACGGCTCGGCTATGTCACTGCAGTGATGCAGGGCCAGGCTGAGCATGGTTTCCAACCGGCCAGGGCGCTGGACACGGTCGGCGTGCATGGCTTTATCTGTGGCTTGTCAAAGGATGGTGCGGATTACAGCCAGCTGCAGGATGTCGAGGAGAAGATTGTGGTCGCGCGTCTGGCGGACCGCCTGACTGAGGCGGGGCGGGATGCTCTGCATGGGTTGACGCTGCGAGACTTGGTTGGTCAACTCGAAGGAGAGGAGTCTCCTGCGGTTGAGGGCGGACAGGACTTCAGCTCGAAACGGCCATCTTCATAGACGGCATATGAAAATTGATGGATCCAGTCGCCCAGCGCAACCAGCTCGTAATCATCCCCTTTTTCGTGGAATGGCTGGTGAAAGTGGCCGGTGACGATGATCGGGTAGCCGCGCTGGCTGATGTCACGGGCGTAATTTGATAAGATGTCTTGAGCCGGCCAGCGCCGGCTTTTTTTGTTGCGGCTGCGTTTGCTCTGCCGGCTTGCCCGCTCAGCAATGCGCCAAGACAGGCCGGATGGCAGAATGTGGGCCAGCCAGCGCAAAGGAGCGCTGCGCAGGAACGTGCGCAGCAAACGGTAGCCGCGATCATCCGGGTTGGCCAGGTCGCCGTGTGCCAGAAAAACCTCTTGGTCACCCAGCGTGAAACCGCCGCCATCTGGTAAAACCGTAACATTCGGCCAGTCAGCGAAATAGGGAGCCAGATTGAAGTCGTGATTGCCCTCCACATACACGATCTGGGTGCCTTGGTACTGGAACTTTTCCAACAGCTGCAACGCCGGGAGTTGTGCAGCGTAAGCCGTACGTTGTGTCCCGATCCAGAATTCGAAAATATCCCCCAGCAGAACGAGGGTGTCCACTTGACCCAGTTGTCCTTTCAGAAAGGTCAGGAAGTGCCGGTAGTTGAGGTCGTCTGGATGGACCAGGTGGGCGTCTGCAAGGAAGAGGATTCTCATAGCTCCTCACTATAATGAGCGGGGCAGGGGAAGTCAATCTGCACGGTTCCGGCCTGTCGCTGATCTGCTGGGATATGTTATGATTCTTGTGTAGACAACTCGTAATAGTAGATCGGAGACAGGGATTGAAAGAGGGTTCACGCCAGCAGTTGACTCTGCCGGTCTATGGTATGTCCTGCCAGAAATGTGTTGCCAAACTGACCGCTTCTCTGAGCTCTCTGGACGGGGTCGCTCAGGTCATTGTTTCCCTGGAACACGCTCAGGCAGATCTCCGCATTGATGCAGATCGGGTCGATCGTGCCCGGATTGAGGCCGCTATCCTGGAGGCTGGGTTTCGGCTTGCGGATGAGGATGCTGGAGAGGGTGTGCAGGGTTCTGCCACTTTGCAAGGCAGCCACCCCGGGCAGGTCACAGAGACGACTCTGGCTGTGCGAGGGATGACCTGTGTCAATTGCGCAGCAATCATCGAAAAGGGGCTGGCGAAACAGTTTGGAGTGCAATCGGCCGTCGTCAACTTTGCGGCTGGGAAAGCCACGGTTCGGTTTGATGCCGCCCAACTGGACGAAGATGAGTTGATTGCCGCGGTTTCCGCTCTCGGTTACCAGGCCAGTCACGGCGAGATGACTGACGACACGTCGGCTGATGATCGCCGGCAACTTTTCTGGTTACTGTTCTCTGCGGCACTGGCTCTGCCGATCATGCCGCTGATGTGGCTAATGCCCTTCGGCCCGAAGACGATGCTGTTGATTTTCGGTTTGGCGACCCTGGTACAGTTCAGCGCCGGCCTGACCTTCTATCGTGGTGCCTGGATCTCGCTGAGGAACCGGACCGCCAATATGGACGTTTTGGTCGCCATGGGCATTACGGCAGCTTATGGCTATTCGGTGCTGGCCCAGTTTGGCATCGGCGGAATCTCCGGCGAGGTTTTTTTCGAGACCGGCGCCATGCTGATCACCTTCATCCGTTTTGGCAAGTGGCTGGAAGCGCGCGCCAAGGGTAAAGCTGGTCAGGCGCTCAAAGCCCTGGTCCGTCTGCAGGCGGACCGAGCTCGTTTGCTGGTCGACGGTGAAGAGCGTGACGTTGAAGCGAGCCAGGTCAAGATCGGCGACCGGGTTGTGGTGCGGCCGGGTGAGCGTATTCCGGTAGACGGGGTCGTCGTGGACGGTCGGTCGTCAATCGATGAATCAATGGTGACCGGCGAGTCCTTGCCGGTTGATAAACATCCTGGCGACGAAGTGACCGGTGCCACGGTCAATGCCTCGGGACGCCTAGTGGTTGAAGCGCGTCGTGTCGGCCAGGCAACAGTGCTGGCGCAGATTGTGCGCATGGTCGAACAGGCTCAGGGGGACAATGCTCCGATCCAGAGGCTCGCTGATCGCGTATCCAACTGGTTTGTGCCGACGGTTGTCCTTATCGCTCTGGTAACCTTTGTCGCTTGGTACGGCCTCTCCGATATGGGCTTCCTGTTCGCCTTCAAGGTGGCAATTGCTGTGCTGGTGATTGCCTGTCCCTGTGCGCTCGGTCTGGCGACGCCGACCGCCATCATGGTCGGCAGTGGCCTCGGTCTGGCATCCGGGATTCTGTTCAAACGAGCTTCGGTGTTGGAAAATGTATCGCGTCTGGATATGGTGCTGTTGGATAAGACCGGGACGCTGACCCGAGGTGAATTCACGGTGACGGACCTGTTGCCAGTGGGTGAACTGGACGCTCAGGCGCTACTTCAGTTGGCGGCCGCCGCCGAATCGGCAAGCAACCACCCTTTGGCCCAGGCAATCGTCAACAGGGCTCGGCAGGAAAGCCTCACTCTGTCGAAACCAGATGACGCCAAAGAGGTGGGTGGGCATGGTCTGATCTGCCAGGTTGACGGGGCTGAGGTCGTCGCTGGTAATCATCGCTTGATGATTGAGCGGGGGGTGGAGTTTGCCGCTCACTTGGCAGCAGCCGAACAGCTGGTCGCTGCCGGCAAGTCGCTGGTCTATATCGCGCGTGATGGCCGCCTGGTTGGTCTTCTGGCCCTGGCCGATACGGTCAGGGAGGAGGCGCAGCGGACTGTCAGGCAACTGCAGCAGATGGGGCTGAAGACGGTTATGCTGACTGGAGACCGTCGTAATGCAGCAGAGGCTGTGGCGGAGCAACTCGGTATTGATCTGGTCGAGGCAGAAATTCTGCCTTGCGATAAACTCGAGATTGTGCGTCGCTACCAGCAGGGCGGTGCCTTTGTCGGCATGGTCGGCGATGGCATCAACGATGCGCCGGCGCTGGCCCAGGCGGATATTGGCATCGCCATCGGTAGCGGTACAGATGTTGCCCGGGAAACCGGCGACATTGTTTTGGTCCGCAACCAGCTTGAAGATGTGGTGCGCAGCATTCGATTGGGACGCAGAACCCTCGTCAAGATCAAGCAGAACCTGTTCTGGGCGTTCGTTTACAATATGATCGGCATCCCGGTGGCTGCCGGGTTGCTTTATCCTGCCTTCGGTCTTCTGCTCAAGCCGGAGTTTGCCGGCCTGGCAATGGCTTTCTCAAGTGTGTCTGTGGTGACCAACAGTTTGTTGTTGAAGCGGTATGGCCCCGGCAATGAAAAGGCTCCCACCTTTTTTTGATGGTATTTAAGTTGTTGAAAACCGGTTGTTCGTCTCGATGCAATGTGTTGTCTGGATAAGGGTTGAACCACGGGAATTGAAGTCGTGCGTCGATTCGGCTATGATGTGCGGCACGCTTACTTGGTTGAGGTTTTGACCGGACTGGATATTGCGCATGCTGCATCAACGAAAAATCATCATCGGCGTGATTGGCGCCTCGCGTACATCCGAGCGAGGTTTCGGAATGGCTCGCGAAG
The DNA here is from genome assembly GCA_030145205.1 of Desulfuromonadales bacterium. Lineage (GTDB taxonomy): Bacteria > Desulfobacterota > Desulfuromonadia > Desulfuromonadales > BM103 > JAQYVZ01. The sequence continues at coordinate 106,645 of JAQYVZ010000001.1, read as the reverse complement.
TTGGCGGCGAAATTGCGCGTTGCGGCGCAGTGCTGGTGTGTGGTGGGCTGGGTGGTGTCATGGAAGCCGCCAGTCTGGGCTGTGCGGAGCGGGGCGGCGAGGTGCTGGGCCTGCTGCCCGGTGCAGATTCTGCCATGGCGAATCCTTACGTCACGATCGCCGTGCCGACCAATATGGGCCATGCTCGAAACGTGATTATTGCGCACACGGCAGATGCGTTGATTGCCGTCGAGGGCGAGTATGGCACTCTGTCCGAAATGGCGATAGGGCTGAAGCTGGGCAAACCGGTGATCGTGCTGCCCGGGGGACATGCCGTGGCGGGGACTTTGTCGGCTGAAGATGCACAGGCCGCTGTCCGGTTGGCAATCGAACAGTTGGAGAGACCATGAAGCGTCACCTGAGTCATTCCGAGTCATTTTCATCCGAGTTGATCGAATGGATGCGGGGTAAAAGCCCCATTCTGATCGTTACTCACGATCATCCTGATCCGGATGCTCTGGCGGCCTCTTATGCTTTGCGCCATCTGTTACTGATCAAGACCGGTCAGGAGGCAACCATTGCTTTCGGCGGCGGAATTGGCCGCGGTGAGAACCAGGTGATGGTGCATCGCCTGGAGATTCCGACCGTCCCGATTGAAACCCTCAATCTGGAGGACTTTAAAGCGGTTTGCATGATCGATTGTCAACCGGGGACCGGCAATAATGCCATTCCGGCTGACACCAAGGTCGATCTTGTGATCGATCATCATGCCTTGCGAGGGGAAACCGAGGCCTGTCGTTGGGTCGATGTCCGACCTGATTACGGTGCTGCCGCGAGTATCCTGTTCGAATATCTGGTTGCCCAGGAGGTCATTATTGCCACCAAGCTGGCAACCCTGTTGTTTTACGCCATCAAGTCGGAAACCCAGAGTTTGGGTCGCGACTGGACCGGTGCTGACCGGGAGGCGTACCTGAAGCTGCTGCCGTTGAGTAACAACCGGATTCTCTACGAGATCACCCATCCCAAGTCGCCCCGGGCCTATTTCCGTTATTTTGACAGTGGCTTGAAGGATGCGCGCATTTTTGATGACCTGTTGGTGTTCAACCTGGCTCAAATTGACCATCCGGAGATCGTGGCCGAGATTGCTGATTTCCTGATGCGTGTCGAAGGCGTGAACCTTGTGCTGGGGATTGGTCGCTACCATGATGAGGGTGTGTTGTCGCTGCGGACAAGCTCTTCTGAACTCAGGGCGGGTGCTTTGATCCGGACAATGACGGAAGGCCTTGGTACGGCCGGCGGTCATGGGATGACGGCGGGGGGGCAGATCCGCCCCATGCCGATGAGCAAGGCCGGACAGCAGGAGCTGGAAGACCGCCTGGTCGCCCGGCTGTTTGATGCCCTTGATCGGGATGTCCCCGTTCCACAGCCTCTGATTGACCTGTGAAGCCGGTTGGTGCACTTCCTTGCGTTGACAGCCCCCTTTAACTGGAGTATAAAACGGGCGCCATGCGATTTTTGACTACACTGACGCTCTCTCTCTGTTGCTTTCTGCTCTTGACACCCCCGTCTGCCACGGCCGTTGTGGAAATCGGTCTGGCGGGTCAGGACCCGGTGGTCATCGAAGATGTTTACCAGAGACAGGGCGCGTCCTTTGTTGCGATTGACGAAATTCTTGCCGCCCTGGAAATGGAAGGCCACTGGGATTCCGTTGCGCACATCTATCGTATTCGTACCGCCCATGGTTGGGCAATGATTTCACCGGGTAGCCAGTTTTTGAAACTCGGTGAGAACTTTGTGCCAATCGTGCATCGTCCCCGTTTCATTGATGGCAAGCTGCGGGTCTCCGAGCCGTTCGTCCTGCAGCAGTTGGCCCCATTGATGACCACCCCGCTACGCTATCGCAACCATAACCCGTCGGTCGAGGATGCTGACGAGGACCCGCTCGACCGTCTTTTTGCTTTTCTGCTGCATAAAAAAAAGAAAACTGAGGATCCGAGCCAATGGACTGTTGCTCTGGACCCCGGGCATGGTGGAACAGACGCCGGAGTCTTTGGACCGGATGGCAGCAAGGAAAAAGACGTGACTCTGGCCGTGGCCAAACGGGTCGAGCGCCTGCTCAAGATGCACCAGGACGCGCCAGTGCAGATGACCCGCAACGATGACTACGTGGTTAGCGTCGAGCAGCGTCTGCAGGCGGTTGCACAGGTGCAAGCTGATGTCATGCTGTCGCTGCATGCTCAGGGGTTTTTGTCGAAGGATGTGCAGGGCGTTATGCTCTTCATCCAGCCAGAGACAGCGCGTGATCTGCAGGCGGACAGTACCGGTGTGAGCGGCAGCCGTCGTCTTGCGGAGGCCTTGGTGCCCTCCCTGGAAGCGGCCGGTTTCACGGTGGCAGGAATTACGGAACAGCCGGTCCTGCCTCTCGGTCGCGGCGATCTGCCGCGTGTTCTGGTCGAGATGGGTGCAATGACTCACACAGCCGATCTGGTCATGCTGCATGATCCTACGCGTCAGCAGGATCTGGCCCGAGCCCTGTTTAACGGGCTACAGCTCTTTTTCAAAGAAAGTAAGGACCCTCTTTTATGACGTCGCAAATGATCCTAAGGAATGACGGTCGTCAGACCGACCAGTTACGAACAATCCAGTTTGAACGAAACTTTACCTGCTACGCAGAAGGCTCGGTCCTGGTCAGCTTTGGCGCGACCCGGGTGCTCTGTAATGTGTCGGTTGAAGAGAGCGTTCCGCCATTCCTGCGTGGCAAAGGGCAGGGGTGGGTGACCGCCGAGTATGCCATGTTGCCCAGGGCCACCCATACCCGGTCGGTGCGTGAGGCGGCTCGCGGCAAGCTGGGCGGGCGGACTCAGGAGATCCAGCGTCTGATCGGGCGTGCGCTGCGCGCCGTCACCGATCTGGATGCTCTGGGTGAGCGGACCCTGCTGGTCGATTGTGACGTGCTTCAGGCTGACGGCGGCACTCGCACCGCCGCTATCACCGGAGCCTTTGTCTCCCTGACCGATGCGATTGCCGGCTTGGTGCAAGCCGGGAAATTAGCGGCTTCGCCTCTTAAGGGAAGCGTGGCGGCGATCAGCGTCGGTATCGTGGATGGACGGCCACTCCTTGACCTCAACTACGAGGAGGATTCCCGTGCCGAGGTCGATATGAATTTTGTAATGACTGGCGACGGACGTTTCATCGAAGTCCAGGGGACGGCAGAAGAGGAGCCTTTTCATGCCAGTGAGCTTGACGCCATGCGTCAACTCGCCGGGGTCGGCTGCCAGCAGCTGACTATACTTCAGCAACAGGTACTGGACAACGCATGAAGAAGCTGGTCCTTGCTACCCGTAATTCTGGCAAACTGGTCGAAATGCGTCGTCTGCTGGAGCCAACGGGCATGACTGTCGTCGGTCTGGCCGATCTACCTGAAATGCCAGACGTTGTTGAAGATGGTGCGACCTTTACTGAGAATGCCTGCAAGAAAGCCGAAACCATTGCTCGCCTGACCGGGCTACCCTGCCTGGCGGACGACTCCGGCCTGGTGGTTGAGTTCCTGAGCGGGCGGCCCGGTGTCTATTCGGCCCGTTATGCCGGCGAAGGGGCCAGCGATGCCGATAATAACCGCAAACTGCTTGAAGACATGACGGGTGTCCCTCCGGAACGGCGTCAGGCCGCGTTCCAATGCGTCATGGCGCTTTGTCTCCCCGGTGAAGCTACTCACACCTTCCAGGGGCATGTCGCTGGCGTGATCCTGAATGCGCCGCAAGGCGAGGGCGGTTTTGGGTACGATCCCTTGTTTCTGGTCGAGGAACTGGGGCAAACAATGGCGCAGTTGCCGCTGGATGCAAAGAACCGTATCAGTCACCGTGGACAGGCCTTGCGCCAGGTTCTCACCTTCCTGACTGGGCAATCCAATGGGCCGCTTACCGCAAAAGATGCGGATAGTTAGCCCGCTGTAAGATTTTCCTTTATTTTTTTACAAACGATGTTTAGTATACGGGTGCCTGTATACTGTATGCAGATTAGGAGGCTGTGCGCCCGTTCTGTCGGACGGATTGATGGTGCCCTGCCAACTTTATCCGTTTAGAGACAGGGAATAAGTGTTATGTCAAATAGTTGGAGAGGACCACCACGCTAACAAGGAGAGAAGCCAAGCCCATTTGGGCAGTCCATTTGATCGGGTTGTCGGTTAGGTGGAACGGAGTTTCAGTATTTAATCACATTTCATCGCAAGGGAACGAGATTATGGCTATTTTTCAGAGTTCTGCGGCCGAAATAACAATTTTTCGGAGTTCTGTGGGCAGAAAGATCATCATGGCGGTGACAGGCGTCATGTTGATGGCTTTCGTTTGCGTGCATCTGCTGGGCAATTCGACGGTGTTTTTCGGCGCCGGCGCAATCAATGCCTATGCAGAGCATCTGCACAGCCTTGGACCCCTCGTCTGGGTCTTCAGACTGGCCATGTTGGGCCTGTTTGCTGTGCACATCATTTTTGGCATCCAGCTGACGCTGGAGAACAGTGCTGCCACGCCTGAGAAGAATGTTCAGATCAAGCGGCTGCGCACCGGTTTTGCCGCCCAGACCATGATCGTGTCCGGTCTGGTGCTGCTCGCCTTCGTGGTTTACCACCTGCTGCACTTCACCGTGCAGGTCCCCGGTATGGGCGTCTACGAGTTTAACGAAGCGACGCACATGACCAACGTGTTCATTATGGTGGCTTCGGGCTTTAAGCAGGTGTTCACCGTTCTTCTGTATGTTGTCGGCATGATTTTCCTGGCCCTGCACCTCAGCCATGGTTTCCAGAGCTTCTTCCAGACTCTGGGGCTGAACAACGACAGGTCTCTGCCGCTTTTTGGCGCTATCAGCAAGGTTTTCGGTGTAGTCATTCTGTTCGGCTACATCTCCATTCCGCTGCTGATCATCTTCGGGCTCGTAAAATAGGGAGTTGGCTGGATGATACTCGATGGCAAATGTCCTTCTGGACCAATAGAAACTTCATGGGATCGCGCCCGCTTTGAAAATAAGCTGGTCAATCCTTCCAATAAACGTAAATACAAAATCCTCTGTGTCGGTACCGGCCTCGCCGGTGGTGCTGCAGCGGCCTCCCTGGGCGAGTTGGGCTACAGTGTCCATGCATTCTGCTACCAGGACAGCGCCCGCCGTGCTCACTCGATTGCCGCACAGGGTGGCATCAACGCTGCCAAGAACTATCCGAACGACGGCGACAGTATTTACCGTCTGTTCTACGACACCGTCAAGGGTGGTGACTTCCGTGCCCGTGAAGCGGATGTCTGGCGTCTGGCCCAGGTGTCTAACAATATTATTGACCAGTGTGTCGCCCAGGGCGTGCCGTTCGCTCGTGACTACGCAGGTTACCTGGACAACCGCTCCTTCGGCGGCGCTCAGGTCTCCCGTACCTTCTACGCTCGAGGCCAAACCGGTCAGCAGCTGCTGCTCGGCGCTTACTCGGCTCTGTCCCGCCAGATCAAGGCTGGAACGGTTAAGTTGTTTCCCCGCCGGGAAATGCTCGACCTGGTCGTGGTCGACGGTGAAGCCAAGGGCATCACAGTTCGTAACCTTTGCAACGGTGAGATTGAGTCTCATTGGGGCGATGCTGTCATTATCGCCAGTGGTGGTTATGTCAACGTATTCTACCTGTCTACCAACGCCATGGGCTGCAGCGTGACGGCACAGTGGCGTGCGGCCAAAAAAGGCGCTTACTTCGCAAACCCCTGTTTCACCCAGATCCATCCGACCTGTATTCCACAGCATGGTGAGCATCAGTCGAAGTTGACCCTGATGTCCGAGTCGCTACGAAATGACGGTCGTTGCTGGGTTCCGAAGAAGGCAGAAAATTGTGAAAAGCCGGCGGGTGAAATTGCCGAAGACGATCGCGACTACTACCTGGAGCGGAAGTACCCCTCCTTCGGTAACCTGGCTCCGCGTGACATCGCGTCCCGTGCCGCCAAGGAACAGTGCGACGACGAACGTGGTGTTGGCCCTGGCAAGCGCGGCGTTTATCTCGACTTCGAAGACTCGATCAACCGCCTTGGTGAGGGTACGATTGCAGGTCGTTACGGCAACCTTTTCGAAATGTACGAGAAGATTACTGACGAGAACGGCTACAAGCAGCCGATGCGTATCTATCCGGCGCCTCATTATGCAATGGGCGGTCTCTGGGTCGATTACAACTGCATGAGCAACATCCCCGGCCTGTTCGTGCTCGGCGAAGCCAACTTCTCCGTGCACGGCGCCAACCGCCTCGGTGCTTCGGCGCTGATGCAGGGTCTGGCTGATGGTTACTTCGTCATTCCTTACACCATCGCAGGCTACTTGGCGCAGACCAAGCCTGGTGCGGTGACCACAGACGCTCCTGAGTTCAAGGAATCGGCTGAAAGTGTTAAGGGCGAAATGGATAAGCTGTTGTCGATCAATGGGACCAAGTCTCCTTCGGCACTGCATCGCAAGCTCGGCTCCCTGATGTGGGAAAATGTCGGTATGGCACGCAGTGAAGAGAGTCTCAAAGACGCGCTGGCGAAAATCCCGGCAATTCGTGATGAATTCTGGAGTGACCTCAAGGTCGTCGGTTCAGGCGAAGTCTTCAACAATCAGCTTGAGCAGGCTTGGCGCCTGGCAGACTTCCTCGAGTTTGCAGAGGTCCTTTGCCATGATGCACTAAACCGTGAGGAATCCTGTGGCGGTCACTTCCGGACCGAGCACCAGACGGACGATGGTGAGGCGATGCGTGATGACGAGAATTTCTGTTACGCTGCGGCCTGGGAGTTCAAGGGGGCGGGCAACACGCCCGAACTGCACAAAGAGCCCTTGAAGTTTGAAAATGTTAAACTTGCCGTAAGGAGTTACAAATAATGAAACTCACATTACACGTATGGCGCCAGAATGGCCCTGATGAGGAAGGGCGGCTGGAGACTTACGACGCACCTGCGGTAAGTCCGGATCAGTCGTTCCTGGAGATGCTTGACGATATAAACGAAGTTCTTGTCACTGAAGGCAAGGACACGATCGCCTTTGATCATGACTGCCGTGAAGGTATCTGCGGTATGTGCTCCCAGGTTATTGACGGCGTGCCGCACGGCGGTATGGATCGGACAACGGTCTGTCAGCTGCATATGCGCGTTTTCAATGACGGAGACGAAGTCTTCATCGAGCCGTGGAAAGCCAAGGCCTTCCCGATCGTCAAAGACCTGGTTGTGGATCGCGGTGCTCTGGATACCATCATCCAGGCCGGTGGTTACACCTCATGCCACACTGGTGGAGTTGCGGATGGTAACGCACTGCCGATCGGCAACCCAACTGCCGAATACGCCATGGACGCGGCCGAGTGTATCGGCTGTGGCGCCTGTGTGGCGTCTTGCCCCAACAGTTCGGCCATGCTGTTTACCGGTGCCAAGGTGGCTCAGCTGGCTGTTTTGCCTCAGGGTGAGGTTGAAGCCAAGCGTCGCGTTAACATGATGTTGGAAGCTGGCAAAGAACTCGGACTTGGTAACTGTACCAACCACTACGAGTGTCAGGCCTCCTGCCCGAAGGGCGTTGATGTCAAGTTCATTGCGAAACTGAACCGCGAGTATATCAAAGCGCTGTTATAGGCTGTGATGATCTGAATTAAAAGGGCGAACCGTGTCACGGTTCGCCCTTTTTTTGTGGAATTAATCAGTAAAAAGACTGTTAAATCAGCATATTTCATAAAAATAGATTGACAGAAAACATGAATGTGGTTTTATTAAACCTGAATTAGTTTTCCTATCCGTCTTGAGTCCAAGGATTCAGGTTCACGAGACTTTAATTAAAGGAGGAGATTGTATGAAACGGGTTTATCTCAAGTTGACTGTTGCTGCACTGGCTCTGCTGTTTGCCGCTGGTTGCGTAGCCCCTTTATCCCAGGAAGACCAGGCAAAACTTAATGCCGCCCTTCAGGCAGCTGATTCTGCAGCAGCTTCTGCCGCGAGTGCTGATGCCTCTGCTGATCGGGCAGAAGCTGCCGCCAAGCATGCTGACGCTGCGGCCAAGTCGGCTGCCGCTTCTGCGGCATCGGCACAGAACAGCGCAGCGAAGGCTGCCAAAGCCTATGAAATGACGCTGCAGAAGTAAAATGATCAGCTCTGCCCCGCGCGGGACAGAGTTGAGAGGTTTTATGAAAAAGGGCAGCCTCCCGAATGTCGGGAGGACTGCCCTTTTGCTTTTAGCGTTTGCCAACCGCGACTGGAACGCCGCGCTGTGCATTGGTTACTTCGAGGACTCGGCCGTAGTCGATGTCACCGTCCCAACCCAGTTGGCCGATTTGAGTCAGCGCCTCTTGAAAAAGGTCCGGATAACGACCGAGATAGTCGGGGTGGACTTCGAGAAGAAGCCAATTGTCCTGCAGTGACGCTTTGGCAGGGTGATAAATGATCCGTACCTTGGTTCCCGGAATGACTTTTTCGTATAGGGCCTGAATGTCCTGGTCATAAAGCCGGATGCAGCCGTGACTGACTCGTCGACCGACGCCTTGGGGACGGTTGGTGCCGTGCAATCCGTAGCCGGGCGCAGAAAGGCCGAGCCAATAGTTGCCAAGCGGGTTGTGTGGACCAGCTGGTATAAAGTCAGGTAGCTCGGGATGCTCTGCTTTGATGGCGGGTGGGACGCGCCAGATCGGCTTTTCTTTTTTGATCACGACCTGAAAGGTCCCTTCCGGTGTCTCCCAGCCTTGCCGACCGATTCCCAGTGGGCAGAAAAACCCTCCTGACCCTGTTGAATCAGGCAGATAATAAAGGCGCAGCTCTGCCAGGTTGATGGTGAGCCCGGCAATCGGTTGTCCGGGGAACAGGGCTTGCTTTGGAACCGGGATTCTGGCCCCGACCGGAGGTGCCCAGGGATCAACATCGGGATTCGCATTCTGGAGCGCCTGAAAACCGACGCCCGTTTGAACGGCAAGCTCCATCAGGGTGGTGTTCGGTTTAATCTCCGTGATTGCATTGCGACCCAGAACAGGAGGTGGGTCGGGCTCTAGGAGGGCCTGCGTAGGAGATGCCGACTCCAATAAGAGGAGGCAACAGGTAAACAGGCAAAGGCTAGTTTGAAAGAAACGTGCATGCATCATGCGGGTCATAACTGTTTTTTGAGCCAGAGAGAGCTGAACTCCGGCAGCATCCGGTTCTTCACCAGGGTGCAGTGATACTGTTCATAGCGGTTGCGCACGTCATAGTTGTATTCCCATAGGATGCCGGAGAGCAGCAGGTCTCCACCGGAAACGGTCCGCTCCACAAGAGGTGCGGCGACATCAAGCAGGATGTCTCCGTAGATGTTCGCCAGGACCAGGTCGAATTGACTGTCGCCGATATCGCTCAGTGTACCGCAGACATGCTCGACTCGATCATCGACGGCATTTACCTGACAGTTGTGCCGCGCTGTTTCGACGGCCTCAGCGGCAATGTCAACGCAAAGCGCATGGGCCGCGCCAAGTTTTAAGGCGGCAATCGCCAGAATTCCGGTCCCGCTGCCCAGGTCCAGTACCCGTTTGCCAGAAAGGTTCGGCAGGGATTCGAGTAGTTCCAGGCAACTCACTGTTGTCTCATGCTCACCGGAACCGAAGGCGCCCCGTTGTGTAATCAGGTCAATGCGGCCGTCCTCGGAGGAGGGATGCTCCGGTGGAATAATTCTGAAAGTTTGTCCAATTTCAAACGGTTCGTACATATGTCCACTCATTCTGCATAGGTTCTCCCTCATCCTTCCAGAAGAGAGACGAAGTCTTTAAAGCCCCTGACTCCTTAGAATCAGCAGCGCAATCGTGTAGGTGACGGCCGACAACAGAGTAGACAGCATGACGATTGATCCGGCCAATTCGGCGTCACCTTTCATCTGATGAGCCATGATGTAGGTCGCTGTCGCGGCCGGGGTGCCGGCGACTAGGACGCCGATACCGAGGTCCATGCCGCGTACATCAAGTGCCAGTAGCAGCAGGGCCGCCAGCAGTGGCATCCAGATGATCTTGATGCCGGTTGAGAGAGCTGCACGAACGAGATCTCCCTGCAGTTTCGCCAGGGAAAATGAACCGCCGATCGCAATCAGAGCGAGGGGAAGGGTCATGCCGGTGGCAATCTTCAGGCTGCGTTCGAGTAGCAGGGGAATCGGTAGGGCCAGAAAGCTCCAGAGGATCCCGATGAATGACGCCAGGATTAGCGGGTTAAATACCACCTGCTGCATCCAGAAGAGCAGTCCCTTCCGGTCGCCATCGCCGCGCTGCGGCCAGAGCAGCGCCAGAATGGCGAACAGGTTCAAGAAGGGCACGAGAAAGCCCATCAGTATGCCCGCCCGGGTTAGACCCGGTTCACCGTAGGCGTTGAGGCAGAGGGCCAGGCCCATGTAGGCGATATTGCCGCGAAAAGATCCTTGGCTGAAAGCGCCTTGTGTTGCCGCCGGATAGCGTCGCAGCCCGGCATAAGCGTAGGAGACACAAAAAGTGATTATGACGGCGGCGACAGACGCGATGACCAGACGGCCGTTGAAATTTGCGAAGAAGTCGGCTGTGCCGATCTTGTAAAAGAGCAGCAGCGGCAGGCAGACGTAATAGACCAGGCGATTGGTCTGTTGCAGAAAAGTCTCGTCGATCAGTTGGAAGCGTCGTAGCAGCCAGCCAAGCAGAATGACAGAGAAAACAGGGAGAACAATGTTGAGTATGTCGATGAAAAGCAGCATGGTCAATCCCCTGAAAAATGCCACAATACTTGACTGTCAGGCAGGGTTCAACTGTTTATGCCGGAACCGCATTCAAAAAGTGGGCGACCATAGAGCTTTTCGTCGACACGCGCAACAAAAAGAGGCACTATCCAGTTGATAATTACATCAGGATGCTACGGGTAAAGGAGAGCAGGATGGCACAGTTATTCGTCTCCAGGGATACTGAGAAACAGGCCGGAACCAGCCAGTTCACGTTGACAAAATGGATTGAAACCGCACCCTTTGAGGATCTGCTTGATTTTACAATCGAGCACGCGGCCGAAGGTGAAGCTGTCCTGTCCGTGCCTTTCCGGGTCATGCATGCCAACGGTGGCGGTATGATGCATGGCGGGGTTCTGGTTTCCCTGGCGGATACCGCGGTTGCCATGGCGATCAAAAGCCTGTTACCTGAAGGAACCCGCTTCGCCACCACGCACCTGGAGATGGCGTTTCATGCTCCGGCGCACGCCGGGTTGGTTCGCGCTCGAGCCCGGGTGTCAGGCCCTGTCGGGAGGTCATTTGATGGCTGCGCTGACCTTTATGATGAAGATGACGTGTCGCTGGCGCATTTTCAGTGTGTGTTCCGTGTTGCTCGTGGCCAGGGTTTTGTCGATGCTGAGGAAGGGCCGCCCACACAGGAGGTTTAGCGGACTCGTGGAGTCTCGGCGGACGTTAGTTGACTTTTTGTATAGCAGAGGGTTAAAAGTTAATAGAGCATCTACTTTTTCGAATATTTCCTTTATGTGCTTGAAGGTTTCATTGTTTATGTCAAAATTCTTGTATCAATATGTGCTCTTGCTATTGCTGGCGTTTAGTGTTAGCTGCTTGCCGGGTTGTGATTCCCCGTCTCAGACGGCTCCGGCCGCTTCGGTTGAGCTGGATGCGGTTGCTCCTGATTTCACCTTACGGGATCTGTCCGGTGTGTCCGTTTCGTTGTCTGATTATCGTGGCAAGGTGGTGTTACTGAATTTTTGGGCGACCTGGTGCCCTCCATGCAAGGCAGAGATGCCGTCCATGGAGAAGCTGTACCGCATGCTGAAGGATGAAGGTCTTGCTCTGTTGGCCGTGAACATTGAACCGAATGGGCCGCAAACGGTTATTCCTTTTCTGAAGGAGAATCCGCACAGCTTCCCGATCCTGTTTGATGACAAGGCTAGTGTCCAGAAACTCTACGGGGTTTACAAGTTTCCGGAGACTTTTGTCATTCGTAAAGACGGCACGATTGACGATCGAGTGATTGGTGCTATTGATTGGGCGCATTCGGACGCGGTAGAATATTTTAAACTGTTGCTGAAAGGACCGGCGTAATGGCAAACGGGGCTGAGGTGACATACTGGATCGCTTTGACGGCGGGACTGCTTTCGTTCTTCTCCCCTTGTGTGCTTCCGCTGATACCGTCTTACCTGACCTATATTACCGGCCTGTCATTTGGGCAGTTGCAGGAATCCCACCCCAGCGCCAAGGTCAGGCTGACGGTGTTGTTTCACACGCTCGTTTTTATCCTCGGTTTCTCCGTGGTTTTTGTTGCTTTGGGTGCGATTGCCGGGATTGCTTCGTCCAAGTTTCAACTGCATATGCGCGAAGGTTTGATCTGGGTTGAGCGGATTGGCGGTCTGCTGATTATTCTGTTCGGTATCCATATGACTGGCCTGTTCCATTTTGGCATCCTGTTGGGGGAAAAGCGGGTTCACCTGCAGCGCAAACCCAGCGGCTTTATTGGTACTTTTATCGTTGGCTTGGCTTTTGCCGCCGGTTGGACGCCCTGTATCGGTCCGATTCTGGCCTCTATCCTCATGGTCGCTGCTTCGTCCGGTGAAGTTGGTCGTGGTGTTGGCCTTTTGTCGGTCTATTCGATCGGCCTTGGTATCCCTTTCTTAATTTCAGGCTTGTTGTTTTCACAGTTTCTGGTGATGTTCAATCGCTTCCGCAAACATATCCGGATGATCGAGATTGGCACCGGTGTCTTGCTGATTGTTGTCGGCCTGATGTTGATGTTCAACTACATGGGGGTTTTGACCATGTACCTGTACCAATGGTTCCCGGCTTGAAGCTTTGCTTGAATGCTTAGCAATGAGCGATGAATGACCTGCCTGCATTTTTTCTCCCCGAGTTAGCCAACTCAACACACTAGGACTAATTTGCTTGACATCTGTCTTTTTGAGAATTAAATTGAGACTCATTTTCATTTGGGGCGGATGACAGGTGGATAAGAGCAAAATAAAAGACGACTTTCGCTCCTTTCTGGTCGAAAAGGGCTTAAAGTCGACGCGCCAGCGTGAAGAGATCTTGGATGAATTTCTGCGGGACGGGGCACATCTGTCAGCAGAAGACCTCTACATGCGCGTGCGCAGCAACAATCCACGCATCGGTTATGCTACGGTTTATCGTACTCTGAAACTGTTTGCGGAGTGCGGTATCGCCGAACAGCGGCAGTTCGGCGATGGCCAGACCCGTTATGAATCGACAACGGTCGATGAACATCACGATCATCTGATTTGCACCTGCTGCGGCAAAATTGTTGAATTTGAAGACCCTGAAATTGAACATCTGCAAGAGAAGGTGGCTGCTGCGCATGGTTTTATTATTGAGCGTCACCGGTTGAATCTGTTTGGTCGTTGTCGCGACTGCCAGGCATCCTGACCTGTTTCGTTTTATCCAGACCCTATCGCATAAAGGTTGATAACGTTTTCATGACTGCTCGTGCGTCCAGTGAAAAGAAAATTATTCTTGTCGGCAACCCGAATGTCGGCAAGAGCGTTGTATTCAACACCCTGACGGGGAGTTATACGACAGTTTCCAATTACCCGGGGACCTCGGTTGAGGTTTCACGCGGCTCCTGCAGTCTTGAAGGAACGCGTTACCAGGTTTTGGATACCCCCGGTATGTACTCGCTGCTCTCGATTACTGAGGAGGAGCGTGTTGCCCGGCGCATTCTGCTTGAGGAAGCCCCGCACGTGGTTCTGCATGTCATTGATGCACGTAACCTTGAGCGTATGTTGCCGATGACACTGCAATTGATTGAGGCGGGTCTGCCGGTGGTTTTGCTGGTTAACATCATGGATGAAGCAGAGCGTATCGGATTGCAGATCGATATCAACCTGCTGAGTGAAAAGTTGGGGATCCCTGTTGTCGGCGGAGCGGTTGGCAGGAAACGGGGTGTCGCAGAACTGCGCCAGGTTTTGTGTGATTATCAGCCACAGCGCTCGACCTTTGCCTATGCTACAGATCTCGAGAAAGATGTCTCACGGATCACCGAGTTGATGGCAGGTGACTATATCCTCACTCAAAAGGCACTGGCGTTACTGCTTCTGCAGCGTGACGAGGAGATTGTCGAGCGACTACGTGACCGGGAATCCGAAAATTTCAGTCGGGTCGAAGAGGTCGCCAACACGATTGTGTTTGAACGACGTGTCGATCTGCACCTGCGTATCAGTCTGGAACGCAAGCGGATCTGCAAAGGACTGCTTGCTGGTGTGCAGAAGTATGATGGTGGACAGAAGCCGGTGCTGGGCGAGCGGATCTCTGCGTTGACCATGAACCCGATTACTGGGATTCCGCTGGTGCTGATTGTCCTCTATTTCGGACTCTATAAGTTTGTCGGCGGCTTTGGGGCGGGAACCCTGGTCGATTTCCTGGAAGGGGCGTTGTTTGAAGAGCGTCTCACCCCATGGGCGATTGCTCTGGCGGAAAATACCATCCCCTGGTACTGGCTGAAGGAGTTGCTGGTTGGCGAATATGGCCTGTTTACACTCGGCGTTCGCTACGCAGTTGCGATCGTCCTGCCGATTGTCGGGGCCTTCTTTATTGCTTTTGCCGCAATTGAGGACAGCGGCTATTTCCCGCGACTGGCTATGCTGGTCGACCGGGTGTTCAAAAAGATCGGTCTGAACGGCAGGGCCGTGATCCCGATGGTCCTCGGTTTCGGCTGCGATACCATGGCGACGGTGGTAACACGGACCCTGGAGACCAAGCGGGAGCGGATTATCGCAACACTGCTGCTGTCTCTGGCGATTCCCTGCAGTGCGCAATTGGGTGTGATTTTCGGTCTGCTGTCGACAGTCCAGGGTGCGTTGCTGGTCTGGATCCTCAGTATGGTTCTGGTGTTCCTTCTGGTCGGTTTTCTCGCCGCCCAGGTGATGCCTGGTGAGCGGCCCATGTTCTACATGGAGTTGCCGCCGATGCGCCTGCCGCAGATCAGTAATGTGCTGGTGAAAACCCTGACCCGGATGCAGTGGTATTTCCTCGAGATTTTTCCCCTGTTTATGATTGCCTCGGTGCTGCTTTGGGCCGGTAAGCTGACCGGTGCGTTGGAGTGGCTGGTACGGGTTATGGAGCCGGTAATGGGCGCTCTCGGTCTGCCAAAAGATGTTGCAGCCGCATTTATTCTCGGCTTTTTCCGGAGGGACTTCGGCGCGGCCGGCCTTTACGATCTGCAGAAAGACGGTGTGCTTGACCCGGTTCAGTTGACGGTTGCCGCTGTTACTTTGACCCTGTTTGTGCCCTGCGTCGCACAATTTCTAATTATGAAGAAAGAGCGCGGCTGGAAAGTATCACTCTACATCTTTTTCATGGTGACCGGTTTGGCCTTCGCAGTTGGCTGGCTGTTGAACAAGTTTCTGTTAGCCACAGGATTCCTGGCATGAAATGCACCTTTTGTGAACATGAACTGGATTTGAAGATGATCCGCGAACAGGCCTGTGGTGCCTGTATCGGCGGATGCAGGAAAATTCATTGCCCGTATTGTGGACAGGAAAATCCCCTGATTCCCGAATATCTTGATAAAATTTTGAAGAAAGACAAGAGCAAGGAGTAGCCGATGCGCGTGTCAGATGCCGCTGAAGAAATTCTCGAAGTTCTCTGGATCGCCACTGAAGAGCGTGGCGAGAATGCTGTGCTGTTTGAAAACCTTGGCATCCGCAAAGGGGATGAGGGCCTTGCCGAATTGCTGGGACTGGCCTATGTTGAAGTGCACGGTGAGCGGGTTCACTTGCGCAAGGAAGGCCGGGACGAAGCCCGTATGACAGTCCGTCGGCATCGACTTTCGGAGCGCTTGATGATGGATGTCCTCGATATCAAGGGGGATTCCGGCAACGAGCGGGCCTGCGAGTTGGAACATCTTCTGCGCCACGGTGTCGATACCAAGATCTGCACCCTGCTCAATCATCCGACCACCTGCCCACATGGCAACCCGATCCCGCCCGGAACCTGTTGTGAAGAGGCGCGCGCCACAGGAGATGTCGGTGTTGTGGCCCTGACCGAACTGAAGCCGGGAGAGGGGGGAGAGATTGCCTATCTTTCCGCCACCGATGTCCGCAAGATGCAGAAATTGATGAGTATGGGTGTGCTGCCAGGCAGTGATCTGCTGCTGATCCGTGTGTATCCTTCGTATATCTTTAAGGTCGGCAACTCCGAATTTGCCGTGGATGAAGATCTGGCGCGGGAAATTTTCATTCGCAAGGGCAACTGAGCGCAGGCCACCCACGACGATTGTCTCCGCCTGTGGTTTGTCGATGATGAGCCCACACGTCTCGCTTTGTCTCGGAACCCTTTGATTACCCTTGCATCGTTTCCTGCGATTCCCTATAGTTAACAGCTGAAGCGTGGTCGTGTTGCCGTGATGGCAGCTCATTGACCGTAGACCGGCTGAAGGAGGCGTGCGTGGAAATTCTTGGAATTGACATAGGCTTTGGGTTCACCAAGGCAACTGGTGGTGGGCAGGATCTGGTTTTCAAATCAGTCCTCGGCGAATCAACGGATATCCAGTTTCGTGAGGAGATGCTGGCTGCTCCTGATCACGATGACGAGCATTTGCAGGTCGAGGTGGACGGCAAGTCCTATTTTGTCGGTGAACTGGCCGAGCGGCAGAGCAACGTACGCTTCTTCACGCTCGATCAGGAACAGTTCATCGGCAAATTTGCCAAGGTGCTGGCCCTGTCGGCCGCCGCCCGCATGGTCAAGGGGTTTGTGCCGATTAATCTGGTCACCGGCCTGCCGATCGGTTCCTACCGCAAGCATAAGGACGAGTTGGCCAAGCTGCTGGTCGGTGAACACAAGGTGACCCTGGTGGATGCTGATGGTCGGCGCGATGAGAAATCGGTCAGCATCAACAAGGTACGCGTGATTCCACAGCCGTTCGGCTCCCTGTTCAACCTGATGCTCAACGATCTTGGTGAAATGGGCGACAAACGTCTGGTTCGCGAAAAAATCGGGCTGATTGATGTCGGCTTCCGCACGAGCGACTACACCATTTCAGACAAAATGCGCTACTCGGAGCGGGGCAGTCGTACCACCGATTCCGGGATCGCCCGCGCATTCAACGTGATTTCCACGAAGCTCCGTGAAAACAGTGGCGTCAACGTCGAGCTTTATCGTTTGTATGAGGCGATAGACCGGGGCAGTATCAAGATCCGTGGTAAGGTCTATGACCTGAAGTCTCTGACCGACCAGGTGTTCGGCCAGTTGGCCACGACAGTTGCCAACGAAGTGGATCGCCTCTGGGTTGATGATTGGGATATCGACGCCATGGTGATTACTGGTGGCGGTGGCGCCGTACTGGCCAAGTACCTTCAGCCGCTGCTCAATGGGGAAGTGATGGCATTGTCCCCCGGGGAGGATATGCGGATGTACAACGTTCGCGGCTATCGCAAATTCGGTCAGCATCTCTGGGCCCGTGGCGCCGCGCCGGCGACACCGGCCGAGTCCTGATAGGTCCATGATGTCTGTTTTGTTCAACGCCTCCGTACTTTTGTTTGGGGGCGTTGCCAGTTTGGAGCGTGCATGACCCGTCGGATAGAGATTTCCGAAGAAACCATCCTCGACCTGTTTCGACGCGAGGCCGGGCGGCCCTTGAGCCTGCGTGAGGTTCAGGTGGCTCTGGATCTGAGTGCCGGTGAGCGCCGCGAGGTCGGGCAGCTGATTAAGGCCATGACTCACGAAAAACGTCTGCGGCGGGTGCGAGGAGGGCGCTATGCCCTGCCCGATGGCGGGCGGCAGGCGTCCGGTGTTCTGACGGTCCATCGGGATGGCTACGGTTTCGTCGCCGGAGAACAGGGCCGTGACGATATCTTTGTACCGCGACGTTTTCTGAGGCCGGCAATGAATGGCGACCGGGTGGTCGTTCAGCTGGCACGGGACCCACGCACCGGCCGGCCCGAAGGGCACGTCATATCAATCGCAGAACGTCGTCATACAACTCTGCTTGGCACGTACAACCGAGTTCATGGCGGCGGTTACGTGACGCCAGTTGATCCGGCTCTGCATGAGGATATCATTGTTGTCGCAGGTGGGGAGGGCGGTGCTGCTCCCGGGCAGATGGTGGTTCTGAAGATCGAAAGCTATCCAGGGCGGAACAGCGCGGCCACCGGCAGGATTATCGACGTACTTGGCGACGCAGACGATCCGGCGGTCGAGATCCGCGTTGCCGCAGAAACCTTTGACCTGCCTTTTGCTTTTTCCAATGAGGCGCTGGCTGAAGCGGAGCGGGTGCCACTACGGGTCGTCGAGAAAGACCTGGTTGGTCGACAGGATCTGCGTGACCTGCCGTTTGTCACGATTGATGGTGAAACCGCTAAGGACTTTGATGACGCCGTCGCCATAGAACGATTGCCCTCAGGTGGTTTTCGCCTGTGGGTCGCGATTGCCGATGTTGCTCATTATGTCCATCCCGGCAGTGCTATCGATCGGGACGCATTGGAGCGGGGCAACAGTGTTTATTTTCCCGGTGATTGTATTCCGATGCTGCCGGAAGTGCTCAGCAACGGGATCTGTTCCCTGGTTCCGGAAGAAGATCGACTGGTCCAGGTGGCGGAGGTTGATTTCGACGCTCGGGGGCAACGCACAGACGCTCGGTTTTACGCCGCTGTAATCCGCAGTCGAAGCCGATTGACCTACAGTGAGGTCAAGCTTATGCTGGTTGACGGGGATGAAGATTGTTGCGCCCGTTACAATGAGCATCTTGACGATCTGCGTGGCTTGGCTGAACTGACGGAATTGCGTATGGCCCGCCGCCATGACAGGGGCAGCCTCGATTTCGATCTGCCGACGGCGGAAATCCTGTTCGATCTGCGCGGCCGACCGGAAAATGTGGTTCGCGCCGAACGTAACCTGGCGCACCGGATGATCGAAGAGATGATGCTGGCGGCCAACGAAGCCGTTGCTGATTGGCTCGAACAGCATCAGGTCCCTCTGATTTATCGTGTGCATGACCGTCCCGGGGATGAGAAAATGGGGCTGTTTCAGGATTTCCTGGCACATTTTAATCAAGGTCTCGCGATCCCCGAGGCCGGGGTAACGCCTGCTCTTCTGCAGGATTTGCTGGCCAGGGTTGCCGGACAACCGGAGGAACGGGTGATTAATCATGTCCTGTTGCGCAGTCTTCCGCAGGCCGTATACACTGTGCACAATATCGGTCATTTCGGTCTGGCTGCCGACCGTTACTGCCACTTCACCTCGCCAATTAGACGCTACCCCGATCTGGTGGTTCATCGCAGTCTGAAACGCCAGCTTGGTTTGACGAAGGCAGAGCCGTTGATGCCGAAGGTCTCGCTCGATCAGGCGGCGACCTTGGCGACAGCGTCAGAGCGCCGGGCTATGGAAGCGGAACGCGACATCCTGAACCTGAAGAAATGCCAGTTCATGGAGCAAAAAGTTGGTGAGATCCATCACGGCCTGGTGACGTCGGTTCAGTCGTTCGGGTTCTTTGTGGAGTTGGAGGAGGTTTTCGTGGAGGGGTTGGTGCATGTCAACAGCCTCGACGATGATTTCTATCAATACGAAGCTGAGCAGCAGAGGTTGATCGGCATGCGGCAACGGCGGGCCTTTGAAATTGGCGACCAGGTCGACGTCAAAGTGCAGCAGGTCGATACTGCTCGTCGGGAAATCACATTCCAACTGCAGGGCGGTGAGCCGGCTAGAAGACTGAATCGCTCCGGACGAACTGTTTCACGGCGCAGGAGATCACGATGAAGGTTGTGCATGACCTTGAGAACTTGCAGCCGACGCCGCAGGGGACGGTCTTAACCATTGGCAACTTCGATGGTGTGCACCTAGGGCATCGTGAAATTTTCCGCAAGGTTCTGCGTCGAGCCCGACAGGTGTCTGGAACGGCGACGGTCCTGACCTTTGAACCGCATCCTTTGCGTCTGTTGGCTCCGGAACATGCTCCCCCCAGGATTAATACCCCGCCAGAAAAAATCCGCCTGATGGAGGCGTCCTGTATCGACCTGTTGGTTATTCTTCCCTTTGATCGTGATCTTGCCGCGATGTCTGCCGATGATTTTGTCCGTCATCTCTTGGTTGAAAAGCTAGCCGTGCGGCACCTAGTGGTTGGTTATGATTACGCCTTTGGGCGCGGTCGTGAAGGGAACCTTGCCTTTTTGCAGCAGAAGGCCGCGGAGTACGGATTTGTGTTGGAAACCCTTGATCCAATCAGCCATGCTGGGGAGGTCTACAGCTCAACCCGCATCCGCCAATCGTTGCAGGCCGGCGATGTTGCCGGAGTTGTCGATGTCCTTGGTCGGAACTTTACTCTTGACGGGCGGGTCGTGCATGGAGCTGGTCGGGGGCGAACATTGGGATTCCCGACGGCTAACCTGGATACGGATAAGGAAGTTCTGCCGGCGAACGGCGTCTATGCCGTCAAGGTGAAATGGCGTGAGCGGCTCTATGACGCTGTCGTCAATATTGGAGATCGCCCTACCTTTCAGGATCAGGAGGCCACCCTGGAAATTCACCTACTTGACTTCCAGCAGTCTCTTTACGGGGAGACCTTGCGTTTGTACTTTGTTGAACGGTTGCGTGGTGAGCAGTCTTTCGCATCCGTTGATGCACTGCAACAGGCTATTCAGGGCGATATCGAGCAAGCAAGGAGTGTCCTCGCCGAGCGAGGCGTGGTCGAGTTTCGCGAATACCTGGCGGGCGGGGACTGGGATGACACATTTAATTGTAAGGAGGAACCTTAACGATGTTGCTGTCAGGTCAGACACAGGTCGTCGGCCTGTTCGGAGATCCGGTTGCCCACTCTTTGTCGCCGGTCATGCAGAATGCGGCCATTCAGGCTGCGGCAATTGACGCAGTCTATGTGCCGTTCCATGTCACTCCGGCGAACCTGCCGGCGGCGATAGAGGGTATCCGGTCGCTTGGCCTGTTGGGTGTAAACCTGACGATTCCTCACAAGGAAGCGGCTTTTCCTCTGGTTGATGAGCTGGATCCGGCGGCGCGCGTCATTGGTTCGATCAATACCATCGCCAATCGGCAGGGGCGGCTAATCGGTTACAATACTGACGGGTCAGGCCTGTGTCAGGCGCTACGAGGCGAGCTGGATGTCGATGTGAGCGGACGAAGGGTGCTGCTTTTGGGAGCCGGCGGTGCCTGTCGGGCTGCAGCTGTTGCGCTTGCCGAGGCCGGTGCGTGCTGGGTTGGGATCGCCAATCGTACCCTGGATCGTGCGGACCGCCTGATTGCAGACCTGGCAAGTGCAGTGCAAGGCACGAGATTTGCTTCATTCCTCTTTGATGAGCAACTGCCAGACCGACTGGGCCAAAGTGTGGACCTGATGATCAACACCACATCGGTCGGATTGCATGGCGAGGCTTTTGCCGCTTCCGTGTTAAGTTGTGTCAGCCCCGGCGGGGCCGTTTACGATGTGGTTTATAGCCGACAGGAAACTCCACTGGTTCGGCAGGCCCGCGCCGCGAAATTGGCCGCGGCAGATGGGTTGAGCATGTTGGCTGCGCAGGGTAGTCTGGCGTTCGCCCTCTGGTTCGGGCAAGATCCGCTGCCGGAGGTTATGCGACAAACCTTGCAGCAGCATGGTTCGGAGTGAGGCTTCTTTTGGGATTTATGACTCACCGTTGCATGGCAAAATGACAAGGGTTGATTCATAAAGAAATATTTGATTTCGGTCAGTTACGCGCTATGTCGCTTGACAGATCAAGGCTCTGTTCGTTAGAATGCGGTGATTATAATTCTTTGGGGGAGTAATTAATGGCAGCCGATCGACTCGGCGAACTCTTGGTTCGCAACAAGCTGATTGACGATAAGCAACTTGCCAAAGCTCTTGAAGAGCAGCGCGGTAGTGGCGGTCGTCTGGGTGCCAGCCTCGTCAAGCTCGGCTTTCTTCAAGAAGAAGATCTGGCTGCTTTCCTTTCCCGTCAGTATGGTGTGCCATCCATCAATCTGAACGAGTTTGAGATTGACCAGGGCGTTATCCAGCTGATTTCTTCTGATGTCGTTCAGAAGTACCAGCTGGTCCCGGTCAACCGGGCCGGTGCAACCCTGATTGTCGCCATGGCGGACCCATCCAATATCTTCGCCATCGACGATATCAAGTTTATGACCGGTTACAACGTCGAGGTGGTGGTCGCTTCCGAGACCTGTATCAAGGGTGCGATTGACAAGTACTATGACCAGAGCGCTTCGTTCGATGATGTCATGGGGGATATCGAAGATATCGACCTCGAGGTTATCGATGACGCTGATGATGTCGACCTCAATGAGCTGCAACAGGCCACTGAGGATGCCCCGGTTGTTAAACTGGTCAACCTGATTTTGACCGATGCCATCAAAAAGAAGGCGTCCGATATTCACATCGAACCTTACGAGCGTTCCTTCCGGGTGCGTTACCGGATCGACGGTGTGCTGCATGAAGTCATGAAGCCGCCGATGAAGCTGAAGAACGCCATCACGTCGCGTATCAAGATCATGTCGGAGATGGATATCGCTGAACGGCGTCTGCCCCAGGACGGCCGTATCAAGATCAAGCTGCCGGGCGGCAACGACATGGACTACCGTGTCAACTGCCTACCGACCCTGTTCGGCGAAAAGATCTGCCTGCGGCTGCTGGACAAATCAAACCTGCAGCTCGACATGACCAAGCTGGGTTATGAAGAGCGCTCCCTGGTGTGGTTCAAAGAACAGATCCACAAACCGTTCGGCATGGTGCTGGTCACCGGGCCGACCGGGTCGGGTAAAACGGTTTCGCTTTACTCCGCTTTGGCTGAGTTGAACAAGGTCACCGAGAACATCTCAACGGCTGAGGACCCGGTCGAGTTCAACTTTGCCGGTATCAACCAGGTGCAGATGCATGAGGAAATCGGTCTCAACTTCGCATCAGCGCTACGTGCTTTCCTCCGCCAGGATCCCGATATCATCATGATCGGTGAGATCCGTGACTTTGAAACCGCAGAGATCGGCGTCAAGGCTGCCCTGACCGGGCACATGGTACTGTCGACCCTGCATACCAACGATGCGCCCAGTACGGTTAACCGCCTGTTGAACATGGGGATTGAGCCGTTCCTGGTTTCTTCAGCCGTCAACCTGATTACCGCCCAGCGTCTTGGGCGTCGAATCTGCCAGGAATGCAAGGTGCCGGATGATATTCCGAAGGAAACCCTGCAGCAGGCCGGGGTTGCCGAGGCGGACCTGGCCGAATTTGTCAGTTACAAGGGGGAAGGTTGTGCAACTTGCAACCAGACCGGCTACAAGGGGCGGGTTGGCTATTATCAGGTCATGCCGATGTTTGAGGAGCTGCGCGAGATGATTCTGGCCGGGGCTAATACGGCTGAACTGAAACGTGAGTCGATGCAGCTGGGTGTCAAGAGTATGCGGCAGGCCGCGCTCACGAAGCTCGAGGAGGGGATCACCTCCTTTGAAGAAGTTTTACGCTGCACCATCGCAGACGATTAAAGTAAGAACAGGGCTTAACTTCACGCATGCCCTGAACAATTAAACGCATTACGGCCTTTCAGGTGGGTTATGTCAGATATCTCTATTCAGCTGCTGCTTAAGACCATGGTTGAAAATGGTGCGTCGGACCTGCATGTGACAACCGGTTCACCTCCGCAGATTCGGGTTAACGGCAAGATGACTCCACTGAAAATGCGCAACCTGCTGCCGGCCGATACCAAGCATGTCTGCTACAGTATCCTGACCGAAATGCAGAAGCGCAAGTTCGAGGAGATCAACGAACTCGACTTCTCTTTCGGTGTCAAGGGGCTGGCGCGTTTCCGTGGCAACATCTTCATGCAGCGCGGCGCTCTGGGTGGTGTGTTCCGACTGATTCCCTACAAGTTTTTATCGTTCGATGAACTGGGTCTCCCACCGGTCGTGAAGGATATTTCACGCAAAAGCAACGGACTGGTACTGGTCACCGGGCCGACCGGTTCCGGTAAGTCGACGACACTGGCTTCGATTATCGATTCGATCAACGATGAACGTCAGGATCACATCATCACCATTGAAGATCCGATCGAGTATCTCCATCCGCATAAGAAGTGTGTGGTCAACCAGCGCGAAGTCGGTTCAGACACTCTCTCCTTCAAGAATGCTCTTAAATATATTCTGCGTCAGGACCCTGACGTGGTGCTGCTGGGCGAATTGCGTGACCTGGAAACCATTGAGGCGGCCTTGACGATCGCTGAGACCGGGCACCTCTGTTTCGCCACCCTGCATACCAACGGGGCTGTGCAGACCATGAACCGGATCATTGACGTCTTCCCGACGCACCAGCAGCAGCAAGTACGTACGCAGCTGTCATTTGTGCTGGAAGGGATTCTGTCTCAGACGCTCCTGCCGCGCCTTGATGGTAAAGGTCGCGCTCTGGCTCTTGAAGTCCTGGTGCCGAATACGGCGATTCGCGCCCTGATCCGCGATGATAAAGTTCACCAACTCTACTCGCAAATGCAGATGGGCCAGGATAAGTACGGGATGCAGACCATGAATCAGTGTCTCTTCTCCCTGTTCCACACTAAGAAGATTTCCCTGGACGACGCCATGTCGCGTTCTCCTGACCTTGAAGAGCTCAAGGAGATGATCGCCAATCCTTCGGCGGTTTTGAGGCGCGGAGTTCAGGCCGGTACTGGTAAGCGACCAGGACAGGTTTAAGACGTTTGTCGATGATATTTGAGGCTGGGTTATGACGGCAGCCCGTTACGTTGCACTTACTTTTAACGAGGTCGATCATGGCTAAATATACCTGGGAAGGTGTCACGCGGTCCGGTCAGACGATGAAGGGGGAGATGGAATCCCCCAGCGAGGAGGCGGTCCACGCTCAACTTCGCAGCCAGGGGATCCAGCCCGGTAAGGTCAAGGCACGTGGCAAGGGCCTTGACATGGAGCTCAATATCCCGGGCATGCAGCCAAAGGTCACCACCAAGGATCTGGTGGTGTTCACCCGGCAGTTTGCCACCATGATCGATGCCGGTCTTCCTCTGGTGCAGTGTCTCGATATCCTTGGTAAGCAGCAGGAGAATAAAACATTTAAAGCCATTTTGCTGAAAGTCAAGGAGGATGTCGAGTCTGGCTCCACCTTTGCCGATGCCCTCAAAAAACACCCCAAGGCGTTTGACGAGCTTTATGTCAACCTGGTGGCGGCCGGTGAGGTGGGTGGTATCCTTGACACCATTCTCAATCGTTTGGCGGCTTACATCGAGAAAGCTCTGAAGCTGAAAAAACAAGTCAAAAGCGCCATGACTTATCCGACCACGATTATCGGTATTGCTGTTGTGGTTATCGCTGTTATTTTGATCTTTGTTATACCCTCGTTTGAGAAAATGTTCAGGGACTTCGGAGGAACACTGCCGATGCCGACCCAGATCGTCATCAATATCAGTAATTTTATCCAGAACTATATCCTGGTCATTATCGGCGCAATTGTCCTGTTTATTTTTGCCTTCAAGAAAACCTATGCGAACCCAAAGGGGCGCGAGGTGATCGACGCTATTGCTTTAAAACTGCCGGTTATGGGAATTCTTATACGTAAGGTTGCTGTTGCCAAATTCACCCGGACGCTTGGCACTATGATCTCAAGTGGTGTGCCGATTCTAGATGGTCTGGAAATTGTGGCCAAGACCGCCGGTAACAGGACGGTCGAAAAAGCAGTCTACGATGTGAGGCAAAGTATCAGCGAGGGGAAGACAATTGCTGAGCCGCTGGAAAAATCAGGGGTTTTTCCACCCATGGTGTGCCAGATGATTGCAGTTGGCGAGCAATCGGGCGCCATTGATACCATGCTCAACAAAATTGCCGATTTCTACGATGATGAAGTGGACGATGCGGTCGGCAACCTGACGGCCATGATGGAGCCACTCCTGATGCTGTTTCTGGGGACCACGGTCGGCGGCCTGGTTATCGCCATGTATCTGCCGATCTTCAAGTTGGCCGGTACGGTCGGCGGATAAGGGCTTCGACCCCCAATATGTCGACTGACGAGCAGCACCCCGTTCAAGTTTTGCGCAGACAATTGGCCTGGTATTTACGTATCAGATTGGCAGTTGTCTGCTTTTTTCTATTTGGTACAGTCGTTTACCATCTGCAGCCGGACGTCTGGTCTCCACCCGCCCTGATCCCATTCCTGACAGGCCTGATGATTCTGGCCAGTATCCAGGTCCTGGTGGCGGGCTTCGTTCTCCCAAGGTTGGATGATTTCGGGTTGTTTGTCCATACCCAGCTTGCCTGGGATATGCTTTTTTCTCTGGCGGTTATTTATCTGACCGGCGGTGTTGAGAGTATCTATTCGTTCCTGTTTATTCTGGTGATTATAAGCGCCAGTGTCTTCCTGCCACGTCATCAAGTTTTACTCACGGCTTCCGGCTGTGCCATTCTTTATGGGAGCCTACTCGACCTGCAGTATTACGGCTACCTGCCGGTTTTCGGCGGCGTGGCTTATCCCGAGTGGTTGAGCGAGTTTGACGTTTTTTACGCTGTCTTCGTGCATGTCGGAGCTTTTTTCCTGACGGCCTTGCTGGGCGGGATTCTGACCGATCGTTTGCGCAAAAGTGAAGAGGCCCGTCGACGCCAGGAGATTGATTACGGCGAATTGGCTCGCCTGAACCAGTCGATCCTCGACAATGTAATCAGTGGGTTGATGATCATCAGTCCGGAGGGGCGTGTCCGGTCTTTTAATAACGCGGCCAGCCGGATTACTGGCTATCGACTTGAAGAGGTTTACAATCGCCCTGCCGAGGTGTTTTTCCCGGAATTTTCGCGGAACGAATTGTTTGACAAACTACCGATAGAACGCCATGAAGCGGATTATCGGCGTCGTGACGGCAAGGAACTGGTCCTCGGTTATTCTGCCAAACGGGTCCATGATGGGGCGCATGCCCAAGGTTTGCTGGTTGCCTTCCAGGACCTGACCGAATACAAGGCATTGGAAGAACAGCTCAAGCGTGCTGACCGGCTTGCTGCTGTGGGTCGTCTTGCCTCGGGGATGGCGCATGAAATTCGCAACCCGTTGGCGTCGATCAGTGGTTCCGTGCAGCTGTTGCTGGAAAACCCTGCGATGAACGCCGAAGAGCGGCATCTTATGGGGATTGTTATCCGTGAGGCAGACCGCTTGAACCTTTTGTTGTCTGATTTTCTCGGTTTCGCTCGTCCTACGCCGGTGCAATTTGAGTGTGTTGATGTTGCGGCGTTGCTGAATGAGTTGATTGCATTGCTTGAATCAAGCGGTCAATTTGTTCATCTCACAATTGAGAAGCAGTTTCCTGATTCTGTGACCATGCGGCTCGATCGACAGAAGATTCGCCAGGCGCTTTGGGACCTGATGCTGAATGCGGCTGAAGCTGCGGGTGAGAACGGGACTGTCAGGGTGGTGCTGGATGAGCAAATGGCACTGATTGCCATCGAAGATTCAGGGTCCGGGGTATCAGAGGATGACCGGACAAAAATTTTCGAACCATTTTACACCACCAAGGATCGAGGCACTGGCCTCGGCCTTGCCAATGTTTACAGCAATATTGAGGCCCACAAAGGCACGGTTTTTGTTGCCCCCGCAGCCCTGGGGGGCGCGCGGTTTGTCATTGAACTGCCGGCTGAATGCCGACAACCTTGTGAAACGGAGAGCATCGAGCATGATTGATCCTGCCCAGTACCGCGTCCTCGTGGTTGATGATGAAGAGAGCATGCGTGAATTCTTGAGCATCATGCTGCACCGCGAAGGTTACCAGGTCGATACCGCCGTAGATGGCGCCCAGGCGGTTGCCCATCTGCGCACGCACAGTTATGACCTGGTGATCTCCGACATCAAGATGCCGCGGATGACCGGCCTGGAACTGTTGGCGCACATCAAGGAGCGTACGCCGGAGACGGTAGTCCTGATGGTAACGGCCTTTTCTTCCACGGAAGAGGCGGTCGATGCCATGAAGCAGGGTGCTTACGATTACATTACCAAGCCGTTCAAGAATGAAGAGATCCGGCTGATTGTCAAAAACGCCTTGGAGCGTCGGGCTCTGCGCCGGGAAAATCTCGAGCTCAAAGAAGAGCTGGGGAAGCGTTATTCCTTTGAAGGGCTGGTTGGCAAGTCGAAGGTCATGCAGGATGTCTTTTCTCTGGTGCGCAAGGTGGCCGACAGCCCGGTCAAGGTTCTGATTACCGGAGAGTCCGGGACCGGTAAAGAGTTGGTCGCTCGTGCGATTCATTACAACAGCAGCCGGCGTGAGGAGCCTTTTGTACCGATTAACTGCGGGGCTATTCCTGAGAACTTGCTGGAAAGCGAACTGTTCGGTCACGAAAAAGGTGCTTTTACCGGGGCGATCAAGCAGAAGGCCGGTCTGTTTGAATCAGCGGCAGGTGGCACCATTTTTCTGGACGAAATCGGAGAGCTGCCGCAGATGATGCAGGTCAAGCTGCTACGGGTGCTGCAGGAGAATGAATTTCGCCGGGTGGGTGGTACCGCAGCACTGCAGACTGATGTCAGGGTTTTGGCGGCGACCAACCGCAACCTGGAAGAGGCTGTGGCAGCGGGAAGTTTTCGCGAAGATCTCTATTATCGGTTCAACGTGATTCGGATTGACCTGCCGTCTCTTCGCCAGCGGCGGGAGGACATTCCGGCGATGATCAATTTTTTCTGGGAACGGTATGCGGGCCCTGCGACGGTCGAGGTGGATGAGGACGCTATGCGGCGCCTGATTGATTATCACTGGCCGGGGAATGTCCGTGAACTGGAAAACGTCATCGAACGGGCGACTGTCCTCGGTACCAGTGGGAGAGTCAGCCTCGACTGCCTGCCACCCAACTTGGTCACTGGCGTGCAGGGCGGGGTGATGCCGCTCACTGAAGTCCCCGATTCAGGTATGGATCTGGATGCTTACCTCGGAGAAATCGAGAAGGAGATTTTACTCAAGGCGTTGTCCAAGACCAACGGTATCCGTAAGAATGCCGCAGCCCTTCTCGGCATCACATTCCGCTCGATCCGCTATCGTCTTGCCAAGTATGATTTAGGCGAAGAAGACCCGGATGAATAATGTCTTCCTGACTTTTTTTGTCACCCGGCTTGCCGTAGAGTGGCGGTTTTAAGACGACCTAACCCCTTTTCTCGTCCCCTTGAAATCGGATTCTTCCCATTTCTTGGGCTTTTTCAGAAATGTTCTTTTTTGGCATACGGGTTGCTTATATATCAAATCAGATTTTGAGTTCTATCCAAATGCCCTCAAGGGCATGTTACTCAATGAAAGGAGCCTGACAATGCTTAAAAAGTTTCGTAAGTCCGAAAAGGGTTTTACCCTGATCGAGCTGCTGATCGTCGTTGCGATCATCGGCATCCTGGCGGCTATCGCCATCCCGCAGTTCTCCGCCTATCGTCAGAAGGCGTACAACAGTGCCGCTCAGAGCGACCTGAAGAACGCCAAGACCGGTATGGAAGCCTACATGGCTGACAACCAGCAATATCCTGACACGATTTCGTCCAGCTAAGAAAGGAGAACTTCTGATATGAAAAAGCTTATTCTGTTGATGATTGTCGCCGCTCTCAGTTTTTCCTCCAATGCATTTGCTACAGGTGCAACGGCAACTGGCGTTTGTGACGATGACGGCCAGACAATTCAAGGTGCAGCTCCTGCCGTGCTTGATATCGCACGTGCGTCTAAAGGCGTTAAGTTTGCTTGGAATACCGCAGATACAGGGTATTCGATTGCCACTTACCATTCGTCCGGCACCAAGCTTTACGGAACTTCCTACGACTCAACCGCTCTCTACTTTGATGATGTTGGTGTCGATGCAACGTTGGCATACCCGACCGATTCCTCTGCGGATGTCGCTTTTGCTGACTGGACCGAGATGTAATAAGTTCTCTTGAAGATTAAATAAAAAGGTCGGCAGGTGTGTTTTGCGCCTGCCGACTTTTTTTGTTATTATGCCGCTATGTTAAAGCAAACTTTACCACTTTGTCGGGCAAACCTCCGGATGCTGTTGCGTGACCGTCTCCTGTATGCTGTGTTAGGAGTTGCGGGTTTTATGCTTTTTCTGGTGCCGTCATTCAGTTCCTTCTCCATGCGACAAGTGCAGGAACTGGCCATTACTCTGAGCCTGTCGACGATTTCCATGGTCCTTTTGGTGATGACTCTACTGCTCGGGTCATCGTCAATCTGGCGGGATATCGAACGTCGTCACACCGCTTCAATCCTGACTCTACCCATCAGTAGAGATAGTTACCTCTTGGCAAAGTTTCTCAGTATTGCCATATTCATTGTTCTTGCCGGGGTTGTTCTTGCAGCCGCCGCTGCTGTGATGATCAGCTTGGCGGCCACTCAATATCCATCGGATCTGCCCCTTGCCTGGGGGAATATCGTGCTGGCTATTGGGGCAGATGTTCTCAAATACCTTCTTCTGTCAGCTGTGGCAGTTTTTTTCTCAGCGGTGAGTACGTCCTTTTATCTGCCATTTTTCGCGACGCTGGTCGTCTACCTGGCCGGGAGTGCTTCACAGGAAGTATTTGAGTATGTATCCGGTCAGTTCGCTCAACAAATTGACCCTGCCCAAGTGGCTGTAATAAAGGGAGTTTATTACCTGTTACCTAACTTCTCTGCCTTTGATTTCAAGGTGCATGCGGTTTATGCTCTGCAGGTAAGTTCCCAAGCATTTCTGTTCCCACTCTGCTACGCCATTGTCTATGGAGGTATTGTGCTTGGCGCCGCGGTTTGGGTCTTCAACCGAAGAGAGCTGCCTTGATCCGCCGGGGTATTTTTGCGACTTTTCTGCTTGTCTATGGCTTCCTGGTTTTGCCTTTTGCAGATTTTATGGCTGACCGTCCTTTAGAGGTGAAGCTTGGCTATCTTCCTCATCCGCAACTGCTCAAGATCCTTTCCGCTGATCATGACTTGATAGTGGCACAGTCGGCCGTTGTTAAAGTTCTTTTTTATTACGGGACGATTGTCGGGCATTTTATGGAGAATGTGATCATTCGCCCGGAACATGCCAATATGTACCGAACCCTGCAAACGGCAACACAGCTCGACCCCTATAATATGGATGCCTACTATTTTGCCCAAGCTGCTTTTACCTGGCAGTTGGAACGCATTGATGAGGTGAATACGCTTCTTGAGCATGGGGCGAAGTATCGTACCTGGGATCCCTGGATCAATTTTTACCTTGGGTTCAACCATGCCTATTTTCTCAAAGATTACGGCCGTGCTGCCGTTTATCTGCAACGAGCCGGAGAACTTGCTCCTGAAAATGCACTGTTCTCTAGATTGGCAGCGCGTTACTATTACGAGTCGGATCAGACAAAAACCGGCTTGGCTTTTTTGGAGGCTATGATTGCGGAAGCCAAAGACGGAGCCGTCAAACAAACTTACACTGTTCGTCGCGATGCTCTGCTTGCTGTTTTTGCCCTCGAAAGAGCGCAGGCTTCTTTTGTCGCGAAAGTCGGTCGTCAGCCGAAGAGCCTAGATGAGTTGCTTCAAACCGGTTTTCTGCAGCGGATTCCTAAAGACCCTTATGGTGGAAAGTTTTATCTGGATGAAAATTATCGAGTGCGTTCGACGAGTAAGCTGGCTGGAGATAACCTTTAACACTGTGTCGTCTTGAATATGTTGCCAATCGATATTGAAAATCTTTCAAAAACGTACAGTGTCAAGCGAGGACGTAAAGTCCTTGCTCTGGACAACCTGACTCTTCAAGTCGATCAGGGTGAGATCCTTGGGTTTCTTGGGCCAAATGGCTCGGGCAAGAGCACCACGATCAAAACACTGGTCGGGCAAATTCGCGCAACGCAGGGAAAGGCCAGCATCTTTGGACAACCTGTGAGGGATTCGAACTGTCGGCAGCGCGTCGGGTATTTGCCTGAGAATCCGGCTTTTTATGATTTTCTGACTTCTCATCAGTATCTGGATCTGGTTGGGAGTACTTTCGGCATGGATGCAAATCACCTCCGAACTGAAAGTGATCGGGTGCTGGATTTACTTGACCTGCATCACGCAGACCGGAGACCGATCCGCAGTTACAGCAAGGGAATGGTGCAGCGACTTGGCCTGGCTCAGGCCCTTCTACACGATCCTGATTTGTACATCCTTGATGAGCCTATGAGCGGTCTTGATCCCCTCGGCCGCGCCTTGGTCAAACAGATCATTGTTGATCTCAAGCACCGAGGGAAGACGGTTTTTTTTAGTACCCATGTTACGGCTGATGTTGAGGCCGTTTGTGACCGGGTTGCCGTTATTGTGTCTGGCAAACTTCAAGCAGTCAACCTTGTCAGTGAATTGCTCGAAAAGGGTATTGAAGGGTATGTGATACAGCTTTCTGGAGGGTCTGAGCAGCTGTGTGCAGGTTTCGAAATGAACCTGCGAGAAGATAGCCTTCGGGAGGTTTTTGTGCAACGCAGGGATCTGAACCGCTTTATGGGGGACGTCTCGCGAGATAACGGTGAGATCCTGTTGATGGAACCTCGGCGACGAGATCTCGAACAGTTTTTTCTCGATATTGTTCGGCGTGAGAAGGAATGAAACTGACACCCTTCTTCCAGGTCCTGCTGCTTATTTTTGTGACGCTCGGCGTCTACTATCCCACGTTGTTTGCTCCATTCAATTTACTGGATGACAAGGTTTTTGTGAGTCAACTGCTTAACCACGAGCAGTTTTCTTTGAGTCGTTATTTCTCTCCAGGGGGCGATTATGATTATTATCGACCCTTGTTGTTGATGACTTTCGAGATTGACAAGTATGTTAGCGGGTTGCAGGAAACCTTCATGCATCTGGTTAACATTACTGTCCATTTGTTGAACGTTCTCCTGGTTTGGATGGTGGCGCGTCGTTTTGAAGTGTTTTCTCAACGGTCATCCCAATGGCTACCCTTGGTTGCCGCGCTACTGTTTGCTATACACCCGATCAATACCGAGGCCGTTAACTGGATTGCCGGTCGAACCGATCTCCTCGCAGGCACTTTCACTTTTTTAGCTCTCTACGCGTTGCTTCAGTGCCTTGATCGACAGAGCCTTCCCTGGGGGGGCGTGAGTGCGATTGCTTTATTCGGTGGGGCGCTGTGCAAGGAGACTGCACTGTTTCTGGTTCCTGGTGCGTGTTTGTTGTTATTTTACCATTATGGTCGAAACCGGTCGGATTGGACGCCGCGTTGGATTCTGCCGGGGTTTTACGGTGCGGCAGTTGCCAGTTATTTCGCTCTACGCTGGGGTGCTTTTCAGACTGACAGGGGTTTGGGAAATACTGCCAAGTTAGTTTCACAAGCTGTCGGGAGCGTACTCCCTGCAACTGGGATCTCGCCAGCAGAAACCCTTACCCCTTTCCCTTGGTTCGACGCGGCAACGCTGGCTTGCAAGGTCAGTGGTTTTTATGCGATCAAGCTGTTCCAGCCAATGCCGTTGAATTTTGCGATTCATCAAATTGAAGATTTTTACCTGCTTCCTGGGATTATTCTGGTTGTTGGGTTGCTGCTGCTCCTGCTGCGCAGGAATCTCGTCGGATGGTTTTTTCTGGTCAGTGCCTCTGTCGCAGTTTCAGCGCTAGTCGTTGTGTTTACCCAGTTAGCCTGGACTCCGGTTGCAGAGCGCTATATGTATATCCCCTGTGGACCGTTTGTTATAGGGATTGTCTATGCTGTCGGTGGTAGACTCAACTTTTTAGCCCGGCAACGAGTTGCTACGTTACTTGTCTTTTTATTGGTGGGAGCCGGTGGTTGGGCAACCGCGAACCGCAACATGGTTTGGCAAGACAACTTGACTCTCTACGAGGACACGGTTCGCAAATCCCCAGATTTTGCTCCTGCAAGAAACCAATTGGCGTTGGCACTTAAAGCCCGTAACCGTCAGGATGAAGCCAACCAGATTCTGGTCAGTAACGAGGTCTCAAAGGGCGATGCAGCTTCTTTAAATGTTGCGGTAGCACTTATGGACCAAGGCGATTATTTTGCTGCCCGGTCTGAACTTCTACAGCGCTTGCCAGATGAACAGGGTTACCGGAAAGCTCAAATCCTCGAAATGCTGGTGCGCATCACATCGAAATATATTGAACAAACTGGCGATGAATCTTTGAAGCGTCTCGGTTATCAGGATACGGTTGAGTGGCTTGAACGCATCAAGGAAATTTCACCGACAGGCTTTAACTTTTATCGCATCGGTCGTGTTTATTTGCGATTGGAAAATAAAGATGCGGCTCAAAAGGCTTTTGCAGATGCGGCAAAACGTCTGCCTGCAGATTCGATTTACAAAGAGCCTGCAGCAAAGCTTGCCAGGGATTTAGCTCAATGAAAATTTTGTCGTTGATCAAAATTGCCAGGCCGAAGCAATGGATTAAAAACCTCATGGTTTTTTTCCCACCTTTTCTTAGTGGCGCACTTCTTCATCCTGGAATGCTGGAAAAGGGTGTTGCGCCGTTTTTGGCATTTTGTTTTGCTTCAAGCACTACTTATGTTTTTAATGACATTCGGGATCTTGATCAGGACATCTTGCACCCCCGTAAAAAAGACCGGCCTTTGGCCTCGGGAAGCATTTCTGTAACGGGTGCTCTCGGCGTGATGCTCGTGTCCTTTGCCGTTTCGCTCCTTCTTGCCTGGTCAGTTTCAACGCTGTTTTTTCTGTATGTTGTTATCTATCTGAGCATCTCCTGTGCCTACTCCTTGTTTTTGAAACACTTGCCGATTTTTGACGTATTTTGCATCTCGGCGGGCTTCGTGCTGCGCCTTTATGGTGGTGGAGAGGCTTTTAACGTTTACGTCTCGAATTGGCTTTTCCTGAGCGTTTTCCTCTTATCTCTCTTTCTCAGTTTTGGTAAGCGTTTCAGTGAACAGCAGCTCTTGGGCGAAGCTGCCGGTGCCCATCGCAGCACTCTGGGGGCCTACCCTGGGGGTTTCCTTGAAAGTGCAATGTATTTGTCCGGTTCTGCGGTACTGATTACTTACGCGATGTATGCCATCAATACTCCTTTGATGGTCTATACTGTCCCTTTATGCGTGTTTGGCCTGCTGCGTTACATGATGCGTATTAAAGCTGGAGGAGATGGTGACCCGGCTGAAGCTTTGCTCCGTGACCCAATCCTGTTTGCTGTCGGGCTGCTCTGGGCAATCACAGTTGGCATCAGTGTTTATCAATGAAACGTGCTTATGTATTGATTGTCAACTGGAACGGTTGGCAGGATACGATTGAATGTCTCGAAAGTGTTTTTCGACTCGATTATCCTGATTATCGTGTGATTGTCTGTGACAATGGCTCTACGGACGATTCCTGCGACAGAATTTTGGCTTGGGCTAATGGCCAGCCACCTGTTCCCGCCGATACCAGAAAAAAACATCACCTGGACCTGATTGTCCCCCCCGTAAAGAAACCCCTTTCTTGTGCTGTTTATGGAAAGGAAGAAGCTGAAGCCGGAGGGCGACTCTCTTTTGACCCGGCTCTGACCCTGATCCGAACAGGAGAGAACCTTGGTTTTGCTGGCGGCAATAACGTGGGTTTAAAATATGCCCTGGCTCGCGATGAGTTCAACTACGTTTGGTTACTGAACAATGATACCGTGGTTGAATCTGGAGCTCTGCAGGCTCTTGTACAGCGGATGTCCACCAAGTCTTCGGCGGGTATCTGTGGTTCCACTTTGGTCCGCTACGATGAGCCGGAACGGATTCAGGCCCGTGGTGGTGGCTGGTATTGCAAGTGGATCGGATTGCCATGGCATCTCGGCCAACTCGAAAAGGTTGCGGCACAGCCACGCCTTAAGCGTGTTGAGAAGTGGATGAATTACGTGGTCGGCGCATCGATGTTGGTGTCACGGGATTTTCTTGTTGATGTCGGACTAATGTGTGAAGACTATTTTCTTTTTTTCGAGGAAGCGGACTGGGCGTTGCGCGGTAAGAAAAAGTACGGGTTGGCATATGCCTCAAACAGTATTGTCTATCATAAGGTCGGAGCTTCGATCGGTACCAGTACTGATCCACGAAAGAAAAGCCTGGTTTGCGACTACTACAGTACTCGCAACCGGATTCGTTTCACACTCAAACACTACCCCATTGCTTTACTGACAGTTTACCCGGCACTTTGTTGCGCAGTTCTCTTCCGCCTGATTTTGGGTCAGTGGGATCGGGGGGGCATGATTCTGCGGCTGATGTTGGCGAGAGGAAAAGATCTGGGAAATATGAAACCGGGGGAATAATAGAACAATCACTGCCCCAAGACGCAGTAAACGGATTTCGTGGCTGGCTCCAAACAAAAAACGAAAAGACGAGGTCGCTTATTTGTCTCAGATGAAAAGCGTTTTCGCAAGGCTCCTTTCGAATGAAATACAGATTGATAAAAATAAGGGAAACACTAAACAAAGTCGATTTTTCGTTATCGCTTCTAAATGTTAATCTTTATGTTTCTTCAATAATTTTTTCTTCTTTCGCTTCCTATGCGATTTATTGGCTTCATGACACGGTTATAAACCAAAAGTATGAAGAATTTATAGTCGGGGATATCTCTTGGAGGGCTTTAAATAAAACCCCAGACTTGATTCTTTTATTTTCTTTTATAGCGATATCTCTTGTTGCAATAATTGTTCTATTCAGTCTCCAAAAATCCATTGAAGCAAGGTCTAATATAGAAGTATCTGAAGGCTTTTGTAAATCGCTGTGTTTGTGCAATCTCCCGGCATTAATTTGGTTCTTTGATTTGTTTGTAAATAAAACAAAGGACTTTTTTTTACCTCAAATTTCACTGTTTTTAATTGCAGTGAATTTATTCATTATATTTATTCTTCTGTTAAAGCCGAATCCGTGTTCGAAAAAAACTGATGGTGATTTATTGAGTATAGTTGGCCCTAGTTTGCTTGCTTTATGCCTCTCAATGGTTGGTGGCGCTGCACTTTCTCTTTCAATAAACCGCCTGTGTGTTTTATCTGAGATTGCACCATGGACGATTAGTGATGCACTTCCAAAGCTATGCATCAGCATCGTGGTTTTCTTGATACTTTATCTTGTCCTTCGTGCCTTGATCGTTGGGAATAATCCTGCTGTTACCAAGAGGGCACTCCAAAAAGCAGTATTGGTAGTACAAGGTTTTCTTCCACTTGCCTTTTTCGTTTTAATTCCCGCCCCCTGGATTGTTGATAGCAACCTGCGGTCCTTGTCCATCGGGTATCCTTTGACGGCTTCTGCCTATCTTCTGGTTGCAGTTTTTATCGCGGGTTCTTATGCCGATTTGATTTTTCGTGTAAAACTCTTTCAAACAGGCCATGACAATGTGCTGAAGCTACTATCACCGTTGTGCTTGGTTGGCTGTATTCTTTTATTAAAGACTGGTTCCATCGATATAGCACGGCTCCCGATGGACGATTATCATGTTGGTGAATTGCTTACAGCATGGTGGTCATGGTCACAACATCACCTGCTGCCCTTTGTTGATTTTGACCCCTCAAGAGGGCTCGTCAACTACCTTCCCGGCGCTCTTAACTCTTTTTTGCTCGATGGTAGTGCAACCAGTTTGACGGCAGTTTATCCTTTTTTTGCCGCATTGGTCCTGTGTTTGGTCTTTCCACTTGTTGCAAGCGTTATCGGTAGCGGTTACGCATTCTTTGCTTTTCTGATTTTGCCACTCCCTACGGAAGCCTTTGCAATCCATTATGTTCTAACTGCGGCACTATGTTTGATTTGCTTGGCATATTTTAAACTTGATGCGATTAAATGGTTGTTCTTGTGGGGTTTGATGGGAGTTTCCCTGGTCCTGTTCGCAGTTGGCCAAGGGGGCCTATGGGTCCTTGCGACAAGCCCATTAGGGGCAGTGATGTTCGTTCGAGCTGTCAGGAACAACAGAAAACAAACTCTGGTAATTGTTTTATTGTCTACACTCCTCTGTGTTTTCCTGATAATGGCCACTCCTGTCGCTGACATGCTGTTGGGAGCCGTTCGTTATGGACTTGAGCAGTCCAGCATTAACTCTGTGGCACACGGTAAGAAATGGGCGAGATACCTTATAGGGAACGGCGCAGATATCAACAGGTACTGGAATGAAATAATCCGAACGTCGTGGTTGTGGGTATGTTTGGTCTCTGGATTGATCATAGTAAAGACATATTTGGCTGATGAGGTAGCCTCAGAAAAAGAGAAGAAACTTGTCTATGTTTTGCCGATATTTTTATTGACGTTATTGTTTATCGTACGTGCTGCCGGGCGTATAGACATAGACCCGTCGCGGCTTGGGATTGCAAGTGTTTGGTCCATTTCTTTGCTGTTGCCTATAGCAATAACCGCTCAATGTAAAAAGATAAAAATTGGCTCTTCTGCATTTTATTTAATAATTATTTCAGGCGCAATTCTTGGTCAATACTATGATTCTTTTGAATTGAAGAAAAAGTTTTACCGCTCAAGCGAGACTGTTTATGCGACAAGCTCAATTGGCAGTTTTGTTGATGGTGCGCGTCTGGGGCTCCCAAACCTTGGCAATGGCTTGGTTGACGATGATCAACTTTCCAGGCTTATCTCAATTAAAAGTGTCCTTGATCGTGGCCTTGATCCTGAAGAGACGTATCTGGATCTCAGCAACAGGAATGCGCATTATTTTTATGTTGATCGCTATCCGCCAATCGCTTCCACAGCGTATTACAATCTCCCCCATCCCAAGCAGCAATTACGGGCGGTCCGTTCCTTGGTTCGTTCAATGCCGCCTTTGGTGCTTTACGATGCTGATAATTTAAGTTTTGATGGTGGGCCACTTAGCCTTCGTGCCAATGGGATTTTTCGGTTTCTCTCCACGCACTATATACCGGCAAAAATAAATGGTTTGACCTGGTTGATACGTCCAGATCGCTATGAAGGGATCCAGATTGACAGCGAAAGGGGTAGTCTGGGAGAACTTGAACTTTTAAATGAGCCTCTTTCTAAAACATATAATAATAATTTATATAAAATTCCCATAGCTTGGGGGCGATCCTACGCGACTTTGTCAAAGAAAATGCATACGATATTCACCTTAGATCGTGTTGCAGATCAATCTGTCAAGTCGCCCGGTTATCGTGACTATTACCATATAATAGATTTGTCTGCGCATCAGATCAATGGGTTGGATGCAGGGATCATCAGTTTTGATTTTTCCTGGGAACTCGAGACTTCCTGCCCGCTTAATTTAGCATGGACGACAAAGAAAGATCCTGAATATAGGGACCATCGGCAACTTGAATTTATCGTCAAAAATGGACGGATAATCGTTCCTTTGGATGTCTCTGCTCCTTGGTTGAAGGACGAAAATATCAATCAAATGCGTATAACTTTTGGTGATCTGTCACAGTGGCTCCTTTTTGAAAGGAAGCCATTCTCAATTAGCAATATTTCTTTTTCACAACGTAATATCGCCCAGCAGATAGATACTCTTAAAAATATAGGTGATTGATCCGATCATTATGATTGAAAAAAACGCACTGATTCTCACATCTATAAATCCCCCGAATCTGATCATGAAAGAATTGGCTGAGGGTGCTCATCGGAGTGGCTATGATTTTTTCATTGTCGGGGACAGCAAAAGCCCAGACGATTTTTTCATTGAGAACGGCCATTTCATTAGCATTGCCGACCAATTAAAAAGTGGTCTTTCTTTTGCGGCGGCGTGTCCTCAAAATCACTATGCCCGAAAAAATATCGGCTATCTCGTGGCGATGCAAAGCGGAGCGACAGTCATCATTGAAACGGATGATGACAATTTCCCTCGGCCAGATTTTTTTGCTTCTCGTACCCGGGAGCAGGATGTTCGTGCAGTTACTCAAAAGGGCTGGGTGAACCTCTATAAGTATTTCACAGATGCGTTTATCTGGCCGAGGGGGTTCCCGTTGGATCTGATTAAAGAACCCATTTCCGCGCCCTACCAACAGTTGAAAATGGAGCATGTCGACTGTCCCATTCAGCAAGGCTTGGCAGATGAAAACCCCGATGTCGACGCCGTCTTTCGATTAACCAAGCCCCTTCCACAAACATTTAATCAAGATAGGGCCGTTGCTGTTGGCTCGGGAAGTTGGTGTCCGTTCAATAGCCAAAACACAACCTGGTGGAAGGATGCGTTTCCTCTCCTATATCTTCCGTCTTATTGTTCGTTTCGGATGACGGATATCTGGAGAAGTCTGATTGCGCAACGAATTGCCTGGGAAAATAATTGGCACATCATGTTCCACAGCCCAACGGTTTGGCAGGAACGCAACCCACATGATCTTATGAAGGATTTTGCAGATGAAATTCCTGGATATCTGCATAACCGGAATATCCAGCAGGTGTTGGACTCCCTTTCTTTGCAAAAGGGCAAAACGCATCTCCCGGATAACTTGCGCGAATGTTATAAGGCTCTGGTCAGCCTGGGTTTAATTGAGGCATCGGAATTAGAACTTCTTGAAGCATGGTTAAAGGATTTGGCTGATATCGGTATTGCCTGATGAATTGGATTAAGTCTGCTATGATGGGAACGTTCTGAATGAAGCTCTCCTTATGTTTGTTAACCTGGAACGAGATTGATGGATGCAGACATGACATCCCTCTCTTGCCATTGTCAGCATTTGACGAGGTTTTTGCGATTGATGCCGGCAGCAAAGACGGCACTCCTCAATTTCTGGAAAGTTCTGGAATCCAGGTTTGTCAGCAAACAACCCCTGGTTATAATGGTGCCTACCTCGATGCTTTTCAGCGGTGTTCCACAGAGGCGTTGGTTCTGTTTCATCCAAAGGGGAGCATAGATCCTGACTCTGTATTAAAATTCAGGGAATATCTTGAAAACGGATATGATCTTGTTGTGGCCAGTCGAATAATGGTGGGAGCAGGGAACGAAGAAGACCAGAGTTTTTTAAAGCCCCGCAAGTGGTTTGTTCAAGTTTTGGGGTTCGTTGTGGAGCTATTATGGAAACGCGAAGGCAATTCCATCCACGATGTTCTTCATGGCATGAGAGCAATGCGCAGAGACGCCTTTTTTGCTATCAATCCTCTGAGTGAGGGTCTTTCTATCGACCTGGAGATGGTGGCGCGCGCCTACAAGCTAAGGATTTCCAGAATAGAATTCCCTGTCGTGGAGAAGCCTCGAATAGGCGGTGCGACCCATTTTAAGGCCATCCCAACAGGAAAAAAGGTACTCCGATATCTAGCTTTTGAGATGTTTCGAAGTAGGTCCGAGGAAAGACACGAGGGTTGAGTAGAAGATTTTGTCAAACCTTGTGTGAAATGGTTTTTGTTGGCAATCTGTAAAGTCGAATGTGAGTGAGGAGTTGCCGGTGCATGAAGTTCTCTGTTGTTACGGTTTGTTTAAATAGCCAAAAATTCGTCGCGCAAACCGTTGAGAGCGTGCTCGCTCAAGACTATCCCGATTTTGAATATATTATCATTGACGGAGGTTCTACCGACGGCACGGTCGATTTGATCAGCCGTTTTGCCGAAAATGATGAACGCATCACTTGGCGGACCGGACCTGACGAGGGAATTGCTGATGCAATGAACAAGGGGCTGGCTCTTGCCGCTGGCGAATGGATTATATTTCTTCATGCTGACGACAGATTTACGAGCGACCATATCTTGAAAGAGGTTGCTCAAGCTCTGAGCCAAAACCCGGATAAAGATTGGGGTACCGGTGGCATAAATGAAATTGATGCACAGGGCCACCTGTTAAGGACCGTGCCGGTTCGGGACTATACATATCAGCGGTTGAAGCGTAATAATATCATTTTTCATCCGGCGACATTTGTTCGCCGTGATGTGCTTGCAGATGCGGGTGGATTTGATGTTAGTCTCAAATATACAATGGATTACGATCTTTGGTTGAGGCTTGGCCAAGCAGGAACGCCAGTTTCGCTCCGAGCCGTGGTTGCTGATTTTCGCGTGCATCAAGGCAGCCTTTCTTCACGGGAACGTATCCAGACCTTGACCGAGGAATATTCGGTCCGAAAACGTTATGTCGTTGGCCCATTCAGTGGCCTAGGGCATTTTCTGTATTATGTCCTTAGACTTGTTAAAGAGAAATCCTGTAATGTGACAGGTGAAGTATGACGTGTGCTGCTTCAGCGAAAGTCAGTGTCATCATCCCA
Organism: Desulfuromonadales bacterium; assembly: GCA_030145205.1. Classification (GTDB taxonomy): domain Bacteria; phylum Desulfobacterota; class Desulfuromonadia; order Desulfuromonadales; family BM103; genus JAQYVZ01. The sequence goes on along the minus strand of JAQYVZ010000001.1, from coordinate 64,727 downwards.
TGTTTCAATCATGGCGAGTATCTTGCTGAAGCTGTGCAGTCGGCGCTTGATCAAACCTGTCCTCCGTTTGAAGTAATCGTTGTCGATGACGGATCGAATGAAACCGGAACATTGAGCGTTCTTGAGGATATGTCCCAATCTGGGATCAATGTTATCCGGACTCAAAATAACGGCTTGGCTGCGGCCAGGAACAATGGGATCAAGGTCGCTCAGGGAGATTATATTCTCCCTCTCGATGCCGACGACCGGATTGCTCCTGGCTATCTGGAAAAGGCGTCGTCTCTTCTGGATAAGAACCCTGAAGTCGGCATTGCTTATGGTCGCGTTGAGCTTTTTGAGGAACGTTCAGGTGTTTGGGAAAAACCATCTTTCTCTGAACAGCTTCTCCTTTTTGAAAATATGATTGTCGCTTGTGCGATGTTTCGGCGCAAGGACTGGGAGGCTGTCGGTGGGTATTCCAAGTGTATGACCTTTGGTTGGGAAGACTGGGATTTCTGGCTTTCTCTGATTGAAAGGGGGCTTGTTGCGGCGTGTCTTCCCGAGGTAATGTTTTATTACCGTATTCGTGAAAAAACGATGACCACGCGCATGACATTTTCTCAGAAATTAAGGATGGCCATGTTTATTGTCTGGCGACATAAGATGCTTTACATTAAGAACTATCGTCATTGTATTGGCAGGTTGTTGAAACCGTTTTTCAGAGAGGTTCCTTCGCCGAGGTGAATTGTGCTAATCCAAAGGGTGCAACTAAATGCGCCCACGCTGCCACCTCAACTTCTTGTGGCTCACAACGTAGGCTATTGGCAGGAACCGGAAGGCAGTGCCAACACCAGACACAGCTGTGAAAATATGCCTGAGCAATCAGAATTAAAAAAAACCATCTACACCCCAGACTCCTCGCTGGCCAGTCCGGGTGTGATGTTGCGTGAGATGTTTGCTGACCTGGCCGCTGGGCGGGAGTTAGCTTGGCGCCTTGCTGTCCGTGATATTCGTGGGCAGTACCGACAAGCCTTCCTCGGGATACTCTGGGCTTTTATTCTACCGCTCGCCAACACGCTCGCCTGGATATTTCTCAACAGTACCGGTGTTGTGAAGATCGCGGACACGGTATTGCCGTACCCTGTTTACGTTTTTACCGGAACGATGCTTTGGGCGATATTCATGGACGCCCTGAATTCCCCTTTACAGCAAATCAACGCGGCCAAGGGGATGCTCTCTAAATTGAACTTTCCGCGCGAAGCACTCATTCTTTCCGGTATTTACCAAACCCTTTTTAATGCATTGATCAAAATAGTGTTGCTTCTTGGGGTTTTGTTCCTTATGTCGCTTGCCCCTGGTGGGTCTCTTCTGTTTTTCCCTCTTGGTGTTGTTTCTCTCATTCTCGTCGGTACTGCCCTCGGGCTACTAATTGCACCGGTTGGCATTCTCTATACAGATGTCGGGCGAGCCTTGCCTTTATTAATGCAGTTCCTTATGTATGTCACTCCTGTTGTTTTCCCCATGCCGAAAGAGGGCTGGGTTTCCACTTTGTTCACTCTCAATCCGTTAACTCCGCTTATCCTCACAACGCGTGATTGGTTGACCGGGGTATCACCAGAGTTCATTGCTTATTTTGTTGCTGTAAATATCGCTTCGGTTGTTCTGCTTCTAGTGGTTTGGGTCATTTATCGGTTGGCGATGCCGGTGCTGATCGAACGGATGAGTGCTTGAAATGAGTGACACATTGATCAAAGTTGAAGGTGTCTCAAAGAAGTTCTGTCGCAGTTTCAAGCGGTCGTTGTGGTATGGGATGCAGGATTTGGGGCGCGAAGTTACTGGCCGCAGACAAGGAGACATCAGTGAGTTGAGGGATGACGAGTTCTGGGCGGTCAAGGATGTCTCGTTTGATCTGAAGCGCGGCGAATGCCTTGGGTTGGTAGGACCTAACGGTGCAGGAAAAACGACCTTATTGCGTATGCTGAACGGCTTGATCAAGCCGGATAAAGGGCGTATTGAAATGAGAGGTCGTGTCGGTGCGTTGATCGCTTTGGGCGCAGGTTTCAACCCGATCTTGACGGGTCGGGAAAATGTCTACGTCAACGCAACGGTGTTGGGGTTGAGCAAGAAGAAGATAGATGAAAAGCTCGACGAGATTGTCGATTTTGCTGAGATTGAAGCATTTATTGATTCCCCTGTGCAGAATTACAGCTCTGGGATGGCTGTAAGACTTGGTTTCTCAGTGGCTGCAGTTTTGAAGCCTGATGTCTTGCTTTTGGATGAAGTTCTGGCAGTGGGGGATATGGCTTTCAGGGTAAAATGCGGTAACAGGATTCGGGAAATGATGTCTAATGCAGCGGTTATTCTTGTTTCTCACAGCATGGAATTTATTTCGTGGTACGCAACCAAAGTAATGGTCATGCAAGGAGGAGGAACGAAACGACTGACCTCTTCAGTTCATGAAGGGATCAGAGTGTATGAAACTCTGAACATACAAAAGAATGCTCCCTCTGGAAAAGGGGGAGTGGAAATGCTAGAAGCTGAACTTGTAAATAAGAAGCAAAAATTAAAAGATGATGTTCTCTGTTATATTCGAAGAGAGACATTGCATCTCAGTTTAAAATTTTTTGTGTCCGATGTAGGTGTTGGAAGCTGTTTAGACATAAGAGTTGGTGATGGTTCTGGAAAAGTTATAATTAATTACCGTGTTGTGAAGAATAATAGTGACAGCTATAAAATATTCCCTCCTGGAGAGCATACGGTCTGTTTGGATTTGGGTGAAATTGAACTGACAGGGGGCTTATATGAGATTATGGCTGAGTTTTATGATGAAAATCGGCATGTGGTTTTTAAAAGGTGCGATAGCGTTGCCAGATTTTTTGTAGATAGTGATTTGATCACTTATACAAAAGTTACTAAAAATGCAAACATATTGTAATGAACACTTTATTGATATAGAAAAACAAGCTGACGTCATGAATTTAGATATTAGAAATAAAGTTTTCTTGTGTATCTGCGAGGACTATTGGCAACATGCCGCTGTTGCTATATTTTCTGTCGTCAAATATGTCGAATCTTTAGAAATTTTTTTGTTCTACGAAAAAGACAATGTGAGGTGGCGCCGTAAAATTGAGGCTTTGGTAAAAGAAGCAAATTGCAACATCACATTTATTGCCTTCGATATAAAGTTGGTCGATGGGTTAAAGGATTGCAGTTATTTGGGGCCCGCTGCCTATTATCGTCTTTTTGTTCCTGAGTTGATTAATGTGAAGGATGATCAAATCCTCTATTTGGACAGTGATGTTCTGGTGCGGGGGTCTGTCCGGACGCTACTGGGAACGGCATTGAACGGAAATGTGGTTGCAGCCAGGCCTGTTTATTGGACCGACCAATGGAAAAAGCTTTGTGTTTCTTTAAAAAGGTCTGAAGATATCCCCTATTTTAATTCAGGCGTCATGGTGATTGACTTGCTTAAATGGAGGCAGGAAAATATTACTGAAAAAACGATTTCCTTTATCCGTGAGCACCCGGACCGAATACGTTTTGCAGATCAATGTGCTCTAAATTATGTCGTTGGGCCATCCTTTAAATTCTTGTCTCCTGAGTGGAATGTGACTATGGCATATTGGCAAACAAAACCGACGTCAGATCTCGATTTTGCTGAATATGAAGACATTGTCGCAGCAAAGAACAACCCGTTGCTGGTACATTATAATGGGCCATCAAAGCCATGGCATTTGTCAAATACACATCCTTGGAAAAACGCATATATCTCAATAAGGAGGCGTTTGCAAAAAACTCCTTATTTGAGTGATGATTTTGGCTCTGCATGTTTGTCACGAGTTAAAAAAATATTTCGTGAACCCCCACAATGAGTTGTTATTCATTTCTGAGAAAGATAAAGCGGCCATATAAATGGTAGATAGCCAAAACAAACGAGAGGAGTGCTCTCATATTGTTGTTTTGGGTGACTTCTGTCTGTCCAACGATAATCTGAGTGATGAACTCAGTGGGGACTTTTCAAATTGCTGGTCTGGTTTGCGGAGTGTTTTCAGTCCGAAGGATAAAATCCTTGCAAATTTAGAAGGACCATTCACAGCCAGGGAACAGGGCTTGCCATTTAAATGGGCCAACCTAAAGGTGCCGCCAAAATGGCATACGGCTCTGGATGAGTTGTCGATGGTTATCCTGAGCAATAATCACATTGCGGATTTTGGTGCCGGAGGAGTACATGACACTCTTGAATTGTTGGAAGCCAAACAAATTAAGACTGTTGGCTACGGAGAAACGATAAATGCTGCAGTAGAACCTGCCGTCCTTGATGTTGACGGGAAAAAGTTGGGCGTTGTCGCTTTGTGCTGCCCAACCACAAACAGCGAAAACCTGGCCACCCACCTTAGCCCAGGTGTCGCACCGCTTGGGATGGCAACATTAAAGCAGGCCGTTGATGGTGCGCGATCAATGTGCGATGCCTTGTTGGTCTATCTTCATTGGGGGTGTGAGTGGGTGCATGACCCCGCACCAGACCAACTTCGCCTGGCGCGTCATGCAATCGATTGTGGCGCAGATGCAGTTGTTGGGTGCCATTCACACACCATTCAGACTTTTGAGCAGTATCGTGGTCGATGGATTTTTTATGGGTTAGGGAACTACTTGTTTAAAGCTGGGTATGCTCAGGCTGTCCGTGAAAACGGTCGCATTGAAAAAGTTTCTATCAGGGATGAGCCTTCCAATCGCGAGTCCTTGGCTGTTTCATTTAAAATAGTGCCTGATAATGGTGAGGGGTGTTTAGACTTAGAACATATTCAGCCCATGTTATTCAGGGATGGAAGAGTCCGCCCTATCGAAAAATCTGATCTGACATTTGATCTTGACGCAGCAAATATTCGACTCGAGGCCTATGTCGAGAGGGAAGAGCTGGTTTTGAGAGACAGGGGTGAGCCAGTCTTTAAGTCAAAACTACGTAATGGGGTGATGGCCTATTGGTATTCGCCCGAATCGTTAGTCATAATTCCGGAAATAAAGATTTCATTGGGAATGAGATTGTTGGGACAGATGAAAGAGGCAATAAGTCAGATTTTGAGAAAAATATATAGTGCCTAATGGCTTTATGAATATTAAGAGATATTTGGAGAAAATGAGGGACAATACCTCTTCCGCTAAGCTCTTTTTGTCAATTCGAAAAAAGTGGCAAGCGGATATCCGTTGCTTGCCATTAACGGAGAAACATTATGAATTGTATGAAAACATTCATAAGTTTTGTTGGGATAAGCTGGTAGAATTCCCGGATTTGGTCCACTGCAGAGACTACAATGATAAAATTCAGTGGTTGAAGCTTTTCGATCAATGTGAGCAGGTGGTTCAATGCTCTGACAAAATTCTTGTCAGGGAGTATGTGAAAAAATGTGTAGGGCAGAAATATTTAGTTACACTTTATCAAGCTCATGATCATTTTTCACAAATCGATTTTGACCTGCTTCCAGATTCTTTTGTGATTAAAACTAACCATGATTCCGGAACCGTGTTTTTAGTCCGCAATAAGGCAGATTACAATTTTGAAATTGTTGAGAGCAAAATAGAGGCGGCCTTAAAAAGTCCATACGGATGGCTAAAGGGGGAATGGGCATATTCTCATATTGACCCAAGGGTTCTGGTTGAAGAGTATCTTGCTGCATCACAAACCTCTCCTCCAGCAGATTTTAAGTTTCATTGTGTTGAAGGAAAAGTGCGGTGGTTGCAATACATTTACGATCGCGGTTCTTCAACCAAAGAACAGATCTTCGATGTGTCAGGAACCGTAATACCTGTACGCTTCGATGAAAATTTTCAGCAGGGGGGGGGGGGGAAGCCAACTTCTTGGGATGAAATGATTCGCGTTGCGGAAAAGTTGGCAGAGCCCTTCAAGTATGTGCGGGTAGATATGTACCTGGAAGATAAAGCGCTCTATGTTGGGGAAATGACGTTTTTCCCAATGTCGGGCTGCTACCGCGGTGAAGGTCAGAAAGCTTTAGGGCAGTTGTTAGATTTTGACCGGACAACGTTTAAGCCGCCAATCTATAAGTAGGCAGGACCCTGAGGACTGCTACGTTTCTCTCCTGCGGTTCTAACATGGAGAAGGTCGATATCTTTATGATCAACCGTTCCCTTGTCAGGTTCATAAAGACCCCTGTTTCAATCCAGCCGATCTTATCTGTGAGGACTTTCCGTGAGGCTTTTGGGTGAAACTTCTATTTGTTTTTTATGACAGGCCTGACTACTTTGTTGGCCCAATTGTTAACGCAAGGAGACTGTTGCCAGAGCTTTGTTCACGTGGGCATGAGGTGCACTGCCTCATCTTCCGTTTAGGTGCAGAGGGTGCGCCGAGCGCCGACTATCTTGAGAGCTTAGGTGTTCACTGTTATGTACACCCCTTTGACTGTTCGACCGAAGATAAAATCGTCTGGATTTTACAGCAGATCTCATATATCTCTCCGGATGTTTTCGTGCCCAATCTTTCTGTCGCGGGTTGGTTCGCCGCTCGCTGGGCGCGTGAAGCCGGAATACCGACAATCGCGTGCCATCGTAGCGATGAAGACTTTTACTGGGCTATGGTGGATGATTTTGTATTGGGAGACAAGCTGTGGGCGGTGAGTGGCCTCGTCTGTGTGAGTGAGCACTTGAAGAATGCAGTAAGTATACAGTGCCCTGAGTACACGAAATTATGCGTGATTCCTTCCGGTGTACCGATCCCTGCTGAAACTTCCAGACACGATGGGCCTCTCAAAATTGCATATGTCGGGAGGATGGTACAAGAGCAGAAAAGAGTTCATGACCTGATTGATGCTCTGGCTCTTGTCATGGACAGTCAGCCTGATATTACGGCGACTTTATACGGTGATGGTCCCGAACGTGCAAATGTCGAAAAGCGTATTGGAAGTCTGGGTCTGTCACATCGAATTCATATTGCTGGTGTTTGTCCCAGTGAGCAAATCCAAGACCAGCTGGTACAATATCATGTCCTTGTGCTGTTGTCTGATTATGAGGGGACACCAGGTGCCGTCATGGATGCGATGGCCTGCGGGGTTGTCCCTGTCTGCCTCGATATAGAGGGCGGGGTCAGGGATTTGGTTATTGATAAGGTCACAGGTGTGCTTGTCAAAAACCGCAGACAGGATTTCTTGACGGCGATTAAGATGTTATCTGATGATCCAGACTTGCGTAAATCTTTAGCAGCCAACGCAAAACAGCACATTATGGGAAAATTCTCTTTACAGCATGCTGCAGACCTCTGGGAAGGGTTTTGTAAGGAATTGCTCGACAGCGCTCCTGTCCGGCAACCCTTTATTGCCCCCCCTAAAATCAGGTTGCCAGATGTCAGGAAAGAGTTTGCCAGGGAAGATTTCCGGCAAGAAAGTTTTTTCTCGGTATTGGCTAAAAGGTTGGCTCGTTTCAGATAAAGTTGTCGGGTCTGGCAGCCCCCTTTGAAGGGCCGAACATGTACAGGTTTAATCGCCCCTGGCTGAGAGTGACGTTGAGATCATGTCAGCAAAATTAGCTGTATTTACTGAATATGTTGGCGCTCGTTCGCAGACATTCATCAAACGGCAGATCCAAGGTCTTTATCCGGGTCGGACAGTTGTTGTCACTGACAGGGATGTTTTGGGAAAAGGCGCGACCTGGATTCCGAAATGCCCAGAATTTTGCACTGCCCGGGAGTCGGGTCAGTTTTTTTTAGAGGGGCTGCTCCCGAAGCAAGTGAAGGCTGCAATTTCTCGCGTATCTCTAAGGAAGTTTCTGAAAGCGCATCACGTAGAAGTCATTCTTGGGCAGTTTTTGCACGATTCCTGGCCATATCTTCATTTTGCAAAAAAAAACGGTATTCGGTTTTATGCCCATGCACATGGATATGATTTGTCACAAAAATACAAGGAAGATGTGTGGCGAGAACGATATGCCGATTACGCGTTGGCAGATGGTGTGATCGTTGTTAACCAAGTCATGCGCCAACGTTTGTTGTCAGTTGGTGTTCCGGACGAGAAAATACATATTGTTCCTTATGGAGTCGATGTGCTGAATGAGCCTATTGACCGTACCGGCGGAGAATACATTCGTTGTCTGGCTGTTGGGAGAATGATACCTAAAAAGGCTCCTCTCAAATTACTTGAGGCTTTTCGACAAGCTGCCTCAGAGAACTCAAGACTGATCCTTGATTTTGTCGGGGAGGGGCCATTGTTGCCTGATGTCACTGATTTTATCGGGTTGCACAAACTACAGGAAAGAGTGACATTGCATGGTGGGCAGCCGAATGATTATGTTATGCGACTTATGCAGCAGGCCGATATATTTCTGCAGCATAGTGTTGTTGACCCGGAGACAGGAGATGAAGAAGGTTTGCCCGTTGTTATTTTAGAGGCAATGGCGAATGCTCTGCCAGTTATTTCAACACGGCATGCTGGTATCCCTGAAGCTGTGATCCACGAGGATTGCGGTTTATTGGTTGAAGAGGGAGATGTTGACGGAATGGCTGATTATATTGCATCGCTTAGCTGTGCTCCCCTGGAGCGTGCGTCGATGGGGAGACGTGGGTGGAAGAGGGCTAAGGAAAAATACAGTTGGGAGGTCGAAAGAACTTCGTTGATGGAGATTCTCAACCTCTGATGCAATGAAGAAATCTTGCTTCATCTGTAGGTGATGGTCCTGCGGTTTTGTGCATTTAGGCCTCTTGAATGGATCGGTTAAGTTGATGGAGAGCACCATCGGAAAGCTGTTCAGAAAAAGTCTTTCACTTGCCAAGAGGAAATTTAGGTGTCCAGTTTGTGGGTATCTTGGCCCTTTTGAGGGGTTTTGTGGTTCAAGTGGTTTTAGAAAACATGCCAGGTGCAAGGTTTGCAGTTCGCTGGAAAGGCACCGTTTGCAGATCCTTGTTCTGCGGGAACTAATGAAGCAATTGGATACTGCAACTATGAAAATGTTGCATTTCGCTCCAGAAAAAATGTTCTCAGAATTCTTTTCTGCTCAATTCGGTGATTACGAAACGGCTGATTTATCTATGGAGGGTGTTGATTACAAAGTCGATCTTCAGTGCATGCCATTTGCAGATAGCTCTTATGACTTTGTCTTTGCCTCACATGTGCTGGAACATATCCCTGATGATATTGAAGCGATGAAAGAAATTTACAGGATACTTAGGCCTGGCGGGATTGCTGTTTTGCCTGTTCCAATTGTTGCAGTTGAAACAGTTGAGTATCCTGAACCAAATCCTGAGGAGGAATACCATTGCAGAGCCCCTGGGGTTGATTATATGGAGAGATTCAGTCAAGTGTTTCGCGAAGTGAAGGTTTTTTCTTCGGATATGTTTGATGACAAATATCAGCTCTATGTTTACGAGGATAGAACCCGATCGCGAGAGCACGTACCTCTTCGACCAGTCATGTCTGGTCGAAAACATAAAGACTTTGTCCCGGTTTGTTTTGCATGACGACCTGCAATGTATTGAAACGAATACTGCAAGGTCAAGGTGAGCTGTGCTGAAATGAATACCAAGAAAATCCTATATGTTGCTCCCGGGCTGAATTTAGAAAAGACACGTTTTCTCGGTGTGAAGAAAAAGGTTTTGGGGCAAATCAAAGGGTTCGAAAAAAATGGGTTCGAAGTGGTGTTCGTTGATACGCCCTGTCAACACGATGAAACTGATTTAAAAGGGGACCCTGGTTATATAGAATCTATAAAATTCAGGTTGAGGAATGCTGTCCGCAGCTTCCTCCCTCTCTTTTGTATAGATCTCTTAAGTTGTTTCCGCGAAGCAATAGGGAACAATAGTCGAGTTGTGGTTTATGTCAGAAAGCCTCTGATGAATTATTATAACCTTTGGCTTTTATATAGAATTTCTAAATTGCCAAACGTTACATGCTCTCTTTTAGAGATACCAACGTGGCCATATGATAATGAGCTAAAGGCCTACCCGGAGGTGTTGCGGAGAGAGAAAGTTTTTAGAAGTGCACTTAAATTATTCATCAACAAAATAGTTACATTTTCAGATGAAAAGAAGATCCTTGGTATTGAAACGATAAAAATTGATAATGGCATAAATATCGATGATGTGAAATGTGTTGAAAAGGTGGCTTCTGAGAATGATGAAATAAGGTTTTTAGGGGTTGCACATCTGAGTGAATGGACTGGCTATGATAGGTTTATCAGAGGCTTAAGTGATTATCTCAGTGTTAATAGAGAAAAAAAACTGAAATTCCTGATCGCTGGCGTTGGGAATGAAATGGAGAGCCTCAAAGAACTTGTGGTGGCGTTAGAGTTGGATGAAGTTGTCGAGTTTTGCGGCAATCAGGATGGGGGAAAGCTTGATGCCCTGTTTGACCAGGCTGATGTGTGTATTGGCAACCTTGCCTGGCACAGAGTGGGGATTGCGGCGAATTCCGATTTGAAGAACAGGGAGTATTGTGCCCGAGGGATCCCCTTCGTGACTTCGACAATTGATCCAGGATTCCCTAGCGATTTTCCACCGGTCTTCAGGATTGCCGCTGATGAAACCCCTGTTGATGTTGAGGCGGTGGTTGGATTTTATGACGAACTGCAACGCAATCATTCGGAATATGCAGAACAGATGCATGCTTACGCAGCAGAGCATTTCGATTGGTCAATGGTTTTGAAGCCTATAGTGAAAGACATCAGTTCTCTTTGTGACTGAGAATCGCGTTGATTGATTTTGATATACATCCAATTTGAGAATTGAGTGACCAAGATGGAATCGGATAGATCAATGCCTGCGATTAGCGTCATCATGCCTGTTTATAATGCAGGAGACTATTTGCACGCAGCCATTGAAAGTATTCTGTCACAATCCTTTCGTGACTATGAGTTTTTGATTTTTGATGATGGCTCAGAAGATGAATCTCTCTCTGTGATTGAAGGTTACGCCAAGACCGATGACAGGATCCGGGTGTTCCGTCGGGCTCATGGTGGGCATACCGCCTTGTTGAATGAAGGGATAGATGTTTGCCGAAGTTCATACATTGCCCGTATGGATGCAGATGACATCTCTCTGCCGGGGCGGTTTAAATCCCAATATGAGTTCATGGAGGCACACCCAGAGGTCGTCGCCTTAGGAACGAACGCGGTGATCATTGATCCTGAAGGGATGCCTGTGGGTGAAGTTAAATCCCCGGGCACGCATAGTGATATTGATACGTTTCATATGAATGGCCGCGGCGGGGGAATCGTTCATCCTAGTGTTATGATGCGAACCGAAGCCCTCAGATCAATAGGCGGATACAGAACTGAACTTGAACCCGCCGAGGATCTGGATCTCTTTTTGAGGTTGGCTGAAGTTGGCAAGCTCGAGAATCTTTCAAAAACATTGTTGCAGTATCGACACCACTTTGACAGAGTGACTGACAGAAGACGTGCTGAACAGATGAAGATGGCAAATGTTGTCCTCAAGGAGATGGCTGTCCGTCGTGGGCTAAAGATGGATACGGAGGCCCTCGTGGCGCCCGCCATACTTATCTCGCCCGCTGAACGAAGGATACATTGGATCAATATGGCCATTGACTACGGGCACTACAAAACAGCTCAAAAACACGCCAAGGTGTTGCTGGAAGAAAGCATGTTCTCACGTACTTATTGGTCATTGTTTTTGCGTGCGTATCTTTCTCCGTTTTTTCGGAACTGACTGGTTGCTAGATGAGCCTGAACATCGTCCATTTTTCGAAAACACCTCTTGCTGGCGCACCGATTCGTTTGGTTAATGCGTTAAGAGAGCATACCAATTCCAATGTCCGCTTGATTGATCTTCACAGATACACTACCAACGACGGTTTCGGGTACGATGTTGTTTTTGCCGAGAACCCTGATCTCGCGCTCTCTTTGGCAAAAGATGCAGATATCATCCATTTACACAACTACCTCGATTTGACTTCAGAAGATTTCTCCCCCCTTGATTTTCATGAATTAAAGAAGAGTGGGGTGCAATTCGTCCGTCATTTTCATAGCCACCCCCAACTAATTGCAGCCGTCATGGGGCGCCCGTTGCGAGATGTTCTGGAAGATGATATCCCGAGTATCGTGATTGCCCAGTTTCAGGAGAGGTATTACCCGAACTCCCGTGTTGTTCCCAATGTAATCCCCCAGGACCACGCGAATTATCTCCCTTTGGAGGGAGATCCAGATTGGGACCTGTTTTTTAACCCGACGACATTTGCTGGTACTTGGGATGATCGATGGAACACAAAGGGGAACAGTGACCTGCATGCGATCCTGAAGCAGGTGTCTCACAAAGAAGATTGCCGTTTCAAGTATATGTTCCAGGAACCACTGGCAGAGGTTTTATCGGCAAAGCAGCGGTCGCGGATAATCGTTGATGAGTTGGTTACCGGGAGTTATCACCTGTCAGGGCTGGAAGGGCTTAGCATGGGGCGGGCTGTTTTCTCCTACCTGGACCCACGTACGGAATTTGTCCTGCGGGAGATTTCAGGTGCAAACGCACTGCCCTTTGTGAATGTTCGCATGGAGGAAGCGAAAGCTCCTCTGGAATATTTTTTATCACATCCAGATGAGGCAGACGATCTCGGTCGCGCCAGCCGATCCTGGTTCGAGACTTATTATTCTGCTTCAGCTTTGGTGCAGCATTACGAACAGGTCTACGTCGACCTGATGGATAACTGCCGGAAGTTAGACCGACAGAAGAGTTTAGATTTTGATAATTCAATGCATAAGATTGGTGCATTTGTGCTCCCGGATTTAATTTATGAAACGAGAAAGCGTCGAAGACTCTTGTGCTCGCTGAAATTCTCGGCGTTGATTGAATATGTATCCACCATCGGAACCATTTTTGTTAAGCTCACCAGGTGGATTAATCAGAAAAAAGGTTTTTGAATTTTTTGTACAGAAAGATCTTTTCATCGGAGGCATGTAGATGTTGCCAGAAATTATTGCTGAAATCGGCTGCAACCACTTGGGGCAAATGGATATTGCTCACGAGATGATCAAAGTTGCAGCCCAATTCTGCAAAGTTGACGTCATCAAGTTCCAAAAACGTACAAACCAGGAATTGCTGACGCCCGAAGAATACTTAGCTCCCCATCCAAACCCCGCAAATTCGTATGGTGATACCTATGGAGAGCATCGTGAGTTTCTTGAGCTTGACCTTGAGCAACACCGGCAACTTAAAGCCTGGTGTGAGGAGTGGGGCGCCGAATACAGCACGTCTGTCTGGGATTTGACGGCCGCCAAGGAGATAGCCTCTCTCGATCCTCGAATGATCAAAATTCCATCAGCATGTAATCTTGATTTCGAGCTGTTGAAGTGGCTGGCCGGAAATTATGGCGGTGAAATCCATTTGTCTTTTGGTATGACAACACATGCTGAAGAGGAGCGAATCATTGAGTTGTTTCAAAAATCGGGACGAGCTCAGGATTTAATAATCTACGCATGTACATCGGGGTACCCTGTGCCTTTCGAAGATATTTGTCTTCATGAAATCGAGAGGTTGAAGGCGAAGTTCGGCCGTATCGTTCGAGCTATAGGCTTTTCTGGACATCATTTGGGGATCGCGGCTGATGTGGCCGCATTGGCCCTTGGGGCGACATCCTTTGAACGACACTTTACCTTGGATCGAACATGGAAAGGTACGGATCATGCTGCCAGCCTGGAACCCGATGGCATGCGCCGGCTGGCGCGTGACCTGCGCAATGTTTCAAAGGCATTGACGTGTAAGTCTCAGGAGATCCTGCCGATTGAGTGTGCTCAGAGGCAAAAACTCAAAAGGAATGTCGATGAGTAATGTCGTTGCACTAATCCCGCTTCGAGGCGGCTCAAAGGGTATCCCAGATAAAAATATTCGCCTGATGGCGGGGAAGCCTCTTTGTGCCTGGGCGCTGGAAGCTGCTTGTCGGTCCGGTGCTTTTGCCAGGGTTGTGGTCTCTACCGATTCGCAGAAGATCGCCGCCGTTGTCCGTGGTCTGCAGTTACCGGTGGAGATTCTTGAGCGCCCTGCCGATTTGGCAACAGATGAGGCCTCGACCGAGTCGGTTTTGTTGCATGCTGCACAACAACTTGACTTTGAGGTGCTGGTGACGATTCAAGCAACGTCACCTTTGGTCAAACCCGAAGATTTTCAGAAAGCCTACAATCTTTTTGAAAAAGAGGGTTATGACTCTCTATTAACTGCTGTGCGAACCAAACGATTTTTCTGGAACGATGAAGGCATTGCTCTAAACTACAATCCTCAACAGCGACCAAGACGGCAGGACTTTGCCGGGACCCTGATGGAAAACGGGGCTTTTTATTTCACGAAACGCAATATCCTTGTCGAAAACAGATGCCGGTTGGGAGGGCGTCTCGGGATTTACGAGATGACGGCGGAAAATGCTATCGAAATAGATGACCCTGCTGATTGGCTTCTGGTGGAACGCGCCTTGCGCGAACGAAGCATGACATCTCTGTCCAGTCCCCTGTCTAAAATCAAACTGCTGGTTGTTGATGTTGATGGTACGCTTACTGATGGTGGAATGTATTGGTCTGCAGAAGGTGATCAGTTGAAGAAATTCAACACGAGGGATGCCAAAGGTCTCGAATTGGTGCGCAGGGAGGGGGTTGAGGTCGCGATTATGACGACTGAAAATTCTCCGATTGTTTTGGCCCGTGCTGCGAAACTCGGGATTGCGCATTGCTTTGTCGGAATTGAAAATAAACGAGACTGCCTAGAAGAACATGTTTGCAAATCAGGGCTCACCATGGACGCAGTTGCCTACATAGGAGATGACGTTAATGACCTGGAATGTTTGAGGGTGGCTGGTTTCTCAGCATGCCCGGCAGACGCCGTTGAAGATGTCTCCGGGGTTGTTCATTTTGTTTCAAAATATGTCGGTGGAAGGGGAGCTGTTAGGGAAATATGTGAAATGATTTGCGCCGGTCGCACGGAAGTCAACAAACGCTGACCTGCAATCCTGCCCCCATGTCTTCGGTGGAAGAAAAATGCAGTTTTTGAAAGATTTATTCATAGCCACGGCCTACTGGACTTTACCTCCTGGTATTAAGAATTTGCTGAAAAATGCAATTAGTGGTGTTGTGGGTGCCGGAGAATGTAAGGAAAAGAGATCTCTTTGCTTAGGAGCAAATGTATCGCTGAAGAATAAGCATAAAGGCGAGAGATGTTTCATTCTTGCAACAGGACCCTCTGTAAAAAAGCAAGATTTGTCAGGTTTGGAGGGAGAACTTTGTGTTGCCGTCAGCCATTTCTTCCTGCACAGAGATATTAAAACAATCTCCCCTCGTTATCACGTGCTTGCCCCATATCACCCGCCATTTAATTTTGATGACCTCCAAAAAGTTTTCAGTGGTTTTGAACAAGCCTATTCGGATGAGACCACTTATGTTTTTGGCCACCGGCCTTATGAGTTTTCAATTTGTGATTTTCTGAAAATGTATCCTGAACACGTGAAGACAAGGACATATTTCATCGATTACTCCAATAGTCCTCCCCTCGATGATCAGAATCATTTGCTTGCGTCAACCTGGGATATCGGAAAAAAGCCCTTTGAAACACGGACAGTTATTTATTCAGCAATTCAGCTGGCTGCCTATATGGGGTGTAAGGAAATATATCTTTTGGGGTGTGATCACGATTATTTACATGATACGAAGAGGGTGACCAATCATCATTTCTACCCTGAAAAAGAAGGTGTTAGTGATGTAGATCACCTCTCGGCATTTACAACCGAGCGGTGGTTTGAAGAATATTATCTTAGATGGAAACAATATCGCTTGATGCGTGAATATTTAAAAAGTATAGGCTGCGAAATTTATAATTCTACACACGGAGGAATGCTTGATGTCTTCCCCAGACTTCCTTTGCATGAAGTTCTTAATGATAAACAATAGATTTTTTTGTATTTGTCTGAATTATTATGTTTGAAAAATTTAAAACGACTATTTGTAGACTTAACGACAAAAGAAAGATTTTTTTTGCCAAAGCGGAAAAATACCTTTGGCGAACTAAGCTGCCGATCACTGATGGCAATGTTTACGTGAATTTAGGTTGCGGCATGACGAACCACCCTAAATTTATAAATGTCGATGCCTACCCTTACCCTCACGTGCATTTTGTACATCGAATTGATCATTTACCTATGTTTACGGATGATTCTGTAGATTTGGTGTACGCAAGTCACTGCTTGGAACATTTCAAGCATTATGAAATTACTCAAGTCCTGAACGAGTGGGTTAGAATATTAAAGCCTGGTGGGGTGCTGAGGTTGTCGGTTCCTGATTTCGATAAACTTATCGAAATTTATAGCGATACAGGCAATCCGGATGATTTTGTTTCACAACTTATGGGTGGACAAGACAACCGCTATAATTGTCATTACTCAGTCTTTAATATGAAAAATTTAGCAAAATATTTGGAACGATCATGTTGTGTTGATATCAAGGAGTGGTCCCCTGGCGATAGTGACCTGACAACATTTGATGATTTTTCGGTATACCAGAAAGATATAGAAGGGCAATCCTACAAAATTAGTTTGAACATTGAGGCACGAAAAGCATATCAATAATGTGCGATTTGCTGGTTGCCCTACGTCAAACGACAGGATCTTGCCTTCCGGTATATTGTCGGAGAATTCTGGGTGACTAAGTCGTACGGAGAAAGTCGGGATGCTAAATAGAATTGTTATCAGCATACTTTTGTTGATATGCATTAGCGGAGGGTGGGTATTCTTTAGTGATCGGGATGCAAGAACGAGAGTCGCCCATGCTGCTGGAGGTATCTCTGGCGATACTTACACCAATTCTTTGGAAGCCTTGAATCTCAACTATGAAAAAGGCTTCAGACTTTTCGAGATAGATTTTAATTGGACGAGTGATGGCGCTCTTGTTTGTCTCCATGATTGGCAGAAAAGTTTTGAGAGATATTTTGGTCGTTCTGTAAAAGAGCCACTTGAGAAAAAAATTTTTATTATGTTGGCGGGAAGTGTCGCTAAATACCGTCTGTTGACACTCGATGAATTGGTTAATTGGTTGGATCAGCATCCGGGAGCCAGGATCGTCACGGATGTGAAAAGTCAAAACATCAAAGCTTTGAAGATAATCTCCGAAAAAATGGGCCACGATTTAGGCCGTGTAATACCACAAATTTATTGTCCCAGTGAGTATCAAACCGCCATAGAAATGGGCTACAAAAAAATAATATGGACTTTGTATCTGGACAGGCGCTTTGACGAAGACATAGTGAAGGATGTTGCAAAGATGAATTTATTTGCGGTTACAATGCCTGTAGAAAGGGCAAAACGCGGCCTTGGAAAGCAGTTTGAAGCTTTAGGGGTTGCTACTTATGTCCACACAATCAACAATAATAAAGAGGCTGAAAGATATATACAGAGTCTTGGTATCACAGAGGTTTATACGGATTTTTTGCCGCCAAACTGATATCTTGACTGATCTCCGTAACATGGTATCTACTTGTTCTTAGAGTTTAGCTGTTTTCAGGGATTAAAGAAATTTCCCCTTCTCTTTTATCAGTCGTCACTCATGCTTAAATACTTCATCCTGGTCCTTTTCTTCAGAATTATCGGGTTGATCACTGTCCCGGTTCATCCGGATTCCTTTAAAACCTGGATTGCGTTTTCTCGCGGTTTTTCCTCCGACATTTTTTTGGCGTTATGTCTCTGGTTTGTGCTGGAGAAGGTTCCCGTGAACAGGTTGTTCCGAATAGTCTCAGCCGCGCTTCTTATCGTTGTTTGTGCTGTCAACTATGAACATATCCATGCAAATGGTTCAAACCTTAATTTCTATTTTTTAAAATATGGGTTCGACGAGACATTTATTCTGGGGTCCTTTTTTGCCGTTAAAAACATCCCATTGTTGGGTGTTTGTGTCTTTAATTTATGGTTGTTTCGATTTTTGGGAAAGCATTTTGACCAGCGTTTTTTTAAATGGAAAACCGTTCTCTTGGTCTTGCTGCTTTCAGTTTTGGGCTCATTCTGCGTTCCCCTGAAGGTTGGCTTCCCCTATTGGGCTCAAATGAACTTTGTCGAAGAGAATTCCAGAAATCTTATCAACCGGATTTTCGTGAGGAATGATGTTCGCTCGGATGGTCTTGCTGGCTGGGAGGTGCAGAACGGGATTCTTGTTAGAAAGGCTGGAAGCCTTGAATTGATGGAAGCATTTTACAGTCAAGACCTGTCCGGAGAAAAAATTATTAATACCCCTACATCGTTGAATAATGTCTTGATTGTCATGGTGGAAGGGCTTAGCTATGACTTGATTGACCAGGGGAAACTACCTTTCCTGGCAGAGTTGAAAAACGAGGGCCTTTTTTTTAACAACTTTATTACATTACAGCGCCAGACGAACCGAGGCATGTACGCTGCATTATGTGGAGACTATCCTAACTACCTGGACACAAGTGCCAAGATGGATTTCGCTTTGAAGCGGGAGTTTGGAAAGGAGTGCCTGCCGTCTTTCCTTAAGGAAAAAGGTTATCACTCGGTTTTTATGCAAAGCAGTAATTCACATTATATGAACAAGGGAAGTTTTGTTAGGACGATAGGATACGATGAGGACTTTGGATCAAGAGCATTTCTCAACCCCATCGCCCGTTCGAATTGGGGAGTGGATGACCGGTCTCTTTATCAAAAGGCCCTTGAAAAAATTGAAAGCCTTGACCAGGCAGAGCCCCCTTGGATGCTCACTTTGCTGACCGTGGGCACACACCATCCCTATCTTGTCCCCGGGGTGCCTGCCCCCACAAGGGAGCAGGCTCTCGAATATGCTGATGAAACACTACAAGAATTCATCGAGGCATTGAGAGAACGGGGGCAACTGGATAACACCCTGGTGGTTATCACCTCGGATGAGGCTGCTTTCAGTTACGGGAAGAACGAACTCGAACGGGCACTCAGCCAGCATCATGCTCCCCTTATTATCGTTGGCGGTCCTGTAGCTAAGCCGATGGCACTGGATGGTTATTTCACCCAGGCTGATCTCCTGCTCAGCTTTGCGGATTTTTTGGATGTCGACCTAGAGGGTGGAATCGGCAGAAGTATCTTCCGACGCTATTCAAACAGGAGGAACTTGATTTTTGGGAATGTCTATACCTCGAAGTTATACAGCTATTTCAAGGATGATGGTTTCTATGTCTGTGATCAGGAGTTTAATTGTGAAAGTTATGCCTCGGCAGGCGATTTTTTTAGAGATACTCCCTCAGACATTATTCAGGGAACTTCTCGTACTGTTGAGTTGCTCAGGGAAGCCTACTTGCATAATGATTTGACAAAAGATAAAGTTTTTGCTGGAGAAGCTATTCTTTCATCCTCTTTACGATGATTCTTCGGGGGAAAGAAAAGGACAATAATGGTGGTTGTAAACAGCACGTTCAGACAACCAAGGGTGTCTTTGGTAATACCGATATTTAACGGCGTTGATGATACCATTGAATTCCTGAATTCCTTATCAGCGATCACATATGAAAACTATGAAATAATCATTGTTGATGACGGGTCAACTGATGGATCAAGCAGGATAGTTGCAGAACAATTCCCCTCTGTGCGACTTCTGCAGGGTGACGGCAATCTCTGGTGGACAGGTGGAACGAATTTGGGAGTTCGCGACGCACTGGATCGTGGCACAGAGTTTATTCTCACAATTAACAATGACAATGAGGTCTCATCAAACTTTTTGACCTCTCTTATTGATACGGCGCTTGCAAATGAAGACTGTATCATTACGTCCGTTGGATACGATTATGTGGACAGGGACACGGTAAGGTTTTTTGGCGGAGAAATTCGTTGGTGGCGTGGAAACATCGACCAGCTTATGGAGGAGATGGATTTTAAGTCTAGAACGGTGGAGGTCCCACTTGCTAATGGAAACTCAACTCTTGTCCCGGCAAAAGTGTTTCGAGAGGTTGGGTTTTATGATGAAATCAATTGCCCGCAATACCATGCTGATACAGAACTTTTACTGCGAGCGCGCAAACAGGGCTTCCGAGTCCTGGTCGATAATGGTAGTGTCATTTTCAATAAAGCTGATCATTGTACTGGAAAGTCGGCGGTTGAAAAAATGGGTTTCGCCGCTTTGCTCAAAGATCACCGATCAGCTTATTATTTCAAGGCAAACTACAAAATATACAAAGAGTACTGTCCTTACCGGTTCTTCTGGTTTTTTCTTCTCCTGCGCTATGCGTTTCTCTTGAAGGGGCTCATAAGGCGCAATATTACGGGACGTTTGGATGCGTGTTGTCTATGACATCTCAGTCCTTGGCGCGGGACTTTACAGTCATCAGGCCCGTACCGGAGTTGCCAGGTTTGTTGACAACCTCCGGATATCTCTGCTCGCCGAAGATGAAGTTGACCTGTCTTGTTGTGCCTTTCATTCCTTTGAAGAGTATCTGCAGCTCAAAGTCAATTCGGGGACCGTTGCAGGGCTTGAAGGTTCTTCTCTGCTCCCTTTTGGCAACTCGTTGGCTAATACATTTGTCGGTGCAATTGAAGCACTTTACCCCGAAGTTTCTGTGGCGCAAGATCGGCGGTTGCAGCAGCGAGCTTTGAGCGGATTGCTTCATCTTGTCGACCGCTTTTGTGTCGATTGTGGCTTTGTGGAAATAACGGGGCAAGACATATTTCACTCGACTTTTTATCCTTTCCCTAAAGCAATCAGGGCGCAGCGGCAGCTTAAACGTTTCATGACTGTCCACGATTTGATCCCAATTCGTTGCCCTCAGTTTTTTGGAGATGAGCAAGGCGATTTGTCACGCAGGATTGTTGATTGTATCGAGGCAGACGATTGGGTTGTCACAAACTCTGAATCCACTAAAAATGATTTGTGTGACTATGCACAATTAGACCCTTCGCGGGTTTTTGTGACACCATTGGCCGCTTCGGAAATGTTTTTTCATTGTACGGATGGCAAAAGAGTCTCTTCTGTTAAAAAACGATATCACATTCCTGACAGGCCTTATGTGCTAAGTGTCTGTACGTTAGAACCTCGCAAGAATATCGAACAAGTCATTCGCAGTTTTATTCAATTGGTGCAAGAGCAACATATCAACGACCTGAATCTGGTGCTTGTAGGAACTGAAGGTTGGGATTTCGGTGGGATCCTTGATGAAATAGAACATGCCTCGACTATGAAAGAGCGGATTGTTGTAACAGGTTATGTTCTCGATGAAGATCTAACCGCTTTGTACAGTGGTGCAATGATGTTTGTTTATCCTTCGTTTTATGAAGGCTTTGGTCTCCCCCCCCTCGAAGCAATGCAGTGCGGTGTCCCCGTTGTCACTTCGAATACGTCTTCTCTTCCTGAGGTGGTCGGTGATGCTGGTATTATGGTTGATCCGAAAGATGGTGAGAGCCTCAGCCAGGCAATGTTGGACATTTACAGCCAATCTTCTTTGCGGGAAACCCTCTCCAGAAAATCTTTGGAAAGAGCAAATCTTTTCAGCTGGAAGAAAT
Organism: Desulfuromonadales bacterium; assembly: GCA_030145205.1. GTDB lineage: Bacteria > Desulfobacterota > Desulfuromonadia > Desulfuromonadales > BM103 > JAQYVZ01. The sequence goes on along the minus strand of JAQYVZ010000001.1, from coordinate 43,311 downwards.
GTTCTCAACGGACTGTCGCCGCATATAAGGCAGCTTTGATGGGTTGAACAAAAAGCATGGTTTCGGTGTGGGTGCCTTGGGTGAGTCCCTCCCTTGCGAGGGTAGGCCCTAAACGGTGGTGTTATGTGTGATAATTATTTTACCTTGAGAAATGTGCAGGAGGACCCTTATGTTCTTCCCCGCTATTTGAACGATGTCTTGCCGGCTAAACGTGATGCGAGAGTCCTTGATATCGGTTGTGGGTTTGGGGCTTTTTTACAAGAGCTTTCTAGCAGAGGGTATTCGGATCTGTCTGGAATTGATATTTCTGAAGAGGCGGTTTCCGCCTGTTTGCGCAAGACTCTTAATGTCGAGAAAATTGGCTCGTTAGAGGATTACTGCAAAGAATCTTCGAGCCGCTATGATTTTATTGTGATGAACCACGTTTTGGAGCATCTTCAGAAGGAAGAAATTGTAGAAACACTAGCCCTGATTCGTGAAAAGTTGTTAGCCTCTGGTGGTAGCTTTATTCTAATGGTTCCTAACGCACAGTCGAACACTGGTTGTTACTGGGCGTATGAGGATTTTACGCACAAGACGCTTTTTACCGCAGGGAGCCTCTCTTTTGTTTTGCGTCTGGCAGGGTTCAGTTCTGTCGTTTTCCTGGATCCAGACGGGCTTGCAGAATCTACACACCCTGTTCGATTCCTGCGACTTTTGTTGCTGAAGATTTATAAAATGAATATCTGGTTCTGGAACAGGGTGACGGCCAGCTCCTTTCATAAGCCAAGCCCTCAGATATTTACCTACGAGCTGAAGGTTCTGGCAAGAGAGTGACATAGCTTTTAATTATGCATTTTTGGGGGCTGTTCCACGTACTGTTGCTTGTGTCACTGGATTCTCTGACTTTGCTCTTTTGCCGAAGTCGAAGACATTCAGATGAGGCCCTGCGCCAGAAAGTCCTGATCATTCGTCTCGATGCCATTGGCGATTTTATCCTCTGGCTCAATTCAGCGCGTGCACTGAGAAAGCTGTATCCCAAAGAGCAGTATGAACTTACTTTGCTGGGGAACTCTCTGTGGGCCTCCCTCGCAGCCGACCTTGGCCTCTTTGACGTCGTCTGGCCATTGGAAAGAAAACGGTTTGTCCAGAACCTTTTTTACAGGATAAACTTTATCCTGAAGGTGCGGCGAACCGGTTTTGACCAAGTTGTCCATCCGGTTGTTTCCCGTGAATTATGTCAGGGTGATTCGTTAGTAAGGGCTACCGGCGCTTTGAATCGCATTGGGGCCAGAGGAGACACGACCAACACGTCGCTTCTTGCGAAAAAAATTTCTGATGGTTGGTATACATCACTGCTTCCAGCGGGTGCGGGCGAAATGTCGGAGTTGCGGAGGCATGCTGAGTTTGTCCGCGGGCTTGGATACGCGGATTTTGAGCCTTCTCTCCCATGCCTTGATATCCAGCCGGTAGGGCCTAAAGGTTTCACTCTCGATAAATACTATGTTGTGGTGCCTGGCGCTGGGCATCCGTACAGACAGTGGCCTTTGGAAAACTTTGCCCAAATAGCACAGTCGGTCTACGATCTTACGGGCATGACAGCTGTGGTCTGTGGTGATGCGTCCGAAGCGGTTCTCGGAGAACGGCTTGTTAAAGCCCAGCCAGACCTCTTTCATGACTGGGTGGGGAAAACTTCGTTACTTGAGCTGGTTGCAATTATCAAGAATGCTGATTTCGTCCTGAGTAATGAGACGAGTGCAGCTCATATCGCAGCGGCAGTCGGTGTGCGTAGCGTGTGTATCCTGGGTGGGGGACATTTTGGGCGGTTCCTGCCGTATGCCGTCGACGATGAAGTGGCAAAACCTGTCCCCATACCGGTTTACATGCCTATGGATTGTTTTAACTGTAACTGGGATTGTCGCTTCAATGTCCCAGCAGGGGCGCCTGTCCCCTGTATAGAGAATGTCCAGGTTGACGCTGTATGGAGTACCGTCGAGCACGTCCTGTCGCAGCAGCAGTGACCTGCCTGTGGCTGTCGATGGCTTTACTTTCTTTGGGTGATTGTGAAAATTCGAACGCTAAAATACCTTGACGCTTCATTTGGCCGCCTCATGACTTCTTTCGGACTCTTGTTCCGAACATCGTTAGTGGTCCCTGCGGTTCCAAATCAGGTCCTATTTATTCGCCCTGGAGGGATTGGTGATGCGGTTTTGCTGATCCCGACGATCAAAGCGTTCCGCAACCGTTTTCCTGATTGCCATGTGGATGTCCTTGCAGAAAAACGCAACGTCAGGGTTTTTAACTTTTGTGCTGACGTGAAAAACGTTTTTTGTTATGACCGTTTTTCTGATTGGCCCCAAGTCAGACAGCGCCACTATGATGTTGTGGTTGATACGGAACAGTGGCACCGTCTCTCTGCCCTGTTCGGACGCTTGTTCGGTGGACCCGTCCTTGTTGGTTTTGGAACCAATGATCGCGGCCGTCTCTTGAATTGCGCCGTCGATTATGACTTGGACCGTTACGAGGCGTTCAGCTTTCTGTCACTTTTGACACCTTGGGGGATTGAGGCGCCAGCGAAACTTGAGATGCCTTTTCTAACCCCCCCTGAGCGGGGACGAGAAAACATTTATTCGTTGCTCGCCAATTCCCCTGAGGGGGAATTTATTGCTCTTTGCCCCGGCGGAAGCCGCCCGGAAAAATCGTGGGAGGCAGGTCGGTTTGTCGAACTGGCCAGGAAGTTTGCAGCAGAAGGTCTCCGCTACGTCGTCCTCGGCGGGTCAGACGATGTTGCTGTTGCTTCAAGGGTCGCTGATGCCGGGCAGGGTGTCTGCCTTGCTGGCAAAACCAGCCTGTTTGAAAGTGCCGTCGCGTTACAGATGAGCAAGGCCGTGGTTGCCAACGACACGGGCCTGCTGCACTTGGCTGCCGGGCTTGGACGGCCTACGGTCGGAATTTTCGGGCCGAGCAACCCGAAAAAGTGGGGGCCGCATGGTGAGTCTCATCGCGTGTTGTGGCAGAATCTGGACTGCGCTCCCTGTTCCTGTTACGGTGCCATGCCGGATTGCTCCTTCGAGGTGCGTTGCCTGTGTGAGATCGACGTTGAAACGGTGCTGGAGAGTGTCCTGGCGTTGGTATGAAGCTGTGTCTGACGACCCACCATGACAGTGAAGGGGATGTATTGTGACAAAAATTGGTTTGCTGCTCGCCTGCGCGTTCATCTTTGGGGCAGTTATCGGGTCCTTCTTAAATGTTTGTATCTATCGCATCCCGGCCGGATTGTCGATTGTCCGTCCAGCTTCACGCTGTCCGAAGTGTCTCGAACCGATTCGCTGGTACCATAATATTCCTATTCTCAGTTGGGTTCTGCTGAAGGGGCGCTGTGCTTATTGTGAGGTCCCTGTGTCAATACGCTATCCTTTGGTCGAGGCTTTGACGGGGATTCTGTTTACCCTGTTTTTGTACCGTTTTGCATTCAATCCTGTGACCTTGGTGTTTTGGCTGCTGTGTGCAACTTTGGTCGTCATTAGCTTTATCGACTTGGACCACCAGATCATTCCGGATGTTATCAGTCTGCCGGGAATTCCGATAGGTTTTCTCTGCTCATTCGCTGTGCCCTGGGTCTCATGGCAGAGCTCCCTGCTGGGGATCCTGGCCGGAGGGGGAGTCCTGCTTGTCATTGCCTTGGGTTATGAACTCCTGGCCAAGCGTGAAGGAATGGGCCTTGGTGATGTTAAACTGTTGGCCATGCTGTGCGCATTCCTGGGAGTACGCGCTGTTTTCCCGATTATCTTTCTCGGGTCCGTGTTGGGAACGCTGGTCGGGGTGCCGCTGATGCTGCTGAAAAAGAGCGACGGCAAATTGGCGATACCATTTGGCCCATTTCTGGCTGCCGGTGCTTTGATTTACGGTTTCTTTATCCAGTTTTGGGATCCTCTGATGCGTTGGTATGGTGTCGCCCTGATGGATATCTGGAGAAGTATTTTCTCCTGAACGGACTCACTTCGGTCTGATTTCCCCCTTAATTTTCTTCAAATAACAAAAAAATCAATAATTTTTCACCACTTTATCTAGTGGCAATTTGAAAAAATGGCTACTTGATGTTGTGGTGGCAAAACCAACTTGTGGGATTTATGCCCCCAATATGGTTTAGCAGTAATTATAATTTCTTGACAGTAGTTTTAATTTACATATAATTACACCTAATTTTGTATAATTGATAAAACTTGGGATACAATGAGTGAGGGAGGCGCTTCACTCGGATAGACGACCCAAGTCAACATTTACCGATGGTTTGCCTATGAAAAACCGAGTTCGAGAAATTCGCGAAGAGCAGTTGATGAGTAAGGCTGAACTGGCGCGCAAGGCTGGAATTTCTCCGGTGACTGTGGATCGTATCGAAGGTAGTGCGCCTTGTCGTATGTCGACCAAGCGCAAGATCATCCTGGCTCTGGGGCTTGGGCTAGCCGACCGCGATCAGGTATTTCCGGAGAATAACGGCTAACTGGTATGCAGATTGCTTTATTTACCGACATGCGCAGGTAGGTGAGAACTTTTAGGCCAGAGGCGACTGATGTTATTCAAGCAGAAAAAGGATCTCGTTGGTATTGATATCGGCTCAAGTTCGGTCAAGCTGGTACAGTTGCGTGAAGCTAAGGGCGGCTATCAACTGGTAACGCTCGGTCTGGCCAAGCTGTCGGCTGAAGCGATCGTTGACAATGCCATCATGGACTCCCAGTCGATTATCGATGTGGTTAAAAATCTGGTGGAAAGCCTGAAGGTCAAGACAAAAAATGTCGCAACGTCTGTGTCAGGCCATTCAGTGATCATCAGAAAGATTCAATTGCCCATCATGACAGAAGAGGAGATGGAGGCCTCGATTCAGTGGGAGGCTGAGCAGTATATCCCCTTTGAAATTTCCGAAGTCAATCTTGATTTTCAGATACTTGGCCCCGATTCCAACGATGCATCACAGATGGATGTCATTCTGGTTGCGGCCAAGAAAGATTTTGTCGGAGATTATGTTTCATTGTTCAAGGAGTGTGGTTTCAACCCGCAAGTCATGGATATTGACTGTTTCTCCGTTCAGAATGTCTTCGAGGCCAATTACGGGATTGATGATGAGATTGTGGCCCTGATCGATATGGGGGCCAGTTCGATGAATGTCAATATCCTCAAGAGTGGGATGTCAGTTTTTACCCGCGATATCCAGGTGGGTGGCAGCGCTTACAACGAAGAAATCCAGAAGCGCTTCGGCTTGAACAACGAAGATGCTGAGAAGGTCAAACTCGGGGGCGCGATCGACGAAGTCAGTTCTGATGATGTCACTGAAGTAATGAATAATGCTACGGAGACCCTGACTCAGGAAGTGCAGCGTTCTATAGACTTTTTCTCCGCGACATCGTCCGATGAGAAAGTGCAAAAAGCGTATATTACCGGTGGCGTCTCTTTGGTGGCGATGGTTCGAGAGTCATTGGCGAACCGACTGGGTGTCCCTGTCGAGGTTCTGGATCCATGGCGCCAGGTCAGCTTCAGTGAAAAGGAGTTCGATCCGGAATATCTCCAGTCTGTCGGCCCGGTCTTTAGTGTTGCCGCCGGTCTGGCCATGAGGAGGATGGGAGACAAATGATCCGCATCAACCTTCTTCCAGTTAAGGCTGCCCAGAAAAAAGAGAAACTGAAAGGGCAGTTACTTATTGTTTGCCTCACCTTGATTGTTACTGGGGCCCTGTGTGCTTCTGTTTATATGCACTTCCTTAACAAAATCAGCGATGCTCAGGCTGAAATCGACCAGAAACGGTTTGAGATCTCCAAGCTGATGAAGACGATCGGGGAGGTCAACCAGTTCAAGAAGCGGCAGAAGGAACTGCGTGCCAAGTTGGATGTGATGGACAAGCTAGAGGAGGCTCGCTCTGGTCCGGCTCGTCTTCTGGACGAACTCTACAAGGCCTTGCCTGAGAAACTTTGGTTGACAACCTTTAGTGAAAAAAGTGGTGTTGTCAAGATTGACGGAGTTGGTGTTAACGAGGAAACAGTTGCCCTGTTTATGCGCGAGCTGGAGGCTTCTGATTTCTACAACAACGTTGAACTCAAGGTGACCCAGTTGACGGAGCAAAAGGGGAATAAGTTTCATAAATTTAGTCTGGTATGTAAAACCGTGATGAAGAAGCCGGATATCAAGGTCCAGGGCTCTGCTAAAAAACGGAAATCTAAGGGGACCTAGATTGCTTGAGGAGATACTTGTCAGATGAATCCTCGTCTTGAAAAAATACTCAAACTGCCGTTGTATCAACGGTTGCTTGGCCTTGGGGTCGTGGTCGTTCTGATCGTTGCCGCTTTTGGCTGGTTCTTGGTTGTCCCGCAGTTTGACGAGCTTGAGCAGTTGAAGAAGGCCCAAGATAAGCTCGATGTTGAGCTGATCCAAAAACGGCAGATTGCTAACAACCTGCCAAAATTTAAGGCAGAGTTTGCCAAAATGGAAAAAATGCTTGAGAAGGCATTAACCAAGCTGCCGAATAAAAAAGAGATACCAACCCTGCTGACTAATTTGGCGGCGCTTGCCAAAGACAGCGGTTTGGATGTCAAGTCGTTCAAACCTAAAGGGGAAATATCCAAGGGTTTTTTTGCAGAGGTCCCGGCTGATTTGCAATTGAAGGGAGCGTATCACGACATCGCTCATTTTGCGCAGTCAGTTGGAGAATTGTCCAGAATTGTCAATTTGACGGATCTCCAGTTGAAAAGCCCTAAAGTGTTAGATGGCCAGGTTGCTTTGCAGGTCAATTGCAAGGTCGTGACCTTCCGATTTGTCGATCAATAAGGACAGTGGATATGATGCGTTGCATTGGATACCTGATTGGCATGTTTCTGCTTGTGGCCGGCCTTTATGGCTGCTCTGATGAGCCAGCCTCCAAGTCTGCCTCTGCTAAGCCAAGAGCGGTTGCTAAAGCTCCCGTCAAAAAGGCCCCTGCGGCAGTAGCTAAGGAGGAAAAGGCTGAAAAAGAGCAGAAATTCGCTTATCAGTCTGAGGGACGTCGCGACCCATTCCTGCCTTTGACCTCGATCCGCAAGCCGATTGGCCCGGTTTCCGAAGAACCTTTGACGCCTTTGCAGCAATATGAATTGCAGCAGTACCGACTGATCGGCGTGATTGTCGGACTGGATGTGCCACGGGCGATGGTTGTGGCACCTGATGGAAAATCATACATCCTTAAGAAGGGTGTCAAAATAGGCAAGAACAACGGTGTCGTAGTGGACATCTCAAATGAAGTTATTCAAGTGGAAGAGAAGTATTACGACTTCTCAGGAAATGTCAGGACCAACCTTCAGGATATTGTTGTTCCCAAGCGGGAAGGAGTTTAATCGATGCGAGGGATGATGAAAAGAGCCAGGCGGGTATCGGGCGGAGCAACTGCGCGGATTTGCACGAGCTTTTTGGCAATAGCAGTGCTTTTATTTCTCCTGTCGACGTCTTCGTTTGGGGCCGATCCGAGCAATAAGCTGGTTTCTGTTGCCATGGAAGCTGCTGCGTCGTCGCCAACGGTTCTGGTTCAGACGACTGAGCCGGTAGGGTACCGATACACAGTCTATGATTCTTACGATCCGATTCGGGTCGTTGTCGATTTTCCAGGGATGGACATGACGGACGTCAAGGATGTGCTGCCTGTCAACCAAGGCGCTGTCCAAGAGGTTCGAGTCGCGACCTTTGAACTGTCCTCGGGAAATTTGGCCCGGGTCGAAGTGCTGTTGAAAGAGAGCGCAGACTATCAGGTACTCCTTGACGGTAATCAGTTTAAACTCGTTTTTGAGGGTCAGGCTGCCGTAGTTTCTGAACCTGTAGCCGCACCGGAGCAGCAGCAAGCGGCCGAAGAGGTTGTTGCTGATACGGCAGCAACTCAACCGGTTGCTGCGTCTGATGCAGCGGCCAGCGTGCTGCGTGAAGTTGTTATGACGCCTGGCCAGGCTGTCTTGGCGATGAATGGTGAAATCGATCGTTATAAGTATTTTGCATTGGCCAGTCCGCCTCGCCTGGTTGTCGATCTTTACGGTATCCGTCCAGGATTTAAGCAGAGAAGCTTTCCTGCTGAAGCAGGGATGAGCCAACTGCGTGTCGGTATTTACAAGGATAAAACGCGACTGGTTTTTGACTCTGAAAATGAAAAGCTGCCGAAGCACACCGTAACGCAAAATGACTCTGACCTTGCAGTCGCCTGGAGCGACACGGTCAATACATCTGACGAGAAGGTTGTGCCGGTCAAGGAACCGGTAAAAGAGGTCGTTGCAGCGGCGTCGCCTGTGACATCGACCCCTGAGGCTCCGGCGATTCAGAAATCTGCCGAGAGTGTTGCCGTTGAAGCTGTCGATTTTGAAAGCCTGGATGGTCGGAGTTACCTTAAGGTGACGCTGACGTCACCTGCCGAAGTATCTGGGCCGACGCGCGAGGGTAACCTGATTCGCTTTGAAGTTCAGAATGCTACAATCAGTCGTGCATTGCGTCGCACCTTGGATACGGCGGCCTTCCCGACGGCAATTGATGCCGTAACCCCCTACATTGTAAAAGCTGGTGATCGCCAGGACGTGCGTTTTGCCGTTACAATGAAAGGGGCTGCAGCCTATTCACTCGAAGAAGATGGTGCTGTCATTCGCTTGGTCGTTGACGATGGCGCTTATGCTGAAGCCATGCCTCCGCAGTCAGATGTTGTTGAAGTGGAAGCCCCTGAAGTCACTGCTGACGCTGAAGCTTCTGCTATGGTTGCAGGCGAGCCGACTGTTGAGCTGGATGAAGCTGCCCTGGCAGAAGTTACTGCTGAGGGTGTTTATTCTGGGCAGAAAATTTCACTGGTCTTTGACAGTGCCGATGTGCGCAGTATCTTGCAGCTGATCGGCGATGTAAGCGGTTTGAATATTCTTGCCAGTGATGATGTCAAGGGGAGCATCACCTTGCGCCTGATTGATGTCCCATGGGATCAAGCCCTCGAATTGATTCTTGAGACCTCTGACCTTGGGAAGATTCGCAATGGCAACGTCCTGCGCATCATGCCTAAAGACAAGATCCGCGATATGGCCAACACCAGTCTGCAGGCCCAGAAGCAGGAGATTGAAGAGGCTCCGCTGGTAAGCCGCGTTTTTCAGATCAGCTACTCGTCGGTTGCCGATATGGAAAAAGTCATAACCGACCTTTTGACAGAGCGCGGTAACATTATTCCCGATGCTCGCAACAAACAGTTAATCGTTAAAGATGTCCCTTCTGTCCTCGATGAAATGGGTGCGTTGATCATGCAGATTGACAAGCCTGAGAAACAGGTTCTGATTGAAGCGCGTATCGTTGAGGCAAACACCACCTTCGCCCGTGATCTGGGCGTCAAATGGGGTGGAACCTATCAGAATGACGAGGTTGGCGTTGGAACGACGAATATTGATTCGGCCTCGGTGGGACTTGGTGGTTCATACTTGATTACAACGCCGACTGCAGGGTCGGTTGGGTCTGCTGGCGCTGCAGTGGGAATCGGTTTCGGTACGGTCGGCGTGGATACTCTGACCATGGACCTGCGCCTTTCTGCCTTGGAATCCTCTGGTGAGGGCAGGATAGTTTCAACACCGCGTGTGACGACACTGAATGGTGAATCTGCCAAAATATCCCAGGGAACAAAAATTCCTTATACAACTGTGGGTGATGCTGGAACAGAAACCAGCTTTGAAAGTGCTGAACTGAAGCTGGAAGTAACGCCGGAAATCAATCCGGATGGCAGTGTCATCCTGGAGATTGATGCATCGAACAGTGCTGTGGGTACTATTGTCCCAACCGGGACCGGTAACATGGTTTCGATTGACGAGAAAAAAGCGCAAACCAAAGTTCTGGTGCGTGATGGCGAGACGACTGTCATTGGCGGGATTTTCGTAGAAACAGAGCAAGATGCTGATACGGGAGTTCCTTTGCTGAAAGATATTCCTTTACTTGGACATCTCTTTAAGTCGACAACCAAGACTAAGGAAAGACGTGAGTTGTTGATTTTTATCACGCCGCGGATACTTGAGTAAGCAACGGTCAGTGATGATGTGAAGCAGGAAAAGGACAGGGTGACCTGTCCTTTTCTGTATGTGACAAGCAAGAGTGCAGATATGTTATTAGAGAGGCCCATATTCCTGACCGGTTTCATGGGGGCAGGGAAAACAACGATTGGAAGATTTCTTGCTGCCCAATTCGGCTGCGATTTTTTAGACCTAGATAATCAAATCGAGACCCGGGCAGAAATGTCGATCAACGAGATTTTTGCTGAATATGGTGAAGACTATTTCCGGCAGTTGGAAACGAAGGTCCTCACTTCAGTCCCTGTTGAACGGCGTGCGGTCTTTGCTACTGGCGGCGGGATCGTTATGGCAGCTGAGAATCGTAAGTTCATGCGTGCTGCTGGACATGTTGTTTACCTGCGGACCAGTTGGGAGACTTTGCGGGTACGCCTAGCAGGTTCGACAGAGAGGCCGCTCCTCAACAGTGCGGAAGGCCTCGCGCATGTTCAGAGCCTGCTGTTGAACCGGATTCCTTTTTACGAAGAAGCAAGTCTGATTGTCGACACGGATCATAAAAGCGTCGAAGAGGTTGTCGGGCAGATACAACGTCTGTTACAGGGAGTCAACGAATGAAGCAGTTGTTGGTCGGTTTAGGTGATCGCAGCTACCCGATTGGTATCGGGGCCGGAACTTTGTCGCAGGTCGGTGAACAGCTGAACCTCTTGAAATTTGCGAAAAAAGTCGCGCTGGTTACGAATCCACTGGTGGGCAATCACTATGGACAGATCGTCGTCGATGCATTACGTCGATCCGGACGCGAAGTCAGCGTTATTCAGGTCCCCGATGGCGAAGCTTTTAAGAATCACGAAACATTACAGTTAATTTATGACACACTGATTGAACGTGGCTTTGATCGTTACTGTGGACTGGTTGCACTGGGTGGTGGCGTGATTGGTGATTTGACCGGCTATGCCGCTGCGACCTTCCTGAGAGGCATCCCTTTTGTTCAGGTTCCTACCAGCTTGCTTGCCCAGGTTGACAGTTCCGTTGGTGGTAAAACCGGTATCAATCACCCCCTTGGGAAGAATTTGATCGGGGCATTTTATCAGCCACGCTATGTGCATATCGATGTGTCAGTTCTTGAGAGTCTGCCTGAACGGGAATTTGCTGCCGGTATGGCGGAAGTTGTCAAGTATGGTGTGATTGAAGACGCTGATTTCTTCAAATGGTTGGAAGAGAATGTCGAGAGTCTGCTGCAACAGGACCCGGATGCGCTGATCCATGCAGTAATGATGTCTTGCCAAATTAAGGCTAATGTTGTAGAAAATGACGAAAAAGAACAGGGTCTACGGGCGATTCTCAATTACGGCCACACCTTCGGTCATGCTGTTGAAACTTTGGCAGGTTATGGTGTGATCAAACATGGCGAGGCGGTTGCAATCGGCATGTTGATAGCCGCAGAAATTGCCAGAGAAAAACAGCTTTGCGCTGAGAAGGATGTCGATCGTCTGCGAAATCTGCTTTTGAGATTGCAATTGCCGGTTATGCCCCCCGATTTTACGGCGAGTGAATACCTTGCTGTGATGCAGCGGGACAAGAAGGTGAAAGAAGGCCGACTTCGGATGGCCCTTAACCGTGGCATTGGATCTGCCGATTTGTACATGATTGACGACCTTGATCTCCTTTTGCCGCGTTTGCTTGTATCCTGTACTGCGGCTGAATGAACCCTGAGAGCTTCTCTGCGTTGTCGAGAGAGGATTTATGGCACAGACAAGTAGCGGTGGAAGTCTGATCAGTAAGATCGGCAGCTATCTGCAGATTATTTCGAAAGATTCACATTCAACGGCTTTTGTGCCCTTGGCTGAAGCCTATCGACAGGTTGGCTTGCTTGATGACGCCCTTGAGGCGGCGCGGCTGGGGACGAGGTCGTTACCACATTTCAGCCCCGGTTTTTCAACCTTGGGTCGTGTGCTGGGTCAGATGGGGCGGATTGACGAGGCGATGAGTGCTTTTGCCAAGGCGTTGAGCATCGACCGGCAAAGTCAGGCCGCCCTGGTTGGGTTGGCGCGTCTGCACCTGATCCGTGGTGAGCGCGACCAAGCCCGCAAGATTTTGAATGAGGCGGCTGATTTCCATCCGGCAGACGATCATATCCAGAACATGCTGGTTGCGCTCGATCTGCCTCGTCCCTGGGATCGTCTGAAGGTTGGAAAGCCGGAAATATCCCAGGTGGCGACACCTCCTGCCCCTGAGGCCGTACCTGCCGCACCTGTGGAGCCGGAAGCGTCAAGTGCCGAGGTTATCTTGACGGCTACACTCGCTGAAATTTACGTCAAGCAGGGGTTGCCGGAAAAGGCTGTTGGCGTTTATGAAGAAATACTTCGGCGTGACCCGGATAATCAGTCAGTTCGCGAGCGCTTGAATGCCTTGACGGCAGCCGAAACCACGGGGTCTCAAACTTCTGTGAGTGACGTACCCCCCCCATTGGAATTGAAAACACCTGCACCGGTACCACCTCAGGAGGCAGTGCCTGAGCCCGTAATTATCCGAACACCTCTGGAAGTCCTTGAGGGTTGGCTGGCCGGTATCCGGCAGAGGAGGGAGCATGTTCACTGAAATTCTGCAACGGATTGTCGATGAAACGGCTGGCGCTGTCGGTGCTGTCTTGATGGGTTACGATGGGATCGCCATCGAGCAGTCTTTCAGTCAGGAGAAAGAGCTTGATCTGCAGGTGATTGCTATCGAGTATGCGAACGTTCTCAAGGAGATTCGCAAGACGTCAGAGATCCTTGATATGGGCGAGATGCAGGAGGTTTCAATTCGTACCGAACAGCTGATTACGGTTATCCGAATTGTTACGTCTGAGTATTTTGTCGCTCTGGTGCTTAAGCAGGATGGCAATTTCGGCAAAGGACGATACCTGTTGTCGCGGGAATCCGTCAATCTCAAAAATGAGCTCATGTGATGGCACCCTCACTAAAAATACTGGTTCTGCACGGACCCAATCTGAACCTGCTTGGGCAACGTGAACCCGAGGTCTACGGCAGTCAGACGCTGGATGATGTGAATGCCGGGCTGACAACATTAGGCGCATCTCTGAAGGTGGTCGTTGATTGTTGCCAATCTAATCATGAGGGGGTGCTGATTGACCGCATTCACGCCGCGCAATCAGACGGCTACGATGCGATTATCATTAACCCTGGTGGTTTGACCCATTCCAGTATCGCTCTACGCGACGCCTTGGCCGGGGTTGCCTTGCCGGCAATTGAGGTCCACCTGTCGAATATTCACGCCCGCGAATCATTTCGTCATCATTCATTCATCGCTCCGGTGGTTGTCGGCCAAATTGCCGGCCTCGGTGCCGATGGCTATGCTCTTGCCCTGCGAGCTCTGGCCGGACGGCTGCAAGCCTGAAATGGCCAGAATCCCTCCGTGTGTTTTGAGCGACCAGATAACAGGCGTACTGTGACAATTGACTATCATTCACGACGCAGCAAATTGTTTGAGCTGCTCGCCTCCCGCAATCTCGATTCCTGTGTTATTCTTGGTCTTGAGAACCTTAGGTACTTGTCCGGTTTCACCGGCACGGCAGGTGCGTTGGTTTTTGTTGGAGACAGGGCGGCGTTTCTGACCGATTCCCGTTATGTTACCCAGTCACAAGAACAAGTTGCTGCAGATGCGGTTGTAGAGTATAAGCAGCCAGCTGCCGGAATTGTCACGCAACTTAAAGCGTGGGGTGCTGAACATATCGGTTTTGAAGGAACCCTGACCTATCTGCAGACGCAGGAGTTGCGGGACAAGGGCGAGACCAGTTGGGATTGGCGCGTACTTGGTGAAGAGCTTTCCTCTCTTCGGGTGATTAAAAGTTCGGAAGAAGTTACCCTGATGAATGAGGCGGCCAAGTTGAACGCGGACGCCTTTGAGGAAATTTTGCCTCTGATCCGCCCGGGACAAAAGGAACGTGATCTGGCTCTGCAGCTCGAATTTGCGCTCAAGCGACGCGGCGCGGAAGAAAAAGCATTTGATTTTATCGTAGCCTCGGGTGAGCGTGGGGCTCTGCCACATGGTGTTGCCAGCGACCGGGAACTGGGAAACGGTGAACTGGTCACAATCGATTTCGGTTGTCGGGTCGGCGGTTATCATTCAGATGAAACCGTGACCTTTGCCTTGGGACAGCCTGAGCCGGTAATGACTGAAATCTACGAAGTGACGCTTGCCGCGCATGATCGTGCCCTTGAGGCAGTTCGACCGGGCGTTGCGCTGGCTGAATTGGATCGCCTCGCCCGGAGTGTAATCGAAGAGGCCGGCTATGGTGAGTATTTCGGCCACGGCCTTGGCCATGGTGTCGGTCTGGAAGTTCATGAGCAGCCTACGGTTTCGCCACGTAGCAAGGCGACGGCGGAGGTTGGCATGGTGTTTACGATCGAACCAGGGATTTACCTGCCCGGACAGGGCGGTGTGAGAATTGAAGATATGGCACTGGTCACCGAAGATGGATATCGCGTATTGACCTTGTTGCCAAAACAATATAGAACCCTTTAGCTTAAAAACAGAAACCGATGACTCGAATTGACGGGAATAAAGGAGAATAGCCATGGATGTCAAGAATCTAAGATCTCTGATTAAAATGATTACGGACACAGATATTACTGAGTTTGAGATGGAGAACGCCGAAGAAAAAATCCTGATCAAGCGTGGGCCCGACAAGGAGTTTATCCAGGTTGCGGCCCCCGCTGCTGTGGCCGCAGCCCCGATGGTTGCCCCGGCTGCCGCGCCCGCTGCACCGGCCGCCACAACCACTGCCGAGGCTCCAGTTGTTGAAAGCGGTGAAACGATCAATTCTCCGATCGTCGGGACTTTCTACCGCAAGCCAAGCCCTGAAGCTGATCTGTTTGTCGAAGTAGGCACGATTGTCGAAGCCGGTCAGACGGTTTGCTTGGTGGAAGCGATGAAGCTGTTCAATGAGATTGAGGCGGAATTTAAATGCAAAATCGTTGAAATCCTGAAGGATGATGCTGCTCCCGTCGAATTCGGTGAGCCGCTGTTCAGAGTGGAACGGCTTTAATTCAGTTGGGTCGGGAAACAGGAGCCACCCTTGAGGTTGTGACCTCATGGTTTGCTCTTTACGTCTCACACCTCTGAACGACAGGGAGTTAGCTTATGTTTCATAAAATACTGATCGCCAATCGCGGCGAGATCGCCCTGCGGATCATTCGGGCCTGCAAGGAACTCGGCGTCCGCACCGTTGCGGTTCATTCTGATGCAGATAGTGATTCGCTGCATGCCAAGCTGGCTGATGAAAGTATCTGTATCGGCCGAGCGGCCAGCTCTGAAAGCTACCTGAATACCAAAGCGATCATCAGTGCTGCTGAAGTGACCGACGCCGAAGCGATCCATCCCGGTTACGGCTTTCTGGCTGAAAATGCCGAATTTGCTGAGATTTGTAAGAATTGCGGCCTGGTTTTCATCGGTCCTTCCCCGGAGAGTATCCGCCTGATGGGGGACAAAATTGCTGGACGCCATTCAGTCACCCAGGTCGGCGTGCCGATTCTGCCGGGGACTAAGGATAATGTGCCGACTGTTGAAGAGGCGCAGCGGATTGCCGAAGAGATCGGCTTTCCGGTGATTGTCAAAGCGACAGCCGGAGGTGGTGGAAAGGGGATGAAGGTGGTTCACTCCCCGGCGTCCCTGCCGAATCTGTTTGCGATGGCACGTGCTGAAGCGAATGCCTCTTTCGGCAACCCTGACGTCTATATCGAGAAATTCTGCGAGAACCCGCGTCACGTTGAAGTCCAGATCCTTGCTGATCAGCATGGCAATGTGTTGCACCTTGGAGAACGTGACTGCTCCATCCAGCGTCGCCACCAGAAGTTGATTGAAGAGGCTCCATGCCCCGTTCTGACGCCGAAGATGCGCAAAGAACTATGTGAATGCGCTGTTGCCGCAGTTAAGGCGATTGGCTACTACAGCGCCGGGACCATGGAGTTCTTGCTCGACAAAACGGGCAAGTTTTATTTCATGGAGATGAACACCCGCGTGCAGGTCGAACACCCTGTGACAGAAATGATCACCGGGGTTGATATCATCAAGGAACAGATTCGGATTGCCGCCGGTGAAGAGCTGCGCTACAAGCAGAGTGACATCAAAATTCGCGGCCATGCAATTGAATGCCGGATCAACGCAGAAGATCCTGTAAAATTTACACCTTCGCCCGGCAAAATTGATGGCTACCACCCACCTGGCGGGCTTGGCGTCCGCATCGACAGCGCGATCTACGACCAGTATACGGTCTTACCGCATTACGATTCCATGATTGGCAAGTTGATCGTTCATGCAGATACGCGCGAAGAAGCGATTAAGCGCATGGCCCGCGCCCTCGATGAATACATCATCGGCGGAATTAGCACGACCATCGATTTTCATAAGCGGATCATGAATAACAAAGAATTTATTGAAGGCGATATTGATACCGGATTTCTGGAGCGACTGAAAATCTAGACGTTCCGCCAGCAGACGTGTGAAAAGGGCCGAGGGATTCCGGCCCTTTTCCTGTTTTATCCTAGATTAAAATGGGTTGCGGTTCGTTATGGAATGGCGCTACATCAATTCCGGGGCACTCCCCGGTGCCATGAACATGGCACTGGATGAAGCTCTGCTGCAGTCAGTCGCAACCGGGGCTTCTCCGCCGATCCTGCGGTTGTACCGCTGGCAGCCTGCGACGGTCACCTTGGGGTATGCTCAATCCGCCCAGGGCGATATCAACCTGGAGGCTTGCCGAGATGCGAATCTTGATCTCGTACGGCGTATCACCGGTGG
Organism: Desulfuromonadales bacterium; assembly: GCA_030145205.1. GTDB lineage: Bacteria > Desulfobacterota > Desulfuromonadia > Desulfuromonadales > BM103 > JAQYVZ01. The sequence goes on along the minus strand of JAQYVZ010000001.1, from coordinate 26,515 downwards.
TCGTGCTGTCCTTCATGCGTGTGAAGTGACCTATGCGGTGATTGCTCCCGTGCAGCAAGGCTGTTTCGAGGGCTCGGTCCTGGAATGCTACCGGGTGATCGCTGAAGCCCTGCAGCTGGCTCTGGAGAACCTCGGCCTGTCAGCCCGCCTGGTGCCGGGGCGCCGTCAATCGGGACCCTCCCGCCCTGACCGGGCTGTTTGTTTCACGGCACCGTCCCAGTATGAACTTCTGATCGAAGGCTGCAAGGTTGCCGGAAGTGCCCAGAAACGGCAAGGGAGGGGGTTTTTGCAGCATGGTTCCCTGCCTCTGGAGATGGATTTGGACCTTCTTGCCCGGATATTGCCGGGGAACAGGGATATCCCTGCCGTAAAACGTTTTCAGAAGGTCGGTTGGCTGAATCGTTGGTCTGAGCGCCCGCTGAATATTGCTGAAGTGGAAGCAGCTCTGGTTACGGCATTCCTGCACCATCTCGATGTGCAATGGTTGGATTCTCAGCCCTCATCAACTGAATTGCAGTTAGCCGAGCGTCTTTGTGCAGAAAAATATGTAAACCCTGAATGGACTTTCCGCTGAATGGACTTTCCGCGCTGTCGGCCTTTGATACCTCGTCCGGTTAATAAATACCTGAAGGGACACAGACTGAACGCCTGAACGCGTGATTGTCCTCCGGACAATGGCGTGCTATGATCGCTCGGTTTTCTTTAAAGAAGTGGTGGTGAAATGTCTTTGAATGTTGGTCGGATTACCTATCTGAATTGTGCTCCTTTCTTTCATTATCTGGAAGAAATGGGGTTTGCGGGTGAAGTGACTGCTGGTGTTCCGTCAGACCTTAACCGTCAGCTGTTTGAAGGTACGATCGACGTTTGTCCCTCGTCCTCATTCGAATATGCCTTGCACAGTCAGGATTACTGCTTCCTGCCCGACCTGTCGATCAGCAGTGTCGGCCCGGTGCAGAGTGTCCTCTGGTTTGTCTCGCGAGACGCCTCGGCACTCGAAGGTGGGGAAATTTTTCTGACCGGCGAATCGGCGACTTCAATCAACCTCCTGAAAGTAATCATGCAGGAGTTCTGCAGGGTAGACAATGTCAGCTACCGGGTGCCGGATGTGCCGATTGAGGCTGTTCTGGAGCAGGGTGAGAGTGCCCTGTTGATTGGGGATCGTGCCTTACGGGCAGCGCGGTCATTTCGACGCGACGATATGCAGGTCGTCGACTTGGGCCAAATCTGGTACCAGTACACCGGTTTGCCGTTTGTCTTCGCGCTCTGGATCGCACGGTGCGATGCCGCCAAGGCGATGCCGGAAGAGATGCAGAGGCTTGCTGCCCAACTGCAGATGGCGCGGATGATGGCGTTTGACCGCCTGGATGAACTTGCAGAGGAATTGGCGCCGTCTAGCGGCATGTCCGTGGTGGAGCTGAAGACCTACTGGCAGACGGTGTCTTATGAATTGACGGATGGGCATCTGGAAGGGCTGAAACTCTACTTCACGCTCTGCCACAAGTATGGGCTGCTGGACACTGTCCCGGAGTTTCACCTCTTTTCTATGGAAGACGCCTGCTGCGTGCGGTAATCTGCCAGGATCAGGCTGTGATCGAAGCAAAGGGGGGCCGGAAGACTGTCCAGCGGGAAAAGTCTGGCGCCCGAGGCATCGTCACCGGCTTGCAGTTGTCCTGAGCCGTCAGCCTCAAATACCATCGAAATAGTGTGATGGCGCGGGTCACGCTGCGGGTCTGAGTAGGCTCTGAACTGTTGCAGGTTTTTCAGGGTCAGTCCCGTTTCTTCAAGAGCTTCGCGACGGGCAGCACTCTCCAGGCTTTCACCGTAATCGACGAAGCCGCCGGGCAGAGCCCATCCAAGTGGTGGATTGCTTCGCTCAATCAGAACAATCCGGTTTTCGATGCGGATGATGATATCGACGGTCGGAAAGGGATTTCGATAACGCTGGACCTCGGCGCTGCAGTTTGGGCAGGTCAGTGTCTCTTTCATATCGTGAACCTCCGGTTGACACACAGCTCAAAATTGCATACATAGTAGCTGAAAATTGAAAAAAATGCCCGGGTGGCGGAACTGGTAGACGCAAGGGACTTAAAATCCCTCGGCCGTAAGGCTGTACGAGTTCGATTCTCGTCCCGGGTACCATCTCTGCAAAAGGGTCTGGTAACACGCCGGGCCCTTTTGCTTTTGCCCGAAATCTTGACAGTCCACCCTGTTTAACATAGGGTAACCTGAACAGATGGCAACCTGAGATTTGGATATTTATATGCGTACAACAGTCATAATTCCAGCACGTTACGCCTCAACCAGGTTTCCCGGCAAGCCGCTTGCCGAGATCTGCGGCAAGCCGATGATCCAATGGGTGTATGAACGGTCTTCCTTGTGCACATCCGTTGATCGGGTGATTGTGGCAACCGATGACGAGCGGATCGCCGACGCCGTATGTCGTTTTGGTGGCGAAGTGGCCATGACCCGTGCTGACCACCCCACCGGTACAGATCGCCTGGCGGAGGTGGCTGAGTCTCTGGAGACGGATTTGGTGGTTAACGTGCAAGGCGACGAGCCGTTGATTGAGCCTGCCATGATCGATGCGGCTGTACAGCCCTTGCTCACAGACAACAGCATCCCTATGGGGACGTTGCAAGCCCCTCTGGGGTCCTTGGAGGAATACCTCAATCCGAACGTCGTCAAGGTTGTGACCGATCAGCATGATTTCGCACTCTATTTTTCCCGGGCCCCCATCCCCTACCCGCGTGACCATGCCGCTCAGCTTGAGGTGTGCTGGCCAACGCTGCCTGTCGCCAAGCATGTCGGTTTGTATGTATATCGTCGTGATTTTCTGCTTCATTATCAGAGTCTTGTGGAGACACCTCTCGAGCAATCTGAGAAGCTCGAGCAGTTGCGTGTCCTTGAACATGGTTATAAGATCAAGGTGGCCGAAACACCCATGACCGTCCAGGGGGTGGACACCCCGGAGGATCTGCAGCGCGTGCAAGCTATCTTGTCCGCTTGAACATTCTTTGCACGTTGGTAAAAATCCTGTGACAAACGCTCAAATGGGGTTTTCATTTCAATGGCGGATGTGTAAAATCGTTAGGTTAAATCCAAGAACAGTGACGTCACGTCCACGAGAGGAAGTGTAGATGAAAACCAAGTTTATTTTCGTTACCGGCGGTGTGGTTTCTTCATTGGGGAAGGGCCTGGCTGCGGCATCAATCGGGGCCTTGATGGAGGCCCGTGGTCTGCGGGTTTCCATGCAGAAACTCGACCCTTATATCAATGTTGATCCCGGGACGATGAGCCCGTTTCAGCATGGTGAAGTGTTTGTGACAGACGATGGCGCAGAAACCGACCTCGACCTCGGTCACTACGAACGTTATACGTCAGCTAAACTGACCAAGAAGTCGAACTTTACGACTGGGCAAGTGTACGACACGGTGATTCGTAAAGAACGTCGAGGCGATTATCTTGGTGGGACAGTGCAGGTGATTCCCCACATCACCAACGAGATCAAAAGCAAAATTCTGGAAAACGCCAAGGGCGTCGATCTGGCCATTGTCGAAGTTGGTGGCACGGTCGGCGATATTGAATCCCTGCCGTTCCTTGAGGCGATCCGTCAGTTTCGCACGGACCGCGGCCCGGAAAATGTGCTCTATCTTCACTTGACGTTGGTGCCCTATATCCCAACGGCTGGTGAACTGAAGACCAAGCCGACCCAGCATAGCGTCAAGGAGTTGCGCGAGATCGGTATCCAGCCGGATATCCTGCTGTGCCGGTGTGATCGAGAGCTGCCGCGCGACATGAAGAGCAAGATTGCGCTCTTCTGCAACGTGCGCGAGGAGGCGGTTATTACCGCCCGGGACGTTGAAACTATTTACGAAGTGCCGATGGCCTTTCATGCTGAAGGTCTGCCGGACCGGATTGTTGAAAGCCTCAATATCTGGACCAAGCAGCCCGACCTGAGCGGCTGGGAGCGGATCGTCAAGCGGGTCAAGGAGCCGGCCGGTGAAACCACCATTGCCATTGTCGGTAAATATGTGGATCTCAAGGAGAGCTACAAGTCGCTGTCCGAAGCGCTGATCCACGGCGGTATAGCCAATGATTGCCGGGTGAACCTCAAGTATGTCGATTCCGAAGCCTTGGAGCGACACGGCGTCGGCACGACCTTCGAAGATATTGACGGTATCCTGGTGCCGGGCGGTTTCGGTGAGCGCGGCAGTGAAGGCAAGATCGCTGCTATCAGGTTTGCCCGTGAAAACAAAGTGCCCTTTTTCGGAATCTGCCTCGGTATGCAGATGGCCGTGGTGGAGTACGCCCGCTATGCTTGCGGTATCGAAGAGGCCTACTCGGCAGAATTCAAAGAGGACGCCAAGAACCCGGTTATTCATATCATGGAGACCCAGAAGACGGTCAAAGGGAAGGGCGGAACCATGCGTCTGGGCGCTTACCCCTGTGTCCTGAGCAAGGACACTCTGGCCCGTCGGATTTATGGACAGCAAGAGATCAGCGAACGTCATCGTCACCGTTACGAGTTCAACAACGCCTATCGTGAAAAACTTGAGGGTTGCGGCTTGGTTCTGTCTGGCAATTATCCAAAGGAAGACCTGGTGGAGATTGTCGAGCTGGAAGATCACCCCTGGTATCTGGGTTGTCAGTTCCATCCCGAGTTCAAATCGCGTCCTATGGAGCCGCACCCCCTGTTCGAATCGTTTGTCGGTGCATGTCTGAAAGCTTCACAGCAGGAGTCGTCATGACCTACAGTGTTTCGGTTGGCCCGGTTACGGTCGGTGGTGACCAGCCGCTTGTCCTGATTGCCGGGCCCTGCGTCATCGAAAATGAAGAACACACCTTGCGGACGGCTGCAGCCCTCTGCGAAATCGCCGAACAGGTTGGCGGAACCCTGATTTTTAAGGCGTCCTACGACAAGGCGAACCGGACTTCGGTGTTGTCATATCGAGGCCCGGGGCTCGATGCTGGCTTGGAAATCCTCGCCAAGGTCAAGCAGGAAACCGGATTGCCGGTTCTTTCCGATGTTCATGATGTCAGCCAGATTGCGGCAGCGGCCGAGGTTTTGGATGTCCTCCAGATCCCGGCGTTTTTGTCGCGACAGACAGATCTTCTGGTGGCGGCCGGCAAGACCGGCAAAGTCGTGAATATCAAAAAAGGTCAGTTTCAGGCGCCATGGGATGTGGAGAATGCGGTCGGGAAGGTTCAGTCAACCGGCAATGACCAGATTCTTCTGACGGAGCGCGGCGCGAGTTTCGGGTACAACAATCTGGTCACTGACATGCGTTCTCTGGTGATTATGCGGGAAACCGGTTGTCCGGTTGTGTTCGACGCCACCCATTCCGTACAACTGCCGGGAGGGGCCGGTAGCTCCTCCGCTGGTCAGCGCGAATTTGTTGCGCCCCTGTCTCGGGCGGCTGTGGCGACCGGAATTGATGCCTTGTTCTGGGAAGTCCATGATGCACCGGAGTTGGCTTTATGTGACGGGCCGAACAGCCTGCCCCTGTCCGATATCGCTCCGCTCTGGCGTCAGATGATGGCGTTGGATCGGCTTGTTAAGGAGAGAGGTGAGTGATGGCAGACACGCTCGTTGAAGCCCGGCGCGTTCTCGAAATTGAAGCTGCTTCCGTATTGGCGTTAGCGGCACGGCTTAATGATCAGTTTGTTGTTGCAGTCGAGATGATTCTCGCCTGCAATGGCAGAGTTGTGGTGACCGGGATGGGCAAGTCGGGGTTGATTTGTCAGAAAATGGCCGCCACCATGGCTTCGACCGGCACGCCTGCCTTGTTCCTGCATCCCGCTGAAGGGCTCCATGGTGACCTCGGTATGCTGATGCGCGGCGATGTTGTCATTGCCGTATCCAATTCAGGCGAAACGGAAGAGATTAACCGGATTTTACCAACCATCAAACGGATGGGCCTGCCTCTGATTGTCATGGCCGGCAACCCGACCAGCACTCTTGCCAGGGCCGGCGATGTCTTCCTCGACGTGTCCGTCAAGGAAGAGGCGTGCCCGTTGCAATTGGCACCGACGGCCAGTACGACTGCGACTCTTGCCATGGGGGATGCCCTGGCGGTGTCGCTGTTGGTGAAGCGCGGCTTCAAAGAAGAGGACTTTGCCCTCTATCACCCGGGCGGAGCCCTTGGCAAGCGGCTTTTGTTGCGTGTCGAAGATATCATGCATGCCGATGACGAGGTGCCGGTCGTTTCGATAGGGACCCTTCTCAAAGACAGCCTCTATGAGATTTCCAGTAAAAAACTCGGTATCACCGGCGTGGTTGATGAGACAGGTAAACTTGTCGGCGTCTTCACGGACGGTGATCTGCGTCGGACAATTGAAAAAGGGGTGGAGTTGCTCAATCGTCCGGTTGAAGAGTTCATGAACTGTGAGCCGAAGCGTATTCTGCGCAGCAACTTGGCGGCCAAGGCGTTGCAGGTCATGGAAAACCATTCGATTACCTCTCTGTTCGTGTTCGAAGCAGTAAGCGACAAGGCGCCGATCGGCATTATTCACCTGCACGATCTTTTGAGAGCCGGGGTTATCTGATGATTCAAGACTTATCACAGATTCGGCTGCTCCTGCTTGATGTCGATGGCGTTTTGACGGATGGCCGCATTGTCTACGATGACCAGGGTGGGGAGCAGAAGGCTTTTGATGTCAAGGATGGACATGGCCTGAAGTTGCTGCAGCGCGCCGGCTTCGAAGTTGGGATCATTACCGGTCGGCAGTCATCTGTGGTGGCGCGGCGGGCCGATGAACTCGGGATTCGCCTGGTCTGCCAAGGCGCAAAAGATAAGCGCATCCCCTTCCGGGAGTTTTTGACCCAACTGGCACTTGAACCGCATCAGGTAGCTTACGTTGGTGATGACCTGGTCGACCTGCCGATCCTGTTGAAGGTCGGATTCTCGGCAACCGTTGCCGACGCTGTTGATGAAGTGAAACAGTGCGTTGACTTTGTGACGCAGCGACCGGGAGGACGTGGCGCGGTCCGCGAGATTTGTGACCATCTCCTCAGAGCTTCCGGTCAATGGGATGCCGTAACAGCGCGATATTTCGATTAGAATTAAATCCTGTATACAATTCTCATGCCAATCTTCTTTACTCCGGCGGGACGGCAGTGATATACTGACGGTGCTTTGATGAGTTACTTGAAACGCCGCAATTTGATCTTGCTGCTGGCCCTTTTGCTGGCGGTCGCCCTGGTTGTTACGATTACAGTGCGTTATCGCGCTGTCTCCGAAATCGCCGAGGTTATTGAGGCTTTGCCGTCTGAAGTTGAGCTGGCCTTGCAGGATGTGGATTACATGCACAGTGAAGCGGGGCTTGCCCGCTGGCGCCTTGAGGCGAAACGTGCGGAGCGACTGGTCACGGAAGGGCAGCTTGCCGTTGAGAAGATTGCTCTGACCTTCTACGACGAACAAGGTGCGCCCCAGACAAAGGTTCACGCCGACGAGGGTGATGCCGACAAGGACTTTTCGGAAATTCATCTGCGTGGCAATGTTCAGGTGGAATCGGAACGTGGCTACCACTTGTCTGCTGAACAACTGGTTTATCGCCAGAAGGAACGGAAAATCTTTTCCGATTCGCAGGTCGTGTTTGACATCGGTGATCTGACGGTTTCAGGTGATGGGTTGATCCTTGATCTCGATGCACAGACCATGACTGTTTACGATCACGTTGAGGCGGTTTTGCCGATCGCTGAAACCAAGAAGGACCGTTGATGAAACTGTTCTCCTCTCTGTTGTTGAGTCTATTGCTGGTGAGCCTGCCCTTATCGGTTATCGCCGCAGACTTGCCTGGTGGCACCTCCAGCGAATCGGTCAAAATTACTGCCGACCGGCTTGAGGCAGATGACGCTGCTCGTACCATGGTTTTCGCTGGCAACGCTGTTGCCCGCCAGGGTGATGTCTCAATCGCTTCAGATCAGTTGACGATCGAATATCTGGCGGAAGACCGTCAAGTGAAGCAGATCGTTGCCGAGGGCAACGTCAAGATTGTCCAGGGAGCAAGAACTGCGACGGGTCAGCGGGCTGTTTATGACAAGCAGAATGAGCAGATCGTGTTGTCCGGTTCACCCGTTGTAAGTGAAGGACCTAATTCCGTGCGCGGTGATGAAATTGTGCTGTTCATGGACGGCCGACGCAGCCTGGTCAAGGGCGGTGCAGGCGGTCGGGTGCAGGCGGTTTTTCAACCCGGTTCAGGAGCGGATGACTGATGCATCGTCTTGCTGCTCGCGGCCTGTGCAAGACATATCGGGGGCGCCAGGTTGTTCATGAAGTTGATCTGGAGCTGACTTCCGGTGAAGTGGTCGGATTGCTCGGACCGAATGGCGCTGGCAAGACGACGTCATTCTACATGGTCGTCGGGCTGGTCCGGCCGGATGCCGGCGATGTGTTTCTGGATGAACACCAACTTACGGAGCAACCGATGTTCCAGCGGGCGAGAATGGGGATTTCCTATCTCCCGCAGGAAGCCTCTGTTTTTCGGAAGTTGACAGTTGAACAGAACCTGTTGGCGATTTTAGAGACGATAGAGTCAGATCGGGTCGCCCAGCAGGAGCGTAAAGATAAGCTGTTGAATGATTTTCGGTTGACCCACGTGGCGGGTTCTTACGGTTACGCCCTCTCTGGTGGCGAAAGACGCCGGGTGGAAATTGCGCGTGCCTTGGTGCTCGAACCGAAATTCATTCTACTGGATGAACCCTTCGCCGGAATTGATCCAATTTCTGTGTTGGACATCCAGGACCTGATCGTTGAACTGAAAGACCGTGGGATCGGGATATTGATTTCCGACCACAACGTTCGAGAAACCCTGGGGGTTTGCGAACGTGCCTACATTTTGAATGAAGGTTGTATCCTTGAAGAGGGAACCCCGGATGAGATCGCGGCCAGTCCGCGCGCCCGGGCCATTTATCTCGGCGAAAAATTTCGACTGTAGATCGCCCCTTGATGTGATTGCGAACGAACGATGGCCCTTGAAATAAGACAACAATTAAAGCTCAGCCAGCAGCTTGTAATGACGCCGCAGTTACAGCAGGCGATCAAGTTGCTGCAGCTTTCACGCATGGAATTGATGGATGTTGTCCGCCAGGAGCTGGAGGAGAATCCGGTTCTTGAAGAAGGCCAGGAGGCACCGGAAGAAAAGACTGACGTCGAAAAAGAAACCGAAGCTGCCGAAGAACTTGCGGCTAGTGATCCTGGGGAGGTCGCCGGTAAAGAAGAAGGGGTTTCTGATATCGATTGGCAGACCTACCTAGAGAGTTACAGCCTCGGTGGGTCGACGGCCGACAACTACGAAGCCGATGAAGAAAAACCTTCTTATGAAAATCTGCTGACACGCAAAACGTCCTTGCAGGACCATCTGATGTGGCAGTTGAATCTGTCGCGCCTTGAGGCGCTGGATCGTCAGATCGCCGGTGAGCTGATCGGTAATATTGATGAGGATGGCTACCTGAAAGAGCCGCTGGAAGATCTTGGTGAGCAATTTGGGGTGGCGTTGGAGCAGGTCGAGCAGGTCCTCGCTGTGGTGCAGGACTTTGACCCGGTCGGCGTCGCCAGTCGCAATCTTCAGGAGTGTCTGCTGAAACAGGTAGATCAATTGGGGATGTCGGATTCCCTGGTTGCCCTGGTCTTGCGTGATCACCTGCAAGACCTTGAAAATCGTCGTTATCCCGTGATTGCCCGTGCCCTGCATGTTGCGGTAGATGAAGTGTATGAAGCTGCCAAGCTGATCGGCCAGCTCGACCCGCGGCCGGGCAGTCAGTACAGCCAGGAAGAAATCCACTATATCTCAGCGGATATTTTCGTCCACAAGGTTGGTGATGAGTATATCGTTGTCCTGAATGATGAAGGGCTGCCCAACCTGAGGATCAACTCCTTTTACCGCAATGCACTGTCCGGGGCAACCAAGGTTGATGAGAAAGCGGGCGAATATATCCAGGACAAGCTGCGAGGCGCACTCTGGCTGATCAAGAGCATCCACCAACGACAACGCACCATTTACAAGGTGACCAAGAGTATCGTTAAGTTCCAGCGTGACTTTTTTGACCAGGGTGTTGCCCAGCTCAAGCCGCTGGTCCTGCGTGATGTCGCGGAAGATATCGGCATGCACGAATCTACCGTCAGTCGGGTGACGACCAACAAGTATGTCCAGACTCCGCAGGGACTGTTCGAGCTGAAATTTTTCTTTAACAGCGGCATCAGCACGACAGAGGGAGATTCGGTTGCCTCGGAGAGCGTCAAAATGAAGATCAAGGATATTATTGCCGTTGAGAATGAGCGGAAGCCCTACTCCGATCAGAAGATCGTCGACCTGCTCAGAACGCAAGGTATCGACATTGCCCGCAGGACGGTCACCAAGTATCGGGAGATGCTGAATATCGGGTCATCCACTCAACGGAAACGTTTGTTTTGAAAGAGGGGTGAAACCTCCGCGTTTCACAGGTATAATTGTAGTCAAAGAGAGAGTCCAGAGGAATAACCCTACTATCCAGGAGGTCGGTCTATTATGCAAATTGCGGTGACATTCAGACACATGGAAAGCAGTGAGCCTGTTAAAACCTACGTCGAAGAGAAGCTGGCAAAAGTTAAAAAGTATATTGATGAGCCGGTCGAGGCACAGGTGGCACTTTCCGTGGAGAAGAAGATTCGTCACAAATCGGAAGTGATCCTGCTCGCCAAGGGGATCACCATCAAAGCCTCTCATGAGACTAGCGACATGTACGCTGCCATTGACGGCATGTTGGACAAGATTGAGCGCCAGTTGAAACGCTACAAGGAAAAAATCAAGCGCCACAAGCCGGCCGGCGGTCGTGACTGGACAGTCAATAAGACGGTTTTTACGGCCGATAGTATTGATGAGGGTCACAGTGAGCCGACGATTATCAAGACAGACAGCTTTCACGTCAAGCCGATGTCAGTTGATGAGGCGGTGATGCAGATGGACCTTCTCGATAAGGAATTTCTTGTGTTTACTGACTCGAATTCCGAGGCGATTAATGTCGTCTATCGGCGTAAAGATGGAAATTATGGCTTGATTGTTCCGCAGATTTAAGGCTATGTTTTTCGGCAGGTGGGTTTTAGCCCGCCTGCCGATGTTTTTTGACCTGGGATTAAACGCGTTATTTGAGTTGAATTATTATGAAAATTTCGGAGTTGCTTGACCCTGCAGCCATTGTTGTCGACCTTAAGGGGACCGGTAAAAAGGAAATCCTTGGCGAGTTGACCGATGCCTTGTTGATGGCTGATGCCTCGCTTGACCGTGAGGATGTCCTGCGGGTGCTGATGGAACGTGAGCGCCTGGGCAGCACAGGAATCGGGGATGGTGTTGCCATCCCGCACGGGAAGCTGAAAAACCTTGACCAGCTCAGGATTTCTTTTGGCTTGAGCCGGGACGGCGTCGATTTCGATTCAATGGACGGCAAGCCAGCGCAGCTGTTTTTCCTGCTGGTGGCTCCGGAAGAGTCCGTTGGCGTTCACCTCAAAACTCTGGCGCGGATTTCCAAACTGCTCAAAAGTCCGACGGTTCGCGACCGGTTGCAGGCAGCCGAGAATTGTGAAGAGATTCACCGGGTGATTGAGGAAGAGGAAGAACAGCTCTGATTCCCGCCGCCCCGATTGCTGGTTGCTGTGTCGTTGGCGGTCTATCTCTCCTACATCATCAGCCCGTCTCAGGGGCTTTTTTGACAGGGAGCCATGGCGCGACTGAGTATTGCCGATCTATTGTCCGAAGAAGAGGCTGGCCTGCATCTGGAACTGCTGGCCGGAAGCCGTGGTCTCGGGCGGCATGTCCAGGTCCCGCGCATTCAGAAGCCGGGGCTGGCGTTGGCTGGTTATCTGGAGAGTCTGCACCCGGACAGGATCCAGGTGCTCGGCTCGACAGAACTCTCCTATCTGGATGAACTGATTGAGCGTGATGCGGCGAAAGCCGGTCGCGTTGTCACCCAACTCTGTTCAGTCGATCTCTGCTGCTTCATCATCACCAAGGCGTTGTCCCCTCCTAAGATTCTGCTGGACGAGGCGGACCGCCGTGATATTCCGCTGCTGCGGACCCCTCACCAAAGTTCCACGTTTATTTCGCTGATCACCAACTACCTCGAAGAACGGCTTTTGCCGCAGTCGACCCTGCACGGCGTCCTGGTTGATGTGCTTGGGGTCGGGGTGTTGCTCACCGGCAAGAGCGGTGTCGGTAAGAGTGAGTGCGCCCTTGACCTGGTTCTGCGTGGTCATCGCCTGGTTTCGGATGATATCGTCAAGGTGCGTCTCAAATTGCCAGCGGTTCTGTTCGGCGAAGGGAGTGACCTGCTGCATTACCACATGGAAATTCGTGGGCTGGGGATCATCAACATCAAGCACCTGTTCGGTGTGGCGGCTGTTCGGGAACGCAAAAAGATCGATCTGGTGATTGAGCTGGTTGAATGGCAGGAAGGGCAAGAGTATGATCGCCTCGGTCTTGAGGAGCGGACTTATGACCTGTTGGGGGTTTCTCTGCCGTTGCAAACCATTCCAGTGGGGCCGGGGCGGAATATCACGACGATTGTCGAGGTTGCTGCGCGTAATCAGCTACTGAAGGAGATGGGATACCACAGCGCGGCCGAGTTCGAAGACCGGCTTGAACAACGAATGGCCGAAGCGGCGCGACTACATTCCAAGAGCATTATCGGAGACAATCTCGAATGAAGCGCCGACTGGTGATCATTACGGGCCTATCTGGGTCCGGAAAAAGTACCGGGGCCCGGGCTCTTGAAGATGCTGGTTTCTTCGTCGTCGACAACCTGCCGCTGGTTATGCTGCGCGACTTTTTGAAGTTGACAGATCGTGGCAATCAGCCTGTGGCTGTGGTGGTCGATGTGCGCAGCTCCGAGTTCCTCGAAGGCTGCGACCGTCAATTGACCCTGTTGCGCAAAGCTGGTTACAAGGTTGATGTTCTGTTTTTTGAGGCTTCTGACCAAGACTTGGTGCGGCGTTTTTCAGAGACGCGTCGTCGCCACCCTCTGGCTCTGGATGAAGGCGTTTCCCGGGCGATTAGCCAGGAACGCAGTATGATGGCGGAGATCCGGGGTTTGGCAACGGCGATTCTGGACAGCTCAGGGGAGACGGTACATGAACTGCGTCGCAGGGCCCTTGGCGTTGTGCTGGGAGCGGATGCAGCCATCCAGCAGCTGCAGGTTCAAGTCCGGTCCTTCGGCTTCCGTTACGGATTGCCATTAGAGGCGGATCTTGTCTTCGATGTCCGTTTTCTTGATAACCCCCATTTTGTGGAAGAACTGCGCCCCTTGACCGGTCTTGACCAGCTTGTCAGGCAGTACGTGCTGTCGCAGCCGGACTGCCAGGAATTTGTCACCCGGGTGAGAGATTTGTTGTTTTTCCTGCTGCCCCGTTACCGTCATGAGGGGAAATGCGCGCTAACCATTGGCATAGGTTGTACGGGTGGGCGCCATCGCAGTGTGGCCATTGCTGAAGAACTGCAGCCGTTGCTGCTTGGTAGCGGCTGCCTGATCGAGTTGACCCACCGGGATATTGACCGGACGGGCGATTAACACGGTTTTTGGTGCCGTTCTCACAGCAAAAAGGATGTAAATATGGTTGGTCTGGTGGTTGCCACCCACGGCAATCTTGGGGATGAAATTCTTAAGGCGGTCGAGATGATTATTGGCCCCGTCCGCAATGCCTGCGCGGTTGGTGTCGCACGTGACAACTCCCTGGAAGATATTCAGGTGGCGATTAAACAGGCGATTGCGACTGTCGGCACGGAAGGTGATGGTGTCGTCATTATGACAGATATGTTCGGTGGGACGCCGGCCAACGTCGGCTTGACCTTTCTCGAGCCGGACAAGGTCGAGGTTCTGACCGGGATCAACTTGCCGATGGTTTTGAAGTTTTTTAACAGTCAGGAAGGCTTGGGTCTGGATGAACTGGCCGGAATTCTCAAGACTTACGGTCAGCAGAGCATCTCGCTGGCCAGTGAATATCTGAAGCGTTGAGCGAGGGTGTAAATGAGTATCGTACTAGCCAGAGTTGACAGTCGGCTCGTGCACGGTCAGGTTCTCGAAGCCTGGGTGCCGTCGGTCAAGGCAGACTGTATCGTGGTCGCCAATGACGATGTCGCTGCCAACAGCTTCCAGAGCACCATTATGCAGGCGGCCGTGCCCAGTTCGATCAAACTGATCATCGGCACACTGGAAGAAACCGCACAGATTCTGAGTTCGGCACAGCTGCTTAAGAAAAGGGTTCTGCTGCTATTTGTCAATTCGGGTGATGCCCTGAAGGTCCGCAAGATGGGGGTCGACTACGACAAATTGAACCTGGGAAACATGCATTCCGCAGAGGGCACGAATCGTTATAGCTGCACGATCGCACTTGACCCGGCCGATATTGATAACCTGCAGGAGATCGCAGAGCAAGGTGTGACAATCGTCTCGCAATGCGTTCCTTCTGACCGGGAACAGGGCTGGCATAAACTGGTGAAATTCAAGGGTCGTTAGTATGGTCTGGGGCGATTATCTGTTGACGGGTGTTTTAGCGATGCTGGCAGGGCTGGATCGGATGGCCTTGCTGCAGTTTATGGTCTCCCGTCCGATTGTCGCTGCCCCCCTGGCGGGTTTACTGATGGGTAACCCCCTAGTCGGGCTCGAGATCGGCACCATGCTCGAACTGCTCTGGCTTGGACGTCTACCGGTTGGTGCGTCTATCCCGCCGGATGATACTCAAGTTGCGATCGGAGCAACTGTTCTTGCCCTGAGCATGGAACGTCTGCTCGGTATGTCTGGGATGCCGGTCGTAATATTGTGTGTGCTGACAGCTGTTCCGCTCGGTAAATTTGGGCAGCTGTTCGATCGGCTCGCGCGACACGCCAATGGGCTGACGCTGAAGCGCAACAAGGCTCTGGAAACGGGTGAAAGCGTAGCGCTTGAACGGCTCCATCTGAAGGGGTTGATCAATTTCGCACTTGCTGGTCTTGCGACCTATTCATCGATCCTGCTCATCGGTGTCCTGCTGCTGTACAATTTTGCTCCTCTGGTGATTGATTTGGTGCGGGAAGCAGGTCTCGGGCTGCAGTACAGTTTTACTCTGGTCGGATCTGCCGCACTGCTCGGGTTGATCAATATCGCTCGGGGAATGTCTCTCTTTTGCGCCTCGTTCGCGGGGACTCTGCTGGTTCTCTGGTTGAGGTAGGGTTATGCCGGTACTGCACAGTAAAGAAGAGATCGCGCCGCGTGAAATGCGTGTGCCGCTCCTGAAAATGTTCGGACGCTCTTTTCTTTTGCAGGCCAGTTGGAACTTTGAACGGCTGCAGAATTTGGGGTTTCTGTTCCTGATTCTGCCCGGGTTGCGCGCAATTTACGGTCGGGACATCCCGGCTGAGGTTTTGGCCCGGCACAAGGAGTATTTTAACACTCATCCTTATTTTGCCCCTCTGGTTGCTGGTGCAACGTTGCGGCTTGAAGCAACGACTGCTGCAGGGGGAGACGTGCCGGTCGAGGTCGCTGAATTCAAGAAGATGGTGATGGCGCCATTTGCTGCGATCGGCGATTCGCTGTTTTGGGGCGGAATTCGTCCGTTGGCGGCGATTATTGCGCTGTTCTTGGCCGCTCAGGGATCCCTGTGGGCTCCGGTGGTTTTCCTAGCGCTGTTTAACCTGCCGCATTTGTTGTGTCGCAGTTTTGGGCTGCTGCTCGGCTACTACGGGGGTTTACGCGCTATTGAAACGATTCAGCGTTTCCACCTGCCGGATGTTTCGGTCCGGTGCAAGGAAATTTCAATTGTTCTGCTCGGTGTGATCTGTGCCTACCTGGCGCACAAGGGCTGCAACCTGCAGGAAATCCCTTCCGTATGGGGGTTTGCTCTGCTGCCCGTGGTGCTGTTGTTCGCACGCTTGTCGCGCAAGGGAGTCTCCAGTATGTTCCTTGTCCTGGTGACGACGGTGAGTTTGCTGGTTCTTGCCTTTTTGTTTTGAAGGAGGGTTGTTTGCAGAGTGCTGAATTTAAAATTGTCAATCGGCTTGGTCTGCACGCTCGTGCGGCAGCACAGCTGGTGCAGACCGCCAATCGGTTTAAGTCGGATGTGACCGTCGAAAAGGACGGCACGGAAGTTAATGGAAAGAGCATCATGGGGCTGCTCATGCTGGCAGCACCACAGGGTGTCATGATCCGGATCAGTGTGCAGGGTGAAGATGCGGACGAGGCTCTGGAAACCATAGGACAGTTGATTAATGATGGCTTCGGTGAAGATTGATATAGAGCAGGACACCATCCTGGTCGGCATTGGTGCCTCTCCCGGTATCGCGATTGCCAACAGTCACCTGGTCAATCGCGCCCGGGTTGCGGCTGTGGAACGCCGCATTGCGCCCGAAGAAGTTCAGGCCGAAATCAAAGCGTTTGACGACGCTTTGTCGACTTCCCGGGGACAGCTCCTTGAGGTAAAAAAACAGGCCCTCACCGAAGGTCTTTCCGATCATCTCTATATCATTGACACACACCTGCTGATTCTCGAAGACCAGATGCTGGTTGGTGAGACGAAAGAGTTGATTCAGAAGGAACTGGTCAATGCGGAAGGGGCTATCAGTAGGACCTTGGGGCGTCTGCGTAAAGTGTTTGACAGTATCACTGATGAATATCTACGTGAACGACGCTCCGATATTGACCTGGTTGGCGACCGCATTATGCGGAACCTGGTGGGGGAAGTTCGGGACACTCTCAACGATATCGAGGACACGGTCATCGTTGTTGCCCATGACCTGTCGCCGGCTGACACCGTGCAGATGAACAAAGAAAAAATCATTGGCTTCGTCACAGACGTTGGCAGTCGGACTGCGCATACGGCGATTTTGGCACGGTCCCTGGGGATTCCGGCGGTTGTCGGTCTCGAGACGGTGACCTCGCTGGTGCCGAATGCCTTGCCAATGATCATTGATGGCATATCCGGGACGGTGATCCTCAACCCTTCCCAAGAGACTTTCCGCGAATATCTCGAGAAGAAACAGCGCTACGAATATCTTGAGAAAGAGTTGGAGGCGTTTCGAACTCTTCCTGCGGAGACACGTGACGGGCACCATATCGCGCTGCGCGCGAATCTCGACTTGAGTGATGAAGCTGCCGAAGCTCGGGAACTGGGCGCAGAAGGGATTGGCCTGTTCCGGACTGAATTCCTCTTTATGGAGCATGACGTTGCACCGAATGAAGAGGAGCAGTTCGCGGTTTACCGTCAGGTGGCCGAGGAGATGAGGCCCCACCCTGTGACGATCCGCACCCTGGATGTCGGCGGCGACAAATTCGTTCCCGAATTCAACCTCTGCGACGAGCTCAATCCGGTTATGGGCTTGCGGGCTGTACGTTTTTCCCTTAAGGAGGGGCGCCTGTTCAAGAGTCAGTTGCGGGCGATCCTGCGGGCCTCTGTTTACGGCTCATTGCGGATTATGTTTCCGATGATCTCTGGGGTTGGGGAGTTGCGTGCCTGCAGGCAGTACCTTGATGAGGTCAAACAGGAGTTGCGGGACGAAGGTCTCGCATTTAATGACTCTGTCCCGGTCGGGATCATGATCGAGACGCCGTCAGCTGTGCTGATTGCCGATCTGCTGGCCCGCGAATCCGATTTCTTCTCGGTGGGGACCAACGACCTGATCCAGTACTGTCTGGCGATCGACCGCAGCAATGAGCATGTTGCTTACTTGTACGAGCCTTTGCACCCGGCGGTGCTGCGGGCCCTGAAGCAGGTTTGCCAGGCGGCCGAGACGGCCGGCATCGAGATCGGCATGTGCGGCGAGATGGCGGGCGAGCAACTCTATTGCGTTGTCCTGATCGCCCTCGGTTTCCGGGAATTGTCGATGAACGCGACCAATATCTCTCGTCTGAAGCGGATTATGCGTCAGGTGTCCTTGCAGGAAGTCCAGGAGATTTTCGAGAAAATTATTGACCTGCCGACTGCAGCCGACGTCAATCTGGCACTTGAAGACGCGATGCGCAAACGCTTTCCTGAATTGTTCAATTTGTCCGGGATCTAGCCAAAAACGCCCTGCCGCATTGCTGCGTGTCCCGCTTCCGGACATTTGATGCGGGGTGCACGCACGCCAAGACTTGACAGAGTTGCCTCCAAAAGCTAAATTCATCCGTTGAATAATACTTTTTTTAAGGAGCAATCAAACAATGGCGATGACCGATTTTCTGTTTACGTCCGAATCAGTGTCCGAAGGACATCCGGACAAGGTTGCTGACCAGGTTTCCGACGCCATCCTGGACGCAATTATAGGTCAAGACCCGGCAGCCCGGGTTGCTTGCGAAACTTTGGTGACAACCGGTATGGCGATGATCGCCGGCGAGATTACGACGACCGCCTATGTCGATATGCCTGACATCGTCCGGCAGACGATCAAGGAAATCGGTTACGAGGATTCCGCGATGGGTTTCGACTGGGAAACCTGCGCCGTGATCCAGACAATTGACCGGCAGTCCCCTGATATTTCCCAAGGGGTGACTGCGGGTGAGGGCCTGTTCAAAGAGCAGGGTGCCGGTGATCAGGGCTTGATGTTTGGCTACGCCTGCAATGAGACGCCTGAGTTGATGCCGATGCCGATCACGTTTGCGCATAAGTTGACCAAACGTTTGTCCCAGGTTCGCAAAAGCGGGCTGCTGCCGTTTTTGCGGCCGGACAGCAAATCGCAGGTTTCCATTCAGTACATCAACGATAAGCCGATCCGGGTTGATACCGTGGTTGTGTCCTCTCAGCATACGCCGGAAGTTTCCTACGAAACGCTCCAGGAGGCGATTGTTGAAGAAGTCATCCGTAAGATCGTTCCCGAAGAGTTAATGGACGAAAAGACCCGCTTCCTGGTTAACCCCACCGGGCGCTTTGTGGTCGGCGGCCCGATGGGCGACTGCGGCTTGACCGGCCGCAAGATTATTGTCGATACCTACGGCGGACAGGGATCTCACGGCGGCGGCGCCTTCTCCGGGAAGGACCCCTCTAAAGTGGATCGCAGTGCCTCCTACATGGCACGCTACGTGGCCAAGAATATTGTTGCTGCCGGGCTGGCTGACAAGTGTGAAGTTCAGCTCGCTTATGCGATCGGTGTTGCCGAGCCGGTTTCAGTGATGATTAATACCTTCGGCACTGGCAAGATCCCGTCCAACGATATCGCTCGTATCGCTCAGGAAGAGTTTGATATGCGCCCTGCCGCGATTATCGAGACGCTCGACCTGTTGCGGCCGATCTACAAGAAGACGGCTGCTTATGGTCACTTCGGACGTGAGCTTCCCGAGTTTACCTGGGAGTTGACCGACCGGGTAGAATCTCTGCGTAATCGCGCCGGAATCTAAACCGTAATTCGTTGTGGAACTTTACGGGCGGGCCAGAGACAGGCTCGCCCGTTTGTTTTGAATAGGGCCGCAGAGATGAATCCTGCCGGGACACCAGAGCTAAGTGTGATTATTCCGACCCTTAACGAGGAAACGGCCCTTCCTCTGCTGCTTGGTGACATTCTGTGCCAGGACGGGCTAACATACGAGGTGTTGGTCAGCGATGGGGGTTCCAATGATGCAACCTGTCAGTTGGCCTCCGAAGTTCTCAATGCAAGTCGGGTTCCATACAAAGTTGTGGCCGGAGCTCCAGGGCGCGGCCGACAACTGAACCGTGCGGTTCAACAGTCTCGTGGCAAGTGGTTGCTGTTCCTGCATGCCGATAGTCGTCTCTCGGACCGGACAGCGTTTGCGCAGGCCGTCGGGAGTCTACGGGACATCCTTGCTACGGATGAGGAGAGCCGAGTTGCGGCCCGTTTTTCGTTGCGGTTTGATACGGATGACAATGAGCCGGATTTCGGCCTGTTCCTTTGCCAGGCAAAGTCGCGGCTTGACGAGCCGGGCTGCACTCATGGCGATCAGGGCTTTCTTCTGTCGCGCAATTTTTTTGAGGAGGTTGGCCCTTTCCGGGAGGACCTCCCGGTGATGGAGGACACCTGGCTGGCCGAGGCGATACGCAAGGTGGGGCGTTGGGAATTGCTGCCGATTGAGATCAGGACCTCAGCACGACGTTTTAAGTCGGAAGGTCTGCGAGAACGCCAGATCCTGAATGCCCTGCTGGTTAACTTTCTGTTTGTTGGCTGGGACGTTTTTTTGCAACAGGCGCCCGACCTGTACCGCCAGCAGGTGCAGACAGGTCGTCTGCATCTGCAGCCCTTTTGGACTGCAATCAGGCGACAGCTCCGCCAGATGTCCCTGGGGGCACGTTTCCGATTGTGGTATGCGACCGGACGTTTTGTACGCAGTCAGGCTTGGCAACTGGTGTTCCAGCGCGAAGCCCGACGTTGTTTCCTTCTGGGGCAGTCATCTGACGAGGTCGGAATGCAATCAGTCAGGTGTTTTAGGCGTTGGTTTGACCCTTTGACGGATCATCCCGGCGGAGCGTTGTTGGCCGGAACCCTGACCTGGTGCTGGTTCTTTGTCTGTGCTGTTCGGTGGCGGCTGCAAAGCGCATGAAGCGCAGCATTTCCTATGATATAATCCAGTAAATGAAGGTCGTAGCTAAGGAGGTCTCGTATGTTACAGTTTCCAAGCCGTATCTTGGCCCTGATGATGATTGCTGCGCTACTCAGTTCCTGCACCTTTTATGAGAGTCGGCAGGTTTCTTTCCGGCCCCCTGAGCAGTACGCCAACGCTCAGGTTGTCGCTGGTGCCAACGTGGCCGCCGAAGCTTATGGCGATGTTGGCAAGGCACGTGATGTTTTCGGTTTCGATATCCGCGGCGCAGGCTTGATGCCGGTTCAGATGGTGATTGATAATCGGGGCTCAGCGGCGCTCGAACTGGTGCCGGATCAGACCTTTCTGGTTGACAGCAGCGGCGGCTACTGGAACCTTCTCGATCGTCGTACTGCCTACCAGCGAGTCGAGAAAAGCAGCGAATTTGGAACCATTGCTAAAGGAGCAGGGCGGTCATCTGTGCTCGGTGCAGCAACGGGTGCCCTGGTCGGACTTGCTGTCGGAGTTCTGGGGCGCGGCAATGTTGCTGAGGACATCGGCCGGGGTGCTGTTGTCGGTGCGGCCGGTGGGGCGATTGCCGGCGGCGTCAATGCCGGAACCTCCGGTGAGGCGGGACGTCAGATCGCACGCGACTTGGCAAATAAAGAGCTGGTCAACCGGATCATTGATCCTGGCACCATGGGGCACGGTTTTCTGTTCTTCCCCGGTGAGGCTCCTGATGGCGGCCAACTGAAAATTCTGTTCAGGGACGTCGATACGGGTGCGACCTACCAAGTGCTGTTGATCCTGTAGAGGAGGCATCCTCTTATCGGAAATTTATGCGGGCGGTTTGTCGCCCGCTTTTTCTTGTGAAGACAATCAATCTAAAGTGACATCGGTCTTTGTCTGGGGCCGATCGCAACGAGGAGACAAAAAGTTATGGCAGGAACTCCATTTGACGATTTCAAGGTGAAGGATCTGGCTCTGGCTGCATGGGGCCGCCGCGAGATTGAGCTGGCCGAGGTCGAGATGCCGGGCCTGATGGCGCTGCGTGACGAGTTTCGGGAGCAGCAGCCGCTGCAGGGTGCTCGGATCACCGGCTCATTGCACATGACCATCCAGACCGCGGTTCTGATTGAGACCCTACTGGATCTCGGTGCCGAGGTGCGTTGGGCTTCCTGTAATATCTTTTCCACTCAAGACCATGCTGCCGCAGCCATCGCAGTTGGACGCGACGGTACTCCAGAGAATCCGGCAGGAGTGCCCGTGTACGCCTGGATGGGTGAAACTCTCGAGGAGTATTGGTGGTGTACTGAACGGGCGCTCAGCTGGCCGAATGGTGCCTTGCCCAACATGATTCTCGATGACGGCGGCGACGCGACCATGATGGTCATGAAGGGCGCCGAATGGCAGGAACAGAGCGTGCCTGTTTTGGCCGCAGACGACCCGGAAGATTGGGTCGAACTGGTCAAATGCCTGGAGAGCTCCATTGCCGAAAAACGCATTGATTGGGTGACCACCTGCAGGACCATCCGTGGCGTGACTGAAGAAACGACCACCGGTGTTCACCGTCTTTACCAGTTGCAACGGGATGGTCAGCTGCCATTCCCGGCCATGAATGTCAATGACTCTGTGACCAAGAGCAAGTTTGACAACATCTACGGCTGCCGCCACAGTCTGGTTGATGGGATCATGCGAGCGACTGATGTCATGCTGTCGGGTAAGGTCGCCGTGGTCTGCGGCTATGGCGATGTCGGCAAAGGGTGTTGCCAGTCGTTGCGCGGCCAGGGCGCGCGGGTGATTGTTGCCGAGATCGACCCGATTTGTGCCCTGCAGGCGCTGATGGAAGGGTATGAGGTCAAGCCGCTGGAAGATGCGGTGAGTGACGCGGATGTGTTCGTGACCACTACAGGCAACAAGGATGTTATCCGCGTCGAGCATATGGCGAAGATGAAGCACAACGCCATTGTCGGCAACATCGGTCACTTTGACAATGAGATCGAAATGGCGGCGCTGGCGTCTGTGGATGGGATTCAGAAGATCAACCTGAAAAATCCCCAGGAGCACGGCAACCAGGTTGACCAGTGGGTCTTCCCCGATGGTCATGCTGTCATCATTCTGGCAGAAGGACGTTTGCTTAACCTCGGTTGCGCCACCGGTCATCCCTCCTTCGTGATGTCGAACAGTTTCAGTAACCAGGTGATCGCCCAGATCGAACTGTTCCGTTCACCCGAGAAGTATGCGAACCAAGTTTACGTGCTGCCGAAGGCCCTTGATGAAAAAGTAGCACGGCTGCATCTGGAGAAGCTGGGGGCGCGCCTGACGGTTCTTAGCCAGGATCAGGCAGATTACATTGATGTGCCGGTTGAAGGTCCCTATAAGCCGGATTGGTACCGTTATTGACTTGAGGATTTTCTGTATCGATAAGAGCGCCAGATCTGCCTAGAGGCATGTCTGGCGCTTTTTTGTGTTGCACCTGCGAGGAAAGATTTTTGGTGTATTCACCGTGAACAGCAGTTATATGGCGACATGCTATTGCTCAGCGTGAGTTGTGTTTCTCTAAGTGCTTTAAATGACATATGATTATCCTGTTGACGTTTTGGCTGATAAATTGCTTGTGTATCTTTTTACTTACTGGTCGGTTTTGCTGCCACGGGATGGGGCGGCTGTTACGGTCAATGTTCAACAAATTGTTATTGTCTGTGTTGATTCCAAAAAAAATGTTTTTCGACGAGCTGAGCATTTCTTTATGTTGCACCTCTTGTTTTGTTAATTTGTCATTTTGACGAGGTTGATGAAGCATTCCAGGTGCCAACGCCTTCAGGAGGATTCCATGAAAAAGATGCTGGTTGTGTTATGTGCGTTCCTGCTTTCTTTTGCCTGCGTCGCCAGTGCGACCGAAGTTCAGGTTGTTGCCGGGGCCGGTCCATCCACCAAGGTGGTTCAGTTGTTTGTTGATCATTTTGTCACGCAGCCAGCGGCTGCCGGATATGAGTTTCAGGTCCCGCCCCGGTCGGCCAAGCACGCCGGTGGTCTCAAGAACACGGACAGCTACATTTTCGGCCGGACTGGTCGCCCTTTGAATGCGGCGGAAGCCTCCAGGAATAAGGCAGAGATTTTTCTGGCCCGGGTGCCGATTGCTTTTGCCGTTGGCCCGAATGCCGGTGTCTCCACTCTGACGCTGGACCAACTCCAGAAAGTTTTTACCAAGCAGGTGAGCAACTGGAGCCAGGTGGGTGGCCAGGATGCGCCGATTGTTCTGGTCGGACGTGAACCGACCGAAGCGCTTTACTCAGTACTGAAGTCAGATTATGCCTTTTTCACGGATGTTCCTTTTGACCAGGTCTTCAAAAAAGATCATCAGGTGGTCAACTTCCTGAAATCTCCTGATGGTGTCAATGCAATTGCCTTTGGCGCCCTGCCCAATTTTGAGGAAGTCACGGTTGTGGATGTCGCCGGGTTCTCGTCCGGTGTTGGTCTCGGCCTGGTCTACGACAAGAAGAACGCGACTCACCCACTGGTTCAAGCTGCTGCCATCTACGCCATGAGCGCCGACTGGGGCAAGCAGGTGGAACAGTTCGGGTTGCTGACAGCGAATAAGTAAGAGCTTGCAGGTATAAGCAGGGGGGCTTGTCACCTCTCCGGCGGAACACTCTGTCGGGGAGGTGGCGTCCATAAGGATCAGCTATGTCATCGATCAAGTTAGGTCTCACAACCAAGTTCCTCACCTTGATTGCGTTGTTGACGATCGTCATTCTCACGGCCGTTGCTGTTGGCACAGTCAACCTGACGCGCAACGCGGTTTCGGAATTGTCGACAGCGACCGTGGAGCAGTTGCGATCGGAACAGGTTAAACAGGAAGAGGCTCTCAGGGCTCAGTTGTTTGCCAAATGCAATTTACTTGCAGACCTGATGGCGAATTCAGCTCTGGATATGATGGTCAATTATGACTACGACCTGCTGTTCTCTTTGGTTGAAAGTCTTGAAAAAGACCCGGATGTCATCTCGCTAGTCTTTTTTGACAGCACTGGCAGCCCGCTGACTTCTGTTGCCGAAGATCAGGCGCAGAACAGAACGATCAAGCGTGACATTGAACTGGCAGGCAATCGGTTTGGGCATCTGGAACTGCAAGTGAGTTATGCCGCTGTCGATGAGACGGTGGCTGGGCTTGTCAAACGGATTGATACCACCTCTGAGGTTGCCAAGACAACAGGATCTGCTGCGGCCAGTTCGGTGATCAAACAGGTTGTGATTACTTCTGTGATTGGTTTGATTGTTCTCTGTACCGTGATTTTCGGTCTTTTCTCGATGATGATCGTGAACCCTTTGAAGAAGGGTGTCACCTTGGCTGAAGCGATCGAGAAGGGGGATTTGTCGCATCGGCTTGAGATACATTCAGAGGACGAGATTGGCATGCTGGCGCGTGCCATGAACACGATGGCTGAAAATCTGGGTGGGATGGTCTCTCGGGTGAGTCACTCCTCCGAGACCTTGCGACAAATTTCCGGCCGGATCGAGGGGACCTCACGTACGGTGGAGTCTTCGGCACAGCTGCAGTCCAACAATGTTACTGACACGGAACTGGCAACCGAGAATATTCGTCAGTCAGTTGACTATGTCAGTGAAAATGTCGACAAGCTCACGACTGCGGCCGAGGAGAGTACCTCATCGAGTCTGGAGATGGCGTCAAGCATCGAGGAGGCAGCGATTAATACCGGTCGTCTGGCTGAAATCGTGGCGAACGTCAGTTCATCTTTGACGCAGATTGTCGCCTCCGTTGATGCTCAGGCAGAGAGTAGCGAATCCCTGGATCGATCTGTTGAAACCACGGCATCCTCTATTGAGGAGATGGAGGGGTCAATTCGTGAAGTCGAAGGTCACGCGCGTGAGACGGCGGCGATTACCGCCGGATTGCAGGGAGATGTAACGCGCGGTCAGGAATCGGTTCAGTCAACAATTAAAGGCATTGCCGATATCAGGGAAGCCTCCAACAGTGCTTCCGACGTGACGTCCTCTCTGGCGGAGAAAGTCCAGAAGATCAACTCTATTCTTGCTGTTATTGACGAGGTCACGGATCAGACGAACTTGTTGGCTCTCAATGCAGCGATTATTGCCGCACAGGCGGGCGATCATGGGAAGGGCTTTGCTGTTGTCGCCGATGAAATCAGGGAATTGGCAGATCGTACCAGTCTTTCGACCCGGGAGATTGCTGCGAATATCAATGAAGTTCAGTCTGAAGCGGCTCTGGCCCTACGTTCCATTCAGGCTGCATCATCCAGTGTCGCCGAAGGAGAGCGTCTGTCACGAAAATCAGAAGAAGTCTTGAATCATATTGTTGAAGAAGTCGGTAAGGTCGATGAATGGATGAAGCAGATCGTCCGGGCGACGTCTGAGCAGCGCCAGGGGAGCCAGAAGATTACCGAGGCGATTGATCACGTGTCCCAGATGTCGGTCAAGGGTGCAACCGCGACCAGGGAGCAGAAGCAGGCCGGCCATGATATCGCCGAAGCGACTCACGACATGAAGAATCTCACCGATCAGGTGAAAGTGTCAATTGACGAACAGAGTCGAGCGGGTAAGGTCATTGCGGATGCCATGGAAGATATTAGTGAGATGGCTCAACATATTCGACGTGCCTGCCAGGATCAGAAGGGCGGGGTTGATGCCATTGTTGCTGCGGTTGATCAGATTGGCCATTCGACCCGGAGTAACCTGGATGCCAGCAATATGATGAAGACGGTGGTTACGGAGCAGTCGAAGCAGGTTGTGGTCCTTCAAGATGAAATGGCGACCTTCAAGCTTGGAGATGATGACGCAGAGGCCAGCCAGGGTACTGAATAATTCGTCACGAGTTGAGAATGTAAAAAAGGCCGCTTCCCTTGATTGGGAAGCGGCCTTTTTGATTCTGTGTTTGTCGTGATCGTTTAGTTGAACATCTTGGCGCCCAGGTAGGAGAGGGCAGGCCATGCGATCAGGACGGCGGAGACAACTGCGAAGACACCGAGGATTGAGAGGACGACTGTGAGGTAACTGGACTTAACGGTTTCCATCATGGCGCTGTTGTTATTCATG
>JAQYVZ010000144.1 GCA_030145205.1 Desulfuromonadales bacterium | reverse complement strand
GTTGGAAACTAAGATGATGCTCGGCCAGCCCCGTCAAGCGTCAAAGTTATCGTGCCTTTGATCACAATGATCATGATCATCCTGATGGAGTTGCAGGCCGTGCAGACACCTTCCGCCATGGCTGCGCCTGCCGCAACACTTTCAGCAAGCCATCTGTCCCGCGCTCATTTTCACTGTATGAGCGTCCGCTTTTTGACGCGGTCTAAATTGTGAATGCACCCACGGCGAATTTCCGCTTTCCGCCTCTGTAGCTTTTCGTTGCGGTTGTAACTAGCCTGAATTATTCATGAAACGGCGTGAATTGGTTGGCGGGCGTAGATCAAGCTGTTGAAATAGCGTATGATTTTGGTGTTGAACAAGATCACTCACCTCCAGCAGAAAATCCAGCCCGCCATGAAAGACGATACGCTATTCCTCCCTGGCCTGTCACCTGTCAAACGACACGACATACACGCCCGTTTTGATGGCGGCGCTCTGTCATCTGACGGAGGCGTGCTGTTGCTGCGTGAGATTGAACGGGAAGTGAACTTTTCCGGCATGCTGGCGTCCTGCCTGCACGATGCGCGCGACCCGGGGCGCACGATCCACGATCACACAACGATGATCCGTGAACGCATGTTTGCGATTGCCTGCGGTTACGAGGACTGCGAGGATCTTGATGCGTTGCGCCATGACCCAGCCTTCAAGATCGCTTGCGAGCGCCTTCCGGACAGTGGCCCCGCTCTTGCTTCCCAGCCGACCCTGTCGCGGCTGGAGAACACCCCGTCCTGGCGCGATCTGGCCCGAATGGGGCTCAAGCTGATTGATCTGTTCTGCGCCAGCTTCCGGGCGGCTCCGGGCTACATTGTGCTCGATATCGACGACACGCCCGACCGGACCCATGGCGATCAGCAACTGTCGCTGTTCAATACCCACGCGCGGGGGTATTGCTTTCAGCCGATCCACATTTATGACGCTGCCACGGGCAGACCGGTGTGTTTTCTGCTGCGCCCCGGCAAGCGGCCTTCCGGCGCAGAAGCGGCGATGGTTCTGCGTCATGTGATCCGGCGCATCCGCCGGAACTGGCCTCATGTTGCCATAACGGTGCGCGGCGACGGGCACTATGGAACACCAGAAGTCATGGAATTTCTGGAACAACAGGGCTGCTTCTATATCCTCGGCCTTTCCGGCAATAGCAGGCTGAAGTCGCTCTCGGCCCCCTGGAGCAAAGATGTGGCAACACGCTGGAGGCGTGGGAACAAGGAAAAACTCCGCCGCTTTTTCCAGACCCGGTACGGGGCCGGAAGCTGGTCGAAGGAACGCCTTGTCATTGCCCGCGTCGAGGCTTCCCGACAAGGAACTGATGTGCGCTTCATCGTCACCAACCTGGGCGGGCGCAGCAAACATCTTTATGAAAAGGTCTATTGCGCTCGGGGTAAAATGGAAAACCTGATCAAGGACCACAAACTCTACACCAAATCCGACCGCACTTCCTGCCATCGCTGGGAGGCCAACCAGTTCCGGCTGTTTCTGCACACCGGTGCCTACTGGTTGCTGCTGAAATTGCGCGGCGCAGCCCCAAGGCACTCGCGCTGGCGCAGCGCAACTTTTGAAACTCTTCGACGCACGTTCCTGAAGATCGCCGTGCGCGTCAGGCAGTTGAAATCCCGCATAAGCATCGCACTGCCGACAGCTTGCCCGCACCGGGCAACGCTGGTCCTGATGCTGGGGTGTATCAACGCACAGAGCCCATGAGGAACGCGGCATCAGCCGCCCGAACGCCCCCTGATACCAACCTTTAACGCATACCCCAAACTCAGCTCAAAACGACGCCGTCAACCCGGCCAATTCAGCGCGCCGGAAGGAAATAGCCGGAGCCTGGTGAATAATTCGGGCTAATTGGATGGTTCAGCTCGACGAGAGCGTGCCTAAATCTGGCAATTTATGGCATTTGTGAAAGCTCTCGATAGTTTTCACACAGCCTCCGGACGAAGCTGTCCTTCGATAACCTT
>JAQYVZ010000143.1 GCA_030145205.1 Desulfuromonadales bacterium | reverse complement strand
GCCAAAATACGGCCAGACCAAGGGCACCCGCCTCAAGACCAAGAGCGGCAAAATCGAGATCTACTCGGAGAAATACGCCGAAAAAGGGCATGACCCGCTGCCGGTCTACTCCAGCCCGGTGACGGTGCCGTCCAACCGCTACCGCCTACTGGTCGGCCGCCATGCATTCTTCACCCACGGCACCACCGCCAACAACCCCTACCTGCATGACATAATGCCGGAAAACACCCTCTGGCTGAACGTGCTTGAAGCCCAGAAGCTGGGGTTGACAGACGGGCAGAGGGTCAAGGTCCGCAGTTCGGTCGGCGAAGAAACCTTGAAGCTGGAAATCACCCAGAAAATCCGCCCCGACAGCGTCTACATGGCTCACGGCTTCGGCGTACTGTCGAAAGCCCAGACCAACATCTACGGCAAGGGAGGAAGCGACGCCGCCCTGATCGAAGAGAAGTACTGCCCGATTTCCGGCAACGTGGCCATGCACGAAACCTTTGTAGAAATCCTTCCGGCCTGACCGGCGAGACGATAAGGAGCCTGAATCATGAATAAAAAGAGGTATGCCATTGTGCTCGACACCCGCAGGTGTATCGACTGCAAGGCCTGCACGGTCGCCTGCAAGGCGGAAAACAATGTCCCCCTGGGGCGGGCAAATCACCGCAACTGGGTTACCGAAGAAAAGCTGCGCGGCCAGTACCCGAACCTCGGCCAGAGCTTTACCCCAAGCCAGTGCATGCATTGCGCTAACGCCCCCTGCAAAAAAGTCTGCCCGACCAGTGCCACGGGGAGAAGCCCCGAGGGGATTATCACGGTGGATGAAAACCGCTGCATCGGCTGCAAGTACTGCATGACGGCCTGTCCCTACGATGCCCGTTACTACAACGAGGAAATCGAGGCGGTCGACAAGTGCACCTTCTGCCAGCACCGCGTTTTGGCCGGCCGGATCCCGGCCTGCGTCGATACCTGCCCAACCAAGGTCCGGGTTTTCGGTGACATTAACGATCCCACCAGTGAGGCCGCCAAACTCCTTGCGAAATACCCCCACCGGGTAATCAAAGAGGGTCTGGGAACCAAGCCGCATCTTTTCTATCTGATCTAAGGAGAAACCAATGGCATCTTTCACCAAAAAACCGGGAGAACTGCTCTGGTTTTCCCTCCTCGGAGTGGGCATGCTGATCGGCGCGGGCACCGCGTTGATGGTCCTGACCAAAGGCCATTCTCACATGTACAACGTCTCCCGTGAAGTTCCCTGGGGGATCCTGATCTCGACCTACGTCTTCTTTGTCGTATCGAGTACCGGTCTGTGCCTGGTCTCGAGCCTTGGACACGTGTTCGGCATCGAGCAGTTTGAGTTGATCGGGCGGCGTGCCATCCTGCTGTCGATCATCACCCTGCTGACCGGATTCGGCACCATCGCCATGGAGATCAACCACCCGATCCGCATGGCGATCTACGTCATGCTGACGCCGAATCTCGAGTCGCCGATCTGGTGGATGGGCACCCTGTACGGAGTCTATCTGATACTGCTCATCGGCGAGTTCTTCTTCCTGATGAAAAACCATCACAAGGGCGCCCTGACCATGGGCATTCTCGGCTTCATCGCCGCGGTTACCGCCCACTCCAATCTCGGTGGCGTCTTCGGCCTGCTCGAAGCCCGTCCCTACTGGCACGGCTCGTTCTTGCCCCTCTATTTCATCCTGTCGGCCCTGGTTTCCGGCGGCGCGCTGATCTCGATCATCGTCTACTACAACTACCAGTTCCGCAAAATTCCGCTGCCGGCCCGCTATCCGCACTTTCTCACCACCCTAGCCAAACTGCAGGCGCTCTTCCTGATGATCCTGATCTTCTTCATCATCTGGAAAATCATCCCCGGCCTGTACGGCAGGCCGCCGGAAAAATACGAAGCGACCATGGCCGTGCTGACCGGCCCCCTGGCCTTCAACTTCTGGTTCTTCGAAGTGCTGATCGGGATGGTCGCGCCGGTGCTGATCCTGCTCA
>JAQYVZ010000142.1 GCA_030145205.1 Desulfuromonadales bacterium | reverse complement strand
ATCACCAGCAGGCTGTCGCTGATAAACATCAATACCCGGTCGGTTGAGCCTCCTTTATATCCGGCGACCATGCCAACCAGGATGGCGATCACCCTTGAAACCAATGCGGCGATGAGGGAGATGATCAAGGAATTGCGCACCGCAAAGGTAGCCTGCCAGAAGATATCCTGCCCGTTCACATCGGTGCCGAGCCAGTATTGAGCCGACGGCTTCGTATCTTTCGGGACAACATTCCATAAAGTAGGGTCATAAGGCGAAAAATTGGACAGGAAGGCCAGGGTCAGGATGATCACAAGTACGCCGAAGCTGAAGCAGAAGCGATAATCTTCGAATAGATCTCTGAGGACTTTCACGTGACTGACCTCCTTAATAATATCTCACCCGCGGGTCAAACAAGGGATATGTCAGGTCGACGACTAAGATCGCCGTTGTGATACCGACGATAGAAAAGATGGTGATCCCCATGATCAGGTTGTAATCTGCTCGGACGATGGCGTTATAAAGCAACATTCCCAGGCCAGGGTAACCATAAACGATTTCTGTAATCAGTGCCCCGCTGAAGATTTGCCCAAGTGAAAGCGCCAGGCCGGTGATTTGCGGCAGTAAGGCGTTGCGAATGACGTACTTGCCCACGATGCGGTCTTCTGTAACACCGCCCAGCTTGGCGTACTGGACAAAACTTTCCGCATTGACGTTCTGTACAAGCAGCTTCATCGTTTGGAACACGACTGCCCCTCCCAGGACGCTCATCGAGAGGGCAGGCAAGGCCGAATGCCAGAGAACATCTTTGATATAGCCCCAGGTGAAGGTGGGTAGAGCTCCCAATGACGCCCCGCCTGTAATCGGGAACCAGCGAAAGACAAGCGTAGAAGCAAAGAGCAGGAGCAATGCGAAGGCGAAGATGTAATAGGGCAGCGGGCGGATCACCATGGCGACGGCATCCAGGGTCCGCGACCAACCCTTCCGAGCATAGTAACCCGCTAACCCGCCAATGATATTTCCGAATATCGTCGTGATGGCAGTCGTGGTCAGCAAGAGTCCCAAAGTCCAGGGCATGGCGGTGGCAATGAGCTGGTTAACGCGTGTGGGGAAATTGAAGAAGGAAACGCCGAAATCACCGCGGAACAGCCTGCCCCAAAAAGCCCAGTATTGATCGAGCCAGGAACCCTCCAAGCCATACAACTCGGTCAGGTCGTGGATGATGCCGTCCATCGCGCCCGGTTCCAACGTTGAACCGCGCGCCCTCATCATACCTATCATAGCCATGATAGGGTCACTCGGGGTGAGTCTGGGAATGAGGAAAACAACGGTGATGCCCAGCCAAATTACTAAAACGTATTGAATCAGACGGGGGATGAGATATCGTTTCAGGAATGTCACGGCGACCACCTCACTTATCTAAAAGAATCCTGGGCGGGCGAGGCGCCCGCCCAGGATAATTGTACCACCAACCGCAGGACCTATTTGCCGGTGGCTTTCAGGAATGGAGTAAAGTACTTAAAGTTGGGCCAGTGTGTATAAGGCTCATTGTAGGCGTTTTCGCTGCCAGGCCAGTTGGTCCAGTAGTACTCGTCCCAGCCGACGAAGCCGATATATCCGTAGGTCGGGACGCCGGGCATATTCTTGACCGCTTCCTGGAGGCCCTTGGTGCCCACGGCGACGACGGCTTCGGTATCGAAGGGATCCGTCTCGCGCAGCTCCTTGATGATGGCGTCCATCTCCGGACTCGACCAGCGCGAGTAAATGCCCTGGGTGCGCTCTCCAAGGGGCTTCTTATAGGCGGAGTTCCATCTGTCGAGCACGCGATACAGATCGGGCCCCGCACCCCAGGGCTCCTGCGCAGGCCAGTTGCCGCTCACATCAAAGTCGCCGGTGGCCTGAATGCCATCATTATCCGCGATGGAAAGCACATTGGCATCGATGCCGAACTTCTTCCACTGCTGCACGGCAGCCAGGGCATTGCGCGCATCATGGTTGGTAAGTACAGTGCCAGACAAATAGT
>JAQYVZ010000141.1 GCA_030145205.1 Desulfuromonadales bacterium | reverse complement strand
ACCTCTGCCAATGGCTGGTTCGGATCTCCGGACAATTGCACGATTGACGGGGACGGTCGGCTTTGGGTCCAGGCTGTGTAAAAACGCTTGCTGGCCGCTCTATATGACATGCCTACAGGCTTGGATGATCTATCGAGACAGATTTTCCAGTTTTAGCGATTTCGGCTGTTCGTGTCGGTTTATGGGAAGATTTTACTGCTCTGAGGGCGATTTGGCGGGGTTCAGGGGCAAATTGAAGCCGACGAGCGGCTATGCGCTCATCGCTTTGATCAGCGGGGTGATACCAATGATGTTCATGACGCGCTTTAAGTTATAGGCCAGCACGTGCAGGGCCATTTCGGTGCCAACCCGTTTGAGCGTCTTCATCTGGAAGTGAGTTGATCCCATCCAGTGTTTGATGGTGCCAAAGGGATGTTCAACCGTTTCGCGTCGCTGGCGCATCTTGTCAGGGTTCTCGTCGAGCCGCTGCTGAACGGTCTCAAGAATATGTTCGTGTTCCCAGCGGGTGATCCGGCGCTGCTTGCCCGTGGTGCATTGATC
The DNA here is from genome assembly GCA_030145205.1 of Desulfuromonadales bacterium. Classification (GTDB taxonomy): domain Bacteria; phylum Desulfobacterota; class Desulfuromonadia; order Desulfuromonadales; family BM103; genus JAQYVZ01. The sequence continues at coordinate 1,472 of JAQYVZ010000141.1, read as the reverse complement.
CTTGATGGTGCAGCTCTGGCAGGCATTGGTCCAGTAGCGCCGCAAAGTCAGCCCGTCTTCCACGTTGGTGAAGTGATAGGCTAAACGCTCACCGGCAGGACAGATGTAAACATCTTCGGACGCCACGTAGCGAAAGTCCTGCTTTCCAAACCGGCCCTTGGCCTTGATGCCTGACGTCAGCGGTTTGGGAAGCGTGACCGTGATACCGGCTTGATCGCATGCCAGTATCTCCGCGCCGTTGAAGTAGCCCCGGTCAGCAACGACATCCAGCGCATCCGTCTGTAAAACGTCTTTCGTCTGCTCGGCTACGTTGGATAGCTGCGCACGGTCTGTGCCCTCATTGGTCACTTCATGGGTGACAATCAGATGGTGTTTGATGTCCACTGCAGCCTGCACATTGTAGCCCACAATGCCCGAACCGCGGCCACTTGTGGCCATTGAGCGGGCATCAGGATCAGTCAGGGATATCTGCTGGTCCGGTGCCTCAAGGATCACGACCTCAAGCTTTTCCAGGCGCTGCATCTCCTTTTTGAGCTTGGCGATCTTGTCGTTCAGACGAACCGCCTTGGTTGTCCTGGCAAGCGACGGCTCTTGCCGGTCGGCACTGTCCAGCTGATGCAGATAGCGCTCAACACTTTCCTCGATCTGCTCCATGCGCCGCTTCACCTTGTTGCGCGTAAAGTTCCTGTCCCGGTTGTTGACCGCCTTGAACTTGGAGCCATCGATTGCCACAGCCGCATCGGCAAACAGACCAAGCCCGCGGCACAGGGCAACGAACTGCGAACATACCTTGCGGATCGCAGCTCCATTGTCTTTGCGGAAGTCGGCAATCGTCTTGTGGTCCGGCGCCAGACGGCCGGTCAGCCACATGAGCTCCACGTTGCGCCCGGCTTCGCGTTCAAGCCGGCGGCTCGACTGAACCCGGTTGAGATAACCGTAGATATAAAGCTTCAGCAGAACTGCAGGATGATAGCCCGGTCTGCCGGTTGCCAGTGGCTCAACCCGACCAAACCCAACGCCGCCCAAATCGAGCTCGTCAACAAAGACATCGACCACACGAACCGGATTGTCTTCGCCGATCCAATCTTCCAGCCGGTCCGGGAACAACGTGCTCTGCCCGCGATCTACACCCTCAACAAAACGCTTCATGAAACCCTCCCGCAAAAGGATGGGAGAATCATAGCACGATCGACGTTTTTACACAGCCTGGGTCAGGAGCGGTTGTTGAGTGGCCATAGTCCAATGACAACAAAGTCCACTCAGCTGCCATCTTACGATCCGGTTTCAGATCAACCCAATGAATGTCCGCTCCCGGGTGATGCAACGCAGCACTTCTCAATTGATTGAATAGTAGCTCTGGGCCGCGAGTGTCTGTCCTAAGCGACACCTTTTGTTGCAGCGATCAGTTGAATCCATAACCACAAGCGGTCAATCGAATGACGAGTAGCCATCAGAAATTTACGTCAGGTGGG
>JAQYVZ010000140.1 GCA_030145205.1 Desulfuromonadales bacterium | reverse complement strand
GTCAGACCGTGTTGACCCTCTCCCTCGATACCCCGGTGTGGATTCGCGCCTACATTGAAGAACCGGACCTGGGACGCATCCATCCCGGCATGACGGCGCAGATATTTACCGATTCACGGCCGCAGCAGCCCTATCTGGGAAAGGTCGGCTACATCTCGCCCGAGGCGGAATTTACCCCAAAAACCGTCCAGACCGAAGAACTGCGGACGCGGCTGGTCTATCAGGTGCGCATCATTGCCGACACCCCCGACCATGGACTGCGGCAAGGGATGCCGGTGACCGTGACGCTTATGGAAGAGGAGCGGTCAAACCGCTCTGAATAATGATATGCCCGCTGCATCACTGGTCATCGAAAACCTGACATACAGTTACGGTAAAGAGCTGCCCCTTGCCCTTGCCGAATTGTCCGCGACGATCCGCCCCGGCATCGTTACCGGCTTGGTCGGCCCGGATGGTGCCGGCAAGACCACCCTGATTCGTCTGATGACCGCGCTGCTGCTGCCCTCAACGGGGAGCATCAAGGTATTCGGCCTCGACACCCGTACCGACGCCAGCCAGCTGCATCAAATCATCGGCTATATGCCACAGAAATTCGGTCTTTACGAAGACCTGTCGGTCCTTCAGAACCTACGGCTCTATGCGGATCTGCAGAATGTGACCGGGACCAAACGCCAGCAGGTGTTTGAGCGTTTACTGACCTTTACCGGGCTGGAACCGTTTCAGGGCCGTCTGGCCGGGCGCCTGTCCGGCGGCATGAAACAGAAGCTCGGGCTCGCCTGTGCCCTGATCCGCAAGCCGCGGCTGTTGCTGCTGGATGAACCGAGCGTCGGCGTCGACCCGGTCAGCCGCCGGGAGCTGTGGCGCATGGTGCAGGAACTGGTCGACGCGGAGACGGCGGTCATCTGGTCCACCGCCTATCTTGACGAGGCTGAATTGTGCCAGAAAGTCCTGCTTCTCGATGGCGGACGGTTGATCTTTTCCGGTCCGCCCAAGGAAATGACCGAACGGGTCGCCGGCCGCTGTTTCCAGGTGCAGGGGATTTCGGGTAATCGTCGCCAGGTGCTGTCCCGCGCCTTACAGCAGGACGGGGTACAGGATGGCATCGTCCAGGGACAGAATGTTCGTATTGTATTGCGAGACGGTCATGCTCAGCCCACCCTAGAGGTCCTGGAGGCCGGTGCCGAGGCCCGGCTGGTGCCGGTCGCTCCCCGCTTCGAAGATGCTTATGTCGATGCCCTTGGCGGTGGCCCCGGCGGCATTTCGGCTTTGGCTGCCGCCATGGCGCCCCTGTCGGGGGATCGGGAGGTAACCGTCGAGGCGTCCGGGTTGACCAAACGCTTCGGTGACTTTACCGCGATTAACGACGTCAGCTTCGCCATCCGCCGGGGAGAGATTTTCGGACTACTCGGTCCTAACGGCGCCGGAAAATCGACTACCTTCAAAATGATGTGCGGTCTTTTGCGGCCGACCGGAGGAACCGGCCGGGTGGTCGGTCTCGATCTGCAGAAAGCTCCGGGCAAGGCCCGCTCCCGCCTGGGTTACATGGCCCAGAAGTTCTCGCTTTACGGCGATCTCTCCGCGCGGCAAAACCTGGAATTTTTTTCCGGGGTCTATGGCCTGGTCGGAGCGCGGCAGCAGGAAACGGTGACGCGAATGATCGATATTTTCGGCCTGCAACCCCACTTAAAGGACTCGGCCAAGGACCTGCCCCTCGGCTTCAAGCAGCGCCTGGCCCTGGCCTGCTCGGTCATGCATGAACCGGCGGTGCTATTTCTCGATGAACCGACCTCCGGGGTCGACCCCCTGACCCGGCGGGAATTCTGGACTCACATCAATGGCCTGGTCGAACGGGGGGTAACGGTTCTGGTCACGACGCACTTCATGGACGAGGCGGAATATTGCGGCCGTATCGGCCTCATCTACCGGGGACAGATGATTGCCAGCGGTCCGCCCGACGAATTGAAGGCGCAGACCGCAACCGAGCAAATGCCCGACCCCACCCTTGAGGAGGCCTTTATCGCCATGCTCCAGCA
>JAQYVZ010000139.1 GCA_030145205.1 Desulfuromonadales bacterium | reverse complement strand
CTCAGCAGTGCCGGGCGTTGCCTGGCCTTTCAGCATCCCTTTGAAATTTCGCTCCCAGCGCATCATGCGCCACTGCCAGCGGGTGCCGTTCATGCCGAGATTGTCGAAAAAACGTTTCCAGTCCAAATTTTTTATCCTTCCATGATTGAATAGCATCAGAATATTGCAGAAATACTGGAAAGGTTCAAGCGTTTAGGGGAGAGAGGACTTGAATTCAGTCATGAAATTGTGCAAACTTACGCCATGTGTTTAGTGAGTGTTAATGCTATTTGCTCATCGTCGCCACCCATTACCCTGAGTACAACATGCAGATCACCGTCAAACTCTATGGCTCATTCCGCATCGATCGGTTTAAGGAAGAAGGTTGTCGCTATCCGGACGGCTCGACGGCGCAAGCTGTTGTTGTTGCCCTCGGCATTCCGGTGGCTCAAGCCGACATCGTGATCATCAACGATCAACGGGCTTCTCTCGATTATGTTCTGAACGACGGTGACGTTCTCGCCCTTTTTCCTATGGTGGCCGGCGGCTAGGTCGTCCCTGGCCCGTGCTCTCCTGCCAATGCATTGGAGGAATTAACCATGCGTATTGAGACCAAAAATCCGATTTCAAGTCCTTCACACGTCTTTTATAACCGCTGTACCGTCGATCTGGCCACCGGGGCCATGTCTTTCGAGGATGTCCCTTGTGGCAATCTCGAGGATGTGCTGGGAGGATTCGGTCGTTCGTTCCAGCTGCTGGCCCAGCGGGACATTAAACAGGCGTATTGTCCGGAGAACCCGCTGATCGTCAATACCGGTCTGCTGACCGGTTCGGAGATCATGACCGGCATGCGCACCTATTTCTCTGCTTACAGCCCGCTCAAGCATTCGAGCCAAGGGCTGCCCTCAGCTATGTGGTCGGCGGCCAGCGGCAAGTTCGGCAGCAAGCTGAAATGGACCGGGCTGGACGAGATCATATTCGAAAGATGCTCCCCAACTCCCGTGTATGCCGTTATTTCCGCGGGCGAGTCCGGGCCGAAGCTGGAGCTCAAGCCGGCGGACGATCTGCTTGGGCTGACCACCCACGAAAAGATCATGGCCCTGCATATGGAATATCCTGACGCTCATTTCGCCGCCATTGGCCAGGGAGGGGAGAATTATCGCTCCGTCTTCATGGGGGCGGTGGCGCTCTCCACTGAAAACCAACTCAAGACCGGCGATGACAAATGCCGTTTTGCCGGTCGTGGCGGCATGGGGAGCCTGATGGGATACAAGAATCTCCTGGCCCTGGTCGTGCAATGTCGCGACAAATTGACCAAGCCATCCCCGGAAATCGCGGCCATCAACAAGGAAATCGTCAAGGGGGGCGGGTCGGCCCGCTTCCAGCCGATTTCCCAAGGCGGCAACGGCGGCACCTGGTCTTCGTACGAGGTGATGCAGGCATTTTACGCGGTCCCCGAGAATAATTTTCAGCCCAAGGGGAACGACGAAGTTGAGAACGTGTTCCGCGAAAATGTGATCAAGGATCTCGATGTCGCATCCGCCGGCTGCTATCGCTGCGGCATCCGCTGCCACAACAACATCTACCGGCGGCAAACGGACGGCAGCAGGGGAGAATTCCTGGCCAAATTCGACTTCGAGCCTCTCAACCTTTTCGGCACCAACCTGGGCCTGCATCACGGGGCGATGGCCGGCGAATTGATTCAAATGGCCGACAATCTCGGTATGGACGCCATTTCTCTCGGCACGACCATCGCCTACCTACTCGACTATAATGGCCGCCATCCGGAAAAGCCTCTATTCAACGGCGCCACCTTCGGCCAGTTCGACAAAATCAAGGAGCTGGTCCGGTTGACCGGAGAGGGCAAGGCCCCGGAGAGCGGCGAGGGTTCCAAGCGGCTTTCTGAAAAACTTGGTGAAACCGGCTATGCCATCCATGTCAAAGGGCTGGAACTGCCGGCCTACCTCCCGGAAACCAACCCGGGCTATCCTTGGGCGATCGCCGGCGGGCACATGTCGATGGGGACCTACCTGTTGCTGGTGCGGCAGGGGGAAACC
>JAQYVZ010000024.1 GCA_030145205.1 Desulfuromonadales bacterium | reverse complement strand
AAACCACGTGCGCCGGAGACCAGAAGAACATCAGGGAGGAGGTCCGGAGCCCTTGACCGGATCTGACAACCGCAACCAACCCAAAGGCTGCTTATGAAAAATCAGAACATCATGAAATACGTGGCAACCTGTTGTGTGGCAGCGACGATCGGGCTTTTTGCCTATGTCGTTGCAGAATCAAAGATGCTTTCCTACATGTCGAGCGATCCGAAAGTCTGCATCAACTGTCACACCATGAACACCCATTATGCAACCTGGCAACACAGCTCGCACCGCAACCGGGCGACCTGCGTGGACTGCCACCTGCCGAGAGATTCCTTCGTCAACAAAATGATTGCTAAATCGAAGGACGGCTACAACCATTCTGTCGCCATGACCTTTCGCACCTATGGCTACAATCTGAGGATCACCGACAATGCGGCAGAGAGGATCCAGGCCAACTGCGTTTCCTGCCATAAAGAAGCGGTTTCCCAGATCATGACCAACGCCGCCCTCTACAGCGCAAATGGCGACGGCACGATGGATCGTCTTTGTTGGGACTGCCACCGCGATGTGCCGCACGGCACGACTCGAAACTTAACGACAACCCAGCACAACCTGGGCGTCAAAGAGCTCTAAATCCGACAACACCGATATACCTCAGGAGTGTTTTATGAAAAAATCGACTTTATTGACTGTCCTTTCCGTTCTGATCATGGTGCCCCTGTTCCTGCTGGTTGTTTCGATCAAGGAAAACAAGGCCGAGCAGCAGGCGATCAACGCCGTGCCGCAAATCAACAAGCTTGAGCCGAAAAGTGCCGAGTGGGGCAAATACTACCCACGCCAGTATGATTCCTACATGAGAACCAAGAAGAGCGACAAGATCACCGATATTCTGAAAGGTGATCCCGCCCTGGTCGTCATGTGGGCCGGTTACGGGTTCTCCAAGGACTACAACGCACCGCGTGGTCACTTCTACATCCTGGAAGACAACATTAACACCTTGCGCACCGGCGCACCGGTCGACGGCAAAACCGGACCGATGCCGACCGCCTGCTGGACCTGTAAGTCCCCGGATGTGCCGCGCCTGATCGACAAGATGGGCGAGAATGACTTCTTCACCGGCAAGTGGGCGCGCCACGGCAACGAAATTGTCAACCCGGTCGGTTGTGCCGACTGCCATGACAACGAGACCATGAAGCTGACCGTGACCCGCGACTACCTGAAACGGGCCCTGGATGCCGAAGGCAGCGAGCCGTTTGCCGATGCCAGTCATCAGGACATGCGGACGCTGGTCTGCGTACAGTGCCACTCCGAATACTACTTCAAGAAGACGGAATGGACCGACGCCGACGGCAAAGAGCAGGTTGCCAAAGTCGTCACCTTCCCCTGGAACAACGGTCTGTCCGCTGAAGACATTGAGAAGTACTACGACGAGCGAAATTTCGTCGACTGGACGCACAAACTGAGCAAAACCCCGATGCTGAAAGCCCAGCACCCCGGCTACGAAACCTTCAAAACCGGCATCCACGGTCAGAACGATCTGGCCTGCGCTGACTGCCATATGCCTTACGTTCGCGAAGGTGGTGTCAAGTACTCCAACCACCAGGTTGGCAGCCCGCTGGAGGACATGCAGAATACCTGCCTGAACTGCCACGGCGAAAGCGAGAAAGAGTTTAAAGAGATTATCGCCAGGAAACTGGAGCGCAAGACTGAACTGTCGCGCACGGCCATGGACGTCCTCGCCAAGGCCCACCTCGAAGCCGCCAAGGCTTGGGAACTCGGAGCTACCGAAGAGGAAATGAAGCCTGCTCTGCAGGATATCCGACACGGTCAGTGGCGCTGGGACTTCTCGATTGCCGCCCATGGCTCCTTCTTCCACGCTCCGGAAGAGACCCTGCGCGTGCTTGGCAGCGCCATCAACAAAGGACATGATGCTCGCCTCAAGCTGCGCATCATCCTCGCCAAACACGGTGCCGCAGAATACGAAGCACCCGATTTTTCGAGCAAGGAAAAAGCCCAGGAAGTGATCGGCTTGCCGTTTGAAAAGCTGGTTAAAGAGAAGAAGGAATTCCTGGGTGGATTGAGGGAAGAATGGATCAAAGAAGGGACTGAAAAAGGCATCTATGATCCGAAGACCCGCGAAGGCATGAAGTTCAAAACCTCTTACAACTGATCCAATTACGGCCGAGCCGTAAGCAAGGAACACAAAGGCCCCATCTGCTTCAGGCAGGTGGGGCCTTTGTTCTGGAACTTTGTCATCAAAGCCGACAGCCTCAAATGTCCTTGGATAGCTCAGGAATCATATCTGGAAGGATCAATATACGTCCGTTGAGCGGAAACGTCAAAAGGCGAAATGTCCCAAAACTTGTTCCAGGAGCTTTAACGAGCTCGGAGCTGGCTGATAATGGCTATTCCCAGAACCCCCTGCTTCTGACACAGTAGTATTTAACTGCGCCTCAGGTAAATCTCTCTACGATGCCCCACTGCTAACGCTAAAACAACAAGCTGCTGATCCTGGATTTCACAAATAACTCTGTAGTCTCCAATGCGATAACGCCACAACCCAGCCATCTCCCCTCGCAAGGGGTCACCAAAATGCCTGGGGTTCTTGCAACCTTCAATGCGATCCTCAAGCCAATCGAGAAGCCGTTTTTGTACAGGCTTATCTAGCTTGCGTAGTTGCTTCTCAGCATAGTTGCTGACCTCAACTGTCCAGCCCAAGGTCTTTCCTCAAATCTTTGAGAGATTTACTGCTGCTAGTTTCTGCGAGAGCCTGCTTTGCTAGTTCAAGGTCTTCATTGTCTTCCAGGTAACGCACAATCGCTTCACGCACCACAGCACTTCGATTGCTGCCTTTAGTTTTTGCTAGCAAATCAATTTCTTGCTCTAGGTCTTTTTCCAAACGAATAGCGAGCATAAGCGCCTCCATAAGTGTGTAATACATTGTATAACATGGTGTGGGGGTTATACAACAAGAAAAGAATGGGAAGGGACAGATCAGGTAATGTGTCAACACCTGGCAGATGAGACGCTGAAATCCATCAAAGGCCAGAGAAAACAAAATATTCCTATAAGACCTACTAAGTCTTTAGGCGTTGCCCCCCTGGGTTGAAAAAACAGCCTGATCGAGCGATTCCCATAATCCGCGCAACACGAGAAAAGCCCACGATCTGGCAAACGCGGGCCTTTAGCCTTCTATAGAGGGTGGAATCCAAGAACCTCCGGATCTATAGTTTCGTTATACAGGAACACTCGTTACTACGCATGATCGAGCGGAACGACGTACCATAGGACTGACAGGTAATGACATAAACTGCCTGCGATTACAAAGATATGCCAGACAGCGTGATTGTAGGGTATGCGGTCGATAGCGTAGAAAACAATGCCACCCGTATAGCATAATCCACCTGCTAATAGCCATAAGACCCCCTTGATCGGCACCATGGTCAACAACCCTTCGAGATCAATAACAATCATCCAACCCATGGCGATATAGAAAACCGGCGCTAAAAATGCCAATCTGTGAGTCATAAATGATTTAAAGATCACTCCAGCGACAGCGACCCCCCAGACGAAGTAAAAAATCGTCCAACCATTACCTTCTCGCAATGACACTAGTGCAAAGGGGGTATAGCTGCCGGCAATCACAAGATATATGCCAGCATGGTCTAACACTCTGAAAACATAACGAATTTTTGGGTTTCGCACGGTATGGTATAAAGAAGAAATCACATAAAACATGCTCAATGAGCTGCAAAAAACTGCCGAACTGATTATACGATAGGGGTCGCCAGTATGTGAGGCCTCCACCAGCAACACAACTAAACCGAACAGACTCAATACGGCAGCGACAATGTGTGTCAACCGATTCGCAAGTTCCTCTTCTTTACTGTAAGCAATTAATCGACAGTCAGTCATCGTAAATCCGCCTCGCTCAGGATTATACATATTCTATCAAATAGAAATGGCCACCTGTTTCCAGGTGGCCATATTCATAATGGATTAAAGAGCTTCCTAAATATCTCTATCAATAAGAAGCCGGTTTTCTTCTCGGAAGTCGTGACTGATAGGAATGCAGCGCAGTCTAGTAGCTCACCTGTTTAGGAAGCAGGGAATCGCTCTTTCTTTTAACCTCTGGTCTATGTCCGGGAGTGGGGACACTCAAAAAAGAGTGACCCTATTGTCAATCTTTTAACCAACAGCCTTCAAGGATAAGCAAATAAATCTTCTGGTTGATCCAAAGGGAAAATAGGCCTTGGTACGTTCCTATAAGGCAGCTGATTGTAGCGCGGGGTACAAAGGGCACCGCTGTCACAAACAATCACGTGTCCAGCAATCGGCTCAAACGCAGCACGGAAATGTTGCATCGACTTGAGCGCCACGACATGCCTATCCTGAGGGTCGACACCAAAGGTTCTGAATTGCTGGAGATCAAGCATTTGGCGAGCGATGGTGACCACCAATATTTCAATACCACCGACGCGTAGAACCGCACTTGGCCCGAAACTGCCGTGGAGCCCGTGGATCATTGGACCATCCCCTGTAAAACGACCGTCACTGATTGACAGGAGTTCGCCCTCAATGGTGAGAGGGCCACCTCCGTAGAGAGGATCTGTCTTGCCTCCCAGCGCAACCTGAATTCGTTCGCCTACAACAGCGGAGTGCAATTCCTGCACGACCTCGCTATCGACCATGGGGCCAAAACAGGCATTGGTCACCTCTGCTTCGAGCAGTGCAGACAACAACGCAGTTGAATCGCCATAACCACCTGCACCAGGGTTATCCGCATAGTCGGCAATGACCAGTGGTCCTTTTTCAGGCATGTATGTCGCTGCAATCGCTGCCGCCTCATCAACAGTGAGATAGTCATTCAGGACCTCAAAGCGCCTGTTCCAGATGTCATCGGCGATCGTTTCGGCGAAAGCACTATGAGCTCTGAAATCCCCCTGTCCCGTCACCAGCACAGTTGGCCCAATCTCCACAACATCCGCGCTGGCAAAACCGGCATTGATGCTCACGGCAAAGACATCTGTCTGTTCCTCATAAGTTCGTGCAGTTGCAATACGCTCGATCATTGGACCTATGTCTGTGCGGCCACCGTTGACTTCTTCAAGCATGGGTCGACTCACGCGGATCGTACGCGGCTTGATCTCACCAGCCATCGTCCGGTGGAGAATTTCGCCGGCATGGCGGCCGGTGTCACGCATATCAACATGCGGATAGGTTTTGAACGAAACAATGATGTCCGCCAGAGCACACATCTGCTTGCTAACATTTGCATGTGGATCAAGTGTGATGGCGATCGGCATCTCTTTGCCCACCACGCTGCGCACGCGCCGAAGCAATTCTCCCTCGCCATCTTCACAGAAATCGAGCCCCATTGCGCCATGCAAGCCAAGAAGAAGCCCGTCGAAATGGTGCTGCTTGATTGCTGAGAGTATCGGCTCACAGAGCCAGTCAAATGCCTTGCGCCTTATTTTACCGCTAGGGCCAGCGGCCGCACTGAGGACATGCTTGACATGCCAGCCATGAGAACGACCGGCATCGAGGAAACCGGCAAGCTCTGTGTTCTCATCACCCCTCTCGTTAATTGCCTCCAAGCCCATCAGGGCGTATCGAGCCATAAAGGCCTGTTTGCCCGTTTTGTGAAGGCTGAAAGAGTTGGTTTCGTGTGAAATTTCTGCAGTCAGAACATTAAAACTCATCAGGCGTTTCCGTGGAAATCGAGGAAGGGAAGATAACTCATTTGTTACAGTAACATGTCTTCTCCCTTTTCTATCTCTTTACCAAAAACGACCTTAATTTAATTACAGACATCGGTTCGATTTGACAAAAAAAGAGCAAAGAACAGGGACAGTCCACGGCCTCACAACAGCCATTCCTTTGAGAACGGGAAGGAGTGAAGGTCTCGAAACAGTTTTGGCCCGGGATTCTTTCTGAACCGTCATTGATCCTTTATGCTATACTTGGAAACAGATTCATCCTAATGGGGAATACTCCTCACGGCAATACAACTTAGTAGGGACCACTCGTTGACATTCGGCCAATTCTGGCTGGCACGATCTCGTCGCTTCCTCTGAGCTCTAACTCAAAGGAACGACAATGCTCGTAATCCCACCTGCCTCATCTTTAATCTCTCCCATAACTAACCGTAAACCGATCCCCAGGAGCGACAGTGCGCGGCCTGCATCGTCTCGATTCAGAAGAGACAAGAACAGACTCGCCACCGCGATCGTCTATTGTGAAGCCAACTTTGGGGCGATTGACGGCAAAACCGCCAATGGGCTTATCCGGCGCTCAGAGAGATACAAAATCCTCTCGGTGATCGACAGTGAACAAGCTGGGCTCGACACCGGCATGGTACTCGACAACAAACCCAACGCTATTCCCATCTGTCGCAACCTCGCTGACTCGCTGACACAAGCCGGCACAGTGCCCGACTCGTTTATTTTTGGGATGGCCCCATCCAGCGGCATGTTGTCAAAGCACGAGCGCGGTCTCATTCTTGAAGCGATGAGTCATGGAATGAATATCGTCAACGGTCTCCATGAATTTCTAAACGATGACCCGGTCTTTGCGGCAGCGTGTGCAGCGAACAAGGTAAAGATCAACGACGTACGAAAACCGAGAGACAAGAAGGATCTGCGCCTGTTCAGTGGTCGTATCGCCGATGTCACCTGCCCGCGCATCGCTGTACTCGGCACCGACTGCGCTATTGGTAAGCGCACAACAGCCAATATATTGACTAAAGCTCTCAATGATTGCGGCATAAAGGCGGTCATGATCGGTACCGGCCAAACCGGTTTAATTCAGGGGGCTCGCTACGGCGTCGCGCTCGACGCCATTCCATCACAATTCTGCGCCGGTGAACTGGAAGCAACGATCATCGAAGCGTTTGAGAATGAAAATCCCGACGTCATCATAATCGAAGGACAAGGATCACTGAGTCACCCGGCCTTTTCGTCCTCATCTTTCATTCTGCGCGGCAGCTGTCCCAACGGCGTGGTGTTACAGCATGCTCCGCGGCGCAGCAAACGTTGTGACTTCGACCAGATGACGATGCCTGACCCTGCGACGGAGATCAATCTCATCCAAACCTTTTCAGAGACGAAAATAATCGGCCTGACAATCAACCACGAGGAGATGAGTGACGAGGAGGTAAGCACGGCGATCACGCAGTATGAGCAAGATCTCGGCATCCCGACCACCGATGCTTTGACTCGCCCCTCCGAGCGCTTGGTTGAAATGGTTCTCTCGGCCTTCCCGGAACTCAAGGGGAAGCAGATAACCAACACATGATGCCAGCACCTCGGTTGGAGATTGACCTCGAAAAAATCCACCATAACGCCCACATACTGGTTAACCGGCTATCTAATCGGGGCATCTCGGTGACAGGTGTTACCAAGGCGACGCTTGGTTCAACTGATATTGCAAACGCGTTGCTACGAGCGGGGGTGAGTGGCATGGGCGACTCGCGCATCGAGAACATCGAAGCCATGCGTCTTGCCAAGGTACCTGCAGAGATGACACTGATTCGCTCTCCGATGCTCAGCCAGGTGGAGCGAGTCGTCATGCACACGGATGTGAGTTTAAACACTGAAATCGAGGTCATCAGACGACTCTCACGGGCAGCGCAAAAGATCCATCGTACACACGGGGTTGTCCTCATGGTCGAACTGGGAGACCTTCGTGAGGGGGTCATGCCAGACGACCTGATAGAAACCGTACGTGAGACGCTGAGTTTGCCTAATATTGTGCTTAAAGGGATCGGCACCAACCTTGCCTGCCGATGCGGAGTCTCTCCAGACACCAGGAACATGGCCGAGCTCTCCGCTCTCGCGGATTTAATTGAGACGACATTCGATCTGAAGCTGGAGATTATATCGGGCGGAAACTCTGCTAATTTGGAATGGGCCCTGAGTGGTGCAGAGACAGGAAGGATCAACGACCTCCGCCTGGGTGAGGCGATCCTGCTCGGTTGTGAAACACTCCATCGCCAACCGATCAACGACCTCTTTACCGACGCCTTTACGCTTGTCGCCGAAGTAATCGAAACGAAGGTCAAACCATCACAACCATCGGGCACAATCGCACAAACTGCATTCGGAGAGGCATCCCCTGTTATCGATCGGGGTCTAGTCGCGCAATCGATCCTTGCCATAGGACGTCAGGACACCGATCCACACGGCCTAATCCCTCCTGCTGGAATCGAGATTATGGGGGCCAGCAGCGACCACCTCATTGTCGTGTCCAACAGCTGCAAACTGCCGGTCGGCTCAGAAGTGGCGTTCCAACTAAACTATGGCGCATTGGTCCATGCGATGACCTCACCCTTTGTTAGCAAGGTTATAAAAACCCAGTGATCATGACGAGGCACATGGGTATTGAGTTTCAAATTAAAGGTCGAACGACCTTTTCTCAAGACTTTGTATATTGCAAAGACTTCTGGAGAAGAGAACCGTCAGTTATAACCCAGACCTCTGGTTTACTATTTATCCTCTCGCATTGATTTAAATAAACTTGATCCGCAGAAACACATAATTCCTACTGATCCTGACTTATATGAAAACGGCACAGAGATACCCCTCAATTCAGTTTTAGGTTTTGAATTTCGTCCCGTTGCGACGCAGCCGGAGCCGAAAGGATTAATGCCGAAAAAGTAGGACAAACTGTCTGAGTCGAAGCCGAGTTTTTGTCCTGCCGTCGTTCATCTTTTCTGCGGAGGGAACCCGCCTGAAAGGCGGGCAAGGAGGTCGGGCGCCCTTCTTTTGCTTCTTGTGTCCGGAGCCTGTCATGCGGAGGATATCTTTGCTTGGGCGAGCAAGAAAAAAAAGGCGGCGTCCGGGGACGTAACCCCGGTTAAAAGCCTGGTTTTGCTTGGTTTTGGTGGTTTGTCTGAAGAAGAGGTTGTCGAGGGAGTTAAACTGTTGAATCTAGCCTGGTTTGGTAGAAGCACATAAGCGTTCATACTGAGCCCGAAGATCCTGAATGATTCCGGCCGCCTGATCTTCTTCGCAGGCACCGGTCTTTACGGATTTGATCATCTGATTGATGGCGGCATACAAACCGGAAACATACTCCTTGGACGCATCATCCGCTTCAACGGAAAAAACCGCGTAGATCACATCTTCCATCTCTTTGTCGTAACCCGCCTTACCGATCGCCAGCACCGCCTGTGTTTTTGCAAAAGAATCACTCATGCCAACATTCAAACCCACCTGGTAGCGCATTGCATATATCAAAGTCCCAATAAAACATAAGTGAGTAATCACCTCTGATCGAGCTGAAGGCGGCGTTTTCACCTGTGCCCAGACAACCTCCCAGGTCATTTTGTAAGTCTTGTTGAATTTAAGAAGTTTGAGTGCATCCCGAACTGCCATACGTTCTCCTTCGCTTTTTCGTTGCCACGACCTACCGGCAAGCCTTCTCCGACAAAACCTTTACCAAATTTTCAGGAAAACGTCCCCTGCCAGGACAAGAACCATCTGCCTATGTTTTTATATCGACACGTCTCACACAATGCCTGCAAGTTCAACGTGCGGTCACTTGTTTTTTTAAATCGTTCGGGACACTCTAGATCCTGACCGGTCCTTGTTTCTCCGGCAGTTTACCTATTTTATCCTGGTAATACTCTCTCAGAATTTCAAAATCAGCCTCTACGTCGCCACTCGGTTCAAACATACGCTCTACTCCAACCCGCTTGCGCGGGTAGTCGATATATCCGAGAGCAATCGGCACACCCGTCGCCCGGGCAACATGGTAAAACCCCGCCTTCCATTTCTTGGTCAGGCTGCGCGTCCCTTCCGGCGCAATCGCCATCACAAACTTGTCACGGGTCGCAAAAAGCTCAATGACTTTTTTCAGGAAACCGGTACTTCCCGAACGGTCAACCGGGATGCCGCCGATCGCCCGCATGATCGGCCCCAATGGGCCCCTAAACATGGTATGTTTCCCAACCCAGCTAAAACGCAAACCGCTTGCCCACAGCGCCAGGAGAGTCAACGGGAAATCCCAATTACTGGTATGTGGAGCTCCGATCAGGACGTATTTGTCCTGCGCTGGCAAAGAGAAAGAGACCTGCCAACCGACCATTTTGAGCAGAATTGTCGCGATAATTTTGATCATTCCGTTACTATTTTTTTCGGGCACACGCACATAACCACGTCATCAGAGAATTTTCGCAAGCCTCGCAATCCAACGAGAAAAAGCACTCGGTTCTTTACTCGATGAGAAAGCAGTCCACGATCTCCCCAAAGAACATGGTGTGGTAATCCTGGTTGGCAGAATGGTAATCGCTGGCAACGTTCTGGGGGTAGAATTCTTCACGGAACTGAGCCGGCATCGCATCAGGATCCTGAAGTTGCTGGTAGATCACTTTGCATTCCAGGGTCAGGGGGAGCTCTTTGATCCCAGGAACCTTCACCTGACGGCCCTCTTCCAGGGTCAGCCCAAGTTCCTTGATTTTATCAACGTCCCGACCGCTCTTACTACCGCAAAAACCGAGAATCTTTCCAACGTTTTCGGTCATGGGAATATTCACCGTAAACTCGCCGGTTTCTTCTATCAGCTTGTGGGTATACCTTCCGGTCCGAATATAGGTCGTAAAAATCAGCCGGTTCCATTCAATGCCGATGTTCCCCCAGGAGATTGTCATGGGGTTCACCTGCCCTCCTTGTTGCGCCGTCACAAGGATTCCTTTTTTCAGCATCTTGTGAATGTGATTCATCTGTGTGTAGATATCGACCGGTTTTTTCATACTGTTTGCTCCTGTAATCTGTTTCTCTTTAACCATCAAGATGACGCCAGTGAACAGACCGGACACCCCTGCAGGCGCAGCGGCCTCTCCAGGCGACTCTGCTCCAGCAGTTTCTGATCCTGGAAGACCTCCCGGGTCGGACCATCGGCCAGCACCTTCCCTGCCGACAGGACAATCGTACGCTGGCAGAGGTCAAGGACCAGGTCGAGGTCATGGCTGGCAATGATCTTGGTATGCCGGTAACCAGCCAGCCAGTCGATCAGCTGGCGACGGCTCTTCGGGTCGAGGCCGGTACTCGGTTCATCGAGGACCAGCACATCGGGCGACATCGCCAACACTGTGGCGATCGCCACAGCCCGTTTCTCGCCGCTGGACAACCGGTGCGGCGGGCGATCCTGCAGGTGCAGCGCCCCCACCTGGCGAAGTGCGGTGGTGACCCGCTGC
The DNA here is from genome assembly GCA_030145205.1 of Desulfuromonadales bacterium. GTDB lineage: Bacteria > Desulfobacterota > Desulfuromonadia > Desulfuromonadales > BM103 > JAQYVZ01. The sequence goes on along the minus strand of JAQYVZ010000024.1, from coordinate 50,837 downwards.
AACGCGTCCTCTTCCGACAACCCCAGGTTCAACGGCCCGAAGGCAACATCTTCGCGCACTGTCGGCATAAACAGCTGGTCATCCGGATCCTGGAACACCATGCCGACACTGCGGCGGGCATCCTGCAGGTTCTGTTTGGTCAACGCATAGTCACCGACCCGAACCTGCCCAGACGAAGGCCAGAGATACCCGTTCAGGTGTTGTAGCAGAGTCGACTTGCCCGCCCCGTTCGCTCCGACAATCGCCACAGCTTCGCCGTGCGTGATGCGGAAATCGACCCCGGCAAGGGCCTGGGTGCCGTCCGGGTAGGTGTAGCGCAACTCATTCACTTCAACCAGATGGTGACTCATTTCAAAAGCTCCGCAACCCAGACCTGTAATTCAGCCGAACCGGACAAAATCCGCACGGCAATAAAGAAACCGCACCACAAGCCGACAAAGGCCCCATCCTGCCAGGTAAACCGTTTCATCTGCAACAAGGGAACCGTGCCGACAAAACCGCGGCTGAGCATCGCCTTGTGGACCCGTTGGGCGCGCTCAATGGTTCGCCACAGCAGCTGCGTCAAGAGAGCGCCATACACCTTCAGCCCATTGCCGCGGCCATGGAAGGAGCGTAAGCTGCGAGCGCGCACCATCCGCCGGGCCTCCTCGCCCAATACGAAAATGTAACGATACAGGAAAAGCAGCTGCAACGCGAACACCCGCGGCGCACCGAGCTTGTCGATGGCGTTGCAGATCCCGGGGAAGCTGGTGACGGCAATCAACACCAGAGCCATGCCGACCGTCAGGGTAAACCGTAGCAGAATGGACAGGAAGGAGAGCCAGCCACCCGTCACCGCAAAGGTGCCGAGCAGCAGCTGCGTCTGTTGATCGAGCAGGGGGTTGAAAGCGCCGACCATCAGTGCAAAGGGCGCCACCAACAGCAGTCGTTTCCCGAGAAAGCCGTACGGCAGACGCGCCTGCACAACCAGAACCAGCGGGAACAGGAACAGGGGCAACAGCGACACCACCGCGTACTTGTCAAAGGAGGCCACCACGACCACAAAGATGAAGGTGGTCAGCACCTTGGCCCGCGCATCCAAGCGATGCACGGGGCTCTCCTGGCAGGCAAGCATGTCCAGAAATGTGATGTCGAACAGACGGCTCTCGGTTCCAGCCACCAGATCCCCCGTCAAGAAGTCAATCGATCAGGAACGATGTGGCCGTTTCCTGGCAGCCAGACCGAACAGAAGGGCCAGCAGCAGAGTCAGACCGGCGCCCAAGATGCCTGACAGGCTGGTCCCGCTGCGAGACTGCAAGGAACCGTCCTCCATCTCAGAAAGATCTGCAAAACCGTAATCAGGCAGAAACGCCAGTTTCTCCTGCAGAGCCGCCAGCAGACCATGGACCGGCGGCTGTGAGTGCGCCAGCTCTTCCTGACCGGTGACTTGCTGAATCGACCACTCCAGGCCGTCAGGCTGCGCCGAGGCATACCAGGAGAAAACGCCGCCGACCAGGACTGCCACACTCAGTAGCGCGACCACCAGCTTGCGCCGCCCGGCAACAGGTGCGGCAGAGCGGGCCGTCGACAAACGCAGCAACTCCGGTTGACCGTTCCAGATCAGACCGACCACCACGGCCGTCACCAGCCCTTCCACCAGGCCGATCGCCAGGTGGATCGGCTGCATCACCAGCAGGAACGAGGTGAACGGCAGCGCCGCGATGCCAGACCAGCTGGTTTGCGCCACAACCCCCAGTGAGCCGAGTTGCAAAGCGACCAGGGCCGCGAGCAGGCTGGCCCAGAACAGGCGCTTGCGACTGGGCCGGGTTCCAGTGAGTGGCTTAAAAATAAACGGATAAGCGAGAAAGGCGGGGAAAAAGCCCAGATTGAAAATATTACAGCCGAGCGCCAGAAGACCGCCATCGGCAAAGAAGAGGGCCTGGACGACCAGCACCGAAGCGATCGTCAGGAAAGCGGCCGAAGGCCCAAGCAGGGCCGCCAGCAGGAGTCCGCCGCCAAGGTGGCCGCTGGAACCGGTGGCGGGGATTGTAAAATTAATCATTTGCGCCGCAAACACAAAGGCGCCGAGCACCCCCATCAAGGGGATTCGACTGTCATCAGGGTCGCTTTTAAGCTTGCGAGAGCAAACCGCAATGGTGCCTGCAGCAGCCACCCAGAAAACCCCACCCACCTGAGGACTCAGTAAAGCGTCGGCCATATGCATAGTGCAACTCCACCCGAAATTAAAGTGAAATCAACCCCGCAGGCCAACGAACAGATCAGTTCAATCGACCTGCCTGGGTGCCAAACTCTTCCGCAACATCGTGCCGACCGTTGCCGCCGACTGTTTGACCAGCGACTTGGCCGTCTTACCGTCCTGACGACGAAATGCTTCCAGGACATCGTCGTAATCAACCTCGGGAAAGGCCATCTGCCCGCTTTCGATCAGCGCGGCAATGCGCGAGCTGCTGAATTTCATGCCCAACTGCTGGATCAATTCAAACAACTTGCTGTTGTCCGAAGCTTTCAGGAAGGTGGCGTGGAACTCGTCGTAAGCCTGACAAAAGGCTTTGCCATTCCCTGTTTGTGCCGAACGCTTGAGCTTCTGGTTGATCGTATCCAACCGGGCCAGATCCTTCTCAGAAAGGTGTCCAGCAGCCAGTTCAGCGGCATAGCCCTCAAGAACACTCCTGATGGCGTAAAATTCCTGCACATCCCGGTCAGACAGGGAGGCCACAACCGCGCCCCGGCGTGGCACGACGGTCAGATACCCTTCTGACTCCAACTGGCGGAAGGCTTCCCGAATCGGCGTCCTGCTGATCCCGAACTGCTCTGCCAGTTCCGGCTCCGCGACCCGTTCCCCCGGCTTGAGCTTGCCCCGGAGGATTTGCTTGCGGATCGTGTCCAGGATCTGCTCCCGCAACGTCAAATGATGCACGAGTTTCTTCGTCTTGAATGCGTAGTTGTCATTATAGCTGATTGCAGTATTCACGTCGAACCACCTTTTTCAGTTCTGCCTATTTATGGCGTGTCGAATGACACCATCTGCGGCAATTGTCTCATCGCTTCCGCCACCGCAATACCAGACCACGGTTGACGCTGTGGGTAAAAATTACACACTCATTGTCGGGCATCGGATCATTTCGACAAGCGACAGGCAGACAATGCTGCCCGGTTCCCGGCTTATTATCACCTTATCAATCAGGATAGCCTGCGGCACATCTTCGACAAAAAAGATAAAGTATCCAGGCCCCGACCCCGGAGCCAATCTGTCGACTGCCTCCTGAAGGCCCGGATACCCTGACTCTGCTGTCAGCCAACGGCCAACATCGCCCACCACGAGCAGGGAGTTTTGGATAACATTTTACGCGCTATCCTGGGGCACTCTTGATCAGAAACGGGGCGCAACAGCGACGGTCTCCGCAGACACTGGACCAAGGAAATTGCAAGTTGCACGCCATTTATTGTCATTACGAAATGAAACCATCACAAGACAGAGACCTGATGTCCTGCTGGCTATTTGCCACGCTCCTGGCCGGATGCTTGATTTTTTCTCAAGGTTCGGTGGTGTTTTTTGATAACATTAGGGGCAGACAACAAAAAAAACATTTCATTCATCATCAACACCGGTTTCAGGGCACAGTCGCCAGTGACCCCTTTGAAACAAGAAAGACACACCGATGCATGAAGTCGGGATCACCCGCAGTCTGGTCGAAATTGCAGAGGAACATGCCCGCACGGGAGGACACAACAAAGTCTTGTCCGTTTCGGTCGACATCGGCGAACTGTCCGGCGTGGTTGCCGAAGCAGTCGAATTCTGCTTTGAGGCGGTTGTGCGCGGCACCCTGCTCGAAGGTAGCCGTCTGATTATCAACCGGATCCCGGGTGCAATGCGCTGTCGTGACTGTCAGCAGGAGTTCCCGGCCGACAACTACACACTTGAATGCCCGCAGTGCGGCAGCTTCATGCTCGACTTCACCAAAGGCAAAGAATTACAAATGACCGAAATGGAGGTTGAGTAGCGATGTGCATTGAATGCGGTTGCGGTGAAATCAATCACCACCATCATGATCATGAGCATGACCCCGGGCCGAAGACCCTGCGGGTCGAGGAAGATCTTCTGGCCAAGAACAACCGTCTGGCCGGTCTGAACCGGGCTCTGTTCGCTGAAAGGGGCGTATTCGTTCTCAATCTGGTCAGTTCGCCCGGCTCCGGCAAGACCTCCTTGCTGGAGAAAACCATCAGCGACCTCAAAACCGAGCTCTGTTTTGCCGTTCTGGAGGGTGACCAGCAGACCGCCAATGACGCCAATCGCATTGCCGCCACGGGCGCCCCGGTCAAGCAGATCAACACCGGTGCCGGTTGCCATCTGGACGCGCACATGGTCGGCCACGGCGTCGAAGGATTCGATCTTGACGCCGCCGACATCCTGATGATTGAGAATGTCGGCAACCTGGTCTGTCCGGCCGAGTTCGATCTGGGGGAACAGCACAAGGTTGTGATCCTTTCGGTCACCGAGGGCGAAGACAAGCCACAGAAATATCCGCACATGTTCCGTGCTGCCGACATCATGCTGATCAACAAGATCGACCTGCTGCCCTACCTCGACTTCAATCTGGAGCAGTGCCGCACCTATGCCCAACAGGTCAACCCGGACATCCGGATTTTCGAATTGTCATGCAACTCAGGCGAAGGCCTCGACAGCTGGTACGACTGGCTTCGTCAGGCAACCGCCTAAGGGAAGGATCCGACCGTGTGCCTTGCTGTTCCGATGCAGGTCCGCAAAATTGAAGACGAGGTTGCCATCTGTGAGATTGATGGTGTCACCCGCGAAGCCAGCCTGATGATGCTTGACGATGTCGCCGTGGATGATTTCGTGTTGATCCACGCCGGCTTTGCCATCGCCAAGCTCGACCCGGCCGAAGCGGAAGCCACTCTGCAGTTATTCCGTGAAGTCCTCGACGACGGGGGAGAGATCGCGTGATCCACGCCGCTGATTTTCGTGACCCGACGGTCGCCCGCCAGCTGGTGCAACGCATCCGTGACAGGGTTGCCAATGCTCCCCGGCCGCTCACCCTGATGGAGGTCTGTGGCACACACACCATGGCAATCCATCAGCATGGCATCCGTTCCCTGCTGCCGGAGAATGTCCGGCTGGTCTCCGGACCCGGCTGCCCGGTTTGCGTCACGCCGATCGGCTATGTCGATCATGCTGTCGCCTTGAGCCGCCAGACTGGAACCATCATCGCCACCTTCGGCGACATGATGCGTGTGCCCGGCTCCAGCAGCAGCCTGCTAGAAGAGAAGGCCCGCGGCGGCGGCGACATCCGCATCGTCTACTCGCCGCTCGATGCCGTGGCTTTGGCGCAAAACAACCCGCAGCGACAGATTGTTTTCCTCGGAGTCGGCTTTGAGACCACCACGCCGACTGTCGCCGGTGCCATCCTGCACGCCAGCAAACAGTCACTGGACAACTTCTCGGTGCTCAGTGCTCACAAGACCATGCCTGCGCCGATGGAAGCCCTCACGGCCGATCCTGAGCTACAGGTTGACGGCTACATCTGCCCGGCGCACGTCAGCGCGATTATCGGTGCGGACGCCTACCTCCCTCTGGCAGAAAAATACCAGGTCGCCTGCGTGGTCACCGGCTTCGAGCCGCTCGACATTCTGCAAGGAGTCGAAATGCTGGTTCGACAGGTTACCGCCGGCGAGGCCCGGGTGGAAAACCAGTACCGTCGCTTCGTCACAGCAGACGGCAACCGCAAAGCCAGGCAGATCATCGACGAGGTCTTCGAGCCGTGCGACGCTATCTGGCGTGGCATCGGCGTCATCCCGGGCAGCGGCCTGCGCATTCGCGACACCTTTGCCTTTTTTGACGCAGCCCGTCGCTTCGACGTGGCGGTCGAGGATGCCCGAGAGCCGGTGGGCTGCCGTTGCGGCGATATCCTCAAGGGCAAGCTGGCCCCACGCGACTGTCCGCTGTTCGGCACGACCTGCACCCCGGAATCCCCGGTCGGCGCCTGCATGGTGTCGAGCGAAGGGACCTGCGCCGCAGAGCACAAGTACGGCACCTGAAGCCTGGAGCCGTCGCAACTTTTTCTTCCCCCGCAGACGAGTCAAACGCGATGAAAGACAACATCATCATCCTCGGTCATGGCAGCGGTGGCAAACTCAGCCATCAACTGCTCGACAACCTGATCGTGCCGATCCTCTCCGGCATCGGCCCACGCGACCAGAACGATTCCGCGCTGCTTGAGCATGACGGCCGCCGGCTCGCCTTTACCACCGATTCTTACGTGGTCGACCCGATCTTCTTCCCGGGCGGCAACATTGGCGACCTGGCTATTAACGGCACGATCAACGACCTGGCCATGAGCGGCGCCCAGCCCCTGGCAATCAGCGTCGGCCTGATTCTCGAAGAGGGTTTGCCGCTGGAGGATCTGCGGACCATCCTCACCAGCATGAAGCAGGCGGCCGAGAGCGCCGACGCCCAAATCGTCACTGGCGACACCAAGGTGGTGCCGCGCGGCACGGCGGACAAGATCTTCATCAACACTTCGGGAATCGGCTTCTTCGATCATGACATCGACCTGCGCGGCAACAATGCCAAAGTCGGCGACAAGATTCTGATCAACGGCACCATCGGCGATCACGGTATGGCCATCCTTGCCAGCCGGGAAGGCTTGGAACTGCAAAGTGACATCCGCACCGACAGCGCAGCCTTGAATGGTCTGGTCGCAGATCTTTTAAAAGGACTGGGCGAAGGGGTACATGCCATGCGCGACCCGACCCGCGGCGGTGTTGCGACCACGCTCAAGGAGATCGCCCTGCAGTCGGCAGTCGACATCAGCCTGCAGGAAACGGCCCTGCCGATCCGTGACACGGTCCGGGGCGTGTGCGCAATCCTCGGCCTCGACCCGCTGTTCGTTGCTAACGAGGGCAAACTGCTCGCCGTGGTGGCCACCGATGCGGCGCAAGAAGCGCTGCAGATCATGCGGCGTCACCCCCACGGCAAAGAGGCGGTTATTATCGGCGAGGTGACAGGAGAATCGAGAGGTAAGGTGTTCATGCAGACGGCGATCGGCGGTCGACGTGCCATCGATATGCTGGCGGGAGAGCAGCTGCCGCGCATCTGCTAAAGATCTGAGGATGTCATGACGCAGCGTACCCAAATCCGCATCGAGGGCATTGTCCAGGGCGTCGGCTTCCGGCCCTTCGTCTACCGGGAGGCGCTCGACTGCGGCATCGCCGGCTGGGTCTTCAATGACAGTCGCGGCGTGCTGGTTGAGGCGGAAGGCACACCACTCCAGCTTGCTGACTTCCTCGACCGGCTGCAACACCGGCTCCCCCCCTTGGCGTCGATCACTTCCCTGCAGCAGAGTGACATTCCGGTCTGCGGCGACAGCGGTTTCACCATCCGGCACAGCGAGAAGCAGGCGGAGCACACCGCACAGATCGCCCCCGACACCTATGTCTGCGACGACTGTCTGCGGGAGCTGTTCGACCCTGAGGACCCACGCCATCGCTATCCCTTCATCAACTGCACCAACTGCGGGCCACGTTACAGTATCGTCACCGGCATCCCCTACGACCGGCCGAAGACGACCATGGCGGCTTTCCCCATGTGCCCTAGCTGCCAGGCCGAGTACGACGACCCTGCTTCGCGCCGCTTTCACGCCCAGCCGAACGCCTGCCCGCAGTGCGGACCACAGCTGCAGCTACTTCAGGCTGACGGCACGCCGCACCCTTCCACCACGCCGCTGGACACCGCGATCACCCTGCTGCGGCAGGGACAGATCCTGGCGATCAAGGGGCTGGGCGGCTACCACCTGGCAGTCGACGCCTGCAACAATGACGCGGTGGCCGAACTGCGCCGCCGCAAGGCTCGCGACGAAAAACCGTTCGCGCTGATGAGCCGCGACCTTGATCAGATCAGACAGTATGCCCAGATCAGCAAAGCCGAGGAACATCTGCTCAGCAGCACCGAACGTCCGATTGTACTGCTAGTGCAGCGGGATGCGCACGCAATCTCTCCGCTGGTGGCGCCGCGCAACCGCTATTTCGGCGTCATGCTGCCCTACACCCCGCTGCACTATCTCCTGCTGGAGCAGCACTTTTCCGCCCTGGTCATGACCAGTGGCAATCTGACCGATGAACCGATCGCCTACCAGGACCGCGACGCCTGCGAACGCCTCAACGGCATCGCCGACGATTATCTCACCCACAACCGCGAGATTTACACCCGCACCGACGACTCGATCGTACGCATCATGGCGGGCCAGCCGATGCTGTTGCGTCGCTCCCGTGGTTATGTACCACGCGGCATCGCCCTACCCACCTCGCAGCGAAATGTCCTCGCGGTCGGCGCCGAGTTGAAGAACACCTTCTGCATGACCCGCCAGGACCGGGCGTTCTTAAGCCATCATGTCGGTGATCTGAAGAACCTCGACGTCTACAGCTCTTTCGAACAGGGCATCACCCACCTGCAAAAAATTCTCGAATGGCAACCGCAGGTTATCGCCCACGATCTGCACCCCGACTATCTCTCCAGCCAATACGCTCTGGAGCAGGAGTCACTGCCGACAGTCGCCGTCCAGCACCATCACGCCCATCTGGCCAGCTGCATGGCGGAACATGGCGAGACCGAGCCCTGCCTCGGCATGATCTTCGACGGCATCGGCTATGGTGTGGATGGCCACATCTGGGGCGGAGAGTTCCTGCTCGGCGACCTGATGCAGTTCCAGCGCCTCGGCCACTTCGCTTACCTGCCGATGCCGGGCGGCGACGCTGCCACCCGGCAACCCTACCGCATGGCAATCAGCCTGCTTACTCAAGTGTACGGTGAAGAGCTGCCTGACATACCACTGCTGGCCGAAATCCCGTCCCACGAGTTTAAACTGCTGCGGCAGATGATCGACAAGGGCATCAACAGTCCTTTGACCAGCAGCTGCGGCCGCCTGTTCGACGCCGTCGCCGCCCTGACCGGGCTACGCAGCCAGGTCAACTACGAGGGACAAGCGGCGCTGGAGTTAGAGATGGCGATTGCTCCAAATCTCGACTTTGTGCTCTACCCTTATACCCTGCAGCAGGACGAAGAGATGCTGGTTTTCGACCCGAAATTGCTGATCTCAGCCCTGGTCGACGAGATTCAGCACGGCGTGCCTGTCGGCCGGATCAGCGGTCGCTTTCACATCACCCTCGCCGCGATGATCGCCGACGTCTGCCACAGGCTGCGCGAACAAACTGGCATCGACCGGGTGGTGCTTTCCGGAGGTGTCTTTCAGAATCGCTTCCTGACCGAGCACGCCTGTCAGAAGTTACAAGCCGATGACTTCAAGGTCCTGACCCACGCGCTGGTGCCGCCCAACGATGGTGGGCTGGCGCTCGGGCAGGCAGTGATTGCCGGGCAGGCAGTGATTGCCGGACAAGCACGATAATATTTTTACGGGGAGTTTGCCTTGAGGTGAACGACCAGTTCATCAACCAGAGTACGAACCAACTCCTGCACAACCTGAATTTCCTGTTTCGAAATCTGCTCCAGGTGAATCCCGCAGCTGACGCTCACGGTCCGACCGATTGCGACGGCAACCTGGTGGGCCGCCTCCCGGGCCAGCTGATCTTCCTTATGGCCGGGCACGGTCACGACAGATGTCGTCATCTCCTGCGCTTCGGAATTTTTGAGACCTGGCGGACAGATGCTGACAGCCACGGCACCGATATGCGGCCGGTCGCCACCGGCGATAATCAGCTGCAGATCCTCACCAACAAAACAAGCCTGCAGATAGATTTCGATACGACCCTGTCGAGCGGCTGTTTTGAATTCTTCAATCATTGAAAATCGCCTACTGTGGAGCATGTTTTTTTCTATTCGGACTCGGGAAGTTATTATAACACCACTCCTCAGGCACAGAACAAAAAAGGGTTAGCCGCGAAAAGCAGCTAACCCTTTGATTTTATTGGCGCGCGATATAGGATTCGAACCTATGACCTCTGCCTCCGGAGGGCAGCGCTCTATCCAGCTGAGCTAATCGCGCACACGAGGCAAGTGTTATACCCTATCTCCAAATCGTTTGCAACGCCAATTCAAGCAGGACGCTGCCCTGTACCTCACCCTTTTTCGTCCTCTTCATACGTCTTGCGCATCTGCAAGAACAGGATGCCGGCCAGAACCAGCAGGGCGATCGCAACACCGCCCCACAGCTTACGCTGTCCTAGGCCAGCATCGATTTCATCCACCCCGGCTCGCAGCGTCTCAAGGCCCGCCAGGACTTCTCCGGTCTGTTCACGGACACGCGCCTCTTTGACCGTATGAAAAGCACGATGGAACCGGTTGCGCAGGTCGAACAGCTGCCCTTCAAAGGCCTCCACAGCCATACCGAGTTTGCCAAGGCGAGCCAACTCTTCTTCCATAGCGATGATCTTGCCATCGGTGTCAGCCAGGATACCTTTGATCTTGTCGGCCCGTTCGTAATCGTGGCAGCGCGCGCAGCTCTCCGGATTGATCAGGTCGAGGCTCGCCTTCTGCACAGCATGGTTGCCGTGACACATCACGCACTGGGCGCCACCCGCCTGCAGCGCCTGGCCGTGGGCACTCTCCTGGTAGTCACCAAGTACACCAACGTGACAGCGCCCGCAAAACTCCGGTACAGCCGTATAATCCGGCGCACCGAGGAAACCGCGTTCGGGACTCATCGCCATGGCGAAATCGGTCGGATCACCACCATGACAATCATGGCAGGAGATGCCGTTGTCGGCATGCAGGCTCTGCCGCCATTCCCCGACCGGCACCCCCAGCGCGTCCGGCAGGCCGCCGTGGCATTGGATGCAAACGGTTTCGTCCTGCTGGGCAGCTGCCGGTGAAACCAGCAGGCCGCAGACCAGGACCACGAGGAAACCACAACACAGGATCGTTTGCCGTATCATGAGTAATGCCCCCAGATGGAAATGGCCACGAACAGAAGGATACCGAGTACGTAGCAGGTCACGAACACAGGTCGCTTGGCCGGTCGCCGCTCCCGTCCCCGGTCAATGAAAGGCAGCAGGGCGAGGAAGGTCATGAATGCGCCCTGCACACCGAGGCCGATAATCTCGCTCGGGAAGATCTTGAGTGTCTGGTAGGCCCAGAGGAAATACCATTCCGGCTTGATCCCCGGCGGTGTTACAAACGGATCGGCCGGTTCAAATGCCGACGGTGGGAAGAAGAGCCCAGGCAAATAGAAAATAATCGCCAGCAAAAAGGCCAGGAAGAAACAGATGACTGCCGCATCTTTGACTACGTAGTTCGGAAAGAAGGGGATGCCAGCGGGGTGCTCTTCATGTTCGAAGAACGGCAGCAATTCATCAGCGAGGTAGTCCTCACCGAAGGGCGGCGTGGAGATCCCGCGCCGCTTGACGCAGAACAGGTGAAACCCGATCAGGCCGAGCAGGATCAGCGGCATACCCACCACGTGCAAGGCGAAGAAACGCCCCAGGGTCTGGTTGCCGACAGTCGCACCGCCGCGCAGGAACTCCACCAGAAAATCACCGACCACAGGGATGGCTCCCGGAGTGTCGGTGGCCACTGTCGTCGCCCAGAAGGAGAGCTGACTCCAGGGCAGCAGGTAGCCGGTCAGGCAGAGCCCCATGGTCAGGTTGAACAAGACAAAACCGGACAGCCAGGTAAACTCCCGCCGGCCCTTGTAGGCAGCCATAAAAAGTACCGACAGCATATGCAGCAGCAGGGCGATGACGATGACATTGGCGCCAACGGCATGCAGCATGCGGATCAGCCAACCGAAGGGCACATCATTGACAATGGCCTGTACACTGGCAAACGCCAGATCGGCGTGCGGCACATAGTAAACCAGCAGCAGAATCCCGGTAAAAATCTGCAGTCCGAACAGGGTCAACAGAACGGCACCAAGAGTGTACCAGGCATTCACCCGGCGTGGCAGCAGGTAACCGCTCACCTCTTTGGCGAAAATGTCCCGCACCCCCAACCGCACATCCAGAAAATCGACCAGCATTTTCAATGGTGACATCGGTATCTCCTAACCGACCAGAACCTGGTCGCCATCCAGAGTAACGGGTAAAATTTCAAGAGGCTTGGGCGGCGGTCCGCTGATCACCGAGCCATCGGTAGAAAACCGTCCAGCATGACAAGGGCAGAGGAATTGCGATTCCTCCTCCTGCCACTGGACGATGCATCCCAGATGGGTACAGACAGCCGACAACGCCACGAACTCACCCGGAGCAGTTTGCAGAACCACCGCCGGCCGGCCCTGAAACTGAAACAGATGTGCCGTACCGGGTGTAACCAGCGTCCGGTCAATCGCCACTTGGCTGGCAGCATCGCCCGTATCCGACGGCATCAGAAAACGCACCAGCGGCCAACCTGCAGCAACCGCCAGCAGGGATCCGACGCCCCCCAGCATGATCATAAGAAAATTGCGCCGTTGTGACGGCGACACCAGATTCGGTTCCATGGAATCTCCCGTGATATGTAATTCCTGCCAACACTGAATTCACTGCTTTAGGATTATAGCAAAGAATCGCCTGACGCTCAGTTAATCGTGGCGTACACCGGCAAGCGTAGGTCGTACATACGTTCCCCCTGAATCTTGAAGATCACATACCCGCTGAACCGTTTCTGGCCCGGCTTCACCTTCAGCGCAACGCGCACCTCACTGGCTCCGCCCGCCGGCAGCTGTTCGTCAAAATGGGCCCGCAGCTGCGGAGTTGTGGTCTCAACCGCAGCAATCAGCAACGGCTCCTCGGTCTGGTTCTTCAAAGTCACCTGCTGCTCGAAGGTTTCTCCCGCCTCGACCGCGCCGAAGTTCACTTGTCGCGGCGACAGGTTGAACAGCTCAAGGACCTGGCCCTTGATCTGCAACGGCTTTACCGGCACCAGCGGATCATTGGAATAGAGGTAGATTTTCTTGCTGACACTGCCGCGAAAGCGGGCGCTGTCGAAATTAGCCTGCAACTCCCCCTGTTCGCCTGGGTCCAGGTGTTTCGCGGAGAGTAGTGCCGCCGTACAACCGCAGGAGCTCCGAACCTTGCTGATCAACAACGGCTCGTCGCCGGCATTCGTAAATTTGAAGGTATGCAGGACTCTTTCCCCCTGGGACACCGATCCGAAATCATAATTGACCTGATCGACCACCAGTTTCGGTGCCGCATGGACCAAGCCGGCAGTCAAAATTGTACAGCAAACAACAATCAGCACCTTTATTTTAATCACGACAGATGAACCTCCCGGAAACGAACAGAGACGAGGGTTTATTCGTCGAATTATATCACACCCGACCTTCTCCTTGACAAAAGAGTCACACCGGCGAAAAAATTGACACAAAACAAGTGCTTTGCTATAGAATGTTCGCTTGAATCCAGGCATAGGAAGACGCATGAATAACCCTCCCATGACAATCCTTTACTCCCGCGAGCAGATCGCGGCCCGCATTGCCGAACTGGCCCGGCAGATCGATCACGACTACCAGGGCCGGCAGATTCTCATGGTTGGTGTTCTCAAGGGGTCTTTCCTGTTCGTTGCCGACCTGATCCGCGCCGTTCAGACACCGGTTGTCGTGGACTTTATGCGGATTGCCAGCTACGGCTCGGAAACCCGCTCCTCCGGAATCATTGAATTCCGCAAAGACCTCGAAATGTCGATCAAGGGGCAGGATGTTCTGATTGTTGAAGACATCGTTGACAGCGGCCAGACTCTGGAGGCTCTCTGCGAAAAGCTATGGCAGCGTGAACCAGCCAGCCTGCGGGTCTGCACGCTAGTTGACAAACAAGAAGCCCGCATCACCGACGTCCGGGTCGACTACACCGGCTTTTCAATGGATGACGGCTTCATTGTCGGCTACGGTCTGGACTGGGACGAACGCTACCGCAACCTTTCTGATATTTTCCTGGTTGAAACAGACTGAGGGAGAAACTGAATGATTATTCAGTGCGAAGAATGCAGCACCCGCTTCCGTCTCGCCGATGAGAAGCTGAAATCGACCGGCACCAAAGTTCGTTGTTCCAAATGCAAGCACGTCTTTACCGTGATGCCACCTGAACCTGAGCCGGCAGAAGAAGTGCCCGCCCCGGTGGAAGAACAGCCGGTTGCCGCAGCGACAGAAGACGTTTCAGCACCTGAGCCCTCCGAAGAAACGTCGACACCCGAACCCACGGAGGACGCGCCAGTTTCCGAACCTTCTGAGGAACCACCGGCCTCAGAACCGATGGACGAGAGCATCGATTTTGATGCCATGAATATGGAGGCGGTTCCGCTGGCCCCGCCGGCAGAGACGACCTTCTCCGACGATGAGGCCCCCCAGGAGGAGACTACGCTATCTGCAGAGGCTCCGGCCATGGACGAAGAACCGTCGACCAGGGAAGTTGAACTCGACTTCAGTGGCCTTGAGCAGGAGATGGCGACAACGGCAAAGGGCGAGGGAGAGCTGGCGGATGAATTCTCATTCGCGCCCCCGGAGGCAGAAAGCGACGCTGATGACGAGGTCGCCGTTGATAGCGACGAGTCAACGGAGGAGTTCTCTCCGGATAGCGACGATGCCAGCCCGGAAGAAGTCGCTGTTGACATGTCTGCCGACGCTTCTGACGAGTTCGCTTTTGACGCGGGTAGCGATGCCACCGATGAGGGTGACGACGAGTTCGCCCTTGACGAAACTCCGGATACAGCCGACGAATTTGCTCTTGACGAGGGCAGCGATGCCTCTGCCGAAAGTGCCGACGAGTTCGCCTTTGGTGAAGCCCCGGACACTGCCGATGAGTTTGTCCTTGACGAAGGCAGCGATGCCGTGGCGGAAAGCTCCGACGGGTTCGCCTTTGACGAGACCCCGGACACTGCCGACGAATTTGCTCTCGACGAGGGCAGCACCTCTCTGGACGACAACTCAGGTGAGTTCAGCTTCGGTGATGAAGCCGATGCGACCGAAGAAGCTTCGAAAGAATTTGCTTTTGATGAGCCCGAGCTTGATACGCCTACCCTTCAAGAGGAGGACTCCGCCGCGGCCGACGACACATTTGAGGTGGACGGAGATGACGACGCCTTCGCCTTTGATGATGCCCCGGCCCTGGACACCGCCCCATCTTCCGAGGAGGAACCCACCAGCGAGCAGTGGGGAGATGACTCCTCCGATGACGAAGACGCATTTGATTTCGACGAGCCCGCCTTTGAGACAGAAACCGCCGCACCCGCCCTTGGCGACGATGACACTGACGGCGCAAACGATCTGCAGTTCGGCGAAATTGACCTGACGCAGGATGACGGGGACTCAGCTGGCAGCTTCGATTCCGGCAGCGATTTTGCGGGAGCGACTCTGGAGACGGAAGAACCGTCGCTGGATGTTCCGCCGCCACCGAAGTCACAAGAAAGCTTCGACGACGGCATGACCGATGAGCCGTTGCCGGCACCACCGGTCAAGCGCAAGAAAGGCCCGCTCGCCAGGATCCTGCTGCTGTTGATCCTGCTTCTGCTCACCTTGGGCGGAGCCGCCGGTTACTTCTATATGCAGGATGGCGGCCTTGACATCAATCGCATCATTGAACGGTTCACCGGCGGCTCCCAGCCAGCGGTTCAGGAGCATAAAATCGGCATCAACATCTCCGGCACCAGCTATGTCAACAACCGGACAGCTGGACAATTACTGGTTGTGCAAGGAACAGCCGTTAACAACTTCTCCACAGCACGCTCCGCAATCACCATCAAAGGGATCCTGCTGGATGCCCAGGGGAACACCCTGTTTCAACAAACGGTCTACTGCGGCAACCCCCTGGCTACTGGCACGCTCCAGGAAGAGCCGTTTGAAACCCTGGAAACGGCGATGAACAACCAGTTCGGCGACAGCCTGTCCAACATGAATGTCGCCGCAGGGGCGTCCATTCCCTTCACGATCGTGTTCCGTAATCTCCCTGAAGGCCTCGACAACATTAAAGCAGAAGTAGTGACTTCGAAGCCTGGAGGTTAACCACCGCAGTTCACAGAGCACACATAAAAAAACGCTGCATCCAAACGGATGCAGCGTTTTTTTCGTTCAATTACCGTTGCGAGAACGGAAAAACTTAAACCTGTTGAATAGCGTCAACCGGGCAAGTATCAACGCAGGCAGCGCAATCGGTGCAGGTCGTAGCGTCGATTGTGTGCTTGTCGCCCTCTTCGCTGATAGCGTCAACAGGGCAAGAATCAACACAAGCAGCGCAGTTAATGCATTCGTCAGTAATCGTGTAAGCCATGAGATATTCCTCCTGATTAATGTGTTTTTGAGATAAGTAACCTCTAACTCGCCGGGGATTGTACACCATCATTGTTTCTCTGTCCAGACTAAACATCCCGTCCTAAAGAGATAAAAACCTTGCATTTTGATGTCCCTTCCATTACCCTTTCACAACCCATTTTCGGGCCGTAACCCCCTGATAAACCAGAGATGAACCTTCTCATACGGCTCGACTGGCGCAACCGGATAGAACACTTTTTGTAATTAATCCCTTTAACTGGATATCGAATCTGAGCGACTTATCAGGAGGAAATTGCATGGACATTCTGGCTTTGAACTGCGGTAGTTCTTCTGTGAAATACCAGCTTTACGACTGGCAAAAGAAACAGGTCATCGCCAAGGGTATGGTGGAACGCGTCACCATCGGCGATTCGTTTATCATTCATGAAGTGCCCGGCCGCGAGACTTATCGGGAAGAGTACGAATGCCCTGACCACAGGGTTGCCATTCACTTGATCATCAAGATACTCACTGATAAAGAGTACGGGGTGGTGGAGAAGATTGAAGAGATTTCGGCTGTCGGCCACCGCGTTGTCCATGGCGGCGAGCGATTTACCTGCTCGGTGCAGATTGACGAAGACGTTCTGGATGCCATCAAAGAGGTCCAGCACCTCGCACCGTTGCACAACCCGCCCAATATCGCCGGCATCGAAGCCGCCCAGTCGGTGCTGCCAGAGGTTCCGCACATCGGCATCTTCGACACGGCTTTTCATCAGACCATGCCGGAGCAGGCTTACATGTATCCCCTGCCCTTCGAGTGGTATGAAAATTACGGTGTGCGGCGCTACGGCTTCCACGGCACCAGTCATCTCTACGTCTCCAAGCGGGCGGCGGTCATGCTCGGCAAAGATCCGAAAGATTGCAACATCATCACCATGCACATCGGCAATGGTGTCTCCCACAGTGCCATCAAGAATGGCATCTCGGTTGACACCTCGATGGGTCTGACTCCCCTTGAAGGCGCGGTAATGGGCACACGCTGCGGCGATATCGACCCGGCCATCCCGGCATTCATGATGAGCAATGAAGATCTCAGCCCCAAGGAGATCGACAGCATCCTCAACAAGAAGTCGGGAGTCCTTGGTCTGACCGGCCAGTACACTGACCGCCGCGACGTCATCGAAGGCGCTGAAGCTGGCGACAAACGCTGTCAGCTGGCACTGGACGTTGAGGCCTATCGGCTGAAGAAGTATATCGGCTCCTACGCAGCCGCTCTTGGCGGCGTCGATGCTGTGGTGTTCACCGCCGGTGTCGGGGAGATGGGCTGGCTGATCCGCGAGAAAACCCTCGAGGGGCTTGAGTTCATGGGCATCCTTCTTGACAAGGAAAAGAACCGCAACACCATGACCCGCAAGAAGGAAACGGTCATCACCACGCCCGATTCGCCGGTCAAGGTGTTCGTCATCCCGACCGACGAGGAGCTGGTCTTCACCGAAGACGTGGTCGCCATCCTGGAAGAGACCTACACCGACCATATGAACTTCACGTACAGCTTCGGCAGCGAGGAGTTTCAAAGGAGCTAAGTGTTGTCCTGAGCCATGTATACTGAGTACATTTGGGGCCGGTGATATTCACCGGCCCCTTTTTATTTCAATGCCAAGGCCGGGAGAAAAAATCTCCCGGCCTTGGCTTTTCACTTGAACGATTTCACGCCGCGGTCAACACGGCGAACAGCGCCCGCCTTTATCCTTGAGCCTGCACTGCGGTAATTGCCGAAACGTTGACGATGTCATCCACCGAGCAACCGCGCGACAGATCGTTGACCGGCTTGGCCAGACCCTGCACGATCGGACCGACCGCTTCAGCACCGGCAACCCGCTCAACCAACTTGTAGGCGATATTGCCGGCATCAAGATCGGGGAAGATCAGGGTATTGGCTTTACCGGCAACACTCGAGCCGGGAGCCTTCTTGTCACCCACCTTGGGGAGCAAGGCGGCATCGGCCTGCAGTTCTCCGTCAATCTGCAGCTCCGGGGCCAACCCTTTGGCAATCTCGAGCGCCTCCAGGACCTTATCACAATCCTCGTGGCTGGCGCTGCCTTTGGTCGAGAACGAGAGCATGGCCACCCTGGCGTCCACACCCAGGAAACTTTTGCAGCTGGTGGCCGTCGATACGGCGATCTCCGCCAGGGCCTGGGCGTTCGGGTTCGGATTGACGGCGCAGTCAGCAAAACAGAGAACGCCGTTTTCACCGAAGTCAGGATTCTTGGTAACCATCAGAAAGACCGACGACACCGTCTTCATGCCTGCAGCCGTGCCGATCACCTGAAAGGCCGCCCGCAGCACGTCGCCGGTGGTGTTATAGGCGCCTGCAACCATCCCGCCGGCATCACCTTTCCGGACCATCATGGCGCCGAAGAACAGGTTATCTTCACCGGTCAGGGTCTCCCGCGCCTGCTCGGCGGTCATCCCCTTCTTCTCACGCAGCATGACGAGTTCCGCCATGTAACCGGCCAGCAGGTCTGAAGCTGCAGGGCTGATCACCTCGACCCCCTCCAGCGACGCACCAAGCTCAGCAGCTTTGGCGGCAAGCACGGCGGGATCGCCCAACAGGACCGGCTTGGCCAGGTTATCCTTGACGATCAGTTCGGCTGCCTGGATCATACGGTCATCATAGCTTTCAGGCAGAACAACAGTCTGGGTGCTCTGCCGGGCTTTTTGCTTAATCTGGTCAACAAGATGCATGGTTCTCTCCTCCCTCAAAACAGAGTTTTAAAAAGTGTGATGTTTATACCCGAACCGTCGGCGAGGGTCAAGCGCTTTACCATCGTTACAAAGGGAAGTTTCGTTGACTCGAGGGTGGAGAAAAGGAGTTCATCTACTGTATACTGGTTAAATCCGGTTGCAAGGAAACCCTGCATGGACCTGTACCAACAACAAAATCGCCTGTACATTGGCTTTATACTGCTGTCAATTCTGCTCCATTTGCTCCTGCTGCTGATCCCGCGCACCAGTCTGTTTCCGCAGTCAGCCCGCCCGGAACCCGTGTATGTGGAAGTCCGTCCGCGGCAACAGGCCGAGCTGCCGCGAGAGCTGGACATCCCGGTCCGTGAAGAGCTGCAGAAACCACGCGAAACCCCAGCCAAGCGCCTCGGCCCGGCGGATCAGGTAGTCGAGCAGGAGGAAGCACCACAAGGCAAGGATCTAATGGATCAGACGTCGCCCGGCCGCGCTTCGAAACCGGTCCAGGCCGCTTCACCGCCACCCCGCACACAAACCGAGAGTCCGCGGGACAAGCCGATCGACCGGCAGACAAGCGAGCAGGAGGTCACGTCCGTACCTTCGTCCAAAGGCTACCTTCCTCCGGCGACATCCCGTCCGCCCGCGACTACCACCCCGGACCTGGAACAGTTGACGAAGATCTCCCCAGAGGCGCTGGCCAGCATTGAAAGCGACTGGCGCAGCAAATACCGGGAGGACGTCGCCAGAGGGGATACCGTCTGGCTGGACACCCGCAACGATCTGCTCCACTCCTTCATGCGGCGCTTTCGCGACAACATCTACCTGGTCTGGGACTACCCGGCCGAGGCCGTGCGACAGATGCAGCACGGCACCTGCCTGTTGAAGATCACAATTGATCGCAACGGCGACGTGGAAAGCGTGCTCGTCCTTGAAAGTTCCGGGTTCCCACTGCTTGACCGGGAAGCGGTCGATTCGGTCTGGCAAGGGGCAACTTATGGCCCACTGCCCAGCATCTTCCCGCATGATTCACTGAAAATTATGGCATTTTTTCAATACGGCATGAGCGACGTTCTGTACCGTCGACGGGTCTACTAGCAAACAGGGGTCGATGGTGCGGTCGCAGGTGATGGGTCTGTAGAAAAGGAGTCTGTGCTTATTCTGCCCAGAGGCCGGAAGTGGCCCGCCAGCCGTCCAGATCGGCCAGCGCCCGCTCCGCCATGGCCAGCCGCCGCTCACGGCGTTTACGCAGACGCTTCTCTAGCGGCGGGAACAAGCCATAGGTGACATTCATCGGCTGGAAGCCTTTGGCGGCAGCTGTTGAGAGATGATTGAGCAATGCCCCCAGCGCCGTGGTCGACGGCGGCGGCATCAGCGTCAGGCCCTGCAGGTGCTGCAGCGCGAAAAGCCCGGCCAGGAACCCACAGCCGGCAGATTCCACATAGCCTTCCACGCCGGTGATCTGACCGGCAAAAAACAACCGCTGCATGCTGTCCAGCTGCAGGGTCCCATTCAAACAGGCCGGTGCATTGATGAAAGTGTTGCGGTGCATGCTACCCAACCGGGCAAAGCGGGCCTGCTCCAGGCCAGGGATGGTCCGGAAGATGCGCTGCTGCTCCGGCCAGGTCAGCTTGGTCTGGAACCCGACCATATTATAGAGGCTGGCGTGACGGTCATCCTGGCGCAGCTGGATCACTGCAAAAGGGTCTTTGCCGGTACGTGGATCGGGCAGGCCGACCGGCTTCATAGGGCCGAAGGCCAGCGTCATCTCGCCCCGCTCGGCCAGGGCCTCGATCGGCAGACATCCCTCGAAGTGCACCACTTTCTCAAAATCGCGTGGGACAACCTGCTCGGCTGTCTTCAGGGCCTCGACAAAGGCCAGATACTGCTCGCGGTCAAGGGGGCAGTTCAGGTAATCGGCTGTGCCCCGCCCGTAGCGGGAGGCTGCATACACCTGGCTGAGATCAATACTCTCCGCCTCGATGATCGGTGCAATGGCATCGTAGAAGTAAAGATGTTCGGCGCCGGTCAGCTGCGCGATCACATCGGCGAGCGGGCCGGCTGTCAGGGGCCCGCTGGCAATAATGACCGGATCGCCGTCCGGAATACGGGTCACTTCACTGCGATGCAGGGTAATGCGGGGGTGGTTGCTGATCTGTGCTGTGAGCCAGGCGGCAAAGCCCTCCCGGTCAACAGCCAGAGCGCTGCCTGCCGGCACGGCAGTGGCATCGGCCGCAGCGATAAAAAGACTGTCGCAACGCCGCAACTCCTCCTTGAGCAGACCGACCGCATTCTGCATGCCGGTACCACGCAAACTGTTGGAGCAAACCAGTTCGCCCAGCAAGTCGCCAGAATGCGCTGCCGTCATCTGCACCGGGCGCATTTCATACAGGTCGACCTGAACGCCGCGCTGCGCCATCTGCCAGGCGGCCTCGCAACCCGCCAAACCACCGCCGATCACGGTGGCCCGGAGAGTATTTTGTTGTGGAATTGAATCTGACATGAAAGAGTGCCGTGAACCGCCCGTCAGGACGGTTCAGTCCTTCTTGCCGCTGTCAGGACCGGCAATCTGCAGGCTGTAGTCGCACTCTTCCTTGGGACAGCGGTGGACCGTGCCCTGCCGCTTGGTGGTCTTCTCTTCCAGGATCGGGAAGCCGCACTGCGGACACGCTTTGGCGATAGGACTGTTCCAGAGTGCGTACTTGCACTTGGGGTAGCGGCTACAGGAGTAGAAAATCTTGCCGCGTCGGCTCTTCTTCTCCATCAGCTCGCCTTCCTTGCAGTCCGGGCAGCTGATACCGGTACCTTTCGGCTTTTCGAGCGGCTGGATGTTCTTGCAGTCCGGATAGCCGGAGCAGGCCAGGAACTTGCCGTAGCGCCCATCCTTGATCAGCATGGCGGCGCCGCACTTCTCGCAGGTCTGGTCGGAATAGACCGGCTCGGCCTCAGTCTGGCCGTCGCCGTTGAGCGGTTCGGTGTGACGACACTCCGGAAAGCCCTTGCAGGCGATGAACTTGCCGCGTCGGCCCAGCTTGATCACCAGCGGCTGACCACACTCCGGGCAATCGCGGCCGGTCTCTTCAACCGGTTTTTCAACCTTGGCGTCATTCTCTTTCAGCAGCGCCTGAAACGGGTCCCAGAACTCGTGCAGCATCGGACGCCATTGCTTTTCACCGCGCGAGATGGCATCCAGCTTCTCTTCCATGCCGGCAGTAAAGTCGTAATCGACGTATTGCGAGAAATGCTGGACCAGCAGATCGCTGACCACCGTGCCGACGTCTTCGGGGACAAACGCCTTCTTGTCGAGGCGGACATATTTCCGGTTGAGCAGCGTCTGGATGATATTAGCGTAGGTCGACGGGCGGCCGATGCCATTCTCTTCCAGGGTCTTGACCAGGCTCGCCTCGGTAAACCGGGGCGGCGGCTGGGTGAAATGCTGCTCCGGCAGCAGTTCCTGCAAAGCAAGCGCCTCTCCCGCCTCCATCGGCGGCAACAGGCCCTCCTGCTCGTCGTTACCGTTAGTGTCCTTACCCTCAATGTAGAGTGTCATAAAACCGGGGAAACGCACCACCTGACCGGTTGCCCGGAAGATGTGCTGTTCACCGGCCTGGATATCAACCGTGGTCGCGTCGAGAATGGCGGTAGCCATCTGCGAGGCAACGGTCCGTTTCCAGATCAACTGATAAAGTTTGAGCTGATCCGGGCTTAAATGTTTTTTGACATCTTCGGGACGACGCGCGATCGAAGTGGGCCGGATCGCCTCATGCGCCTCCTGGGCATTCTTGCTCTTGGTTTTGAAAACGCGGGGCGTCTCCAAGGCGTAATCTGCGCCATAAAGCTCAGTGATCACCTCACGGGCTTCATCGGTAGCCGTCTGGGAGAGGGTCACGGAATCGGTTCGCATGTAAGTGATCAGGCCGGTGCCACCTTCCGCTCCAAGGTCGATCCCCTCGTACAGCTTCTGCGCCAGGTTCATGGTCTTGCGCGCTGAAAAGCCAAGCTTCCGGCTCGATTCCTGCTGCATGGTACTGGTAGTAAAGGGCGCGCTCGGGTTGCGTTTTTTCGCCTTGCGTTCAACCGAGGCAACTTGATATTGCGCCTTTTGCAACAGGCTGGTCAGCTGCTCTGCCTGCTCCTTGCTACCAATGTCCAGTTTGCCGAGTTTTTTGCCGTCCGCCACATGCAGCTTGGCAGTGAAGTCCGCCTGTGCACCGGTCTGCAGCTGCGCCTCGATGCTCCAGTATTCTTGCGGATCAAACGCATCGATCTCTTTCTGGCGATCACAGATCAGGCGCAGGGCCACGGACTGCACCCGGCCGGCGGAAAGACCGTAGCGGATTTTCTTCCAGAGGAACGGTGACAGGTTGAACCCGACAAGGTAATCGAGAATAGAACGGGCCTGCTGGGCATCAACCAGTTCTTTGGAGATGCTGCGCGGCTGTTGCATCGCATCGAGGATGGCGCCCTTGGTGATCTCATTGAACACCACCCGTTTGACCACCGGCTTGTCGCCCGCCTCGTCAATCTTGAGGGCCTGCAACAGGTGCCAGGCGATCGCCTCTCCTTCGCGGTCGAGGTCAGTTGCAAGGATCAGTTCATCAGCCTTGGCCACCGCTTTTTTCAATGCCTGGATATGTTTCTTGCTCTCAGGCAGAATCGCATACTTCGGCTCAAACTCATGGGCAATATCAACCGAACCCTGCTTACTCGGCAGGGCACGCACATGACCGTAAGACGCCATGACCGTAAAGTCTTTGCCAAGGAATTTTTCTATGGTTTTTGACTTGGCCGGTGATTCGACGATAACGAGAGATTTTGGCATAGTTATTTTTCGTGTACGCACGGCCGGATCGAATCGATGCGGCTGCACGGAGTTGGAGAGTATCCTGCCGAGCTTAGTTCAACAGACGCGACCAATCATCCTCAAGTAGACAATCAAACTCCCGGCACCAATCATTTTGAGCCCGGGCAAAGAGAGTCAGGACGGTGATCGTTTTGATTTCTTTGAGAGAAATATCTTCATCCGCAAGTTGCAAAGCCTTGAGGATAATTTCTTCCTGTACCTCATCGCTGAGGATGCCCATATCGCGCAAGCGCGTCAGGAAACCGCGGGCATCAACATCCAGAACCCGCTTCTCCTCAGCCGTGAAAATTCGGTAGTTGGTCAGAGGGGACAGAAGTTCAGTCTGGGCGGGCGGGTGAAGCGCCTGGTTCTCCATCCAGTTAAAGGCTGCGTCGATTTCATCAAACTCAAAACCGACCGACAGCAACTCTTCAACCAAGTCGCTTTCCGACGTTAAATCACGGTCTTCGAGGAAATACTGGGCGATGAGGCTCACAATCGCCAGGACCCGTTCTCTCAATCGGTCCCCCATGTTCGTTAGTGAAAGAGGGCGCTGCTGCCGCGAATGTAGCAGGCTCCCGGCAACGCTTCAGCTTTTCCATGCAGTTCTAGGTGCAGTAAAATAACGGAAAGCTCCATGGGTGTCAACCCAGTTTTCCCTGCTAATTCATCGATGTTTCGCGGTTCTGTATCAAGTTGCCGCAAAACGTCCTGCGCGGATTGCGGCAGGGCCTCATCAATTTGAGGCTCAACATCGACCCTGTTTTTGTCGGGATATCCCGGCCAGAGCACCCCCAGAACATCATCCCGCTCCGTAACCGGGTGGGCCCCATCTTTGAGCAGCTGGTTGGTGCCACGTGAGGTCGGCCGATCAATACCACCGGGAACTGCGAATACCTCCCGACCCTGATCCAGGGCGAATTCAGCCGTAATCAGTGAGCCGCTGTTACAGTCAGCCTCCACCACCAGAACGCCCTGGCTGAGGCCACTGATAATGCGGTTGCGGCCAGGAAAATGTCCCGGCAAGGGGTCTGTGCCCGGCGGATATTCGGAGATCACTGCCCCCTGCTCCGCAATGGCACGAAACAGTTCGGCATGTTCGGGTGGATAAATCCGGTCAATGCCGCAACCCAGCACCGCGATGGTCTCACCGGAGCCAGCCAGACTGCCCCGATGGGCGGCGCCGTCAATGCCGCGGGCCAGTCCGCTGACAGTACCAACCCCCCGCTCAGACAATTCGGCGGCCAGCTGCTCCGTCCAGGCCAGACCGGTTCGGGTCGGCCGCCGGGAACCGACAATTGCCAGACGTCGACCTGCGGCTGCCAGTATCCCTCTCACATAAAGAAGAGCGGGTGGATCGGGGATCGTTTTCAGAAGTGGTGGATAGTCCGGGTCCCAGAAGGTCACAAGGTGGGCCTGACATTGCTGCATGCAGTGGAGTCCCTCTTCGAGCCGCGGATCCGTCTCGGACGGAACCTGTCCTGCCAGGTCACGACGCAGGCCCTTAAGCCGCACCCACTCGCCGCGCTTCTCCAGAGCGGCCTGCGGGCTGCCAAAGTGGTTGATCAGGCGGAACAGCGCCCCCCTGCCGAGCCCCTGGGTCAGGTGCAGGCGTAACCAGGGCTGCCAATTATCCATAGCCCCCTCCAATCAGACAATATTCAGATCACATAACAGGAGAAGGGCTGAACAGTCAGCCCTTCTCGTCGTCAAAACAGTTAATCGTTCATTCCAGCAGCTACGGCAGAACTGTCGCCACCCGATCGCCACGATACAGCGGCAGGTTGCCGATGCTGAGGATAACCGCAGCGGCGGTGTTCTGCTGAACATCGAGGACAATTGCCTGGCCCAGCTCAACGTCGGGCAGAACCGTATCCTCAGCGGCATCCTGCCGCGCAGCTTTGGTCAGTTCACGCGTCCGGTAAATCTCCAGCTGATGACCAACTTCCAGGCCGTCTTCCGCCCCGATATCAATATGGATCACATCATATTGCCCGAGGGCCAACTTTCCTTCGGCCGCAGTGACAATGTAGCCGAGCAGAACCTGCTCGCTATATTTCCGAGCAACTTTGTTCGGAACCTCGACATAGGGACGAACCCGGGCGCCGCGAAAGATCTCCTTTTTGGCATCCGTCACGATGGCGACCGCCACAGATTGGGTGGTCTCGATCACCTCGACGGTGCCGAGATCATCTACCAAGTAGCCGACTATTGACCGGTCGACCGGATGTAGCACCTTATCCCCGACTTCCACCAACTGGAAGACATCGCCGGGGCGCAGGCTCTCGAGATCCTTCATCTCCAGAAACACCTTCTCACCAGTACTGATCAGAATGCGGTTGTCCACCGTATCCAGCAAGGCCCCGGCCGACTCCAGATCTGCAGCGCCAAGGAAGCCGCGAGCGCCGCCCAGGGTGCTGACCATATCGAGCGCAACCGGCTCAGGCATCGGCTCCATCGGCGGGAGCTCGGCAACCACCGGCGCCGCCTCTTCTTCCGTCGTCGGGATAACCTCAATACGACCATCCGTGATGCGCAACTTCTGACCGGGATAGATCAGGTGCGGATTGCTGATATCAGGGTTATGCGACCAGAGATTGGGCCAATAATAAGGGTCCTTGATAAAGCGACGGGAGATGTCCCAGAGGGTGTCCCCCTCTTTCACGGTGTAGATGATCGGCTTCTCCGCCGCGAAAGTCATGCAGGGAGCAAGTAGCATCAGACAAACAATCAGCAGAGTGCATTTGGTTCTCATGTTTCCCCCTTGGTGATCGACCGGCTACGGCAGAACCAACTGTTCCGCCTTTTTGTCAGCCGCACTGTCCGGGTATTGCCGGCGAAGCCTTTCCACAGCGGCGCGAGCTTGTTCCGGGTTGTCCAACTGCAGGGCAATCGTGGCGATCTTCAACAAGGCATCAGGAGCCTTGGGTGCCTGCGGATATTGCTGCAGCATCTGATTGAACGTATCGAACGCCATCGGCAGTTGTTGCTGCTTCAGGTAGCTGTCAGCCATCCAGAAGTGGGCATTGCTGGCATAGCTGTTGTTGGGAAAGTTCTGCAAGAAGGCCTCAAAACCGAGGATGGCGGCATCGTAACGACCATTCGCGTAGTTTCCAAAGGCACGCAGATAGATATCGGTTGGCGACCCTTCAAGCTCGGCCGGCAGGGTGCCCGCATCGGCGGAAGGCATGGTGTTCAGAGGCTGCACCGTTGGGGCCGACAGAGCCAGCGAAGCGGTGACCGGTTCTTTGGTCCGGCGTTGCAGAGTCGCAAGGTCCTGCTGTTGCTGCTCAACCTGCTGATTGAGTGCTTGCAGTTCGCGGCGCATCTCCTCAAGGGATCGTTCCTGAGTTGAGAGCGCACCCTGCAGGCGCCGCACCTGTGCCGTCAAATTTTCCTGACCAGGCTGGGCGTAGCCGGGAACAGTCTGCGGCATACAGCCTCCCAGCAGGGCCAAGGCAACAATTGAAGCGGACAAAAGCTTTATCAGAGCAGTTATTCTCATTTCCATGACATTCTATCAGAAGAGTTGAGGCCAAATCTCCTAAAAAGTATAAGGCTTTCGTAGTCTTGTCAAGCATCATGAATCAACCAGATGACTCTTCACCCCACGCTGCGCCGACAAAATGCACTGAGAAAAATGGTACAGTGAAAAATGGCCCGACTTTGATAAAGTGCACAATCCGTGCCCTGGTATGTTATTCTGCCGCTCGAAATCACCAATGGAGAATTCTGTGTCTATCCCTGAACTACTGGTTCCCGCCGGCAACCTCGAAAAACTGGAGGCCGCGCTCCACTATGGCGCCGATGCCGTTTATCTCGGCGTTGACCGCTTCAGTCTGAGATCGCAGGCCGGCAACCTCCCCCTGGAAGAGCTGCCGACAGCCTGCGCAAAGGCGCATGCGGCCGGGGTGCGCGTCTACCTGACCCTGAATGCCTTCCTGCGCCCCGGTGAAGAGGACGCCTGCCGGGAATTACTGACGCAATTGCGGCCGCTGCCGCTGGACGCCTTTATTGTTGCCGACCCCGGCATGTTGTCACTGGTGCGCGCGATCGACCCTGACCGGGAAATTCACCTTTCCACCCAGGCAAACACCTGCAACGCCGCAGCCGCCCATTTTTGGCAGTCAGCCGGTGTGAAACGGCTGAACCTCGCCCGGGAGCTTACTCTGGAAGAGATTCGCACCATCGCGACGGACACGGAGCTTGAACTGGAAGTGTTTGTCCATGGTGCCATGTGTGTGGCCTACTCCGGGCGCTGCCTGCTGTCAGCGGCACTCGCCGGTCGGAGCGCCAACCAAGGCAACTGCGCCCACCCTTGCCGCTGGGAATACCGCGTCGAAGAAGCGTTGCGCCCCGGCGATTACCACCCGATCGAGGAAGATGAGCGCGGCACTTACCTGTTCAACAGCTATGATCTCTGCCTGATTGAGCACCTCCCTGCCCTGATCGACGCAGGCATTCACAGCCTGAAAATCGAAGGACGGATGAAAAGTGCCTTTTATGTTGCAGCAGTAACCCGGGTGTACCGCGCGGCCCTGGATGCCTATCGACAGGATCCGCAAGGCTACCGTTTTGACCCGGCCTGGGGTGAAGAGCTGAAAAAAATAAGCCACCGTCCCTACGGCGTCGGCTTCCTGTTCGGCAATGACGACGCCAGGGTCCACTCGGAAGACAGCGGCTACCAGCGCGCGACTGACTTTGTCGGCGTCGTCCTGGAAGATTCTGCGGAGCATGGCTGCCTGGTGCAGGGCCGCAACCGTTTCGAAAGCGGTGAGCAGCTCGAACTGTTCGGCCCCAGCATGCGCCAGACCAGTTTCGAGGTGCCGGTGGCACGCTCCCGGGAAGGCGAACCTCTGACGGTCATCCAGCCGAACAGCCTGGTCTACCTGACCCTGCCGGAGGGCGCTCGCAAAGGCGATTATTTACGCCGCAATCATTGAAACCGGCTGGCCCGCTCCGCTTTGACGGGAGGTTAAAATGACACAACCTGTTACCACTCAACCCGTGTACGCGGGGCGCGTGATCGACCTCGGCCTGGAAACCCACAATCTGCCGAATGGCCATCAGTCAACTTTTGAAATTATCCGGCACCCCGGCGGGGCAGCAGTCCTGCCGATTCTTCCTGACGGCAGGTTGTTGCTGATCAGCCAGTTTCGACCGGCCATCGGCCAGATGATCTATGAAATCCCGGCCGGCCGCCTCGAGCCGGGTGAAAGTTCCAGAACCTGTGTGGCCCGCGAGCTGGTTGAGGAGACCGGTTATTTCGCCGCAGAATTTACGCCGCTCGGCAGTTTATGGAGCGCCGTCGGGTTCTGTGATGAGCGGGTCAATCTGTTTGTCGCTACCGGGCTGGTTGAAACTGAGAGCGCGCCGGAGATCGACGAGGTGATTGAACTTGCACCGGTCACACTGGAACGGGCCCTGCAGTTGGTTGAGCAGGATCAGATTCTGGACAGCAAAACCCAGATCGCCCTGCTACGCTACGCCAGACAATGTGAGAACCCATGATAGCCGCCCTACCAAACCACTACCTCTCCCCCAACGACCTGCCGTTCAACAGCAGCTGCCTTGACGGGCGCTTCCAGCTACAATCGCCGGATGCCGACCCCGGCGGTGACGGTGTCTGGCTGATTTTGTCCGGCAACCGCCTGCTGGTTACTGGCAAG
Source organism: Desulfuromonadales bacterium (assembly GCA_030145205.1). Classification (GTDB taxonomy): domain Bacteria; phylum Desulfobacterota; class Desulfuromonadia; order Desulfuromonadales; family BM103; genus JAQYVZ01. The sequence goes on along the minus strand of JAQYVZ010000024.1, from coordinate 21,402 downwards.
ACGAGCACCCCAGCCCTGCCGCAGGAGCTGGCGGGTCTGAAGCCGGTCGCCGCCCCCCTGTTCGTCGGCCTCTGGGAGCAGCGGCCGTGCCGCCTGGCACGTATCTCTCCCGAAGCGGGGCTGCCCGACACCTGGCGCGCGGTCAACCTGATTGACCAGAACCCGCTGCTGCCGATCGACCTGCTGACCCTCGGCGGCACGGGACGAATGGTCCTCCATTGGGAAGATTCCAGCCGCCACTGCGGCAGCTGCGGTGCAGTCATGCAACGTTTGCCTGGCGAATGGGGCAAGGCCTGCCCAAGCTGCGGCTCGCACCATTTCCCCCGTATCCACCCCTGCGTGATTGTCCTGGTCAAACATCAGGACAAAGTCCTGCTGGCGCGCAAACCGGAATGGGCACCGAACCGCTACAGTCTGGTGGCCGGCTTCCTCGAATTCGGCGAGTCGCTGGAAGAAGCGGTGGTTCGCGAAGTGGCGGAAGAGACCGGCGTACAGGTTACAAACATCCGTTATCTGGGCAGCCAGTGCTGGCCCTTTCCGAGCCAGGTCATGACCGGCTTTACGGCGGATTATGCGAGCGGTGAGTTGGTGGTGCAGGAGAGTGAGTTGGAGGATGCTCAGTGGTTTTCGGTAGATGATTTGCCGAAGCTGCCGCCGAAGAGGAGTATTGCGCGGTTTATTTTGGATAAGGTTTTAGAGTTGCCTTAGTTATTGTCCCCCCTCACCCCAACCTCAGCCCTCTCCAACTCATGTCTTTCCTCCCGTTCAGCACCACCGAAACGGAGTGGACGTTTTTGGAGAAAGCCGGACAAACTGTCTGAGCGCAGCGAGTTTTTGTCCGGTCCAAAAACGTCTGCGCAGTGGAGGGGACCCGCCGTCGCCGAAGGCTATGGCGGGTGGTGATGTCGGCGTCCGGGGCCGCAACCCCGGATAGAAAGCTGACCGCTACACGTCTGAATCTCCCCTAACAAGTCCAAATAAAACAGGCAGGCTCTTAACAAGAGCCTGCCTGTTCAAAAAGACATCAATTTAAACCCGCTATCCTACCCCTCCCACTTCAACTTCGGCTTACGCGCCGCCGTGGTTTCATCAAGTCGGCGCACCTTGGGTACCGTCGGGGCATTATGCAGCAGGTCCGGGTTGTCACTGGCCTCCTGGGCGATCACCAGCATGGCGTCACAGAACTCATCCAGGATTTCCCGACTTTCCGTTTCAGTCGGCTCAATCATAATGGCGCCTTTGACCACCAAGGGGAAGTAGATGGTCGGCGGATGATAGCCATAGTCGATCAAGCGCTTCGCCACATCCAGGGTATGACAGCCGCCCGCAAGGTTTTTGTCTGAGAAGACGACTTCGTGCAGCGACCGATTCTTGTAGGGCAGATCGTAGACATCTTCGAGGCGTGCCCGGATGTAGTTGGCGTTGAGTACCGCCATTTCAGTGGCCCGCTTCAAGCCGGCGGCGCCCATACTGCGGATGTAGGCATAGGCGCGTATCAGGACGCCGAAGTTGCCGTTAAATGCCAGCAACCGACCGAACGACTGCGGCCGATCGTCATCCAGGCGGTACGCTTCACCGTCCCTGACCACCAGCGGCTTCGGCAGGAAGGGCACCAGATGCTCGGCGACACCGATCGGGCCGGCGCCCGGCCCGCCGCCGCCATGCGGCGTGGAGAAGGTCTTATGGAGATTGAAGTGCATCACGTCAATCCCCATGTCGCCCGGTCGGGCGATCCCCATCAGGGCGTTGAAGTTGGCGCCGTCGCAGTAAACCAGGCCGCCGCGTTCATGCACCAGCTTGCAGATCGGCTCGATGTTGGTTTCAAACAGACCAAGCGTGTTCGGATTGGTGACCATCAGCGCAGCCACATCGTCATCCATATGGGCTTCCACCTCGGCCAGCGAGAGGACGCCATCCGACGCAATTGGCACAACATCATAACCGGCCAGAGCGGCGGTCGCCGGATTGGTACCATGGGCGGTATCGGGGATCAGGACCTTGCTGCGGGTGCTCCCCTGAGCTTCATGCCAGGCACGAATGGTCAACATCCCGGCGAGTTCGCCCTGCGCACCGGCGGCAGGTTGGATTGTCACTGCCGAGAAGCCGGACATTTCCGCCAGGTCTTCCTGGAGATGATAAATCAGGGCCAGGGCGCCTTGGGTAAGCGCCTGCGGCGTCGCCGGGTGAATGTCTGCCAGGCCCGGCATGCGGGCAGCAACTTCATTCACCTTGGGGTTGTACTTCATGGTACAGCTCCCCAATGGGTAGAAACCGGAATCGACTCCGTAATTCCAGGTCGACAGACGGGTAAAGTGACGAACCACGTCGACTTCGGACAGCTCTGGGAAACCGGTGATCTCATCACGGCACAGCTCGGCGGGCAACGTGGCCTCTGGCACATCCAGAGTGGGCAGGCTGTAGCCCTTGCGCCCCGGTTCGGAATGTTCGAACAACAGTTTTTCGTTCAGGACGAGTCCGCTGGTTCCTGCCTGGGTCATGATACACCTCCCGCCAAAGCGTCAACCAGTTCATCAATATCGCGTCGCGTGTTCTGTTCGGTCACACAGACCAGCAGACAATCTTGCAATTCGGGATAATCGGTATCCAGCGGAATGCCGGCCAGAATCCCCTGCGCCTGCAATGTCTCCAGAAGCCTCTCGACGCCGGCGTCGCAGCGCACGACAAACTCGTTGAACGCAGGTGAATTGAAAGGCAGGGAGAACCCTTCGAGGGCACCGATCCGTTCGCGGGCATAGATGGCCTTGGCATAATTCTGATCCGCCAGCTCACGCAGGCCCTGTTTGCCGAGCAATGACAGATAGACCGTGGCAATCAGGGCACATAACCCCTGGTTCGAACAGATGTTCGAGGTCGCCTTTTCCCGGCGGATATGCTGTTCACGGGTCGCCAGAGTCAAAACGAAGCCGCGCTTGCCGTCGAGATCGACGGTCTCGCCGACCAGTCGGCCCGGCATGGCCCGCAGACCCTTCTGGCGAGCCGCAAAGAAGCCTACGTACGGGCCCCCGAACGAGAGCGGCAGGCCGAAGCTCTGGCCGTCACCGACCACGATATCGGCACCCAGTTCGCCTGGCGATTTGAGCAGGCCGAGGGCCACCGGTTCGGCAACAGCCGTGACCAGAAGCGCTCCCGCGCCATGGGCCGCCTCGGCCACGTCGGCAAGCGTTTCAACCACGCCGAAGTAGTTGGGGTAGCCCATCACAACGGCTGCGGTGGCGTCATCCAGCTTCGCCACCAGGTCCTGCATGTCGGTGCGGCCGGCGCCGTCCACTGCGATCTCTTCCAGCTGCACGCCGAGATAGCGGCAGTAGGTTGCTGCCGTTTCGCGGTAGCGCGGGTTGAGCGCCTTTGACAGCAGGACCTTACTGCGACGCGTCAGACGCATCGCCATCAGCACCGCTTCAGCACACGCCGAGGCCCCGTCGTACATAGAGGCGTTGGCGGCGTCCATGCCAGTCAGCTGGCAGATCAGGGTCTGGAACTCAAAAATGGCCTGCAAGGTCCCCTGGCTGATCTCCGGCTGGTAAGGTGTATAGGCCGTGTAGAATTCGCTGCGGGAAATCAGCTGGTCCACCGCCGCCGGACTGAAGTGGTTGTAGGCGCCGCCGCCCAGGAAACTGCGGTGAGTGGCGACGCTGGCGTTCTGTCCGGCCAGCTGGCGCATTTCGCGCAACAGGTCTGCCTCGGCAAGCGGTTCCGGCAGGTCCATGGAGCGGTCCAGCATCACGGCTTCCGGAATCTCGACAAACAGATCTTCGACAGAATTGACACCGATCTGCGACAGCATCTCGGCGACATCCTCCGGGGTGTGGGGGAGATAACGCATGCGTTTACTTCTCCTCGGCAATATGAGCCTGGTAGGCCTCCGTGTCCATGAGGTTGTCCGCATCACTGTTGTCAGTGGGGCGAATCTTGATCATCCAACCATCATCGTAAGGTGAGGTATTGACCATCTCCGGAGTATCGGGCAGCTCTTCATTGACATCTTCGACCACACCAGAGAGCGGCGCGTAAACGTCGGAGACCGCCTTGACCGACTCAACCACCCCGAAGGCCTTGCCGGCAACAACCTCCGTACCGACCTCTGGCAGCTCCACGAACACAACATCCCCCAGCGCATCCTGGGCAAAATCAGAGATACCGACCGTGACCAGCTCCTCTTCGACTAAAACCCACTCGTGATCCTCGGTGTACTTGAGCTCTTCCGGAAATTCCATTGTTTCCTCCTCTGGTCTGCCCCTGACCATGGTCGGGGAATGTTTCAGTTTATTCGACAAAAGGTGTTCTTACCAGTTCAGCCTTCAGACGACGATTGCGCACACCGATTTCAACCTCGGCGTGCAGCACGGCGCTGGCAGTTTCCACCAGGGCCAGGCCGACACCGACCTTGAGCGACGGTGACATGGTGCCGCTGGTGATCAGCCCGACCTGCTGGTCACCGGCATAGACAGGGTAACCTTCGCGCGGGATACCGCGATCGATCATCCTGACACCGACCCAGCGCCGCGGGATGCCATTCGATTTCTGGGCCTGCAACGCCTCGCGTCCGACAAAATCGCCCTTGTCGAGCTTAACGATCCACCCAAGCCCCGCCTCGAGCGGCGAGATTTCGGCAGACAGCTCATGCCCATACAGGGCGTAACCCTTTTCGAGCCGCAACGTATCCCTGGCACCCAGCCCGACCGGGACCAGACCGAGCGGTGTGCCGACCTCGCTCAGACGCTGCCAGATTTCCGGTGCAGTTGCAGGCGGCAGGTACAATTCGAAGCCACCGGAGCCGGTATAACCGGTCCGAGAAATCATCATGGGAACACCGGCGACTTCGCCTTCGACAAAATGGTAGTAGCTGATTTCCTCAAGGGGAACATCGGTCAACTGGGCGAGGATTTCGTCCGCTTTGGGTCCCTGCAAAGCAATCTGGGCATAATCGTCGCTCACGTTGCGCAGGGTCACTCCCTCGATCTGACTGTCAGCCAGCACCTGCTGCATCCAGGCGAAGTCCTTGTCAGTGTTGGCCGCATTGACGCAAAACATGAAGTGCTGTTCGCTGCTGCGATACAGGGTCACATCGTCAACCACGCCACCGTCCGGATAACAGAGCGCGCTGTACTGGACCTGACCATCCACCAGACGTGCCGCGTTGTTGGTTGTCAAATACTGCAGAAACGCCAGGGCGTTTTCGCCGACCACCTCGACTTCACCCATGTGGGAGACATCGAACAAACCAGCGGCCTGCCTCACAGCGAGATGCTCTTCAATCACACCGGCATACTGGACCGGCATGTCCCAACCCCCGAATTCGACCATCCGTGCGCCAAGATCCCTGTGAAGCTGATTCAGCGGAGTTTTCTGCATAATCGGCCCTCCTACAGGCAAAGTGCTGTCCGACAAAACACTCTCTACAGCTTATCGTTCACAGTCCAGGCGAAGGCCTGCACCGTCAGTCTGCGAGTATCTCCGGAATCCGGTCTTCGTAACCGAGTGTCATCAAGTGAACGCCCTGGCAGGATTCTCGCGCCCAGGCCACCACATCCCGGGCGATGGCCACGCCTTCGGCCAAGGGGTCAGCCGCCGCCTCCAGACGCGCCACAACCGGCGCCGGCACCTGCACGCCAGGGATATGGTCGTTCAGAAAATGCGCCATCTTCGCACTGCGAATCAGCAGCACCCCGACCAGAACCGGCACTTCGAGCGGCGCCATCTCCTGCATGAAGCGCGTCAACCCTTCCCGGTCGAACACGGCCTGGGTCTGAAAAAACCTGGCACCGCTCTCCACTTTTTTGCGCACCTTCTGAAACATCAGCTCAAACGGTTCGACGACAGGGTTAACCGCGGCCCCCGGGAAAAACTGCGGGGTCCCGTCGAGCGCCTTGCCGGCCATGTTCCGCCCCATCATCAACTCCGCCGTCATCTCGAGGAGCTGCACAGAGTCCAGGTCAAAAACCGGCTTGGCATCAGGGTGATCACCGAAGCGACTGTGATCGCCTGACAGGAGCAACAGGTTGCGGATACCGAAAGCCGCCGCACCGAGCAGATCGGACTGCAGCGCCATCCGGTTGCGGTCCCGACACGTGACCTGCAGCACCGGTTCTACGCCGTTCTTTTGCAACAGGCCGGCCAGAGCAAGCGCCGACAGCCGCATGTTGGCCCCCTGGTTGTCGGTGACATTCACAGCTGCCACCCCCTGCAACGATTCCGCCAGGTCGAGCACGGCCGCTACGTTGGTCCCTTTCGGAGGCGCCACTTCAGCCGTCACGGTAAAGGTGCCGGCCGTCAGCTGTCTTTCGAGTTGCGACATCATGCTTAATCCCGGGTTGACGCGTCAGCGCCCGCCTGTCTAGAGTTTGTGCCGCCCCGGCTTGCGCCGCTTGCTCCACGCCTTGGGCGGAACCCGGCGGGCAAACACCCCCGGACGCTTTTGTTGTTTGAGCCGCTCGTAAATCAGGTGCCAGGCACACTCAAGCTCAGCATCCACTTCGCAGTGTCCATCCTCCATCCCGCCGCAGGGGCCATTCAGCAGGCCCTTGGCGCAGGTGGTCACCGGACAGATACCGGCGGTTTCATTCAGGATGCACTCACCGCACAGGGAGCAGCGCTCCTCGTACTGGCCGAAGCGCCGGACATTGCCAAGGAAAATCGAGTTGAGCGCACCGATCACACGTTGTTCGGTCTGGGACGAGATCGACTGCACCCCGCCGCCGCAGGCCAGCACGATCAGGGCGTCCGCCTCCTGCACCGCCAGCTTGTGGTGACGCAGGTCCCGACCGGCCCGCAACAGGTGGCAGGCTTCATCGATCACCATACTGCCCGTGACCGCTTTGCCCTGCTCGATCAGCCACTCCTGCATCTGGAAGACTTCTTCTTCACCACCCGACTTACAGACTGTGGCGCAAGCACCGCAGCCGATCAGAAAAAAATTCTGATAAGGGGCGACCGCTTCCTGAAGTTCGTCCAGAGGCTTTCGTTCGCTGATGATCATAAGTCGCTCACTAAAAACAAAACGGCCCACAGGGAAGTCGATCCCTGTGGGCCGGAAGAGTGCTATTTATTGTGCGGCGCGGCGCTTGGCGCTCTCCACCGTGTTGTAAAGCAGCATGGTGATCGTCATCGGCCCGACCCCACCGGGAACGGGGGTCACGGCACTGGCGCGCGCCATGGCAGCATCAAACTCGACGTCACCAACCAGTTTTTTCTCACCGACCCGATTGACACCGACATCGATTACGACAGCGCCTTCCTTGATCCAGTCGCCCTTGACCATCTCGGGAACGCCAACCGCAGCAATCACCACATCGGCCTGACCGACTTTCGCAGCGAGATCACGGGTACGCGAATGGCAGAGGGTCACCGTGGCATGCTGAGCCAGGCACATCAGCGCCACCGGTTTACCGACGATATTGGAGCGCCCGACCACGACGACTTCCTTGCCGGTCAGGTCAACCCCGGTATGCTCCAGCATCTTCATGACACCGTAGGGCGTACAGGGCTGAAACAGCGGGTTGCCGGTCACCAGGCGACCGACATTGTAGGGGTGGAAGCCGTCCACGTCCTTTTTCGGAGAGATCGCCTCAAGCACCTTGCTCTCGTCAATATGGCCCGGCAACGGCAGCTGCACCAAGATGCCGTCAATCCGATCGTCGTTGTTCAGTTTGTCGATCAGGCCCAGCAGGTCCGCTTCGCTGGTCTCGGCCGGGAGCTTGTGCTCGTCGGAAAAAATACCGGCCTTCTCACACGCTTTTTCTTTCATGGTGACGTAAACCCGGCTGGCAGGGTCATCTCCGACCAGAACGACAGCCAACCCGGGCGTCACACCCTTCTCAAACAAAACCGCTGTCGCAGCGGCAATTTCTTCACGAATGTCTGCGGCAATGGCCTTGCCGTCAATGATTTGTCCCACGTTTTCACCTCCAATGAATTGGTCTCTGAATATACGAAACCGGCCCGGGAAAGTAAAGGGAAAGTCCCCCTTGAATGATGTTCCCGAGCCTCTTAAGTTAAGCTTTGAGTTGATCCGACGTGGCCTGCGCTTCATGACGCAGTTCATCGGTCAGATCAGGATGTTCCAACAGACACTCCAGCTGTTTAAGCGCCTCGCTCTTCCAGCCACGCGCCGCATACGCCTGGCCGATCCGCAGCAGCCAGCGTGGGTTGCCTTGTTCCTGGCGTAGCGCTGCCTTGAAAGCCTCCAGCGCCTGGTCGAGATTCTTGTTACGGCGCAACCAGAACTCGGCCAGCAGGGGATGCACACCGGAGGCACAGCCGCCGCTGCCCTGCAGCTTGGCCAGCGCTGCCTCGGCCTCGGCAAAACGCTCCTGCTTCTCAAGGATACTGGCACAGATATGGATTACCGTCGGGTCCAGGTGGCCGGCATCCAGAGCGCTGGTGGCCAGCGCCAGGGCTTCCGCCTCATCACCGCGCCTGGCAACGAGCTGAGCTAGGTTCGCCTGGCAATACACCGGGAAACGTTTTTCCTTCAAAGTCCGGCGCAACAGCTGCTCAGCATCCTTAAGCCGGTTGTTGGCCACCAGCAGCTCAACCCGAGCGCTCAAGGCAACAAACAGCTCCGGTTCGCTCTTCAGCGCCTGCTTCAGGTCGGCATGTGCTCCGTTAAAATCATGCAGACGTCCCTTCAGGCTGCCGCGTTCACAGAGAAAGAGCGCATCCCGCTCTGCCTTTGGAACCTCTTCAAACAGTTCAAGTGCATGTTGCGGGTCGTCATCCTGAGAGACCAGCCAGGCCCGCCGGAAGGCCTCACCTGCAGCAAGGTAGCGCTCTGCGAGTGCTTCGGGCAGGGTTGCCAACAGCAGCTCAAAACGGGCCTCGTCATCAAAAGGATCTTCCTCTATAGGAACCCCGTCACTCCGTACGGCGCCGACAGGACCACAGGTCCCGCCGCAATGGGACGCCGCAGCAGCTTGCGCGACAGTCCCTCCGCCCTGTTCCAGACCTGCCAACGTAGCCTGAACCTGCTTCAGCAGTTCGGGAGACCGCGCCTGGTCACAGGCCAGTTGAAAATGCTCACGGGCCCGCAACAGGTTACCGTTGCGGGCTTCGCCTTCGCCTTCCTCAAGGTTCAAGGCCGCAAGTTTGTCTCCAGCGCACTGTTCCGTACTGGAGACTTCCTGCTGTTCTTCATCCGACAGAGCACTCCGGTCAAGAGACTTTGCCAGGTTAAATGCAGCAGCCCAGCTCCCCTGGTCCATATCTCGGCGCATTTGCTCCAGAGGATTACGCCGGCCAAACATTTTTGCGAAGATGCTCATTTTTCCACCTTGTGGTTGCTGTCATCGGGAGGCGGGCCGCCCTCTCACGCAACAGAGACAAAAAACCCCGGTCGGAAAGACCGGGGTTCAGGATTATTCGTTCACCGCTTTGGGGCAGCCGGCGCAGCCTTCGCTCTTGCCGGCGCTGGCGCAGGGAGCAGCCTTGCCGTCGCCGTAGCCCTGTTCATACCAGCCTCCGCCTTTCAGGGCGAAAGAAGTCTGGGAAATGATTTTATGGACCGCACCATCACATTCCCGGCATTCGGTCAGGGGGGCATCGGAAAATTTCTGGCGAGCTTCGAAAACAATCCCGCACGCGTCACATTGGTATTCGTATAACGGCATAGTTCAGTACCTTTTTCTGGAATCTACAGCCGCCGGGCGAGACCGGAAGCCACACACTTTGTATCAATCCGACGGTAATTTAATGGCTTGCCGCTGGAATGTCAAGCCCCCGGCTTTCAAGAATCCGGGCAACCATCGCCGGAGTCGCGCCTTTAAGCAACAGGCGTTTATGGCGCGAGGCCTCTCCTGACAACAGGTGCACCGCGCTACGCGACAGGCCGAAGGTCTTAGCCAGGAACAGGCAGCACGCCTTGTTGGCGGCGCCATCAACAGGCGGTGCAGCCAAAGCAACCTTGAGTTCTTCGCCTCGCCATTCAACCAGCTTGTCGCGGCTGGCACGAGGCTGCACGAACACCCTTATCTCAACGCCGGCCTGAACCTGCTTGAGACAGGTCCCGTTCACTCGGCCGGATCCCCATCTTCCAGGTTCGTCGCGTCAGGCATGTCCAGCTCAAGCTCAACCTCATCCGCCTCAAACGGTAGTGGCTCTTCCAGCAGGCGCGCCTCATGATGCGGGTCATCAAGCGACAGGGGGTTGAGGTCGAGCATGCGGACATGCCGTTCCAGCAGGCCACGCAGGCTGGTCTCGAAGTCGATCTTCTGCCGCTTGATCTCCTGGATTTCCTCGATCAGCTGGGTCCGACGGTCTTCGGCATTGCGCATGACCCGCTCCGCCTTCAGTTCAGCCTCGGCCAGCAGGATATCGACCTCCCGCCGCGCGTTGGCGCGCAATTCATCCGTCACCTTCTGAGTGGTCACCAGGGTTTCCTTGAGAGTCGCTTCCCGATCACGCATCTCGGCGAGGCTGGACTTGGTCAGGTCGAGCTCTTCCCGAAGGTCGTCGATCTGGCGCCGTAGGCGCTCCATCTCATCGGCCAGCAGTTCCAGGAACTGGTCAACAACCGCCTTGTCATAACCCATCAGGCGAGACTTGAACTCTTTTTTCTGAATGTCAATCGGACTGATACGCATACGACTAGAACCCATTATGAAGACGGACCAGCAGCTGCAGCAGGATATTCTGCACCACGGCCAAGCCGATCAGCAGGGCGATCGGCGACAAGTCGATGCCGCCAAATTGCAGCGGCAGCACCCGGCGGATCCGCTGCAGTACCGGCTCGGTGGCGTTGTACAGGAACCGGACAATCGGATTGTACGGGTCCGGGTTGACCCACGAGATGATCACGCGACCCAGAACGATAAAGGTATAGACCTGGAAAACCAGGTTGACCAGTTGATAAAGAGAAGACCACAAAATCTGCATTTTGACTCCGACAATGAATTTTAAAAAGGCCGCAGCGCTGTCGTAATGAGCACGTCGACCATTTTCCAGGTCAAGTTATAACGTAGCCGCGGAAAGCGAGTCAAACGCTTTCCGCGGCCGTGCATTGCCTACCTATTGATTTTTAAGAAGGTTTTTGTGCATAATAGCCAACTTTTCATTTAAGCGCCTGAAACAGTGTGCTTGCCTCACGGAGATCAACAGGAGAGAAACACCATGATTCGCACAAATAACCTGAACGTCAGCAGCCTGACTCCGATTATCGCTCCGGCTGACCTCAAGCAGGTCTTCCCCCTGACTGCAGAGACTTCTGAGTTCGTTGCCGGTGCCCGGCAACAGGTCAAGGATATCCTCTGGTCGCGTGATCCGCGCATGATGGCCGTGGTCGGTCCCTGCTCGATCCACGACCCGAAAGCCGCCATCGACTATGCCAAACGTCTGGCGACCCTGGCCGAGGAGCTTAAAGACCAACTCTTTCTTGTGATGCGCGTCTATTTCGAGAAGCCAAGGACCACCATCGGCTGGAAAGGGTTGATCAACGACCCGGACTTGAACGGCACCCACCAGATCTCCAAGGGTCTGGGCGTCGCCCGTGGCCTGATGCTGAAAATCTCCGAGATGGGCCTGCCGGTCGCCACCGAGATGCTCGATCCGTTTACGGTGCAATATTTTGCCGACATGATCAGCTGGGGTGCCATCGGTGCACGCACCACTGAGTCCCAGACCCATCGCGAGATGTCGAGTGGCCTCTCTTTCCCGGTCGGCTTCAAGAACGGTACGGACGGCAACCTGCAAATCGCCATCGACGCGATGGGAGCAGCCTTTCATTCGCACAGTTTTCTCGGTCTGAACCGCGAAGGACGCATTTCCATCGTCCAGACCACCGGCAACACGGACGCCCATATCGTGCTGCGCGGCGGCAATGACCAGCCGAACTACCACCCGGCTGACATTGAGCAGACCTGCGCGCGTCTCGAAAAGGCCGGCATTGAAACTTCGATCATGGTGGATTGCAGCCACGCCAACTCCTCCAAGGACCATACCCGGCAGGAGGGCGTGCTACGGGATGTTATGGAGCAGGTCAGCGCCGGACAAAGCGCCATCAGCTCCCTGATGATCGAGAGCTTCATCAACGAAGGCAACCAGAAGCTGACCACGGCGGATGAACTCGCCTACGGCGTCTCCATCACGGACAAATGCGTCGACTGGGAGACCACCGAACGCATGCTGCGCGATGCCCATGCTCGCCTGAAGGCGTGCGGCGGCCGGAAGTTGGCCGACGCCTAGCGCCCCTACCATACCGCCTCATTCTGGCACATTTTAAAACAGGAAGCCTCCAGATCACCGGAGGCTTCTTTTTTTGATTTATTCCGGCAGCTCTTCCCCGGAGCCGCCCGCCTCGCTCGGCAGATCCCTGAATTTCGGCAGACCGTCCTGCATCGAGTGGACCGTCTCCTGGTAGTGCACATGCAGCGAAGCGGAAGGGGCTTTCCCGGCTTACAGAAACCGGGCCACGAGGAAGTCTGCGATCTCGTCCACATTGTTCAGGTCCAGAACCGGCAGATCCAGGTCGAGCGGACCATCGCTGGTAACGGCAATATAGTCCTGCTGCCGTTCACTGTCGCAGCAGAGCAGAGGTTCGTTCCGCTCCTGGCGCACCACTTCGACTTTCGGCAATGAGGCCTGCTTGCCACCCTCCACCAACACCAGATCGACGCCGGCAAAAAAACGGTCGAGCAGAAATTTGACATCCCCGCAACCTTCCCGAGGCTGCATGAAGGCCAACTTGTGCGGTGAACAGATCAAAGTCGCTTCGGTGCCGGCGGCGCTCAGACGATAACTGTCCTTGCCGGGGTGGTCGATCTCGAACGACTTCGAGACCATCTTCAAGGCACCGACCTTGTGACCGCGGGCCTGCAAGGTGTTGATCAGCTGTTCGAGCAGGGTGGTTTTGCCGGTGCCGGAACGAGCCACGAAGGAAACCGCCGGGGGGGTCTTCCTGGAGATCGGGAAGCTCTCCGCCAGTGGTTGCTCCGGCACAGGCTCCGGTCCCAGCAACTGCACATCCACCTGATCACCGGCCACACACAGGGTTCGATCCGCCGGCATCATCGCGATGGCATTGGCGCGGATCATGGTGCTGAGGATCCCGGTATTCTGAGCCCCGGCGCTCATCGCAACCAGGCCGTCCGCAGTCTGTTCCACCCGCACCCGTAAAAAACGCAATTTGCCGGTCCGGTTGTGCATCGGCTCCCGCAGGGTCGCCTTGACCGACGACCGCAGGAGATCGGTCCGGCCCATCATCTTCAGCAGAGCGGGTCGGACCAACTGTTCAAAGCTGATCATACTCGACACCGGGTTACCCGGCAAAGAGAACACCGGCTTGCCCGCATACCGGCCGAATGCTGTCGGACCGCCAGGCTTCATCCCGACTTTCCAGAACAACGGCTCGACACCAGACTCAGCCAGGGTGTCGCAGACCAGGTCGCGATCTCCCATGGCGACGCCGGCGGTGGTGATCAGCATATCCGCATGCAGCCCCTGGCTGATTTTTCCCGCCAGACTGCTGCGCTGATCACGGGCGATCCCGAGCAACTTCGGCACGGCACCCAACTCCTGCACGGCCGCCGCCAACGAATAGGCGTTGCTGTCGACGACCTGGCCCGGTCCAGGCGTTTGCCCCGGACGCACCAATTCATCACCGGTCGAGAGAATGGCCACCTCGGGACGACGGTACACCTGCACCTGCGCCTGCCCGAACGACGCCAGCAGGTTAACCTCAGCCGGCCGCAGCCGGGTTCCGGTGGGAAGCATCATGGCGTCTGCCGTCATGTCACTGCCACGACGCCGGATAAAATTACCGGAGATCACCTCTCCCCGGATGGTCACCGATGAGCCATCACTCTCGGTCTCTTCAATCGGCACAACCGCATCACAGCCCGCCGGAATCGGAGCTCCCGTCATGATCCGCACGGCCGTCCCCGGCTCAACAACAACACCTTCAGCTGACATCCCGGCGGGGAGAAATCCTGTGACAGAGAGTGACTTAGACGACTGGCAATCTGCCGCCCGCACGGCGAACCCGTCCATCTCCGAGTTATCCCAGCGCGGCATGTCCCAGGGTGCCCGAACCTCTGCAGCAAGAACCCGTCCGACCAGGTCCAAAAGGTCGGCTGTCTCCCCCCCGAGGGGTTGGACATGTTCAAGAATCAGGGTGCGTGCTTGCTCGAACGAGAGTGTCATTGATGCGTCTCCAACCGATTTCTGGTTTCAGAAAATTTCCCGTTTACTGATTGCTTCAGACTTGACCCGGTCGAGCATCAACGCCAGCGCCGGCTTGACATTTTCCCGAATATCACCCGCGACAACCAGGAACAACAGGTCATCACCCGGCCGCATCAGGCCGCTGCGTGCTTCCACGGCGACCTTGTAAATTCCGGTCATCCGTTCGATTTCGCGTCGAATCCGCTCGAGGCAGAGTTCATCGACCGACACCTCGATCCCGCTCACCTCGGCATGATCGCCGCGCGACCAGCTCCGCACAATCCCGTTATGAATCAGCACCATACCGACATGATCGGCAAACGCTGGATCCTTTTTCATCGTTGCGATGGTTTTGGAAATATCCATGGTTACATCTCCTGGTCGGATCAACCGCCAATACGCGCCATCGGAAAGGCCGCATACCCGGCCGCGCAGGCGTTGAGGTGGTGCCCAGCCGGCTTCTGATCGACCAGGCGGCGCAGTTTATTGGTAAGAGTTTCCAAAGATCCTTCAGCCAGGAGCGGCTTCAGGTCGGACTCACAGTCCGAGAAGAGACAGGTCCGCACCTGGCCGGTTGCGGTGATGCGAATCCGGTTGCAATTGTCACAAAAATGTCCCGACAGGGGCGCGATCACACCGATCCGTCCGGCGGCGCCGTCAATGGTAAATTCCCGGGCCGGGCCGGCCAACGCACCACGTTTAAACGGCTGGAGAGCGAGTCGGTCGACCAGACGCTGCAGAATCTCCTCGCCGGGGACCACCAGAGCGCGCCAATTGTCATCTTTGAGCGTCGGCATGTACTCGATGAAACGAACCGTACAGTCACGCTGCTGCGTCAGGGCCGCAAAATCGAAAATCTCGTCGTCATTCAGGCCTCGCATCACCACCATGTTGATTTTGTAGGGCAAGCCAACCTGCTCGGCGGCGTCGATACCGGCCAGCACCTCTGCCAGCAGATCGCGCCGGGTCAGCTGCGCAAACCTCTCCGGACGCAGCGAATCAAGGCTGATATTCAAACGCTGCACACCAGCGGACTTCAAGTCGCCGGCCATCTCCGCCAGACGCACCCCGTTGGTCGTCAGGACCAGCCGCCGCAAACCGTCAAGGTTCGACAGCTGGTCAAGGAAGTCGACCAGGCCCTTGCGCAACAGGGGCTCCCCACCGGTCACCCGGATCTTTTCGATCCCGAGAGAGACCGCTGCCCGGGCAATGGTCAGGAACTGTTCGTAGCTCAAAATGTCGGTGTGCTGCAGCTTGTCGACGCCTTCTTCCGGCATGCAGTAGACACAGCGCATGTTGCAACGGTCAGTCACGGAGAGCCTCAAATAATTGATCTTACGTTGATAGGTGTCCGTTAAACGCATGGTCCGTTCCAAACAGATTGTCCCTCCGCATGACAGCAGGGCACTGGGTGAGGATGTTTCATTTTGCATGAGAATGGCGCTCCGAACAAGGGGACTTTGGCTTTTCCCGGAAAGATGCTGGCAACAGCCCAAAGTCTATGATTGTCGCAAGATTAATTAGTGCTATACTTGCTTCTGGTTCGGCCCCTGCCACCTGCTTCAAGCCGAACCGATCGATCGTCATCCCGTTCGGAACTTAAATCTCCGACTGCTGATATTTCCTACTTCTCAAGGAGGTCGATCCATGCAGAGACTGATCCGCATCGAACCACCGAAGTGCATCGGCTGCAAAACCTGCGAAATGGCGTGTTCTTTCAAACACACCACTGAGTTTGCACCGAGCCGTGCCCGCATTGTCAACGAAGTTTTCCTCGACGAAGCCAAGTTCATCACCGTCACCTGCATGCAGTGCGACGAGCCCTGGTGCGAGAAAGCCTGCCCCAAGGGTGCGATCAGCAAGGAGATGCCCTCCGGCGTGGTCCTGGTTGACGACGACCGCTGTGTCGGCTGCCGCACCTGCGTCAGCGCCTGCCCTTTCGGCATGATCAAGTACGTGCCGGTCACCGGCAAGGTGGAGAAATGCAACCTCTGCAACGGCGACACGCCGGAATGCGTTGCGTTCTGCCCCACCGGGTGCCTGACCCTGGATGAAGAGGATAAGCCGTTGCGGCAGAAGATCCTGCGTTTCGTTGAGGCCATGAAAGATGGCCAGATGGAGGTGTAATATGAGCGGATGGCAAGGAAAACTGTTACGTGTTGATCTGACCGCTCAAACCTGCACCACCGAAGAACTCAACCCGGTATGGGCGAAAGAGTTTCTCGGCGGGCGCGGTCTGGCATCGAAGTACTTTGTCGAAGAGGTCGCAGCGGATGTCGATCCGCTCGCGCCGGAGAACAAACTGATCATGGCCGCCGGTCCGCTGACCGGCACCTACGGCGCTGCCAACGGCCGTTATATGGTGGTCACCAAGTCGCCACTGACCGGCACCATCGCCAGCTCTAACTCCGGCGGCTATTTCCCGTGCGAGCTGCGCTACGCCGGCTACGACATGATCATCTTCGAAGGCAAGTCCGCCCACCCCTGCTACCTGCAGGTCTACAATGACCGGGTGGAGCTGGTCGGTGCACTCCATCTCTGGGGCAAGCCGACCCAAGACACCGAGGACGCCATCCTGGCTGAATTCCATGGCGACGCCAAGGTGGCCTGCATCGGCCCCGCCGGTGAGAACATGGTGCACTTCGCCTGTATTGTGAATGACAAACATCGCGCGGCTGGCCGTAGCGGCGTCGGCGCAGTGATGGGCAGCAAGAATCTCAAGGCCGTGGCGGTCCGCGGCACCGGCGGCGTCAAGGTCGCTAACCCGCAAGCCTTCCGGACGGCCGCAATTGAAGCCTTCGGCATGCTGAAGGAGAACCCGGTCTCCGGCCAGGGTCTGCCCGCGCTCGGCACCCCGGTGCTGGTCAATATCATCAACCAGTTCGGCGCCCTACCGACCCGCAACTTCCAAGAAGACACCTTCGAAGGCGCCGAAGCGATCTCCGGTGAAAACCTGGTGGCGACCTACCTGAAGCGCAACAAAGGCTGCATGGGCTGCCTGATCGGCTGCGGCCGGGTCACCGGCCTGAAAGGCTCACGCTTCAGCGGCGACGGTGAAGGCCCCGAGTATGAATCCCTCTGGGCGCTCGGCGCCAGTTGCGGTATCGACGACCTGGCGGCCGTCACCAAGGCGAACTATATCTGCAACGAGTACGGCATGGACACCATTACCGCCGGCGCGACGGTTGCCTGCGCCATGGAGCTGGCGGAGAAGGGCCTGATCAGTGCCGACGAAATCGGCATGCCGCTCAAGTTCGGCGACGCGGACGCCTTGGTCAAGCTGGTTGAGATGGCCGGCAAAAAGGAAGGTTTCGGCGCCAAGATCGCCCTCGGTTCCTACCGCCTGGCGGAAAGCTACGGCGCACCGGAGCTGTCGATGTCGGTCAAGAAGCAAGAGTTCCCGGCTTACGATGGCCGTGGCATGCAGGGCATGGCACTCAATTATGCCACCAGCAACCGCGGCGCCTGTCACGTCCGCGGCTACCTGGTCTCCCCCGAGATCCTCGGCCTGCCGGAGAAGCTTGATCCGCAGGTCACCGATGGCAAGGCGACCTGGACCAAGATCTTCCAGGATTTCACCGCCGTGGTCGATTCCGTCGGCGTCTGCCTGTTCACCACCTTCGCCATCGGCGTGCCGCAGTTCACCAGCTTCTGCAAGGCGGCCACCGGGCTCGATTACACCGATGAGACCCTGCTCCAGGCGGGCGACCGCATCTACAACCTGGAGCGGCGGTTCAACCTGGAGGCAGGCATCGACCCGTCGCAGGACACCCTGCCGAAGCGCCTGCTGAATGATCCGATTCCCGACGGCCCGCTCAAGGGCGAGGTCGCCCGGCTCGACCAGATGCTGCCGGAATACTACGAACTGCGCGGCTGGAGCGTCAAAGGCATTCCGACCAAAAAGAAAATGCAGGAGCTTGGTTTGACATGATCGCATCAAACAGCCGACAATAGATGTATGGCAGTGTGGAATGAACTGCGCTCCCTGTCGTGACAATGACGCCTCGGAGCGCAGTTTTTCTCTCCCCAGGCGATCGTTTCCAGACCTCCATTCCCGGCAAACCCGCCTGACAGGAAAAAGTTTATGGCTGAACGTTTTGATTTCGTTATTATCGGCAACAGTGCTGCCGGCCTGCAGGCCCTGCAGACCCTGCGACGCCACGACAGGCAGTCAACCATTGCCGTCATTGACAGGGAAGATCGAACTGCCTATTCGCGGGTGCTGACACCCTACTATGTCGGCGGTCATATCTCGCGCGAACAGCTCGACATTGTCGAACTCGACTTCTATACGCTCTTGGGAGTCACAACCCTGTTTGGCCAGACCGTTGTCGCCATCAACCCCGAAGAACATCGCGTGGAACTCGCCGATAGTCGCCAGATCGGCTTCGGCAAGCTGCTGCTCGCCACCGGCTCCGAAGCTCGCACTCTGGCTGTCGCGGCAAAACGCTCCTGCGTCCTGCGCCACATGGCCGATGCGGAACGCCTGGTCGAACTGCTCAAGGACGCACGGAGCGTCACCGCCATCGGCGCCGGGCTGGTCAGCCTGCCACTCCTCTCGCACGCTCACGACAGCATGGAAAAACACCTGGTGATCGGCTCCAACCGGATTTTCAGCCGGGTGGTCGATGCCGAAGCTGCAGCCCTGATCGAAGAGATGCTGACTGCCCAAGGCCTTAATTTGCACAAGCAAGACGACATCCATACGATCGACGAAACACATCAAATGAACATGACGTTGCGCTCCGGCAAACAGCTCACCAGCGACCTGCTGATCGTCGGCAAGGGCGTCAAACCGAACATTCAGCTGGCGGCGGATGCCGGCCTCGAAGTCGCCGACGGCGTCTGCATCGACCGCTTCTGCTGTAGCAGCCACCCCGACATTTTCGCGGCGGGTGACGCTGCAGAAGGTGCCGACTTCATCACCGGTGAAGCGACCATCCAGGGCAACTGGATGACCGCCGTGGAGCAGGGCGAGAACGCCGCCCTCAACATGCTGGATCGCCGCTGCGCCTACCAGGGTAGCCTGAAGAACAACATCACCGAGATCTTCGGCATTGATGTCGCCGCCGTCGGTTACTGCGACGACGACGTCTCGAAAACCCTCACCTTCTGGAACCGGTTGACCGGCCGATTCAGAAAAGTCTTCCTCGATGAACAGCAGCGGGTAGTCGGCGCCACCATGATCGGAGAAACAAACGATTCCGGATACTTCTACCATCTGGTCAGCACCCGCAGCCGCTTCCCAGGCAAGGCCTCGATGAGTGGTGGCTGTAATTACCCCCGGGTACAGCTGCCACTGGACATATGAGGAGATCATGATTCAGGTCCGCTTCTACAGCCTGCTGCGCCTGATGCTCAAGCAGGAGCAGCTCGACCTTCCTGCCCGGGAAGGGGAAACCGTCGGCGAGCTGCTGCAGCGTCTCCAGCAGCAGATCAAGATCCCCTTTCTGCACAAACTTCTCAATGAGCAGGGGGTTCTCCATGCCGGCACCATCATCATGGTCAACCGCCGCAACATCCTGCACCTCGAAGAACTCGCCACGCCGGTCAAAGACGGCGACCAGCTCGGCTTCTTCCCACCCGGTGCAGGGGGCTGACCGTGACTGACGAACGTTACCTGCGGCAACTGCTCTGCTGGGGAGCGACCAACCAGCAGCGGCTGGCGGATGCCGCCGTGCTGGTCGCCGGACTGGGCGGCCTGGGTGCGACCGTCAGTCAGCTCCTGGCCCGCGCCGGCGTCGGCACCCTTTACCTGGTCGACGACGGCAAGCTCGACCCGCCCGATCTCAACCGGCAGCTGCTCTATTCTGAGGTCGATCTCGGCAAGCCGAAGTTGGAGACCGCCGCCACGAAGCTCTGCCGCATCAACAGTACGCTCCGTATCGTCACCCTGCCGGGGCGAATCGTCCCCGGTTTCCAAATTCCCTCTGAGGTCACCGTGGTAGCCGACTGTCTCGACAACTACGCCAGCCGCTTTGCCCTGGAGACCTGCCTGTCACCAGGAACTTTCCTGGTACATGGCGGCATCGAAGGCGACCAGGGGCAGGTTTTGACCCTAAAAAAAGGAACCTCCCGCCCCTTCGTGGAAATCTTTTCCGGCAGTCTCCAGCCCCCCGGACCGATCGGCGTCACCGGCGCCGGTGCCACGGTTCTGGCCGGTTTGATGGTCAATGAACTCTACTCTGTGCTTTTTGGAGAGCCGAAGTTGCTGGATCGTTGCTTGGTGGTGGGGTTGGGGGATTTGCATGTGTCGTTTTTGGAGGTGTGAGTGAGCTGACGCTGAAGAATTAGAAAGTCACACTTAAAAGGGGTGAATTCTTTCGCGTACAGGATAACTTCCTTGATTCGTTGAAATTCAGGGAGTATCATTGATCGTCATTCTCTGGGGGGAGAAACAATGAGCAGGGAGGTTTATTGATTTATCGACCGTTGCCATCTTTTTTGAAGGGGGTTGCGGTTTTTTTGTTTTAGAGGGGGCATGTCGTGCAAGGGAAAGAGTTAGGTAAGGTGTCTCCCGAACTCTTTGAGGGAGAATTGAACGGTCTATCCAGGGCAAACCAATGCACGCTTAACTCGGATTTTGTTCTGGATATTTTTGCTTACTGATTTGTTTTTGTGGTTTTGGCAAAAGGACTTTAAACGTTTTTTTCAACCAAACTCTACTCCGCGATATCAAGCGTACTCGCTAGTAGAATCATTGTTAGAAGGTTATCGTATGAGTAACTTAAATGGTGGTACACAAGAATTGCATTCTTACCTTTTCAGGGTATGTGATGCTATCTCTGCCACACCGATCAACCTTGCTGAAATCAAGTCAGCGCTGGTTGAGTTGCTTGTTTATTTAGCCTCTCCAGAAGGCCGCACCAGCGAGAACTGCGCTACAGCTGATGCGTTCTTTCTACTTCACGATAATTATGGGTTTAATTGGTTCCACCTGCCAGAAGAGTTTCGATTGATCCTTGAAGATATTGGTGGGCAGTTGCACGACACAGTGGATCATCCCGACATGGCAACAAACTTTGAAAGCACTCCAGAGCAGTTGCTGGGAAGGATCCACGACCTGAACTGCTGAGAGGACACACGCTAACCCTTATCAGGCCCCCGGCGGTCAAGAGTAAAGAAGACCATTAACGCAAAAGAATCATCCTTTCGTTCTTTGACAAGCGACTGATCAAAAAAAACGACCGGTTTCCGGCTTGGGATTCTTCCCTGGTTGCGGAAAAGGTT
>JAQYVZ010000138.1 GCA_030145205.1 Desulfuromonadales bacterium | reverse complement strand
GCGCTGCCGCCGGTGGCGATGACGTGCCGAACGACGTTGAGCTTGAGGATCTCTGTTTCTTCGACCCGGCGCAGGTTGAGATGGCCGCTCTCGTCGAGGATTTGCTGCAGGGATTTCTGCCGGTTGGTCTGGATTAGTACGTCGGTATCAATAAAACTGAAGGACAGCACTTTGGCCAGGATGATGCCGACGGTGCTCTTGCCGGCACCGGGCATGCCGATGAGGGTGAGGTTGGGTTTCAATGGAGCTCCCGGAGAGTTATTGAAAAAGTGGGGGGCTTGCGCCCCCCATTGCGGGATTACCTGCTGTGGTTAGTTACTGTGGAAGCCTTTGGCGTTCTTCGCTGCCCATTCCCTGTCTTTGCTGCCGTGACAGCCGAGGCAGGCATAGTCGAGGGTGATGAATCCCTTGGCGTAGGTGCTCTTCTTTCCGTCTTTTTCCACGTCATAGAACATCTCGGCCTTGGGGTCGGTGTTGATCTTGACGATGTGGGTACGCACGTCGCCCATGTAGCTGTTTAACGAAATGGCTGATTTGCTCACCTTGGCATAGTGGCAATCCAGGCACTTCTTACCCGCCTTGGCGTGAGTGGTCTTTGCGAACGAAATGGCCGTCTCTGCATGGCAGATGCTACAGTTGTCCTTCACCTGGATCGCCCGCTTGTGCGGATCGTGACAGCTGAGGCAGCTGAGCGTGCCGTGAGCTCCTGCCTTGAGTTCGTTGATCTGTTCATGGTGTTGGATAAAGCCGCCTGAGGCCGGGGGCTCGGGGGCGATGCCACCTCTTTGGTGGCATTTGCCGCAGGCTTCGACTGAGCGGTCAACGGCAATATTGGCTGTTGCCGGTTGCTGGATGTGCTCGGACCCCGGACCGTGACATTCTTCACAGCCGATACCGTCTTCAACCCAGGTTCCCACGATGCCGGGCCGGCCATCCTGATTGCCGTTGGCATTATACGCAGTCATGTGGCAGGGGCCGCACTTGTAGGGTTTCTTCTCGCCCTTGTGGTAGAAAGACCAGGAACCGTTTTCGAGGTTGTATTGGGTTTTGGCTTCCGAACCGTCTTTGGCCGCCGTGATGATGTACCCCTGCAGGTCGATGTAACGTGCTTTTTTGTTGGCTCCGCCAATGACGTAACTGACTTCGTCCCAGTTGTAGCCGGGGGGTAGCGGGAGCTTGGCCGTCATGGCTTCTGCAGAGGTGCGCAGCTTGTAGGGGTGGCCGGTGGCCTGCCAGTGATTGTATTGCTCCTGATGACAGGAAAAACACTGGGCTGAGCCAACGTAGTGGGATGCCATTGCCGGCAGGGCGAGTAGCACCGCTGCGCCGAAACCTGCTATACCGAGAAAAAGTTTGTACATAATTCTGTCGCCTTTCGCCAGCCAACTGGTTAACGGTGAATAACTGCTTTAAGCCAAACAGAACTTTCAGACATTGCAATGACGTTTTTACCGAAAGATGATGATTTCAAAGCGTTTTATGCGAGATATGCAGGTTGTCTCCGGTTGTCGAGAAGCGAAGGGGGGGGGCGCGTGGCCTCTCGAGGAATTGAAAAAAGCCGAAGAACTCGGCTGCAAAGTGTTTCTAAAGCCGTATGATATGAAAAAAATATCGGAATGGTTGGACGAACAGGAAAAGAATATTTCCCCGGAGCGGAAACTGGCTGAGCTCAAAGATGAACATTAGGCTCATCCCGAATCGAGGGTTCTGATACACAGACCTCTGCCTCCTGCAAGGCAGAGGTCTTTTTTTTTCAACGGCCAGCCATTATGACGATGCTGGCGGCGACACCTCGTGCGGCAACAGGGGGCGGGGAGGAACCCGGTCGGGAAGGTGCAGCAGGGTGACGCCGGACGGCACCCGTAGTTGCCGGTACAGTTCGGCGCTGCGGTGGATATATGCTTTGGACAGGTGCATGGGCAGGAGGAACCGGGGCTGAAGTTCCTCCGCCAGGGCGTTGAGGTCGTCGGTGCAGAGGTGGTAGGCCACGCGGGCGTGGTCACGGTCCTCGTTGAGGTAGGTGCACTCGCAGACCAGCAGCGATG
>JAQYVZ010000053.1 GCA_030145205.1 Desulfuromonadales bacterium | reverse complement strand
TATTTTGACCAGATGGTCAGGTTTGACCCCCCCCTCTTTTGGCGCGGCGGGGTGCAATTGCAATGACCCCCCCACGCATACCCGCCATACCCCCCACCCCTTCACGCTTCCCGAAAAATAGGAGCCACGCGAAAAAATGACCAGCACCCCCGCACCCCAAGATAACCCGTTTCTGGCGCTCATGCGGCGCTATCGTGATGACCCCGTGCGCTTTGCCGAGGAGGTCATTGGCATCGAGCCCGACGAGTGGCAGGTTGAGCTGCTGGACGCCGTCTCCGCGCCTGCCATACGCCGCGTGAGCGTGCGCAGCGGCCACGGCGTTGGCAAAAGTACCGGCGTCGCCATGGCCGCGCTGTGGCACGTGTTGATGCGCGTGCCGAGCAAGACGGTTGTCACGGCCCCCACCAGCGCGCAGCTATTTGACGCGCTGTTCGCTGAGATGAAGGCATTGGCCAAGAAGCTGAAGCCGCCGTTTGACAGCCTGCTGGAGGTGAAGTCTGATCGGATTGAGCTGAAGAGCCACCCCGAGAGCACGTTCATATCGTGCAGGACGTCACGGGCGGAGCAGCCCGAGGCGCTGGCCGGTGTTCACAGCCCCTCGGTGCTGCTGCTTGCTGACGAGGCCAGCGGGATACCGGAGGCTGTGTTTGAGGCTGCCAGTGGGTCGATGTCCGGCCACACCGCGACGACGGTGCTGACGGGCAACCCCACGCGTAACACGGGGTTCTTCTACGAGACGCACAACCGGCTGCGCGACGACTGGCACACGATGCATGTTTCCTGCGTGGACAGCCCGCGCGTCAGCGAGGATTTCGTGGAGGATATGCAGCGCCGCTACGGAATCGATAGCCCCGCCTACCATGTGCGCGTGCTTGGCAATTTCCCGCCGTCCGAGGAAGACACGGTGATACCTGTCTCGCTGATCGAGGCTGCCATGGCCAGCGACGTGCGTGTGCATGAGAATACGGCGAGCATATGGGGTCTGGACGTCGCGCGTCAGGGCGGCGACGCGTCTGTCTTGGCCAAGCGTCAGGGGCCCGTCGTGCATCCGCTCAGCGTGTGGCGTAACCTCGATCTCATGCAGCTTACTGGTGCCGTGAAGGCGGAATATGACGCGCTGCCAGCGGATAAGCGCCCGCAGGAGATCATCGTGGATAGCAACGGGTTCGGCGCAGGCGTGCTGGATCGTTTGCGCGAGGTGGGTCTTCCGGCGCGCGGGTTGAACGTGTCGGAGCGCGCCGCCGCCAATCAGACATATGTGAACCTGCGCGCGGAGCTGTGGTTCAAGGCGAAGGCGTGGCTGGAGGGTATGGATGTTAAGCTGCCGCGTGACGACGCGTTATATGCTGAGCTGGCAGCGCCGCGATATCACTTCACGTCAAGCGGCAAGATGCAGGTCGAGAGCAAGGACAGCATGAAGAAGCGGCGCGTTGCCTCGCCAGATCGCGCCGACGCCGTGTGCCTGTCATTGGCGACAGACCACACGGCGATGCATTTCGGCTCCAAGGTTGGCGGGTGGGGCGCGCCCCTTCGCAGGGGCATACGCGGGGTCGTTTAGGGTTTGTGCGCCTCGATGGCCCGCAGCCCCTGTTTTAAAATTTTAACAAAGAAGCCAATCCCGTGACCTTGCGGCCTTTTGTTTCTTTGGCTTTTTCTACCCCCGCATCCCTGATCATCGTGTGACCTCTCAACATAGAGTGGGCTTTTTTGCTGGCGGCCCAGTAGTCTTTTGCCCATACGATGGTAAAAACCTCTTTGCCAGTGTTGGGGTTGATTGATGAAAATCTATGTTTTCTCATTTTGCCCTCCCGAGCGTTGCGGGGCCGAATCCCCTGTTGATTTATACCTTAAGTTAACACAATGTTAACATAGATACAACCCCCTAAATGCAGCTATTTGCATTTTCTCTGAAAAAAGTTTACCTTGGCCTTGCTCAGAGTGGTTTCATGTCCACGTCTGTACCTCATCGCGGGTTTTCCTCCCTGTGCTCGCACAACTTGACCCCGTTGCGCCCCTCCCAGCGCGCGGGGTTTCTTTTTGGCGTTTTAATGTTATTATATCGCAAGATATTATGGAGATTGCGATATGAATTACGGCTCAAAATCTGGTGGAATGAAAAAAGGCGGCAAGAAGGGCGGAAAGAAAAAGTAATGGCGAAGGGTCAGAAGCATTATATGCGAGACGGCACAGAGCATAAGGGCGGCACGCATAAGGATGCAAAGGGCCGCCTAATGTCTGGCGCTCGCCACACGGCCAGCAGTAAATTTCTTTACCATTTAAAAGATTTATCGCCTACTGCGAAAAAGAAGGCCAAGAAGTAATGTGGACGGCGCTGCTTTTGCTTTGCAGCGTCGAGCGTGGCTGCTTTGCGTTTGGCAGCCCCGTGATGCAGAGCGAGAGCCAGTGCATACAGTCCATACCGAGCGGGCTCGAATACGCGCGGCAGATGTTTCCTGCGTACCGCGCAGCCGATTATAAGTGCGTCCAGTGGGGCGAAGGAGCGTAGATGGCTAAGACGGGTTTATATGCAAACATCCACGCGAAGCGTAAGCGCATCGCGGCGGGTTCAAAGGAAAAGATGCGCAAAGCTGGCAGCAAGGGCGCGCCTACCGCCAAAGCGTTTAAAAAGGCCGCGAAAACCGCGAAGAAGCCTGCGAAGAAAAAGTAATGGCGACCAAACGCAAATCAGGCCCAAGCCTATCCGTTGGGCGCGGCGAGAAGCTTTCGGTGAAGCGCGGCGGCGGTTTGACCGCCAAGGGGCGCGCGAAGTATAACAAGGCGACCGGCAGCAAGTTAAAAGCCCCCGCGCCGAGCCCCAAAACGAAATCAGAGAAAGCGCGTAAAAAGTCGTTCTGCGCCCGCTCACGCGGCTGGACGGGTGAACGCGGCAAGGCAGCACGCAGAAGGTGGAAGTGTTAAGATGAGCATACTGGACGATATTATCAGAGCGGCAATGCGTGGCAGATACCCAGAAGTGATGCCGCCTGTTCTCAAGTTTGACAAGAAAAAGGGCAAAGAATATCTCGCTAAGGAGCTTGGCCCAGAGGCAAAGCAAGTGAAGAAGGCTCGCGATGCTGCGGTTAAGCGGGTTAATGCCGGTGACTATGACCCGTATTTTGACGTTTCTGAGAGGTTTCCGGTCGATAGGCAAAACTACCCAATTGCTTCGCAGCCAAATCAAACGCTGCAGGTTTTACCCGCGAAGCAGGAAACCATTGAAAAATATAGACAAATTTACAACAATCCAGAAAGCAAAAAGCGGCTGCAAGAGGCATATCTAAAAGGATTGGATATTCCCGAGACGCAAGGCTGGTATTTTATGGGCCAGCTCGAAAAAGAGTTCATCGATGAATATGGCCCAGAGCAGGGTCGCAAGATGTTTACGGCGATGTTCGCTGACCCGATGGCGGCATGGACTGGCGGCGCAGACCCAACGGCAAACCTGCTTATGGCTACATATGACAATTTCAGAAAGGTGCAGGGCGCAAACCTGCCAGAAAAAGCTTTTGACTTCCCATACCCTATTGGCGGTAGGTTTTTAGGCACAAACGCCGCTCAAGCCAAAAAGGTTGAGGCTGCCGGAGAAATAAACCCCAGAACAAACCCAAAGCGGTTCAATTTCTCAACAAATTTTCAAGGCGCCGCTGATCGAGCCACCATGGACGAGCAGATGATGACAATGGGGTACGGCATGAACGTGCCAACCCCCAACACCTACGGCGCTGTTGAAGAAGTGGCCATGGAGCTGGCTGATAAAAATCGCACTACACCTATGGGGTTCCAAGAGGTTGCGTGGCATGGCGGGTCAGGAAAAATCGGGAAGCCGATGATCCAGTTCGTAAACGAAGCCATTGAGCGCACAAGTTCAGTGACTGGCATGAAGCCGCAAGACGTCGTAAAAGGCATGGTGCGCGGATCAATTCCCATATTTGGTGTGGGAGCTGCGGGGATGGTTCAGCAGAATCAAAACCAATCTGACATATTAAATTATTTTCAAGACAAGGGCATCCAATGATCAAGATGACGTATGAAATGAAAATGAACGATTTTGGCATGTCTTTGTTTAAGCATGACCCGTCTTTTGACATAGAGATCATCAGTAAAGTCGAAGATGGGTCATTCGAGGGTGGATATCACGTTAAGGTTACAGAAGAGCGAGATGACGGTGCAGAATAGATACTACACGCAGCCAGACGGATCTGTCGTTATTCAAGACGCTGTGACAGGCAAAGTAACTGTAACCAACCCGCCAGCGCGTCTTTCCGCTGCACCGCCCGAAGGGTTTATTGATCGCGCGCGTCAGGGGCTGACGTCTGGCCTGCAGAGAACGGGGCTTTCGCCTTACATGGCGCGTCGAACTAGCGAAGGGATTTTAGGCAGGCCATTTGCGCGACCACAGTCGGAGCTTCCATTTCTGGAAACGCTTGGCGTTGCCAACGCAACGCCAGTGGTCGCTGGAGGGTTGATGGCAGGAGAGGCTTTTACGCAGGCGGCGCAGGGGAACCGTGGCGCTGCGCTTGGCAATGCGGCACTAAGCATTTTAGATATTGGCGGAAGCGGGGCTGGTCTGAAGGCAGCATACAGAAACGCGCGCCAATCGCCGGAGCTTGTTGACATACCGCAGACGCCAGAAGGTAGAAAATATTTTCAAGGGATTTTGGCCGAGGCTCAAGACAGTCAGGGGCCGCTTGGATCTCAGGTTAGCGTTTATGAGCCAGAAGCCTACAAGGGCATGAGCATGACGGCTTCCCCGAATGCTGACGCTGGTTATGCAATTTCACCAGAAGGCGAAATTGTCTCGCTGGTTAAGAGCAAAGACTCCAAGATGAAAGGTTTTGCCGGTAAAGCATTGAAGCGAGCTAAAGATGACGGCGGCGTGTTTTTGAATGCGTTTGACACTGAGCTTACCAATCTTTACGGCAAAGCTGGGTTTAAACCGGTGTCTCGCGTTGGGTTTGACGAAGAAATGTTTAGATCCGAAATCGGAGACGAGGCCGTAGATGAATTTATGAAGGCCAATGCTAGGTTTAACGAAGGCAGGCCGGATCTTGTATTTATGGTGCGCGACCCTGAGTTTACACCTAAAGCAATGAGCGGTCAGGGTGGCCAGAAGGCTGAGTATGACGAGGCTTATGACATATTGCTGCGAGAAATGAATAGGCTGGGCTACAATGATTAAAGTTAGAGATTTTAAAGCGCAGTGCATTGCCGCATTGAAGAAAAAGTCAGACCAGCGAAAGGTTGATGAAGATGGAAAATGAGATCAACGACCTAGTCAACGAGTTGGAGCAGGAAATCGACCCCAACGTGATGAGCGACGACGAGCTGCAGGGCATTGTCGGCAAGGAGATAGACGACGCGATTGACTACATCGACAACAACATCTCGCCGATCCGCGCGCAGGCAACCGAGTATTATCGGGGCGAGCCGTTTGGCGATGAAGAGGACGGGCGAAGCCAAGTGGTCAGCATGGACGTACGCGATACCGTACAAGCCATCCTGCCATCCTTGATGCGGATCTTCCATAGCACCGATAACACCGTCGAATATTCTCCGCAGGGGCCCGAAGACATCGCGGCGGCGGAGCAGGCGACCGACTACGCGAATTTTATCATCAACCGCGACAACAACGGCTTCTTGGCTATGCACTCCGCGTTCAAGGACGCGCTGATCCGCAAGGTTGGCATTCTCAAGTGTTGGTGGGATGACCAGACCACGATTGACGCCTACAATTACACCGGCCTCGACGACAACGCGTTGGCGGCGCTTGCCGCTGACCCCGACGCCATGATTACAGTGCAGGCGTCTATGCCTGTCGGCGAGCCTGCGCTAAACCCGATGACGGGTGAGATGCTGCCGCCTCCGATGATGCACGACGTGCGCGTGGAATATACGCGCCCCGATGGACGCGTTAAACTGGAGGCTGTGCCGCCCGAGGAGCTGCTAATCTCCCGCGAGGCCAAATCTATCGCGGAAGCAGATTACGTCGCCCACCGGCGCATTGTGACCGTCTCAGAGCTGGTTGCGATGGGATATGACTACGACGAGGTCGCGGGCATGTCATCTGCCTATGACGACATGAACACCAACGTCGAGCGGTACACGCGCAACCCTGCGCTGACCAACGAGATGAACGAGCGCAACGATCCGGCGATGCGTAAGGTGCTGTACGTCGAAAACTATATCCGCGTTGATTATGACGGCGACGGCATTGCGGAGCTGCGCAAAATCTGCACGGCGGGCGACGGCAACAAGATACTGAACAACGAGCCGATTGACATGGCCCCCTTCGCCACGTTCTGCCCAGATCCAGAGCCGCACGACTTCTTCGGCATCAGCGTCGCGGATACCGTCATGGACATCCAGCGGATCAAGTCTGTCATCATGCGTAACACGCTGGATAGCTTGGCCATGTCCATACACCCCCGCGTGGCTGTCACAGAGGGCATGGTTAACTTAGATGACGTTATGAACACAGAGGTCGGCAGCATCATCCGCCAGCGCCAAGCCGGTCAGGTGCAGCCGCTGTCGATGCCATTTGTTGGCCGTGAGGCGTTCCCCGTTCTGCAATACATGGATCAGGTCAAAGAGGCCCGCACAGGCATCTCAAAGGCGTCTCAGGGGCTAGACGCCAACGTGCTGCAGTCTACCACTGCCAGCGCCGTTGCAGCGACTGTGAGCGCCGCCCAGCAGCACATCGAGCTGATCGCGCGCGTGTTTGCCGAAACCGGCATGAAAGACTTGTTCAAGATCGTGCTGCGCCTGATCACGACGCATCAGGACGCGCCTCGCATGGTTCGCCTGCGCAATGAGTTCGTGCCGATTGATCCGCGCGTGTGGAATAGCAACATGGACGTCTCGATCAACGTCGCGCTTGGCCGTGGCACAGATGCCGAGCGTATGATGATGCTGCGCCAGATCGGCGAGATGCAGAAAGACGCGATGAAGACCATGGGGCCGCAGAACCCGTTGACCGACATCACGAAGCTCAGCAACACGTTGAAGGCGATGACCGAGCTGGCCGGATTCAAGGACACGTCGCAATTCTGGAGCAACCCCGCAGAGTTTACGCCGCCTCCGAAGCAAGACAAGCCGGACGTGAACGAGATGCTGATACAAGTGCAGATCCAGCAGATCCAAGCGGACATCCAGAAGAAGGCCGCGCAGTTGCAGCTTGACCGCGAGAAAATGCAGATGGAAGACGACCGCAAGCGTGACGAGCTTGAGGCGGAGCTGTTTGTGAAAGCGGAAGAGATGAAGGCCAAATATGGTGGGCAGCTTAACGTGGAGCAGATCAGATCCGAGTTGGCGATCAACCGCGAGGTTCTCAAGGCGCAGGCGGACGTAATCAAGGAGGCTGCGCGTGAAGACTAAGCAGCAGGTCATTGATGACGGCAAGCAGGCGCAGCGACTTTTAGACGATACCGACCTCAAGCGATTTCTCGCTGAGATCGAGCAGGATTGCTGGCGCGAGTTCAAAGCGACTGGCGTTGGCGATGCGGACAACCGAGAGGCTGTCTACATGAAACTGCGCGGGGTAGAGCTGGTTCAGCAATCCCTGCGTGCAATGGCGGACAACGCGACTATTGAAATGAAACAGAAATAGCCGCATAATAAAGGAGATTGACGCAAAATGTCAGATACTAACACCCCGCAAGGGATTGGCCTGACCGACGCGCAAAATGCAATCAGTGCTATGTTTGCACCCCAAGAGGATAATGCAGAGGCAACTGATGCGCTAGAGACTGAAGCTGAAACTGAAGATCAGGATCAAGCTGACGTCGAAATGGCTGACGAAGAGATCGACAATTCACCCGTCGAAGGATCTGAGGCCGAGCTTGATGAAGAGGACGACGCCGACAGTTCTGGCGACCAATCCTTCGACATACTATCCGCCACGGTGGAAGTAGACGGCGAAGAGATTACGGTCGAGGATCTGAAAAGCGGACATCTAAGGCATCGAGACTATACCCGTAAGACGCAGGAGCTGGCTGAGATGCGCAAGTCGTATGCAGCGGAAGCCGAAGCAATCGAGCGGGAGCGTGCGCAATACGCTCAACTACTGCCAGCGTTAAGCCAGCAGATTGAGCAATCGGTACAAGAAGAGCCTGATTGGGACACACTGTACGACACAGACCCCACGATGGCAGCGAAAGCGGAGCGACAGTGGCGAAAGCAGCAAGAGCAGAAGAGCGCTCAGATGCAAGCCGTTCAAGCCGAGCAGGCCCGCCTGCGTGATCTTCAGCAGAAGAAAATGCAGCAAATGGAACAGCAGTATCTGGAAGAGCAACGATCCGCTCTGCCTGATCTGATCCCAGAATGGCGCGACCAGAAGGTTGCATCTACAGAAGCTGGGCAAATTCGTGACTTCCTTCTTACAGAAGGTTTTAACGAAGATGACGTTCAAGGGCTTAAAAACGCGACATTGGTCAAATTGGCGAGGAAAGCCATGCTTTACGATAGAGGCGAAACGCGTGCTAACGAGGCGAAAGTGAAGCCTAAGAAGCCGCGCAGCAAAACTCTAAAAGCAGGTTCTCGCGGTTCAGCACCAAAGCCGAAGACTGCCGCGCAGGAAGCGCAACAGCGCCTACAGAAGTTTGGCCGCGTGCAAGATGCAGCGGTTGCAATTAAAGCCTTGCTATAATGGAGAAAAAATATGGCAATCGTAGCAAACACCTTTACGTCATTTGACGCCAAAGGTATCCGCGAGGATCTTGCGAATGTAATCGCAAACATCTCGCCTGATGAAGTACCGTTCCAAAGTAATGTTGGCTCAGAAAGCGTTTCAAACACGTTTTTCGAGTGGCAAACTGACTCGCTTTCGGCTGTTAGCAAAACAGCGGTAATTGATGGCGACGACGTAACGTCATTCGACAGCACAGCCGCAACGGTTCGGATTGGTAACTATACGCACATTTCACGTCGTACATTGATTGTTGCAGACAACTTGAATGCACAAGATTTGGCCGGAAGAAATGACGAAAAAGCATACCAGATGGCCAAGCGCGGACGTGAGTTAAAACGCGATATCGAAGCAGTTTTAACTGACAATAATGCCCGCGTGGCAGGGAACACATCCACAGCTCGCGAGACTGCTGGCTTGGGTGCGTGGATTACGACCAACACCAACAAAGCTGGTGACGGTACAGATCCAACTGCTAACGACGGCTCAGACGCTCGTAACGACGGCACGCAACGGGATTTGACCGAGGCTATGGTCAAGGACGTGATGCAGAAGGCGTTTACGTCTGGCGGCAACCCATCAATCCTGATGGTTGGCCCGCACAACAAGACCGTTGTGTCAGGCTTTGCCGGTATTGCTGCTCAGCGTTACATGGCTCCAAGCGACAGCCCGACCACAATTATCGGTGCTGCTGACGTGTATATGTCAGATTTTGGTACACTTCAGGTTGTGCCAAACCGCTTCCAGCGTGAGCGTGACGCGTGGTTGCTCGACCCAGAATATGCATCAGTATGCTATCTGCGTCCGATCAACTCAGTGGATCTCGCCAAAACTGGTGACGCTGACAAAGCCATGATGATCTGCGAATTTGGCACGAAGGTGTCCAATGAAGCGGCGCATGGCGGCGTGTTCGATCTGAACGTATCATAAGATTGGAGGGGCGGCGTTTAGGCGTCGCCCCGCTATCACAGGAGGCAGCATGAAAAGATTATTCAGCCGCGACGTAGACACGGGTATTACGAAATACTGGCACGTCACCGGCAAGGGCGAATATGTGGTGGAGACTGTACAAGACACCCAGCATATAGCGGAAAGTAACAAGCGAGCTTATAATAACGTTGACGGCAAGTTTGGTGACATGCCGAAGGTGGCGTCGATCCCGCTTTCCGTGTATTATCAGCTCAAGAGCCAAGGCATTGTGGATGACCCTAAGCGTCTGAAGAAATGGCTGAACGACAGAGATAACCGCGTTTTTCGGACACGAGCCGGAACGCTTTAAGGATAGCAGATGGCACTGACAACATATGCGGAGCTTAAAACAAGCGTGGCGGACTTCTTAAACCGCACCGATTTGACGAGCGCCATCCCGACGTTTATCGCGCTGGCCGAGGCTGACTTCAACCGCAAGATCCGGCACTGGCGCATGGAAAAGCGCTCTACCGCTGAGATGAGCGCGCAGTACACAGCCCCGCCTGCAGACTTCTTGGAGCCGATCAGGCTCAGCATGTTAAGCGGCAACACCAGCCGCTTGGAACCGATCAGCCAGTCGCAGATGATGGAGCAACGCCAGCTTGGCCAAAACACAAGCGGCACGCCGCGCTTTTACGCGATCACCGACGGCTCGATAGAGGTGTACCCAAATCCAAATTCTGACGACTTAACCGTGGAGATGGTTTATTATGGTAAGCCGACCGCGTTGAGCGATAGCAACGCCACTAATTGGCTTTTGACTTATTACCCCGATGCGTATCTATATGGCGCATTGGTTCACAGCGCGCCTTACCTTGCAGACGATAGCCGCATACAGGTTTGGGCGTCATTGCTGAATAATGCTATTAGTGGTATAAATTCAGACAGTGAAAGCGCAAAATATGGCGGCGTTGGATTAAAGATGAAAGCTAGGAGTTACTAAAATGGC
>JAQYVZ010000137.1 GCA_030145205.1 Desulfuromonadales bacterium | reverse complement strand
TGCCGCGTCACGAAAACTGCTCATGGGACGAATGTCGCCAAACTCCGATTCGTCCTGGGCCCGCTGCAGGCTGCGCCTGACCCAGTAGGTGGCATCGGCGCTGCGGGGCACCAGCACAACACCATCCTGCATGGTGCCGGTCAGATAAAACTGGTTGATTTTACTGAATACAGCCAACAGCTGCCATTCAGGGCAGTCGTGATCCATGCGTACACGCAGCCGGGCAAGACGCTGCTCAAGTTCTGCTCGCGGAACCTTTTGAAACATCTATGACTCCTCCGTTGAGACGACAAGGAATGAGGTTTTACTAAGTGTGCCGCTATCGTACACGAGATAACAGGTTTCGACTAGCCTGAGCTGACCATCTGCCTGTGGGAATTCCGGAGAAAATTTACTTGATTCGAAAGGAACCACATAAAAACTATCGACCAGATCAATAACTAAATCTGCCCGAGTTTCTAAAGGTTGCTCCTGAAAAAGCGGAGTCCACCCAGTGGTGGACTCCGCTTCTGCGTTTATGATTCGATGGCGGAGCCTGCGCTTACTTCGGCTCCACCGGGTAGCCTTTTGCCAGCCAGGCGTTCCACCCCCCTTTGAGGGTGTAGACCTCGGTGAACCCCATCTCGATCATCTGCAGTGCCACACGGGCACTGGTCGCTTCGTTCGCTCAGGCGCTGTAGAGAATGATCGTTTTCCCCTTGTCGTAGCCGGCGGCCCACCGCTCCGGGGTCTTGGGGTCAACCCGCAGCGCCCCGGCGATTTTCTGGCCGCTCCCCGCCCAGTCCGAATCCTTTCGAACATCGAGGATCATTACCGCCGGATTCCCCAGATTTCTCTTGAGCTCATCCACCGTCATCCGGGGGGGATCCCCGGGCGTCTCGGCGGGAGTCTTACCCATCCCGGTCAGAAAGACCGCTGCGGCAAGCGCCGCCAACAACAAAAACCACATCCTGTTCATCGCTCTCGCTCCTTTCGCTTTCAGGCTCAGCCTCCGGGAGACCTGTCGAAGTTGTTCATCTGCATGAGCTTCGGCACCCAGGAAAGCATGTCTTCACAATGGACGTTCATGGTCGGGGTGACTACGAAGGGATCGTCGAGAGCCCCGAGGGGGAGGAGCACCTTGCCCGGCAGATCGACATGCTGGTTGTAAACCGGGGTGCCGCAGAAGCTACAGAAATACTTCGTGGCCTTGTCGCTCACCCTGTAACCGGTCACCTCCCCCTGCCCCCCGGTCAGCTTGAAATCATTCTCTTCGACCGCGACGATGGTGGAGAAGGCACCGCCTGTGACTTTTTTGCAGGTATTGCAGTGGCAGTTCGCCGCCATGGCGATCGCGCCCGTTACATGGAACCTCACCCGGCCGCACTTACAGGAACCAGTCATCTTTTCAGCCATGCTGCGTACTCCTTTCGATGAAAAACGGCTAGTCCGCGATCATCTTGCGCAACGGAATCCGACCAGGCGCAGATCCAGGGCGACGCCCTACACCGAAATCGCACCAGGGGCTGACCTCGTCGGAAATGATTTCGGGGATGACCATGAAGTGAGTGTAGCAGTGAGGCGGGAAAGGTCAATCGAGCGGACTTTCAGGGACGTTTACTTAATTCAAAAGATCTAGGGAACAGGCATTGAAATATCATGCACTTACTATTCAAAGCCTGGCCATATACGCATGCACCTCTAAAAGCAACGAGCCGCCAGTAAAATATACTGCCGGATCGTTACGGTCCTTCAAGGCCGACAAACTCCTAGTCGTTTTTCTGTAAGATGATTATCCGCACCGGCCGTCCCCACTCGCTCCATTTTCTGTTGTAAGATTTATCTTTGCCTTTTCCGTTTGAAAGTTCCTCGAGGCTTTGCAGCAGAGGCTCTTCTTCTTCTTCGGGAAAATCGATGGTTATCGTGACCTCACCGTCAAGCAGCGAGGCGTCATCCAGAAGGCCGTCGTCAATCAGTTCATCGGCGGCGCTGACGTTTTCAGTCTCGATGATCGCTTCACCCATGTCTGCGTCGACGTCCGCTTCCGCATGCGGGGTGTCCTCAACCAGGGCTTCT
>JAQYVZ010000136.1 GCA_030145205.1 Desulfuromonadales bacterium | reverse complement strand
AAAAGATCATCCGGATTGTGCAATCGAAAGGCCGCAAGGACCGCAATGTCATGCTGCCTGCTGATATTCTGGGCCTTCTGCGCGACTGGTGGAAAGAACGCCTCACCGGCCAGGACAAGGGTGTACCTGCACCCGAGCGGGTCCTCTTTCCCGGCTACCGCGGCAAACACCTGTCGGCCCGGCAGCTGTCACGTCTGTTCAAAGAGACCGCGCGGGAAGCCGGGATCACCAAACCAGTCACGCTGCACACGTTACGCCATTCCTTTGCCACCCATTTGTTGGAGCGCGGCGTGGATATTCGGGTGATCCAAGCGCTGCTCGGGCATTCCAAACTGACCACAACGGCGCGCTATGCCAGCGTCGCCACTGGTATGATCGCGGCAGTGGACAGCCCGCTGGATGATCTGAGTGGGGTCAAGCGGAAGAAGGGCAAGGCCAAACCTTCATAGGCCGCCATGCCTGTTCCATCGCTGGAGGTCGCGGATATCTTCCGCGACCATGGCGCTGCCTGGCGTGCGGCAAGCGCAGGGCACATCAGCCTGAACCAGTTTAAAGTGATGAGCGCAATCGAGCGCTGCCGCACAGCGGCGCTTGGTGGTCATGTCGCGCGCTGCGTCGACTGCGCGCATGAGCACATCGCTTATAACTCTTGCCGCAACCGTCACTGTCCCAAATGTCAGGCGGGTGCGGCAAAGGCATGGCTGGCGGCACGGGAAGCTGAACTGCTGCCCGTACGATACTTCCACCTCGTCTTCACTCTGCCCAAACAGATCGCAGATATTGCGTACCAAAACAAACGCGAGACCTACAATCTGCTGATGCGGGCGAGCGCTGACACGGTGATCAAGATTGCCGCCGATCCCAAGCACCTTGGTGTTCGAGCGGGCATGATTTCGGTTCTCCACACCTGGGGTTCCGCCATGACCCATCACCCGCACGTCCACATGATAGTGCCGGGCGGCGGCTTGTCGGCCGATGGTTCAGAATGGATCGCCTGCCGCAAGAACTTCTTCCTCTCCGTCCGGGTTCTGTCCCTTCTGTATCAACGTCTCATTCTGGAAGGGCTGGCCAAGCTACACAAAGCTGGGAAACTACAGTTCTTCGGTGATCATGCGGGTCTCATCGACAATACCGTCTTTGACGATTTCCTCGCCCCACTGCGCAAAATCGACTGGGTTGTCTACGCCAAGGAACCCTTCGCCGGTCCAAAAGCCGTCCTGGCGTACCTGTCGCGCTACACGCACAGGATCGCCATATCCAACAGCCGATTGATCCGCGTGGACGACCAGGGCGTCACCTTCCGCGTCAAGGACTACCGTGTAAACGGTCCCGGTCGGCACAAAACCATGACGCTGGCCACTGCCGAGTTTATCCGCCGGTTCCTGATCCACGTGCTGCCAAAGGGCCAGCACCGCATCCGTCACTATGGTTTCTTCGGCAATGGCAACCGTGCCGCCAATATCGCCAGGATCAGGCAGCTGCTCGGGGCCAAGACGTCAGACCAAGATCACGCCAATAACGACAGCCTCGGCGATACTGATGAGCCTCCACGCGTGCTCGCGATCCCTTGTCCATGTTGCGGTGGCCAACTGATCATCATTGACACAATCGCGCCTGCGCAACATCCCAGAGCACCGCCAACAACAGCGAAGGCCGCCGCATGATACGTGCGCCAAAGATCGAGGATTGCAACCTCAGCCGTCCGGTCCACCGCCCGCGGTCCCATTCGTATGCGCCACTCCAATTAATGACCGTGCGACAGTCGCCAGACTCCGAGGCGCAAAACACAAATCGACCAAAAAAACGCAAAACGCCCGCTCAGGTCGCCCCTAAAAGCGCCCAGACACGCGCGCGAAAGAGCAAAGCCAAAGCAGCCGCACCCATCAAATCCCCATAGATACCGCTGTTCCACCAAGCCCAACCCCGCGATTTCCCGCTTGAGCGCTTCTCCGACGCCAGGCAACGCTCCGCGCCACCCAAACGCCGCGCGTGGCGTCCGAGAAACCTACACCAGAGCGGACATTTCTTGTCTTAGGCTGAGACATGGTTCCCGTGCGATAAGGGAGCCGCTGTCCGGCACCTCAT
>JAQYVZ010000135.1 GCA_030145205.1 Desulfuromonadales bacterium | reverse complement strand
AGTCGTCAACATCGCCTATGGGGGGCGGGAGTACCTGATAGACATCTATTACGAATTGGCTGAGGCTCTTGGCACCAAGGTCGAGCCAATATTCGGGCCTGACAGACCGGGAGATATAAAGCACAGCAACGCAGATATCACCAAAGCGCGAGAACTGTTGGGATATGACCCCGATTACAGTTTCGCCGATGGAATCCGGTTGGCGATCGACTGGTATAGAGAGCATTTGTGATGAAGAGGCGGGGTCGAGACATCTTCTATCGCTTTCGGGCTTTGTTGCTAGTTGTTGCACGATGTTTCGCAGTCCTTCCGATGCCGATCAGGACGAGGCTTTTCGAGCATCACAGGACAACCAAGGGCATGAAAGGAATCGCGATCCGGTACTGCCTTTTGAAGTCGATTGCTGCCAGTTGCGGGGATAACGTTGCGATCTTCTCTGACGTTCATGTTCTTCATCCGCGGTCCCTCAGTGTTGGGTGCAACGTCAGCATTCAGCCTATGTCCTACATCGACGCAACCGGGGGAGTGAGTATTGGGAACGACGTGGCAATTGCCCACGGGTCAACGGTGCTGTCGACGAGCCATGTGTTCAGTGACACGGTTCGGTCCATCAAGGATCAGGGTTTCGAGATGGAACCCACGGCGATCGGCGACGACGTCTGGATTGGCGCCAAAGCCACGATACTGAGTGGTGTATCAGTGGGATCCGGCGTCATTGTCGGGGCCAACTCGGTGGTCACAAGTGACGTTGAGGAGAACGTTGTCGTGGCGGGAAGTCCCGCACGGACACTCAGGCGAAGGTAGGCGGGACACAGTGACCATGCCTAAAATTACTGTTGTCACCACAACCTACAATCGGAAGGAACTGCTGGAGAGACTTCACGCGAGCCTGAAGGCACAGACCGATCAGCATTTCACTTGGGTTGTGGTCGATGACGGCAGCACTGACGCAACTGAAGCCTTCATGACGAAGGTAATCGGAGAGAACTGTGGATTCGAGGTAAGGCTTGAAAAGCTTGCCAACGGGGGCAAGTGTCGCGCATTGAACCATGCCTTTCGCGAATGCAGCGATGTGGACCTGTTCGTTGTGGTCGACAGTGATGACTATTTACTCTCAAGCGCGATCAAGACTATCAGGCGCAAGGCACGTCAGTATGTGGACGTGGACGGTGTCGGTGCGATTTGCTTCCGCTACGTTGATCAAGAGGGCCAGATCCTTGGGGGCAGCAGAGACTCTCATGAGGGCGATGTCGTCCTCAGCCGCTACGAATACGACAGGCAGTACGCCAAATACGATGGCTGCATGAGTTACTTCAGACGTGTGGCCGATCGTTACGCGTATCCGGAGTTTCCTGGCGAGACGTATATTGGCCCGACGGTTCTGCAAATGATAATGGCCGAACGTTATCGAATTGCCTTCACGAACGACGTTGTTGGAGTGGCCGAGTACCAGTCAGATGGGTTGTCTAGAATCGGGCGGAAGTACCGGGTGGCAAACCCCCTGGGCATGATAGAATACTGCGGCTTGATGCAGCACAACAGCGTTCGGTTGATGACGCGGTACAAGTACGCGGTCATGGCGCAGGCATATGCACGCTTGGCCGGCCTCAGTAGGCAGAGCATCGAGCGCAATAGCATCGATCCTGCGTCTTTGAGGGCTTGTGCAAGACCACTAGGTATACTTCTGGCTGGATACTGGAAAGTCAGGTATGCGCGCCAGTAGTCATGTTCTCGTGGGACTGCGGTCGCGCTTGACGAAGGAATGAGAGGCGGCGATCGTGCACGAAGAGACAGCCACGAGCGCCCCCCGATATATTCTCATCCAATGTGTGACCATACTGGCCTTGGCTGCTGTAGTCGGCTTGGATGTGTTGCTCTTTCGCACGGTGGACATCACATCGGCAATCATGGCTCTATGTTGGGTGAACAACATTGCGTTCCTGCTGCAGCTCTACGTACTGAAGAAATCACTCGGGGGATACGCTAATCCGGTACTACTTTCGAGTGTGTTCCTGTTCCTGTTCACGAGCGGCCAGGCGGTGCTCCACTCGGTCGGGATCGCAAGTGAGACATACGATCTGTTCACGAGGCTTGATCACGCA
>JAQYVZ010000023.1 GCA_030145205.1 Desulfuromonadales bacterium | reverse complement strand
TGACATCGACTAACCCCGACTTAACCGCCGCATCAGAGTAGCGCCGTAACAAGCGATTCAGGAGTGCCACCTGCTTATCAGTGGTCTGTGATAGCTTCCCCTTTGCCAGCTCCTCCAGCCTTGCCTCCCGTAACCTTTCTTTCTCCAGGTCAATGAGCTTGCTCAGTTCCTCCAGGTGATTCACAGAGCGCTGAACCTTTCCCGTAAGCCTCGCTATCACGTAGGGGTCCAACATCTCACTGATATGAACGTGGGCGGCCCTGTAGCGTTCTATGACCCTTGCTAAATGCTTCTCTGTCACATCCAGAGACTCCCCCCAATCTACCTGCATGGTCCTGGCGATAAGAGCGGGGGAGTGAGCCCGAACCATTGAATCAACGATATCTTTCTTGCCCGGGGGGAGGCAGGTAATCCGGGGGAACTTGTCGTGACCAATCGTCTTGCTTGCATTCTGGGGCTTTTCTAAGGCAGTCTCTTTATATTGGATACTATCCATAGTTTTGCTCACTAAAAGTGTCTTCCAGGCTTTCCCCATATAACAACCTATCGACTGAATCTTGCGCCCCCTTCCAAATATCAGAAGGATGCCACCAACCCTTAATACCGTTCTTCAAGACCTTATACTCGATTTGCTTGGCAAGGTGGGGGTTGTATTTCTTTGCCCTAGCTATGGCACAAGGGTAGCCAACAACACTGCTTAAAGCCAAGATAGCGGCCAAGTGAAAATCGTGTTCCAGGTGGTGTTTGGGGAAGGCGGCTATCTTTAACTTTTCAAAAGGGTTGGGAAGATTCGGGAGATATTCAAGGGGTTTGTTGAAACCCGATAAGGTGAATTCAACACGGGTTACGTCATTGTAGATGCCGCTTTTTGCAGGCTGCCCGGTTGCAATCAATTGGAGAGTCTTGTCATAGGCTTTCACGCTATTGTCAGAGGTGCAGGAGCCTATGTTGATGGTTTCGATATTGTCGCTACTATAGTGGAGGCTGCCCTTTATGAAGTTTGGGTAGTGAATGATTGTCTGGCTCATGTGAAGCCAGTTTATGTCAGTAGCTACCTCGCAATTAGTAACCTTCCCCGCCTTCATGATTCTTTGATAGCCACTAGGCAACAGGCTATCCAGTATCTGCTTTACCTCTCCAAGATTGGCCTTGTTTGCATTAAACTCCACTCTCAAAAAATTGTGGGTTTTGATGAACTTACCCCGTGGTTCAAGCTGAAGGTAGAGCTTGGTTTTGTGGCCTCCCACCAGACATTCAAATGACCGCTCATATATGCTCGAATACCCCCCGTTTTTGGCGTACCCATCCTGGACAAGCGCCTCAGAGTTTAGGACAACTTCTTCGTGCTTTTCAGTTGGAACCGGGGACGTCAAGCTCAGCTTATCAATGAAGGCGTCCGTTGGCTTAGGTACTATTGTTACAGGCATATCCTATTCCATTACTTGTATTGTTTTAATGTTCTAATCTATACAGCTTGCTTATTAGAAAGGTGGGGCTGTTTGCAGGGTGGATGAGGTTTGCTCCGAACAACAATTTCTTTGTTCTCAGTTTTGATGATTTGAGTGTCCTTCGATTGGAGAAGCTCTGACAACACACAGAAGATGCCGTCCTTAGATAAACCGGAAGTGAGAATGACCCCGACGAAGAAATCCGCCAAGCTCCCTTGCAGCTCAATGGTGTTATTTAGGTCTTTGTCCTCTATCGAAAACTTTATGGACGTTGCCTCCAGGCTCATGGATTCCATTTTCACTTATTCTCCAATTCGCAATGTTTAGACTTCAGGTTTGCGAGTCGAGCTTGTGCTGTACTTTTAAAGCCCGCTCCTTCGGCAATCCAACGGTCTAGGTCCTCTTTGAAATAATAAATTTTCCCCCTCTTGATGAATGGGGGGCCAGTCCCTTTGCAGCGCATCATTGCCAAAGTTTTTGGCGCTTTGTCCAGATACAGACCTGTGTTAACAGTGTCGAGCCGTCCGCCTGGTAGTATCTCTATGTCTTTGGTTTTCATCTTCCCTTCCTCCTATTACGTAAGACAAAACATACAGTATTACATTTTGACTTGCAAGACAAAAAAAGAAGTGGTAAGGTTTTTCCAGAATGACTACTCACAGGGAGGTGAAACGATGTCAAAAAAGGCAGGAAGGCCAAGTAGTGGAAAGGGAAAGCTCATGACGGTGAGACTGACACCTAAGATGAGGTATTCGGTGGAGCTGTTAGCCAGGGTTCAACGAAGGAATTCAATAACGGCAGTAGTTGAGTTTGCCATTGAGAGGCTATTGCACGACAAGGAAACAGGCCTCTTGAATGAAAAAGGAGACTACCTCCCAGACCTGATATTTGATGATGAAGAAGTGACTTGCTTCGTCAATCTGTGTCTCCATCGCTCGGACTTGCTGACCTATGATGAAGAGCTTATATGGCGTGCCATTGAGTCAGATAAGAAGGCGTACTGGAAAAGCCATAGGGTCCCAAACTATGAAAGAATCAAAGCTGATTGGGATGCAATAAAGATGAAGGCGAAGCAAGCAAGGCAATAATAAGGGAGTAGGGCATGGCAATTAAATTCAAGAAGCTCACACGTCCACAAATGAGGCGGCTAAATGCTGGCGAAAGAATTGAAGAACACGGCATTGTATTCACTCGCCTGAAAAGCGGTGACGGTCGTTTTGCAATCAATGTCATGGTGGATGGGGAAAGGATTCATAGAGCCATCGGAAAAGAATCCGAAGGTGTGACCCGAGAGCAAGCAGAGAGCGCCATTGCCGGGATGAGAACAAAAGCTAGGGAAGACAGGCTGAACCTTCCCAAGGGCCGAAAGGTTGCGATGGGATTTCGGGAAGCAGCTAAGAAGTATATTGAGAAGTTGGAAGAGGAGGGTGGTAAAGATATTAAGGCAAAGCAGCGCCGCCTTGAACAGCATCTTGTCCCGTACTTTGGCAATCAACCGTTAACGAAAATTACGACAAGCGAAATTGACCGTTATAAGGTAATGCGCTTGAAAGAAAAGGCTGTGCCAGGGGGAGAGAAGAACAAGCCCCTTGATATCTCGGCATTGAAGTACACAAGTAAAGGAACAATCAACAGAGAGCTGGCAGCAATTTCACATCTGTTCAGCAAGGCGGTCGAGTGGCAGTGGCTTCCGTATAGGCCTGCTAAAATAAACCGGTTTCATGAAGAGATGAAAAAGCGGGTCTACCTCACCAGGGAGCAGATTTCCAAGCTCAAAGAAGAGTCCTTAAAAGATAAAAATCCCCTAGTCTACCTGTTCATAATGATTGGCATTGATACCGGAATGCGTAAGTCAGAAATTCTAAAAATAGGGCTTGAGCATATCGACCTTGATAGGAGGTTAATTCATATTCCTGTTGCAAAGGCAGGTACGAGAGAGCAGCCAATCACCAAGCGGCTTGCTATTCAATTAAAAGAAGTGATTGACACGGTGCCGGAGGAACAGGAATGGCTATTCCCTTCCACCAAGTCGGCAACCGGTCACATTACAAATATGGACAAGGCTTTTAGGCGGGTTGTTACGGCGGCAGGTTTAGACCCCAGGGAGATAGTCAGACACACCATGCGGCACACGGCAGTTACACATCTTGTTCAGGAAGGTATAGACCTGCCAACGGTAATGAGGATATCAGGGCATAAGACCCTGGCAATGGTCCTAAGGTATGCGCATCAGAACGGGGAGCATATTCAGGATGCAATGGACAGGCTGGAGCAGAGGTTAGGGGATGTTTCATAGAGTTTCTGGCACAATTACACCAAAATTACACACAAAAAGAAAAAGGGCTTAGCGTCGGTATGCTAAGCCCTTATAACTTGTGGTGCCCAGAGACAGAATCGAACTGCCGACACGAGGATTTTCAGTCCTCTGCTCTACCGACTGAGCTACCTGGGCGAAACAGGAGATTGTTTATATCCAAAGACGCACGGACTGTCAAGGGGGATTCTGTGAAATACTGGCTTTAGTGCGTGAAATGGGATTCTTTGCTTGATTTCCTTGAGGGTTTTTGTTACCAATCAGGCTCACAAATTCACAGGAACGGCGACAATGATTTCCATGAGCTGGATGTTCAACAACTTTTCTTTCTGGTTTAGCAGCTTTTTTAGGCTGCCTGCCCAGGCTGA
The DNA here is from genome assembly GCA_030145205.1 of Desulfuromonadales bacterium. Lineage (GTDB taxonomy): Bacteria > Desulfobacterota > Desulfuromonadia > Desulfuromonadales > BM103 > JAQYVZ01. The sequence goes on along the minus strand of JAQYVZ010000023.1, from coordinate 60,547 downwards.
GGTGTGTTGACGACCAGCAATTGATCGCAACCAGACAAACCACGGGCAGGCTTTAAAGCAGATTGCTCGTGGTTTTTTCGTTTTGGGAGAGAAAACGAATGAAGGCCGCCGGGACAATCTGCGGCCTTCTCTATTTTTTAAAACCACACAACGCTCTCCCGAAAGGATTTGACCCATGATCATCGTTATGAAGCAGGGCGCCAGCAAACAAGAGCTTGCTGACGTCAAGAAGCGCATTGAGGCTCTGGGCTATATGCCGCATGTGATCCATGGCGAAACCCGCAATGTGGTCGGCGCCGTCGGCGATGAGCGCGGCAAGTCGGTGCTGCAGGCGCTGGAATCGATGTCCGGTGTCGAGAACGTTGTACCGATTCTCAAGCCGTACAAACTGGCCAGTCGCGAAGTCAAACCGGAACCCTCCGTGATTGAGATCGCTCCCGGCGTGAGCGTCGGCGGCGACTCTCTCATCGTAATGGCGGGGCCCTGTGCGGTGGAAAGCGAAGCACAGATCCTCGAGACGGCCCATGCGGTCAAGGCTGCCGGGGCGACCGTGCTGCGCGGCGGAGCTTTCAAGCCGCGCACCAGCCCCTACTCCTTCCAGGGGATGGAAGAGGAAGGCCTCAAATTGCTCGCAGCCGCTCGCGAAGTGACCGGTCTGCCGATTGTCACCGAGGTGGTCAATCCGCGTGATGTGGAGCTGGTCGCGAAATATGCCGATGTCATGCAGGTGGGCGCACGCAACGTCCAGAACTTCGCTTTGCTGAAGATGCTCGGTCAGCTCGACAAGCCGATCCTGCTTAAGCGCGGCATGGCAACCACCATTCAGGAATACCTGATGAGTGCCGAATACATTCTCTCGGAAGGTAATCGCCGGGTAATTTTGTGCGAACGTGGTATCCGCACCTTTGAGACTGCGACCCGCAATACGTTGGATATCTCGGCAATCCCGGTGCTGCGCCAGCAAACCCACCTGCCGATCATGATTGATCCTTCGCACGCCACCGGCCATGCCGCCCTGGTTCCTAGCATGTGCTACGCCTCGGTTGCCGCTGGCTGCGACGGTTTGATCGTCGAAGTCCACCCGACACCTGAAACGGCTGCCAGTGATGGGCCTCAGTCGCTGCGTCCGGCCGAGTTCGCTGAGATGATGACCAAGCTACGCGAATTTGCGGCGGTTGTCGGGAAGACGATCTAAAAGGCGTTTTAACGCCGAGACACAAAGTCGCTGAGGTTGGTCGTTTTTGGATAAAGACCGTTTAAACCCCAAAAAGGTATGAGAATAAACGTTTGGTTTGTACTAACGGACTTTTGATTTTCCCCGGTGTCTCAGCGCCTCGGCGTTAAAAAGGACAAGAGATGTTCCTGATTCCATTGAACCAGATTGAAAGTGTTGAGCTGGTGATCCATGCCCTGCGGATGGCGGGTGGGGAAGCTGATTGCAAAACCTGCCCGGTTCACAAGGTGTGCATGAAGCAGTGTCTTGGGGTTGCCGAGGGCGTTTCGCAGATGCTGGAGTCGAACAACCTGCCCCGGTTTGAAGGCGAAGAAGGCGAGCCGGTGCAGAATCCGCCGGAGCCGCCTCCAGAATCACCGACCCCCGCGCCGGGTGGACATCTGCGGCGGATCAAGTAGTTACGACTTTGGACCATTGAACCATATTGAACAGTGTGAAAGAGATACAATCATGGATTTGAGCAAACTCGCCCTGAAGGTTCCACAAATTCTGTTGCCGAACAAGGCGGTCGACCTGGCCCGCTGGGCCGTCATCGCTTGCGATCAGTACACTTCCGAGCCGGAATATTGGCAGGAGGTCGAGAAGCAGGTTGGCGGCCAGCCGTCAACTCTGCCTCTGGTTTTTCCCGAAGTCTACCTGGAAGAGGGAGAGACAGAGACGGCGGCACGCATCGCGTCGATCAATCAGACCATGGCGCACTATCTGGAAGACGGTAGTCTGCAGGCGCTTGAGCCTGGTTTTGTACTGATTGATCGCAAGACGGCCCATGCCCCCTCCCGCAAGGGGTTGGTGGTGGCGCTCGATCTGGAAGAATATGACTATCGGCCTGGCGCCAGTACCCTGATCCGCGCCACCGAGGGCACCATTGTCGACCGGTTGCCGCCGCGTATCCGCGTACGTGAAAATGCGCCGATTGAGCTGCCGCACATCATGGTGCTGATCGATGACCCGGAGTGTACGGTGATCGAGCCGCTGTTCGAGCAGGGTCTGCCCGAGCTCTACGATTTCGAATTGATGCAGAATGGCGGGCATCTGCGCGGCTGGCATGTGGCTGGCGAAGGCCTGACCAGCCAGGTTGGCGAGCGACTGGCCGCTCTGGCTGATCTGGATCGCTTCCGCAGTCGTTACCAGGTGAACGATGACAAGGTCATGCTCTACGCTATGGGCGACGGCAATCACAGCTTCGCCACCGCCAAGGCGATCTGGGAGAACCTGAAGGCGGACGCTGACGATCCCACAACCCTGATGGATCATCCGGCGCGTTATGCCTTGGTAGAACTGGTCAACCTGCATGATCCTGGCCTTGAGTTTGAGGCGATCCACCGGGTAATGTTCGATATCGACGCCGACCAGATGGCAACCGCAGCGCAGGCGTTCTTTGCCGCTGCCGGTACGCCCTGTCAGTGGGAGTGGCTGGCGGATGCTACGGCTGTTGCCGCGACCGCTGCTGCGGCCTCGGCCGGGGCCCATGCTATTCCCCTGGTGGCTGGCGACCGTTGCGGTCTGCTGACCATCGATCAGCCGGCCTTTACGCTGGTAGTGGCGACCCTGCAGGCGTTTCTGGATGACTACCAGAGGCAGCAGTCGGCGGCACGGATCGACTATATTCATGGCGACGATACGGTGGCCCGGCTGGGGGGCGGTAAAGACGCGATTGGCTTTACCCTGCCGGCAATTTCCAAGCACGATCTGTTCTTGACGATCGTCAAGGATGGCGCCTTGCCCCGCAAGACATTTTCGATGGGCGAGGCGGATGAAAAACGCTTCTATCTGGAAGCCCGAAAGATCATCCGCTGAAACATTGACAACCCCGCTGAAAAGGTGTAAAAACGGCTTTTCAGCGGGGTTTTTTGCGATAGTTTTTTTTCGCTCCGCCAGACCACAAAGCCGCCGATCGCCGCCCCTTGCGAGCGGTACGGCTTTTTTTGTTTCTGATATGCAGTTGTCTGTTGCTCTCGTCCAAGGAGAAAAGCATGTACAAGATCCGCACCTACAATAAAATTTCGGTCAAGGGCCTCGAGAAATTCTCTCTTGATAAGTATGAAATCGCCAGCGAAATCGGTACGCCCAACGCCATCATGCTGCGTAGCCACGTGCTGACGCCGGATGATATCGATACCAGTGTCAAGGCGATTGGCCGGGCCGGTGCCGGCGTCAACAACATCCCGGTTGACAATTGCACTGAGCGGGGCATCGTGGTGTTCAATGCGCCCGGCGCCAATGCCAACGCTGTCAAGGAGCTGGCCGTAGCGGCGATGCTGCTCTCCACCCGCGACATTGTCGGCGCCATCGATTTCGTCAAGCAGGAAGGCTCTGGCAAGGACGCTGCTGCGCTGAGCAAGCTGGTGGAAGGCGGTAAGAAAACCTACGGCGGCACCGAACTCAAGGGCAAGACCCTTGGTGTGGTCGGCCTGGGCGCCATCGGCTCCCTGGTGGCCGAGACCGGTCTGATGCTCGGCATGAAAGTGCTCGGCTACGACCCGGCCCTGTCGGTGGAGGCGGCCTGGCGGTTGTCGCGCGATGTGCAGCGCATGGAGAACATGCAGTCGCTGCTGTCCAAGGCGGATATCGTCACTCTGCACCTGCCGGTGCTTGAGGCGACCCGCAACCTGATCAACAAGGAATTGGTCGAGAGCTTCAAGTCGGGCGCGACCCTGATCAACCTCTCTCGCGAGAAAGTGGTCGACACCGACGCGATCCTGCTCGGCCTCGACAGCGGCAAGATCGGCAAGTATGTCACCGATTTCCCGATGGTCGAGATGATGGGCCGTGATGACGTGATGGCCATCCCTCACCTCGGTGCCAGCACCGAAGAAGCGGAAGAGAACTGTGCCATCATGGTGGCTGATCAGCTGATCGATTTCCTCGAAAACGGCAACATCCGTAACTCGGTCAATTTCCCGAATATTGCGCTTGAGCGCAACGGCGGGCACCGGATTGCCTTCTCCAACCGCAATGTGCCGAAAATGCTCAAACAGGTGCTTGAGGTGCTGGCGGATAATGACATCAACGTCATCGACATGATCAACAAGAGCCGCGACGAAGTGGCTTACAACATCATCGATATCGAATCCGAACCGACACCCGATCTGGTCGCCGCGCTTGAAGCGATCGACGGCGTCATCAAAGTTCGCACGCTTTAATTCGAACGGTATCGAACACCATATTCAAGGAGGAACCTATGTCCAAGCAGGTTTACAATTTCGGAGCCGGGCCGGCTATGCTGCCCGTGCCAGTTATGGAACAGATTCGCGATGAATTTCTTGACTTTCAGGGATTGGGCGTCTCCGTCATCGAGGTCAGCCACCGCGCCAAGCAGTTTGAAAAGGTGCTTCTCGATGCCCAGGAAAGCTTCCGTCAGCTGACCAACCTGCCTGACAACTACAAGATCCTGTTTGTACATGGCGGCGCGCGCATGCAGTTCGCTGCCCTGCCGATGAATCTGGCAGCCCGCTCTGCCACGAAGAAGTGCCTCTACGCAGAAACCGGCAACTTTGCCAAACTGGCCAACAAAGATGCGAAGGTGTACGGTGACATCCGGGTGATCACCAGCTCGGCCGACAGTAATTACGATCACATCCCCGAGATTACTTCGGAGATGGTCGATCAGGATGCGGCCTACCTGCACATCACCAGCAACAACACTCTTTACGGTTCTCGTTACAACAGTTTCCCGGAGACGGGTGCTGTGCCGTTGATTGCTGATCAGACCTCGGAAATTCTTTCCCGGGTGATCGATTACAGCAAGTTCGGCTGCATCTACGCCGGTCTACAGAAGAACCTCGGTCCGGCCGGCACCGCCATCGTCGTGATCCGTGAGGACCTGCTCGGTCACGCGGTTGCCGAAACACCGACCCTGCTCAACTACGAGGTCTGCGCCAAGGACAACTCCCTGACCAACACCGCCAACACCTTCGCCATCTACGTCACTGGTCTGGTGCTCCAGTGGTTGCAGCAGCAGGGCGGCGTGGCTGCGATTGAGAAGGTCAACGAGCAGAAGGCAAAGACTCTCTACGATCTGATCGACGGTACTGACTACTTCCGTGGCGTGATCAAGCCGGAGTGCCGCGGCACCATGAACGTCAGTTTCAACCTGTCGAGCGAAGACCTCGAAGCCAAGTTCCTCAAGGAAGCTGGCGAGCGTGGCCTGTACGCCCTCAAGGGCCATCGCAGCGTCGGCGGTATCCGTGCGTCGATCTACAACGCCATGCCGCTGGCCGGCATTGAAGCGTTGGCGACCTTCATGCGTGAATTCGAGCAGAACAACGGCTGATTCGCGCTGATTATGAACGCTTGGGGACGCTTCCTGCGGGAAGTGTCCCCTTTGCTTTTGCCAGATTTAACTGGGTTGGAGACACGGTATGGAGCAGATGAACGCAGCGCCGCTGCAACTCGAGGGAGAGTCGGACTGGGAGGCGTTTGATGCGCCGGCTCTGGTCGGCAGCTCACTGCGCTTCGTGTCGGGTGACCGGACCGGTCAGCGTTTTAAAGCCCGCTACTTTCGCGACTCGGCACAGAACCTGGTGGCGCGTTTCTGGTTCGGACCCCAGGCAGAAGGCCCGCCCGGGCATGCCCATGGCGGCAGTGCGGCGGCGGTGCTTGACGAGGTGCTCGGTCTGGCCGCCTGGGCCGCCGGCCATGCCATCGTGGTCGGCAATCTGAATGTCAGTTTCCGCAACATGCTGCCACTGGAGACGGTCGTCCAGGTGGAGAGTCGGGTGGTATCCGTGCAAGGGCGCAAGGTCATGGTGGAGGGTCAGATCTGCGGACCGGATGGTATCGTTTACGCCACAGCGGAGTGTCTTTGTATCAAACTCAAACCGGAATCCATCCCGGCCGAAGCTTGAATGAACAGAAGATATGGTGCTCTGGCGCCTTAGCGCCTCAGCGTTAAAATTTTGCATAAGAAGGATCAAGTCATCATGAAAGTTATCGTTACTGACGAAATTTCTGAAAAAGGTCTGGAGCTGTTGCAGAAAGACCCCCGCATTGAGATGGACGTGCGCCTCGGTCTCAGCAAGCCAGAGCTCTACGAGGCGATCGGCGCCTACGATGCCATCATCACCCGTTCTGGCACCCAGGTGGATGCCGAGCTGTTGTCGCACGCCACCAACCTGAAAATGGTGGCCCGGGCCGGGGTGGGCATCGACAACGTCGATGTCGTCGCTGCCAGCGAAAAAGGGATCATCGTTGTTAACGCCCCGTTTGGCAACACCAACTCTGCGGCCGAGCACACCATGGCGATCCTGCTCTCTCTCTGCCGTAACGTTCCGGGGGCGAACAGCAGCCTCAAATCGGGCGAATGGCAACGCGCGCCCTTTACCGGCTACGAGCTGAAGCACAAGACGCTCGGGGTGATCGGTCTCGGTAAGGTCGGCGGCCGGGTCGCCCTGCGGTCCCGTGCCTTCGAAATGGATGTTGTGGTCTACGACCCCTATATCAGCGAAAAGCGGGCGACCGACTTCGGCGCACGTCTGGTTGACCTCGACGAGCTGGTGCAGGTCGCGGATGTGATCACCGTGCATACCCCGCTCAATGACGAAACCAGCAACCTGATCACCGACGAACATTTCGCCAGGATGAAAGATGGCGTGCTGATCGTCAACTGTGCGCGTGGCGGCATTATCAACGAAGAGGCGATGTTGAACGCTCTGAACAGCGGCAAGGTTGCTGGTGCGGCCTTCGACGTCTGGAGCGAGGAGCCGCCACAGGGTGACGTCATCAGACAACTGATCACACATCCGCAGATGATCGTCACGCCGCACCTGGGAGCGAACACTTTCGAGGCACAGACCAACGTGGCGGTCGATGTCAGTAAAGAGATTCTCAACCTGCTGGAAGGCCGGTCGGTAGAGAATGCTGTCAACATTCCTCATTTCGACCCCGACCTTATGGCACAGATGGGCCCCTTCATGGAGCTCGCCAAGGTGCTCGGCGATTTTATCTCGCAGCTGGCTCCGGAAAACCCGGGCAAGGTTTCTTTCCAGTACAACGGCAAACTGGCGTCTTACGACTGCATGCCGATTACCGTGGCCGGCCTGGCCGCCTTGCTTAACCGCTGCACTGACCAGGAGGTCAACATGGTCAACGCCAACCTGGTGGCAGAGCGGCGCGGTTTGGTGGTTGAGCAGGGGCGATCGACCGAGTCGGAGTTCTTCTCCAACCTGATTACCCTGACCCTGACGACGCCGACCGGTCAGCGGACCATCGCTGGCACCTTGTTCGAAGGGATGCCAAAGGTGGTGCGGATGCGCGACTTTGCCACGGATTTCACACCGGAAGAGCACATGCTGGTCATGACCTACCCTGACCAGCCCGGCCTGATCGGCAAGATTGGTACCATCCTCGGCAATGCCAACATCAACATCGGCTCCATGAACCTCGGTCGGAGCGCCAAAGGCGGCGAAGCGATGGTCGTTTTTTCAATCGACTCCCCGGCGTCTACAGAAACTCTGGCGGAGTTGCACGATGCGATCGGCGCCTGTTTCATAAAGGCGGTGAACCTCGGCGCATAAATCGTGCTGTTTCCTGTGGGTTGAGCAATACGTTATGAAAAAGGGGCCATGTGGCCCCTTTTTTGTTTGTGACCTCCTGGTACGCAGCACGGGGGTGTTTGTCATCCCCTCACTTTTCTGTCACACTCAAAACTGGAACCCTTGAGCGAGTGAACCCATGTGTCTGATCCTGATTGCCTATCAAGCCGACCCGGCCTGGCCGCTGGTAATTCTCGATAACCGGGATGAGTACTATACGCGGCCGACTGCGACGCTCGGTCCCTGGCCGGGTGCGCCCGATGTCCTGGCTGGCCGGGATCTGCAGTCGGGCGGCTCTTGGATGGGCGTGCGCCGCGACGGTTGTTGGGCGGCGGTGACCAACTACCGTGAACCGCGCAACGATCAGCACGCCAAGAAATCGCGCGGCTGGCTGGTCCGTGATTTTCTGCTCGGGACCTGGTCGGTGCCGGACTATCTCGACAAGGTCGCCCGGCAGGGTGAAGAACACGCCGGCTTCAACCTGCTGCTCGGCGAACCACAAAATCTCTGGTTTTATAGCAATCGTGATCCGGAGGTGCGGCAGCTGACGCCGGGGATCTACGGTATGAGCAACGGCCGTTTCGATGCCCCATGGCCGAAGGTGAGCCAGGGCAAGCAGAAGCTGGAAGCCCTGCTGGCCCGGCCGAACTGGCAATCGGACGATGCCCTGACGCTGATGTGCGACCCGACCCGCGCGGCTGATGCCGACCTGCCGGCCACTGGTGTGCCGCTCGATTGGGAGCGCGCCTTGTCGTCCATGTTTATCCTGACGCCACAATACGGCACAAGGTCCACTTCGTTGCTGACCGCTGACTGCAGGGGAGAGAGGGTTCTCACGGAGCGGACCTACTCCAGCCCGCCGGCAGAGTGGCATGACGCCAGTTTTAATCTGTCAGGCTTTCCTTGACGAAAAAACACAAGAATTATAAGATGTTGACTCCTTGTTATGGAGTTGGCTACTGAATGATGAAACTGAACGAGTTGGGCGAATTTGCATTGATCGATCGGATCCGGGCGCAGGTCAAGCCCGGCGCCGGTGTCTTGCGCGGTATCGGCGATGATGCTGCCCAGCTCGAACTCCCGGTTGGTGAGCAGCTGCTGACCTCGACCGACCTGCTGATCGAATCCTGCCATTTTGACTTTGCCTGGACCACCCCTGCCGATCTGGGACATAAAGCGGTTGCGGTCAACCTGAGCGACATCGCCGCCATGGGAGGGACCCCTCGTTATCTTTACCTGGGGCTGGCGTGTCCCGGCTCTGCCGAGGTCAGTGCGATCGAGGCGTTCATGACGGAGGCTCTCGCCCTGGCGGAAGCGCACGGCGTGACTCTGGTCGGTGGCGACACCTGCCGCAGTCCTGGCCCCTGGGTGGTTTCGGTGACTGTCGAGGGAACGGCGGCGACCGGTCGTGCCATCGGTCGGGATGGCGCGCGTCCCGGCGATGTCGTGGTCGTTTCGGGTTCTCTGGGTGACAGTGCTCTCGCCCTGGCGCAGCTGCAACGCGGCCAGAGTCCGGCGGAGTTTCTGGCCCGGCGGCATCATCGGCCGGAGGCGCGGGTGGCTCTGGGGCAGGCGCTGGCGGCGACTGGTTGCGTGTCGGCCATGATCGACCTGTCGGACGGTTTGTCCTCCGACCTGGGGCATATCCTGGAGGCTTCTCACGTCAGAGCGCGCCTGGATCTCGCCGCTTTGCCCTTGTCCGAACCCTTTACGGCTGCCTTGCAGGCCGATCCCGAACTGCTTGAGCTGGCCTTGAGCGGCGGCGAGGATTACGAACTGCTGTTTACCCTGGCGGAGGCGGACCTGCCGGCTGTGCTCGACTTGGGCCGCCAGCTCAACCTGCCGCTGACGCCGGTCGGGGTCATACAAGCCGGTGAGCCTTCACTCCTTCTGCGGGAAGCCTCTGGCGCCGAGCGTTCCTGTCAGACCCGGGGTTTCGATCATTTTGCTGCCCGCAAACAACGAGACGACGCATGAGCGACCTGTCTGCAAAAATGACGCTCGGCCGCTGGACCGGCGAGGATCTCAAGGAACAGGATTTCATGGCCATCATGGACCTGTTGCGCGAGCGTCGCGCTTTCCGGCTCGATCACTACAAAGATCGCTGTGTGCGACGCCGGATCGCCAAGCGTCTGCGTGCGGCCGGGGTGGCCGATATGTCCGCCTACCTGGACCAATTGCACCATGATGATGATGAACTGGATGCTCTACTCGCTACTCTGTCGATCCATGTGTCACGGTTTTTCCGTAACCCGGGGACCTTCCAAGTGCTCGAGCAGGACGTCCTGCCTGATCTTTGCCGCCGCGCCAAGGCTGCCGGGCGCTCCAGCCTGCGCTTTTGGAGTGTCGGTTGCGCCGGCGGCGAGGAACCCTACTCGCTGGCTCTGCTTATGGATGAATTAAAACCGGCCGGGCTGCAGATCGAGATTCTCGGAACAGACGTCAGCACCAGCATTCTGGAGATAGCGCGGGCAGGGTGCTACAGCCGGGAGCGGCTTACGGAAGTGCCGCCATCGGTTCTGCAATGCTATTTCAAGCCGGTCGGCGAGGATTACCAGCTGATCGAGCGGGTCCGCAGTATGGTGAGTTTCGAACGCCACAATGTCATGTCTTCAACGGCTTTCCCGGCTGTAGATCTGATCCTTTGCCGCAATGTCTTGATCTACTTCTCCCGGGCGGAGCAGGAACGGATTCTGACGCGTTTCAGCGAGGCCCTGTCTGAAGAAGGGGCTCTGGTGTTGGGTCGTTCCGAAACCTTGATCGGGGCGATCCGCGGAAGTTATCGTTCCGAATTTCCGGTGGAGCGCATTTATCGGCGTCTTCCGACCCAGGAATGATGTTGTCGGTGGATTTGCCACAATGTTGCGGCGGCGGGCAAAAGGGGAGGCTTCCCGATAGAGTTTGCCTCATTCCCGTGGTATTCTTGCTCTGTTTTACAAAGGACTGGCGGTGACTGGCCCTGTTGAGACGGGGTTTCTGAACAGGCCGCGTTTGTAGGGAGCAAAATGATGCGTGTCGAAATCAGTTACAAATTCATTGTTGGGTTCCTGATTGTCATCGCTGCGGTGGTTGTCGTCAGCCTGACCGTTCCTTACTGGCCGGTCCCGTCCTGGCTGCGTCAGCCCTTGACGATCGGCTGCGCTCTGTTGGTGGGATTGGTGGTTGGGGCGCTCTTCTCCAGGGCGTTTGCCAAGAACATCCGTGCCCTGACAGAAGCAGGTGACCGCTTGGGCCAAGGCGATCTGTCCCAGGATGTGCAGGTCAGCAACCTGTTTTGTGATGAAACCGATGATATCGCTCTGGCGATGAATCGCGTGCAGGCCAGCCTGCGCGAGCTGGTCGGTGAAATCAGGGGGTTTGCTTCTCAGGTGACCGAGGCTTCGATGTCACTGTCGGTGACGGCTCAAGAGATGACGGCGTCCTCACATGAAGTGGCTGGAACGGTTGATCTGATCAGCAAGGGCGCCGAAACCCAGGCCGAAATGGTCGAGGCGTCAAACCAATCCTTCCGGGAGATGGCTGTGGCGATCAACCAGGTTGCACTGTCTGCGCAAAAAGTGGCCGAGGCGGCCGAAGCCACAGTCGCCACAGCACAGCGCGGCACGGACCTGGCCAAGGGCAGCACCGACACCATCCGCCAGGTCCTGACGGAGGTTGAGGGCAGCGGTGAGCAGATGGTCTCCTTTGTCGCCCGGGTTCAGCAGATCGGCCAGATTGTCGAGGTGATCAATGGCGTTGCCCATAAAACCAACCTGTTGGCCCTGAATGCCACCATCGAGGCCGCCCGGGCGGGAGAGTACGGCCGCGGCTTCACGATCGTCGCCGAGGAGATCCGCAAACTGGCCGATTCGACCACGGATTCCTCCGGGGAGATTACCCGTCTGGTGGACGGCATTCAGGAAGAGGGGACCCAGGTTCAGAGCCGCATGGCGCAGATCATTCAGGAGATGGAGGCGGGGCATGCAGCGGTGGACCGGACCAACCAGGTTTTTGCCGAGATTACCGGCACGGCCGAAGACACCCGCGGCAAGGCGCAGGTCATTTCAGATCTGACCCAGCACCAGATTGAGGGTGCGGAACAGATTTCACGGGCGATCGATGAGATCGACAAGGTGGTGTCCGATAACGCCGCGGCGACCGAACAGGTGTCGGCCGCCACGCAGCAACAGTGTGCCTCAATGGAGGAGATGACACTCTCCGCCAAGGAGATGGCGACCATGGCCGAGGAACTCCTGATGTTGGTCAAGAAGTTCAAGCTGGAGCGTGAAGCACAGGACTGAAGCCGATGACTCTGACGCTGATATTCCGGATCGGTGACCGGGCCTACGGCCTGGATATTGATGCCGTGCAGGAAATCATGGAGAGTCCGCCACGCTACCCGGTTCCGAAGCCGGCCCCCTTCCTCGAGGGCGCAATCAACGCGCACGGTGAGGTTCTGCCGGTGATCGACCTGCCGGCATTGATGGACGTTTCTGGTGCCGCGCGGGATGCGCGCCTGGTCGTGTTGGCCCCCGAATTCAGGGGGTTGGCGCTGCTGGTTAGCCGGGTGGAACGGATTGTTCCTCTCGACTTGGAGCGGAGCGTCCCCGACCCCGATTCTGATCCTTACTGTCAGGCGCTCATTGAACGGGATGACAGCCCGCCGGTGCGCCTGCTCGATGTGACGACCGTATATACGCAACTGGAACAGTTGTTTAACGACAATGGAGGAACATTATGCCCTTGAGAGTAATGATCGTTGATGATGCGTTGTTCATGCGCAACATGCTCAAGGATATCTTCACCCGCGCAGGTCACGAGGTTGTTGCCGAAGCGGAAGATGGCAAGCAGGCGCTGGAACGCTATCAGGAGATTCAGCCCGAGCTGGTGACCATGGATATCGTGATGCCGAAGCGCAGCGGGATCGAGGCGCTGCGCGACATTATCGCGGCAGACCCACAGGCCTGCGTGGTGATGGTCAGCGCTCTCGGCCAGGACTCCCTGGTCCTCGAAGCGGTTGAAGCCGGCGCGCGCGACTTCATCGTCAAGCCGTTCAAGGAAGACAAGGTTCTCGAGGTCGTTCGTCGGGTGACGAGCTGACCTGATCAGCAGTCGACGGCCTCATTATGGATATGTCGCAGTACAGAGCCCTGTTCCTTTCAGAGGCCCGCGAACATCTCGACCAGATGAATCAACTGGTGGTCGCACTCGAACGGGAGCCTGGCGATACGGAGGCTGTCAATGCCCTGTTTCGTGAAGCCCATTCCATCAAGGGGATGGCCGCGACCATGGGGTTCGAGCAGACTGCTCAACTGGCCCACCAGCTCGAAGACACTCTTGACCATTGTCGCAAATCCGGCGGCTTGCCCGTCGCCGTGGCTGATCGTCTGCTGGACGCCATCGACCTGCTGGAAGGGCTGGTCGATGATATCGCAGCCGACCTCCCCGAACGAGACATCTCCGCCTTCCTGGCGGATGTGGTTGAGCCGGCAGTCTTGGCCGTTGCTCCGAAAGATCCTCCCGACCTGCCCCTGGATGCCCTGATCGAAATAGACGAAGAGCTGGTTTTGACCCCGGTCGAAGAGGAGGACATCGAAGTCTTGCCAGAGACGGAGGTGTTCCAGATCAGTGTCACTCTGGCGCCGGACGTCGCCATGCCGGCGGCCCGCGGGCTGCTCCTGCTGCGTGAACTGGGGAAACACGGCGAAATCGTTTCGTCCACGCCGGACAAGGACGCCTTGCTGACCGGCCAGGTCTTTGAGCAGATCAGCGCGTGGTTCCGCACCAGCCTGCAGCGCGACCATGTCCGGGAACTGCTGCTTGCCTTTCCGGATGCCGCAGAGGTTGTGTTTGTCGAGGACCGGCGGAGCCCGAAGTCGACGCCGGGAGCCGAGGCCGCACGCACGGTGCGGGTTCGGACTGATCTGCTGGACCGTTTTGTCAATCTGGCCGGCGAACTGATCACCCAGCGGCATGTGTTGCAGTCCTGTGCCCGGGAACGGGACTGGACAACCCTGGATCCCGCTCTGGAGCGTACCGAACGTCTGGTGAGGGATCTGCATCACCACGTGCTGCGCACGCGGCTGATGCCGCTGGAAACCATCGCCGGTCGGCTCCCCCGGATTGTGCGTGACCTCGGCCGGAAAACCGGCAAGCGGGTAACCTTTCATCTGATCGGCGGCGAGGTCGGCCTGGATCGTGTCATCCTTGACGAACTGGCGGATCCCCTGGTGCACCTGGTTCGGAATGCGGTTGATCACGGGATTCGTGACTGCGGTGAGGTGATCGTCAAGGCGCGTCGCGAACGGGATCTGGTGCTGGTCGAGGTGAGTGATGACGGTGTCGGCATGGACCCGGCGACCCTGCGTGCAAAGGCGGTGCAGAAAGGTTTGCTGACCCAGACGCAGGCAGATGCTTTGAGTGAACGGGAGGCGCTGCTTCTGGTCTGTCGCCCCGGTTTCTCGACAGCCGCTGAGGTAACGGAAACCTCGGGTCGTGGGGTGGGGATGGACGTGGTCAAGGCGGCTGTGGAAAACTTGGGGGGCAACCTGGAAATCGATTCCGCACCGGGACAGGGCACCTGCTTCCGGCTCAAGCTGCCTTTGTCGATTGCCATTATCAAGCTGGTCCTGGTGCGCTGCGCCGGCCTGCCGGTGGCTTTACCGGTGACACGGGTTCAGCGGATCATCGAGATTCCGCGGAACCAGGTCGAGTCGCAAGAGGGTGTCCTTTTCTTTTCGCTCGATGGGGCGCGCGTTCCCGTGGTCCCGTTGGCTGGGCTGCTCGGTCGGCTCGGCCAGTCGGCCGACCCGGTCGGACCGGAGACCTGTATTGTGCTGACGGAGTGGCAGGGTGCACCGCTTGGTCTGCAGGTGGACGGGTTTATCGGTCACCGTGATGCCTTCGTCAAGAACCTCGGTTTCCCGTTTGACCAGATGGTTGGGCTGAGCGGCGCCACGATCGAAGGGGATGGCTCTGTACTGTTTGTTGTCGACCCGCAGCCGCTGCTGGCCGCCTGGTCGACGGATGTCCAGACCGGAACAGGAGAGACGATGCCTTTCCAGCAGTTGAGCGAGATTCAGCGTGATGCTTTCAAGGAAGTGAGCAACATCGGCATGGGCCATGCCGCGACCGCCCTGTCGCAGCTGGTTGGTAAGCGGATCGAGATCTATGTCCCGCGGGTGTTGGTTCTGCCCCTGGCCGAAGTGCCGGAGCGCCTGGGGGGCGCCGAAAAACTGATGGCCGGGATTGTCCTGAGGATCGAAGGGGAGACCCCCGGCAGTATCATGTTGCTCTTCCCGGAAGAGAGCGCCTGCCGTCTCTGCAGCGCCCTGCTGGGTGAGGAAGTGACGTCTCTGGAGACGCAAGAGACAGTCTCTACGCTCAAGGAGGTGGGGAACATTCTGTCCTCGGCCTATCTCAATGCGTTGGGTAGTCTGATCGGTAAAACCTTACTCCCTTCGATTCCGGGGTTTGCCTACGATATGGCCGGGGCGTTGGTTGATGCCCTGCTGATCGACCTGGGTCGCCAGGGCGAGTTGGCGCTGATGGTGGAAACTGAATTCGGCGGCGAGCTGGGCCAGGGCCACAAGGTGCGCGGTCATTTCTTTCTGATTCCCGACCCGGAAACCTTTGAATCGTTTTTGCAGGAGGCGCAGATCTGATGGCCTGGCGGGTCGGAATTGCCGAATACCGGGTCGGTTGCCGCCCGGAGATTTTCAAGGCCGCCGGGTTGGGATCCTGTCTGGCGGTCAGCCTGTACGATGGGGAACTCGGCCTGGGTGGGCTGGCGCACACTCTCTTGCCGGGTCGTCGCCAAGAAGGGCCTCTGGTGGGCTCGGCGAAGTACGTGGTGGATGCCATCTGTCTGATGCGTCAGGCGTTGCTGGATGATGGCGCGCAGGCCTCCCGGCTGGTCGCCAAACTGGCCGGTGGAGCGAATATGTTCGAGGTGGAGTTCCTCAGCCAGGTTGACGGGATTGGTGCCCGCAGTGCCCATTCCGCCCGGGCTGCTCTCATCGAACAGGGCATCCCTCTGGTCGCTGAAGATATCGGCGGCAACCGCGGCCGGACTGTGGAGTTTGACCTTGCGACAGGACAGCTGATCGTTTACTGTGCGCGGGACAGATCAACCCTGCGTCTTTGACCCGACGCTGCAGGACGTGATGACAGGAGATAAGATGATCCGACGCATGATAATGCCAGTCTGCTTTCTCTTTGTACTGCTGGCCGTGCCGGCGCTGAGTGCCGAACTGCCTGAGGTGATCGCCGCCGTGGAGACGCCTTTTCGGACGGACACCGCAGCCGGGCGGCGGATTCATGATTATCGTGCGGATTTTGTCCAGGAATCGCATATTGTCTCGCTCAATCGGCTGCAGCAGGTTGACGGCATGGTCGTGGTGCGCTTTGACGCAACGGGCAATGATGCGACGTCGAAAGTCCGGTTCCGCTGGGAATATCAGCCGCCTGCGCAGCAGCAGATTATCTCGGATGGTGAAACCGTCTGGGTGTACCTGCCCGAAAACAACCAGGTCATTAAGACCGAGGCGGCCAAGCTGCTGCAGCCGGGAGAGAGCAACCCGACGACCTTCCTGACCGGCTTGGGTAATCTGGCCCGGGATTTTGAGATCAGCTGGGCTGAGCCAAAGCGCAGCGCTGCAGGGGATTACCGCCTGGAGTTGCAGCCCCGCCAGCCGAATCCGTTGATTTCAAAACTCTACCTGGTGATCGATCAGGCTGCAGTCGAACTCTCCCGGAAAAAGCCGGCTGCCGGGCAGGGCTCTGCCCCGCTGTTCCCGGTGCTCTCGGCAACGGTTGCCGATACGAACAATAACCGTTCAGTGCTGACCTTTGCCAACGTCGCGGTGAACATCAATCCCCCGGTCGAAGGGTTCCGGTTCGTGGTTCCGGAAGGTGTCGACGTGGTGGATTCCCTGGATGCACCTGCGGGATTCTAGCAGTTGTCTGTCTGCCAGAGGGTGTTTGTCCTGGAGAGCCCCCTTCCTTCAGGGGCCATTCCATGCTATAAATAGTTGGTTTATATAAAGAAAGTTTCTACTCGGCACGAGGCCGCCAGAAGGGTGGTCTGTGGGCCGACGAGTGCGCCTCGCCGTTATTGTGCGGGGTCTGTACGGAAAGGATAAGTCGTTGTCGAAGCATACCGTCAGCCTTGTCAGTCTGGGTTGCCCGAAAAACCTGGTGGATGCCGAAGTGATGCTCGGGCATCTGCCTGCCGATCGCTACGAGATTGTCACGGATGAAAGTCAGGCGGAGATCATCATCGTCAACACCTGCGCATTTATCCGGGAGGCGAAGGAAGAGTCGGTCGAAACCATTCTCGAAGTCGCTGATAACAAGCTGAACGGCCGTTGCCGTCTGCTGGTTGTCAGTGGCTGCATGCCGCAGCGCTACCAGGTTGAGCTGGCCGAGGATTTGCCCGAGGTCGACCTGTTTCTGGGTACGGCCGATGCGCCGCGCCTGGTTGAACTGCTGGATGCCAGTCTGCAGGGGGTTGTGCCCGAGCATGCCATCGGCCTGCCTGATTACCTGTATGACCATGCCACCCCTCGGGTGACCTCCTCTCCGTACTATTCCGCCTATGTCAAGATCGCCGAGGGCTGCTCCAACCACTGCTCCTACTGCGTGATTCCCAGTATCCGGGGGACGCTGCGTTCCCGGTCGATGGCATCCGTTGTCGCCGAAGTAAAGCGGTTGGTCGACGAAGGCGTCAAGGAAATCAACCTGATTGCCCAGGATGTAACCGCCTATGGTGCAGATCGGGATGATGGGGCGGCGCTGGTTCCATTGCTGCGCGAACTGGTGCAGATCGAGGGCTTGACCTGGCTGCGCCTGCTCTACGCCTACCCGGATGGCATCAGCGAAGAACTGCTTGAACTGATGGCGGCCGAAGAGAAAATCTGCAATTACCTCGACCTGCCGATTCAGCATATCGATGATTCCATGTTGACCGCGATGAACCGCCGGGTCGATGAGGCCGGTATCCGCAGGTTGCTGGAGCAGATCCGTGAGCACATGCCCGAGGCCACCTTGCGTACCTCGCTGATTGTTGGCTTCCCGGGCGAAACCGATGACCAGTTTCGCAAGCTGCTGGCGTTTGTCGAAGAAGGCCATTTCGAGCGACTGGGTGTGTTCCGTTATTCCCGCGAAGAGGGCACGGCGGCGGCTACGCTGGACAGCCAGGTTCCGGAGCGGACCAAACAGGCGCGTTACCGGCGCTTGATGAAGGCTCAGTCACGGATCTCCTATCGCAAAAACCGCGCCCTGGTCGGTCGGGTCGAACCGGTGTTAGTGGAGGGCTATAGTGATGAAACCGACCTGCTGCTGGCTGGTCGGGCGGTTTGTCAGGCGCCGGATGTCGACGGCCAGGTCTATATCACGGCCGGCCTGGCAAATGTCGGCGATATTGTCTCTTTAAAAATCACCGATTCTTCGGAATACGACCTGATCGGTGAAATTGTCGAGGTCTAGCATGTCCGGGCGCTGGACCCTTCTTGTTGCCGGTTTGCTGTTGTTGCTCGGGGTGGGCTGGTGGGTTCTGTCGCCTGAGCCGGGTGAGGTTCGCCAGGTTCGCCTTCTGCTCGGTACCACCGTCGAGATCGTTGCGGTTCACCCCGATGGCGCCCAACTCAACCAGGCCGTAGCCGCTGCTTTTGATGAAATCGCGCGGATTGAACGGCTGATGGATCCGGCTCGGCCCAACAGCGATGTGGCGCGCCTGTCGGTTGCGGCGAAGGCTTTGGTCGTTTCACCTGAAACGGCTGAGGTGATTGCCCTGGGGCAGGCGCTCGCCGAGCGCAGCAGCGGTGCTTTCGATATGAGCCTGGGGCGGCTGAAGGCGCTCTGGGGGCTGGACGGCGAACAACCACACCTTCCCGCCGTGGCGGAGATCACAGTGGCTCTGCGGGGGAGCGGTCCTGGTTCCCTGGTCATGGATGGCCGCACCGCCCGCAAAGCGGCCCCGGCCCTGCAGCACGACCTCGGCGGGGTTGCCAAGGGCTATGCGGTCGATCGGGCAATAGCCCTCCTGCGTCAGCACGGCGTGACCAGCGCCGCGGTGAATGCTGGCGGCGATATGTACCTGCTCGGCCAGCGCCAGGGGCGCCCCTGGCGCATCGGCATCCAGCATCCCAGGCAACCCGGGACCGTTCTGTGCGCGGTCGATGTCAGCAACCGGGCGGTGGTGACCTCGGGTGATTATGAACGCTTTTTCGAGCAGAACGGGCAGCGTTATCATCATCTGTTCGACCCGGCCACCGGCTACCCGTCCGGACGTTGTCAGAGTGTGACGGTCATTGCGGATACGGTCGCTGTGGCGGACGCTCTGGCGACAGCGCTGTTCGTACTCGGCCCGGAAAAAGGCCTCGCCTTGCTGAGCGCCTATCCGGGAGCCGAGGCGCTGCTCGTGACGGCGGACGGCGCCCTGCATCGCAGCGTGGGATGGCAAGAGGTCGTGACTAAGAACGGGGGCTCCCGGAAATCTTCATGATGCGTCCCAGGCAAAAGCGGATGACCCGCGGCGACCTTCTGCTCGCAATCCTGTTGCTACTGGTTGCGCTGGCAGGGCTGGTTCGGATGGCGTCGGCGCCGGCTGGAGCTCGCGTTGTCGTCTCCGATGGCGAGCGGGTTTTGTACACCGCGGCGCTGGATGAGGTCAAAGATGTCGATCTTGAAGGTCCGCTCGGGGTCACCCGCCTGCGGATCGATGCGCAGGGCGCCCGCATCCTGGCGTCGCCTTGTCCGTTGAAGGTCTGCATGGGGATGGGCCCGGCGCGGCGCGACGGCGAACTGCTCGCCTGTCTGCCGAACCGGATTCTGGTGGAAGTGGTCGGCCCTCAGGCGGAGGAGGATTATGACCTGCTCAGCCGCTGACCCGCAGGAATTAGCCCGGGTTCGACGCAAGATTTTTCTGGCCCTGTTTGCTGCGCTGGCGGTGGCCGTGCATGCGCTCGAAGTGCTGATGCCAACGCCTCTCCCCTGGTTTCGCCTGGGATTGGCCAATGTGCTGACACTGGTGGCCCTGTTCCTTTATGGCGGGCGAGCTGCCTGGACGGTCAGTCTGACCCGGGTTGGTCTTGGCTCCCTGGTGATGGGTCGCTTGTTTGGTCCGGGGTTCTGGCTGGCATTGGCCGGAGCCGTGTGTGCCACCGGGGTGATGATTCTGGCCTGGCGCTGGTGGCGACGCTGGTTCGGGCCGATCGGGATCTCCCTGCTGGGGGCGGTTGGGCATGTCTGCGGGCAGCTGCTGATCGCCTGGCTCCTGCTGGTTCGCCATGCCGGCATCTGGCAGATCTTTCCGCTGTTTCTGCTGATGGCCGTGCTGACCGGTCTGCTGACCGGCTGGATTGCAGTCGTCCTGTTGGAACGGCTGCGGCAGTACGCTCCTTTCCGGGAAGATGAATAACCTGTGGAGGCCGAGGCTTCTGAAGCGTTCGGCCGTGCACCATGTCACCTTTTGAGCGATGGAAACCATGCCAAACGACTGGGCTTTCCTGACATACCTGGTGCCGCCCCTGTTGGGGGCGGTTATCGGCTACGTAACCAACCGGATCGCCATCCGCATGTTGTTCCGGCCACTGCGGCCCTGGCGGATCTTCGGTCTGCGCCTGCCCCTGACCCCCGGGATTATCCCGTCCAAGCGGGGTGAACTGGCCGAGCGCATGGGCGAGATGGTCGGCAGTCACCTGCTCACCGGCGAGGATGTGCGTCTGGCCCTGGCGCGCCCCGGTTTCCGGTCCGAGCTGAAGAGGGCGGTCGATGAGAAACTGACCGATTTTCTCGACCGGGAACTCGGTACGGTCGAGAGTCTCATCCCGGAGGACTATCGTGAGCGCTTCCGCGAGTTCATCGAACTGGTTCGCTGGAAACTGCTTGGCCTGATCGGCGCCTACCTGAACAGCCCCAATTTTGAAACCAGCCTGCGCAGTTACCTGCGGCGCACCGGTGACCAGTTATTGTCCCGTGACCTGGAAAGCTTCCTGACCCCGGAAAACTACCGCACCCTGCAGACTCATCTCGACGAACGGCTCGGCACCTTGCTCGCTTCGCCGGAGCTGGCCGAGGCCATAGCCCACTTCGTGGATGACCGGCTCGAACGGTTGCTGCAGAGTGATCGTTGCCTGCGTGAGCTGTTGCCGGAGGATTTGATCGAAGTCCTGTTTACCCAGCTGGAGCGTGAAATCCCACCTCTGCTGGAGCGCTTTGGTGGACTGCTGCATGACCCGGCCTTTCGGGCGCGGCTGGTGGACCGAATTCATAAAGGGATCGACAGCTTCCTCGATTCTCTCGGCGGCCTGGCCGGCCTGCTTTCCGGCTTCATCAACCTCGACCAGGTCTACGCCAAGATCCCTGAGTTTCTGGATAAAGCGGCAGAAGAAATGGCCGATTGGCTGCGCGAGGAGAAGACCCAGCAGCAGGTGGCCGCGATGCTGCGGGAGCGGCTGGAGGGCTTTCTCGACAAGCCGGTTTGCAGCTTCATGGAGAAGGTGCCTTACGAGAAGGTCGCCGGTATGCGTCGCTTCTTAAGAGAGCGTGCAGTCAGCGCTGTACAGAGCCGGCGGGCGACGGAGATGGCGCTCTCGATGGTCGATACCTCCGTGCAGAAAATTAAGGACCGCTCCTTCCGCAGCTTGCTCGACCAGACGCTGCCGGATGGTGGCGTGGATGGCTTGCAGGACACAGCTGCCGACAAACTGCTGACTCTGTTGCGCTCCACCGAGGCAGAGAAGGCACTCGACCGCGTCCTGCAGGGACAGGTTGAAGAGCAGGTCTATCGGCGCAAGCTGGGACGATTGTCGGCGCGTCTACCGGCTGATGTCCGGGCGGAGCTGGGCGAGGGTCTCTGCCGGCAGCTTGGTGATGTCCTCACCAAGGAGGTTCCACCGCTGATCGAGACGCTCAACGTGACACGCATGGTGGAAGAGAAGGTCAACTCCCTCGACATCCTCAAGGTAGAAGACTTGTTACTCGGCGTGATGCAGGAGCAGTTCAAGTACATCAACCTGTTCGGCGCCCTGCTCGGTTTTTTGATCGGGCTGCTGAATTTGGTCATTCTGACCCTGTTATGAAGCCGGTCACTTCGGTGTGGCTTCTGTGTATGGAGAGATGATGAATACGCGTTTTTTGCCCCCTTGGCAGAGGTTGCAACGCGCCTGGCGGGACTGGCGCCAGCTCGACGGAATTCCGACGATTGCTCCAGAGTTGCCCCCGGAAGAGTGGGAGCAGGTGGAAGCGTTGATGGCAGAGTGTCTGGCTGCTCGGCATGGTGAAGTCTCCGCCCGACAACATGCCGCCGCCCTGGGAGAGCTTTACCTGACGCTCAATTCGATGGGTCGGCAGCACTTCCTGGAAATTTTGGCCAGCCGATTTTCCATCGACCGTGAACGGGTTCAGCAGGCGGCCCGCCTGCTGTCGGAGCGGGAGGATGATGCAGTTTTTGCCGAACAGGTCAGGGAGCTTCAGGAGGCTGTCATCGCCCCCCGGCAGCAGTTGTTAAGGCAGTTCAATGCCTTGCCGCAAGGCGTAAAATTTCTGATTGACATGCGTGCCGACCTGCTCGACTTCCGGCAGGCGAGCCCCGACCTTAAGGCTCTTGATAATGACCTGAAGCAGCTGCTTGCCACTTGGTTTGATATCGGTTTTTTGAGGATGGAGCGGATCACGTGGAAAAGTCCTGCGGCCTTGCTTGAAAAATTAATGGCGTATGAGGCTGTGCACGCCATCACCTCCTGGAACGCCCTGCATCACCGACTCGAATCTGATCGTCATTGCTATGCCTTTTTCCATCCGGCCATTTCGGATGAACCCCTGATCTTTATCGAAGTGGCTTTGGTCAAAGGCTTGGCGACCAGTATCCAGTCGCTCCTCGATGAAACGCAGCCGGACGTTGAACCTGCCCGGGCTGATACGGCTATTTTCTACTCAATTTCCAACGCCCAGGCAGGACTCAAGGGGATCAGTTTCGGCCCATTTCTGATTAAAAAAGTTGTCGATTCGCTGCAAGCAAGCCTGCCGAACCTGAAAATTTTCTCGACATTGTCGCCGATTCCCGGCTTCAGGCGATGGCTTGAAACTGTGCTGGCCGAAGAAGAGTCCGAGGAGGTCATCGCTTGCAAGGTAGCCCTTGAGGAAGCCGCTGCCCGGTTAGGTACAGAGTCTACGTTGTCTGCAGTGTTGGACCCGCTACACCTTGCCGAGAGCCCGCAGGATGCTGCGGATATCTTGAAAGAACCCTTACTGGTGCTATGTGCGCGCTACCTGTATGAACGTCGCCAGAAAGATGGTGCGCCGCTTGACCCGGTTGCCCGCTTCCATCTTGGCAACGGTGCGCGCATCGAGCAGATTAACTGGCAGGGAGACCTGTCCGAAAAAGGGCTGCGCGAGTCGTGCGGTCTGATGGTGAACTACTGTTATCGTCTTGAAGAAATAAAGCAGAATATCGAAGCCTACTCTATGGAAAAACGGATTGCTTCTGCATCCCGCGTCCGTAACCTGTTGCGCGAGGAAGGCTCCTCGTTGACGAATCTTTCAGGCTTGCGAAGGTTGTTGCCGGGCAGTCGAAATACAGAAACGTCATGATTGGATCAGGGAGAGACCCGATGCCGTTAAAACCAGAAGTCGTCGCGCAACTCGAGCGTGTGCTTTCATCTGTTGAACAACTGCTACCGCCGGCCGTTGGCGCCATCGATTGGGCAGCGGTCTGGGCGGCCAATTGGCGCTGCCACTCCTTCTCCGGCTACCTCGACCCGGTGGCGGAGGTCGACAGGATAGAACTGGACGATCTGCTTGGCATCGAACGGCAGAAGAAAATTCTGACGGAAAACACTCAGCAGTTCATCAAAGGCTTCCCGGCCAATAACGTCCTGCTCTGGGGTTCTCGCGGTACGGGCAAGTCCTCGCTGGTACGAGCCCTGCTGAACAGCTATGCCGGGCAGGGGTTGCGCATCATCCAGGTTGACAAAAACGACCTGCACCACCTCTCCGACATTTTCGTACAAATTCGTCAGGAGCCCTACCGGTTCATCATCCTCTGCGACGACCTCTCCTTCGAACCGGGCGATCCGGGCTACAAGGTCCTCAAAAGCGTACTGGATGGTTCCGTCTACGCTTCACCAGACAATGTGCTGATCTATGTTACCTCCAACCGGCGCCACCTGCTGCCGGAGTACTTCCAGGACAACCTCGGCGCCAAGATGGTGGAGGGAGAAATCCACCACGGCGAATCGGTCGAAGAGAAGATCTCCCTGTCGGATCGCTTCGGCCTCTGGGTTTCCTTCCGGGTGCTCAAGCAGGATCAGTACCTCGAAGTGGTCCAGCGCACCGTCGCCCGCATCTGCTGCGAGCAGGGTATAGAGCCTCTCTGGAGCGAAGCGGTCGCTGACGCCGCTATCAAATGGTCGCATGAAAAGAGCAAACGCTGTGGGCGCACCGCCCTGCAGTTCTCCCGCTACTGGGTGGGGCAGTACATGCTCAGGCGTGAGTTAAAGTAAAAGCCCTCACCACGGGGTTAAGGAGGGCACGGAGTTTCTTGTTTTGCGCCCTTTCTTTTAACAGGAGAGGGTTGGGGTGAGGATGCCTCATTCATAAAAAACAGCCGTCGAGGGCATCCTCGACGGCTGTTGCACATCACGTCCGACAAAAAATCATTTCACATCCTGCTGATAGCGCTCCTGGTAATACTTCTTGATCTCCTCCAGCTGTTTTGGATCAAATCCCTTCGTATACCACTGGTGCTCGGGGCGGCCGTCGATGTATTTCGCGACGATCTGCTCATAGAGCTCCGGCTTGCCGGCTTTCTCGCAGGCTTCTTTCGCTTCGGGCAGCAGGTGGGTGTAGAAGGCCTTGGCGACATCGTAGATGCCATGCCACCAAGCGTAATCCGGTCCGCTCATGGCGGCACCGTGGCGGGCGCGGCGGCCCTCATGGTGCCAGAGCTCCCAGTAGATCCAGTCAATCTTGTCATCGAAGTCTCTCTTGGTGAGTACGCCCTCCTCCATCAGCAGCTCGCGGATCTCCTTGGCGGGAATGGCGAACTTGTTGTTGTAGAAGCCGACGAAGGCGTCGAGTTGGAGATAGAAGCCTTCAATAAAGGGGGTGCCATGGCAGGCGACACAGACATCCTGCATGTCGGCCAGCTTCTGCTCCCAGTCGGCGGTCCGCTTGGAGATCGGCGCGCGCAGGTTCCAGGAGAGGCGGGTGCCGACATCGTGAGTGACGTCCTGGTTCGGCGTTGCACTCATGTGGCAGGTGGCGCAGGTTGGCGCGTCGAAGTAATCCTGGCCGGCGATCCATTTCGGTTGGTCCATATTCAGCTCGTCCTTGAAGGCCCGGTAAAGGATGCCATGCTTTGATTCCTCGTAGACTTCTTTCTGTGGGTGGTCGGGACCGAGGTGGCACTTGCCGCAGGTCTCCGGTTGGCGAGCCTGCTCTTTGCTGAAACGATGGCGCGTGTGACAGGCGGAGCAGGTGCCTTTGGAGCCGTCCGGGTTGACCCTGCCGATGCCTGTGTTGGGCCAGGTTGCCGGATCGAGTGTACCGTCTGCGTTGACCTTGACAATCGAGCCGTGGCACTGGCGACAGCCGACCGCAACCGCCGGTTCGCCGCCGATGGTCTGACCGAGGAGACCGTCCTTGGTATTCAGGATATCGCCCGCCTTGGCATGATGACTGCCCTCCTGTTCGGCGGATTCGTTCGGATGGCACTGGGCACAGTCGCGCGGCGAAACAATCACGGCGACGGTGAAGCCGTAATGATCGACGGCGTCAGCATCTCCCGCATTCGCCTGATGACATTCATAACAGCCGACGCCGGCACTCCAGTGGGCGCTGTCCTCCCATTGCCTAACGACCCCCGGCATCTCCTCATGACAGGTGAGGCACTGGGCCGTTTCCGGCGAGAGCCTCTCTGTCGCGGCGGAAACAACACCTGCACTGCACATCAGCAGTGCAGCCAGGCAGGATGCAATAAACAGGGCTTTCTTCATGATGATGACCTCCCATCGCGGTGGTTGTCGATATGCGGATATCACTTGTTCTCAAGACCTGATGTCGTCAATGTATGAAGGATCACCCAACTGGGCGAGAAGATTAAAGAATAACGCTTCATGGCGTTTTCACAACCCCGTAAGGTTTTTTCTCGGTCACGAGACGATTTGCCAGTGGCCCTGTCGGGCTGGGCGCCGATCTCCCGGTTTTCACTTGACCTTTTACTGCCCCTCGGTTAAATTTGATCGATTTTTCATGTAATTCCTTATTTTTGCAGAAGATTTTGTCTGCTTGAGGCTCGTAGCTGCTGGCGCCAGACGGGTGGCGGCCAGTTTTTTTTGACTCTGATTTGTACGGGAGGAGATTAATGATGACGAAACAGTTCCGGTCACTTTGTCTTGCCTTACTCTGCACGGCCCTGTTGCTGCTGGGTGCTTTACCTGTCAGCGCAGCTTCGAAAAATCTGACATTCAGCATTTTCTTCCCGCCGACCCACGACCAGGCAGTTGCAGCGGTCGATTTCGCCAAGGAAGTTGAAAAACGGACCAACGGTCAGGTTACGGTGACGCCTTTCCCCGGCGGGACCCTGACCAAGGCACCCCAAGTGTATGACGGTGTGGTGACGGGTATCTCCGATATGGGCAACTCCTGCTTTGCCTATACCCGGGGTCGTTTCCCGGTGACTGCTGCCCTGGATCTGCCGCTCGGCTACCCGAACGGCAAGGTGGCCAGCCAGGTGGTTAACGCTTTTGTTAAAGAGGTGAACCCGCCGGAACTGCAGGATGTCAAGGTCCTGTACGTGCATGCCCATGGCCCCGGCCTGCTGCACACCAAGAAGCCGGTGCGTAGCCTGGAAGACCTCAAGGGGATGAAGATCCGTGCAACCGGTCTGAGCGCCAAGGTAGTCGAGGCTCTCGGGGCTGTTCCGGTCGCCATGCCGCAGCCGGGCACTTATGAAGCTCTGCAGAAGGGCGTTGTCGAAGGCACGCTCGGTCCGATTGAAGTGCTCAAGGGCTGGAAGCAGGGCGAAGTCATCAAGTACACTACCGAATGCTTCGATATCGGCTATACGACCTCCATGTTTGTGGTGATGAACCGCAAGGCCTGGGACGCGCTACCGGCGGATATCCAGCAGGTCATTGATGAAGTGAGCCAGGAGTGGGCCGCTGTCCATGGCGCCAGCTGGGACAAGGCGGATGCTGATGGCCGTGCCTTTACCCAGAGCCTCGGCAACGAGCTGATCAGCCTGTCCCCCGAGGAGAGCGCCCGCTGGCGCAAAGCGGTTGAGCCGGTGATCAATGATTACATCGCCAATACACCGGACGGCGCTGCTTACGTGGCCCGCATCAAGGAAATGATTGCTGGCGCGGCCAAGTAGTGGCTGCCGGAGCCTAAAGGCTCCCTTCGCTTGATGGAACAAGAAGTGAACCACCCCGACGTTTCCGGCGTACTGACCGGAACGGCGGGGTGGTTTGGTTTCACCCGGGCCTTTTGAAAGGCCGTTTTTATGAAGGTTTGCCACAAGTTATGATGCTGTTGGAGAAAACTGGAGCCCAGGTGTCACGCGGTCTGTTCGCTGTGGCTGGCGCGGCGATTGTCGCCATGATGCTGCTGACCAGTGCGGATATCGTGTTGCGGCTGTTTCGCATGCCGATCCCTGGCACCTATGAACTGGTCTCTTTCCTGAGCGCCGTTTCCGTGTCTTTTGCCATGGCCCATACCAGTGTGCAAAAGGGACATATCGCCGTCAGCGTCCTGGTGCAGCTTTTGCCGGCACGGTTGCAGTCTCTGCTCGACAGTGTCACCACCACACTCGGAATTTTCCTGTTTGCCATGATTGCCTGGCGTTCGTTTCTGTATGCCAGCAGTCTGCGGCAGGTTGGTGAAGTGTCTCTTACTCTGGAGCTCCCCTTCTACCCCTTTGTGTACGGCATCGCCCTGTCCTCGGCGGCCGTTTGCCTGGTTCTGCTGGCCCAGCTGTGGCAACATCTTGCAGGAGTGCTTGGCAAATGAGTCTGTCAACCATTGGGATTATCGGGATTGTTCTGCTGTTGATCGGGCTCTTCTCCCGCATGCCGGTCGGCTTCGTGATGGCCTTGCTCGGCCTGGCCGGTTTTAGCTACGTGGTCAATTTCGAGGCGGGGCTCAACCTGCTGGCCCGCGACATCTGGGACACCTTTTCTTCATACGGATTGACGGTTATCCCCCTGTTTGTGTTCATGGGGCAGCTCGCCTATCAGTCGGGCATCAGCCGGCGGCTCTACCATGCCGCATACGTGATTGCCGGCCACCGCCGTGGCGGTCTGGCGATTGCCACCATCGGAGCCTGTGCCGGTTTCTCGGCCATCTCAGGCTCGACCAATGCCACCGCGGCCACGATGGCGACGGTCACCATTCCGGAAATGAAGCGTCGCAAGTACGATATGGGTCTGGCTACCGGCACGGTCGCCGCCGGCGGCAGTCTTGGCATCCTGATTCCGCCGAGCGTGATCTTTATCGTCTACGGCATCCTCACCGAGCAGTCGATCGGTAAGCTGTTCGCCGCCGGTATTCTGCCCGGTCTGTTGCTGTGCAGTCTCTTCTTGCTGACGATTTATCTGCAGGTGCGAAAACATCCAGATCTGGCGCCGCCGGGGCCGAAAACGACCCTGAAGAGAAAAATCCGTTCTTTCACCGGTGTGCTCGAAACTCTGGCTCTGTTTCTTATGGTGATGGGGGGGTTGTTTTTCGGAATTTTCACCCCGACCGAAGCAGCTGCGGCCGGAGCGTTTTTTACCCTGATGATTGCCCTGCTGCGCCGTCAGTTGACCTGGCGCGGGTTCGTGCAGTCACTCAGCGACACGACTAAAATCAGCTGCATGGTAATGGTCATCGTGACC
This sequence comes from Desulfuromonadales bacterium, assembly GCA_030145205.1. Classification (GTDB taxonomy): domain Bacteria; phylum Desulfobacterota; class Desulfuromonadia; order Desulfuromonadales; family BM103; genus JAQYVZ01. The sequence continues at coordinate 31,922 of JAQYVZ010000023.1, read as the reverse complement.
GGCGCCGTGGTGTTCGGCCATTTTATGGCGATCACCCGGGTGCCGTTCGACCTGGCCGGATGGGTGGGCTCTCTGCCGCTGCCGCCGCACGCCGTGCTCGGCCTGATCATCCTGGTCTATCTGATCGGCGGCTGCTTCATGGACGCTCTAGCCATGATTATGCTGACCGTCCCGATTTTCTTTCCGGTGGTCCAGGCTCTTGGCTTTGACCCGATCTGGTTCGGTGTGATTATCGTACTGGTAACGGAAATGGGGGTGATCACCCCGCCGGTCGGCGTGAATGTCTATGTGGTGCATGGCGTGGCCAAGGATGTTCCCCTCGAAACCATTTTTCGCGGGGTGCTGCCGATGCTGCTGGCCATGTTGGTCTGCAACCTGCTGCTGATCATCTTCCCGCAGATCGCGCTCTTCTTGCCGAGCCTGATGAAATAAGCCCTCTTGCGAGGGCTTATTGTCCTGTCTACTTCCCTTTGATGTAACTCTGTAATTGCTTGATCAGGAAGTCCTTCTCTGCCAGTGAGGCCTTAACCAGGTCACCGATCGAGACCATGCCGACCAGCTTGTCTCCGTTGAGGACCGGCAGGTGGCGCGACCGGTTTTCCGTCACCATGGCCATAGCCTCTTCGACCGATTTCTCCGGGCTGATATGGTACACCATATCGGTCATGACTTGGCGGACCAGGGTTGTCCGCGATTCCAAGCCTTCTAATTCAACACTGCGGGCGTAATCGCGCTCCGAAAAAATTCCCGCAATCTTATCGCCCTCCATGACCAGCAGGGCACCGACCCCGTGGCCGGCCATGATTTCCAGCGCTTCGTAAATGGTTGTGTCCGGCGAAACATTCCAGACCTCATCCCCTTTGGTTTGCAGGATTTTGGCAATTGTTTTGATCATGATGCGTGTCTCTCCTGAAAGTGAAACGAATCGGGCTCACTCGTTCGACCACGTCGCCGGTGAGCCGTGGGCCAGACCGGTTTGCAGCATAGTGTGTTCGTTACCGAAAAAGCGATCCTCCAACATGATTTCATATTCCGCCAGGGCAACTTCACTGATGCCGAGGAACTGGGCTTCAGCTGTGGTCGGCAACACCAGCGTGCGATCCTGCTCCAGGCCCAGACCGACTTTGTGACAGCCTCGGTTGGCAAGCTTGACCAGGGCGACTGTAATGTCCTGGCTGTCGAGGTCGTGCGTGTGGTGGTTGTCGATTGTCTGGTGGAAAATCTCCGGTAGCTGCCAGCTCCTAAGCAGATGCAGACCCTGCTCGATGTGCATGGTCTGCAGGATTTCATGGATGATCTGATCAGACAAGGGGCCCCCGAAGTTGTCGCAAGAGACGATTTTTTCAAGACTGGCGATCAGAAACAGTTTACCGATGTCGTGCAACAGTCCAGCCAGATAGGCCTGCTGGGCCAGACTCTGGTAGCCGCAGCGGTTGGCCAGCCACCAGGAGCCGAGGGCGCAGCCCACGGCGTGCTGCCAGAGCGGTGGAGCGTAGCGTGGGATCAATTCGCCGCCGAGACAACCCTCTCCATTGCGACAGGCCTGCTCAACGACTTGCAGACTGCGCTCAAGTCCAAGCCGGGAGATCGCTTCTTCGAGTGAGCTGGTCTGCTTGAGGCCTTTGAAAAAAGCGGCGTTGGCTGCCCTGAACAGGGTGCAGACCAGAGCCGGATCCATTTCGATCAGGGCCTTCAGGTCGTCCGGGGACTCAACTGACCCCTCGCGGGCTTTGACGCGGCGGGCAATGGCCGGGTAGATCGGCAGGTTAACACTTTCAGCGTCAACAATATCGTGCAGGGCTTCGGCGAGGGAGCGGCTCGACATGATTATTCTCCCAACAGGCGCCGCAGTTCATGCAGCGGTCTGGGGCGATCGACTCTGGGCAGGCGGCGCAGGACCTCCTGCAAAGAGACATGGCCGCGAGCGGCTTTGGCAATGCCGTCTTCCAGCAAGGTGACCATGCCAGAGGTTTCAGTGCTGATTCGACGCATGTCATGGACGGTCTTGCGGGCCAGTACGGCTTCCTTGACCTGGTCGTTGAGCAGGAGCAGTTCAAAAATTCCGACTCGGCCCTTGTGTCCGGTAAAGCGGCAGTCAGAGCAACCGCGGCCCATCATGAACTTGGCTCCGGCCAGGTCGCCGTGAGTATAGCCGAGTCGGCGGTACTCCTCCGGAGTCGGCGTGTAGCTGACGGCACAGCGCGGGCAAACGCGGCGCAACAGGCGCTGCGCCAGGAGACAGGTGATGGTCGATGCGATCAGGAAGGCTTCAACGCCCATGTTGAGCAGGCGTAACAGGCCGCCGACAGTATCTTCGGTGTGGAAAGTGGTCAGAACTTTGTGGCCGGTCAGGGCGGCCTGAATTGCGGTTTCCGCTGAAAAGGAGTCGCGAACCTCACCCATGACAATGATATCCGGGTCTTGCCGGACAATATGCCGCAAGGTTTCGGTGAAGGTAACGCCGATTTTCGGGTTGATCGAGCATTGCGAGATGCCTTCGATCACGTATTCGACCGGCTCCTCGGCCGTGATGATGCTGGTCTCCAGGTCGTTCAGGGAATTGACGCAGCTGTAAAGGGTCGTGGTTTTGCCTGCGCCAGTCGGACCGGTGACCACCATGATGCCGCTCGGCACTGCCAGGGCGTCTTCCTTGAACTGGCGCAGCATCCGGGGCGCCATGCCGATATCTTCAATGGCGAGCAGTTCCCCTTTCTTGCTCATCAGGCGTAGGACAATCTTTTCGCCATGTACAGTGATATAGAAGGAGACCCGCAGGTCGAGAGTGATGCCGGTGCTGCTGTTTTCGTAAAAAATCCGTCCGTCCTGGTGACGGCGGCGTTCGGCAATGTCGGCTTCAGCCATGACTTTGAGCCGGGTGGTGATCGGCGGCGCCAGGTCGAGGTTCAGTTCTTTGTAGGTGGCGAGCACGCCGTCGCGTCGGAAGCGGATGCGCAGCCGGTCTTTCATCGGCTCGATATGGATATCACTGGCCTGGTCCTGCATGGCATCGTCCAGGATGCTGTTGACGATACCGATAATGGTGGAATCATCCGCCTCGGCAACCTCGCCGCGCTGGATGCCGCGTCGGAACAGCTCGACCGTTTCGCGGATCGCCTGCCGAGGGCCGATGGCCGGGACGACCAGTTTGCTGAAGATTCGGTCGGCCGCCTCGCGGTCTTCCAGATCGAGCGGATCGGCGAATGCAACCCGGATTCTACCGTTTTCGCTGGAAACCGGCACAAAACAGTGCTGAGCAAAGACTTTCAAGGGGACCTGCTGCAACAGGTCACGGTCGATCTGGGCAAAATTCGGGATCACGAAGGGGAAGCCGAGTTGCGAAGCGAGGATCTCGATCACCCGGTGTTCGTCGATGAAGCCGTACTCAACCAGGATATCACCAAGCTTCTGATCGCCGGGAGTCTCTTTCTGGATAGCCAGGGCGGCGTCCAGGTCGTCCTGCTGCAGGTGGCCGAGCTCAACCAGCAGTTCACCGATGCGGATGGTGATCGGTTCATTCTGGAGGACAGCGACCAAGTTCTGATCTGTCAGGAAGTTGAGCTCTTTGAGGACATCAATCAGGGCGCGGCGGGAGACGAGCTTTTCCTGCACCCGTTTGGCGTAGATCAGTTGTTCTTCGGTCAGCAGGTCGTTGGCAACCAGAAGCCGCGCAATCGTATCCCTGCGGTCTGGACGGGCAACGTCCATGATCGTGAGGTCTGCTGAGGAGGGCGATATTGGCGGTACGTTTCGGGACATGTTAATCAACCGGTCAGGAAGAACGGATTTATCCTAACATAGTTTCCGAGCGGGCAAAAGGCATCTCCCGGTTCAGAAAAACAAAAGTTTGATCGCGAAGACCAGAACCGTCAATGAGACAAATCGTTTGATCCAGTTGTGGCCGCGCTTGACGGCGACGTGAGTGCCGATCCAGCCCCCCAGAGAATTGCCGATGGCCAGGGCCAACCCCAAGCCGTAGTCAACCTGGCCATGCACGATAAACACGCTCAGGGCGACGATGGTAAAGGCAAAGATCACCAGAACCTTGGCGGCGTTGATCTTGACTAGATCGAGACCGTGAACGAGCAGGGCGGTGATGATTAGGAAGCCGACGCCGGCCTGGACAAATCCGCCATAGATGCCGACGAGGAAAAAGGAGACGAGCAGGGCGATGACCCGCCAGGCCGACATGTGGACTTCTTGCTGTCGTAGCCGCTTGGCCGGATCCAGGGTGATGAACACCAGGGCGCCGATCATGGCCAGGGCCAGCAGGCGCCGGAAGGTCTGGTCGTCGACGGAGACAGCGAGGTTGGCGCCGATGTAGCTACCGGCCAGGGCGGGCAGGGTACAGAGCATGGCCAGACGGATCGGAAAGACGCCCTGACGTTTGAACCCGACGATGGCGAAAATGTTTTGGCAGAAAATGGCGATCCGGTTGGTGCCATTGGCCGTGGCTGCCGGCAGCCCCATGAAAATCAGCAGTGGCAGGGTCAGCAGCGAGCCGCCGCCGGCCAGAATGTTGAGAAAACCGGCCAGAGTGCCGACAAGGATCAGGACCGGTACCTGCCACAAATACGCATCCATTTTAAGGCTCTTCCTTTGTCAGCAGCGCCTGCAGGACGGTGCCCGCCATGGTCAGGCCGAACAGGGGAGGGACCACCGAGGAGCTGCCCAGCGGTTCGGAGCGAGATCGCTGGGTGGTCTGCTCAGACACCAGGTCTGGTGCGGTCGAATAGACGGCCGTGACGCCGTTGACGATACCACGGCGGCGGAGTTCCTTACGCATGATGCGCGCCAGTCCACAGGAGTGGGTCTCCGACAGGTCTGTTACCTGGATGCCGCCCGGATCCAGTTTGTTGGCCGCGCCCATTGACGAGATCACCGGCAGGTGCTTTGCCCGGCATTGCTCGATCAGGTGGAGTTTGGCGGTCACCTGGTCGATGCAGTCCAGAACGTAATCGAAGGGGCGGTCGAGGAGCGCTTCGGCCGTTTCCTGGCTGTAACACAGCGGCCGTGGGTCAAGGCTGACCGCCGGATTAATGGCGCGGCAACGGGCCGCCAGGGCGGTTGTTTTGGGCTGGCCAATGGTCTCTTCCAGCGCCTCGATCTGGCGGTTGATGTTACTGAGCTCGACCTGGTCATAATCGACCAGGGTCAGATGACCGATGCCCCCCCGGACCAGACCCTCGACGGCAAAGCTGCCGACGCCGCCCAGCCCGAACACGGCAACGGAGCAATCTGCGAGGCGGGCCAGGCCAGGCTGGCCGATCAGGCGTTCAAGTCGATCAAAGCGGGTCATGTGGTTCTCTCGCGTTGGCCGTCTGGCGGGCCAAAGGTTGGGTCTGCGGGTCGTTGAGGTCGCGGTTGGTCAGTCCCCAGGGTGTTATTAGTACCATGAAGTTTGCCAGGTCGCCAGTGCCGACTAGGTCAGCCGGAAAAGGTTCGTAGCATTGTCCGTCGTGATCTGAATGGTCTGTTCCAGACTCCAGCAGCGTATCCGGGCCAGGCTTTCGGCGATCAGCGGCAGGTAGGCCGGGTGGTTCGGCCTGCCGCGATGAGGGTGCGGCGTCATGTCCGGGGCATCGCTTTCCAAAACCAGCCTGTCTGCGGGAACCTGTCGGACCACATCGGGCAGGCGCGTCGCTTCCGGATAGGTGAGCACGCCGCCGATGCCGAGTGAAAAGCCGAGATCGATGAACTGTTCGGCGGTTTCCAGACTGCCTGAAAACGCATGGATGATGCCGGTCAACTCCCCACGCCCTGCTTCACGCAGCAGGGTGAGTAGCCGGTCTGTGGCGCGTCTGACGTGCAGCAGCAGCGGGAGATGATGTTCGCGGGCCAGGGCAATCATCTGCCGGCAAACCTGCTCCTGTTGGTCAAGAGGGCAGTTCACCTGCTTGTCGAGACCGACTTCACCGATGGCGACCGTTTGAGGGTGAGCCAGAATGTCCTGCAGGAGTGCTTCTGCCTGCCGGGTCCACTGCCCGGCGGCCTGCGGGTGGACTCCCGGAGCAATCCAGACGTCCGGCTCGGCCTCTGCAATCGCGATCAGGGCAGGCCATGCCGCCGGGGCGACGCCCGGAATGACAAACTGTGCGACACCATGCTGCCGGGCGCGCATAACCACGGCGGCAGGAGTATCAAAAAAATCGAGGTGAACATGCGTATCGATCAGGCCGGTCATGGCTCCCCTTTCAACGGGTGATTATACGCGTTTCGCTCGGCAAGGTCATCTTTCCCGTAGGCAGATCAGGTCGAGGCGTGGGTGGCCGGAGCGATTATTTATGCTTGTTCGTTTAACTAAAATCATGATATCTATGGATTTTTCAATGTATTGTTGATCGAGGAGTTCCCCATGACTGAGAGGTTACGTTCCCACTCCGGCTATCTTCGCGGATTGGTTCTTCTCCTTCTGTTCGGCGTTGCTGCCGGCCTAGCCTTCCCCGTGCTGCTCTGGTTCCTGCTGGACCAAACCCTTCTCCCAACGAAATTCTGGGTGATTTCTTTCGGCTACGCGCTGTTGCTCGGCGGGGTGTTCCTCCTGCTGGCGCACCTGGTCCTCAAGCGGCAGATGCGGGAGCATTTGGCCCTGCTGCGCGGCTTGACCGGCAGCCAGCGGGACAGCGCGACCGGTACCATTGAAAGTGTTTCCAACGAAGTGGCGCGAACCGTTACCTCGATTCAGACCTTTGTCTCTGTGATGCGCGAAAATACCGAGCAGGCTGCGCCCCGCTACAAGACGCTAGCCGATGCCAGCCGGTTTCTGCTGGCCAGGGCCGAAGATGGCATGCAGGCTGCCGAGAGTGCGCGTGCCGATGTCAATGGCATGTTTGAGAAGCAGAAGGCAGTCATGGGAGAGGTCTCGGTCTTGTCCGACCAGTCCCAGGACGAAGCAGCTCTGTCCAGGGAGCTTTCGGCTTCGCTGGAAGAGATCGCCGGGGCGCTTGACCGCTCTAATAATAAATTTCAGGAAACCACCCAGAGCGCCGACGAACTGGTTGCTGCAACGCAGGATTCAACCCGGCAGGCGGACCAATTAGCCCGCAACATGGAAAGGACGGCGGAAGACCTTGATAAAATCGGTCGCGCATTCAACGAGCTGCGCAACGGCGTAGAAAGTAGTGCCACGAACGCGGACACGGTCAACCGGAACGCGGAACAGGGCCTGAAGGTGGTTGAATCCTTTATTTCGGAAATGGGGCGCATCGACGAGAGCGGTCAGCGGGCCCAGGATGCCATGCAGAGGCTGGCCCGTCAGACCGATGACGCCACCCGGATTATCGAGGTGATCAAGTCGTTGGTGTCCGATACGGAGCTGCTGGCGTTCAATGCGGCGATTATTGCCGCCAAGGCAGGTTCTGAAGGGCGTGGTTTTTCAGTTGTTGCGGAAGAGATGCGTGAACTGGCAGACCGGACCACCAACAGTGCTGGCGAGATCGAAGAGATTGTCCGACATATTCGAGAAGAGACGGCGCAGGTTAACAACACGGTCGATTCAACCAGTCAGTTTATCAGCCGCGGCACCGTGCTTTCTGAGTCGACCGGGGATGCGTTGCGGACGATTTTAGACAGTTCCCGTCAGGCTGCTCTCGAATCCCACCAGCTGGCAGCCCACTCCGAAGAGGAGCGTGAGCGCGCCCGTGGACTGCTGGACGATGCCGGTGGTAGCTTACGTTCGGTTCGGGCGATTGCCCAGAATATGCAGCAGCAGGAGGCGGCTCTCGGCCGTATCCAGGCCGGGGTCGACGAAATGAAGGCGGCTGCCGACCAGATCGCGCGCGGCTTCGACGAGCAGGTCAAGGCAAACCGTGAGTTTGATCGCAGTATGTTGTCTCGTGAAGACCAGGTGCGGGCTATTTACGAGGCGACCCGGTTCCAGATGGAGACAGTCGAACGGATCTTCGAGCATTTCAACCGCTCGTCGGAGCGGCTGGAGAGCAATGCGGAGAAATCTCGGGTTGTTTTCGAGGAGACAACGGCCCTGGAAGAGTTGACCGCCCGGCTGCGCGAAGATTCCAGGGAATTTTCCCTGGTGGTCAAAGATCGGAAGACGCCTGCTCCGGCAGGATCATAAGCTTGGAGCGGTCAATCGGACGGTGTGTTGATGAGTTCGGCAACCATGACGGCCGTTTCGACCGTAATCATCCGACAGTTGGCCAGGTGCTTTCTGCTGAGCCAGGTGTAATCTTTGGATAGGCCCCGACAGCAGGTTGTTTGGAACCGCGCAGTAAAGGCCGCCATCAGTTTTTTGGCTTGATGCGATTGGCCGGCCAGCCCCAGCGCCATGACGCCCCCCGTAACTGCGCCGCACAGGCAGCCGGTATCAGCAATCCCACCACGAAAACCGTCGAGCATCGCCAGCAGGTCCGCATCGTCTCTGCCGGTTACAGCCTGCAGGACGGCCTGGGCGCAGTTCAGCCCCTCATCAAACAGGACGCCAGCCTGGCGGCCTTGTCCCACCGGAGAGTTCAGGTCGATTTTCACCCCTCTTTGACCCCAAGCTTCTGCAGAATCGTAATCAGCGGACACCAGTTGGTAAATGCGCTTTGCAGCAGGTTCAGGCCAACAAAAGCGGTGAACCAGAGCCAGTAGGGGGAATGGAGCTGGGACAGCGCCAGGCTGAGCAGAACGAAAAAACCGGCGGCCATGCGCAGGTAGCGGTTAACGGTCATGATTGGAAACTCCTTGCATGCTGTTCGGCCTTTTTGCCGTAAATCAGCCAGTAGACCACGGGGATGACGATCAGGGTGAAGCCGGTCGAGGCGAACACTCCGAAAATTATCGACCAGGCCAGTCCGGAGAAAATCGGGTCAAGGGTGATGATCCAGTTGCCGAGCAGGGCAGCCCCTGCAGTCAGCAGGATCGGCCGGAGCCGGACCGCGCCGCTCTCCACCAGGGCTTTTTCCAGGGTGGCCCCGCGCTTCAGAGCGTGGTGGATGAAGTCGATCAGGATGATCGAGTTGCGCACCACGATGCCGGCCAGAGCGATCATGCCGATCATAGCCGTGGCCGTGAAGAAGACCGGCGTGTTGTAGCCGCCGACCGGCGTGTCCATCACCAGGTTGAGTAGCCAGAAGCCGGGCATGATGCCGATCATGGTCAGCGGGATGGCGCCCATGATGATCAGCGGCATGCCGTAGGAGCGGGTCTCGATCAGCAACAGGATGTAAATCAGCACCAGGGCCGCACCGAAGGCCAGGCCCAAGTCGCGGAACACATCGAGGGTGATCTTCCATTCCCCTTCACCGCTCCAGACGGCGTGGGTCCCCTCCGGCAGGGGAGTGTCGTCGAAATGACCGATCAGGTTGAGGATGGCGTTCACCGGGCTTTTGCCGGCCATCTCGCCGAAGACATAGGTGACCCGCTCCAGGTTCTTGTGATAGATGGTCGGGGTCAGCGGCTCGGCGACAAAGCGGCCCAGCTCGGAAAGGGGAACGAGCGTACCGGCGGCGTTGCTGACTTTGAGACCGGCCAGCGCCTCGAGTGAGGAGCGGTTGGCTTCCGGCAGGCGTAGCATGATGTTGAGCGGCCGGCGCTCTGTATCAACGTGCAGCGTGCCGACGCTCTGTCCTTGCAGGGCGATGCTCAGGGTGCGGGCAATCTGCTCGGTGCTGATGCCTGATAGGGCAGCCTTCTGGCGATCCGGAACGAACCGGAAGCGTTCCTGGGGATATTCGACGGTATCATCGACATCCACCACCTTGTCTTCGATCGCCATCCGTTCCCGGATGATATTGGCCGCAGCGATCTGCTCGGCGTGGCTGACACCCGGATCGGCGTAGACTTCCACGGCGAGGGTGGATATCACCGGCGGGCCAGGCGGTGCCTCGACAATTTTCAGTTCGGCACCATGTGCTTCAGCAATCGTGGTCAGGTCATCGCGAAGGCGCAGGGTAATCGCGTGACTCTGCTGGGCGCGCTCCGACTTGTCGACCAGGTTGACGCGCAGGTCGGCCAGGTTCGGCGCCTCGCGCATGTAATAATGGCGGACCAATCCATTGAAATCCATAGCGCTCGCCGTGCCCACGTAGGAGGAGACATCGGTCACCTCGTTGACACGGGTCAGGTAGTCTTCCAACTCCCGCACCACTTGGTCGGTCTGTTCGAGCGGCGCACCTTCCGGTAGGTCGAGCACCAGCTGAAACTCATTCTTGTTGTCGAACGGCAGCATCTTGAGCGGCACCATGTTGAGTGCCGGCATGGCGACCGAGATCAGCAGCAGCAGGAACACCGCGCCGACCAGCAACCAGGCCTTGCCGCGCGACTGTAAAAAGGGCAGCAGGAGCTTGCGATAAACCCGGTAGGTTTTGCTCTCCTCAAGGACAAACTCTTTCTCTTCTTTGCCGTACTCGCCTTTCAGGACGTGATAGCTCATCCAGGGGGTGACGGTGAAGGCAACCAGCAGCGACATGATCATGGTCAGCGGCAGGTTGATCGCCATCGGCCGCATGTAGGGGCCCATCATGCCGGTAATGAACATCATCGGCAGGAAGGAGAGGATTACGGCCAAAGTCGCGAGAATCACCGGCGGGCGAACCTCGTCGATGGCGGTCAGGACGGCGTCGCGGGGCGGCTCCTTCTTCATCTTGAAGTGCCGGAAGATGTTCTCAACATCGACAATCGGATCGTCGACCAGCAGGCCCAGGGCGAGCACCAAGGCGAACAGGGTGACCCGGTTGATGGTGTAGCCGCACAGGTAATTGACCAGCAGGGTCAGCGAATAGATGATCGGGATCGAGACCGCCACGATCAGGGCCTCGCGCCAGCCGAGCGCAAACAGGACCAGGGCCAGCACGGTGACGATGGCGATGATCAGATGGGTCATCAGCTCGTTGACTTTGTGATTGGCGGTCTCACCGTAGTTGCGGGTGATTCGAACCTCGATCTGTTCCGGGATGATGGTGCCCTGCATCGCATGGACTGCTGCGATCACATCATCCGCCACCACGACGGCGTTGGTGCCTTTCTGCTTGGCCACGGCGATGTTGACCGCCTGGAAGTCACGATCCGGATCCTGGCCAGTGGCCGGGCCGAAACGCAGTCGGGTGTAGCTTTCGGTCTCCGTCATGTGGTTGGCCACATGGGCCACGTCGCGCAGGTAGACCGGGGCGCCATCAGCGACGCCGATGACCAGGTCGGCGACCTCTTCGGCAGAGGTCAAAAACCCGCCGCCGCGGATCAGGATATCCTGGTTGTCGCGGCTGAAACGCCCTGCCGGCAACTCCAGGTTGGCCGCTGCCAGAGCCCGGTTGACGCTGAGCAGGTCGAGGCCGCGTGCCGCAAGAGCTTCCGGGTCGGCGTCGATCCGGATCTGCCGCGGCCGACCGCCGATGATCTGGGTGACTGAGGTCTGTGGCACCGACTGTAGCCGGTCAAGCACTTCCTCGGCGACCCGACGGATGGTGTGGTCCGAGACCTGGTCGGAGTAGAGGGCGAGGTTGACGATCGGGACATCGTCCACCTCAATCGGCTTGATCACCCAGCCGGCAACGCCCGGCGGCATGATGTCGGTGTGCGTGGAGAGTTTGTTGTGCAGTTTGACCAGAGAATCGATCCGGTCTTCGCCGACAAAGAAGCGGGCGGTGACTACGGCCATATCGGGGCGGGACATGGAGTAGACGTACTCGACGCCGTCGACCTGCCAGAGCAGCTTCTCAAGTGGTGTCGCCACCTGCCGTTCAACCTCGGCCGGACTGGCGCCCGGCAGGTGCACATAGACATCTGCCAGCGGCACGACGATCTGCGGCTCTTCTTCCCGCGGGGTCAGGACCAAAGCCGCGAATCCGGCGACGACGGCCAGAATGATCAGGATGACCGACAGGTTGCCGTCAAGAAATTTGTCAACGATCCGGGTTGGCAGGGAGTGCCGTTGGGCAGCCATCGATCACTCCTCCACGCGCGCGCCGTGGCGGGCTCGGTTGACATCGGTTGTCACGATGGTTTCGCCTGATCTGAGGCCGGCCAGAATTTCGGTTTGACCCTCCGTGGTTGCACCGAGGCAGACCAGACGGTAGTGCAGGGTCTGGTCTGCGACCACGTAGACCGCGGTCAGTTGACCACGGGTGGCAATTGCTGAAGTCGGTACCAGCAGGCTGGTTGCTTCGCTTGACGGCAGTTCAACCCGGGCAAACTGACCTGATTTCAGGCCAGGGCTGTCCGGCAGGTCCAACTTGACCGTAACGGTTCGGGTGGCCGGATTGGCCGCGGTGGAAATCTCCGAAACCTCGGCCTCGACGGTCAATTTCGCGGCTGGGATGGTCACGGCGAAGAGGCCGTCTGACTGGAAGGATTCGGCCCGGCTTTCCGGGACCTCGATCCGAACGTGCCAGGGACCGACCCGGTCGATTTCGAGTAATGGTGTGCCCGGCATGACTGTGCTGCCGGTGTCGACCAGAATCCGATTGATGCGGGCGGCGTAGGGTGCGGTGATCCTGGCCTGGCCGGCCAGGGTGCGGGCTGAGCCGTGGTTGGCTTGTGCTCCGGCCAGGGCGGCTTCTGCCGTCAGGACCTTTTGTCGGGCGGCTTCAGCGGCTGCCGTGACTTGATCAAGCTCCTGCGGGGTGACCGCTTCACCGGCGCGTAGCTTCTGGTAGCGTTGCAGGGTTGTTTGGGCCAGCTGCTGCTGCGCCCGGGTTTCCGCCAACCGGCCTTCGGCAGCGTGTACTGCAGCCAGAGCGGTTTGCAGCTGGTCGGTGGCGGTCTGTTCGTCCAGAGCAATCAGCATGGCCCCGGCCTGAACGGTGTCGCCCTCACGGACCAGGACCTGCCCTACGCGGCCCGGCAGACGGGCCATGATCCGGCTTTGGTCAAAGGCTTCGACGGTGCCGTCGAGGACACGTCGCGACACGGCTGCTGTTGCTTCAACCGGGGCAACGCTCAGTCCTTTGATGATGAGTGTCTCCGGCTCGGTCCGGCCTGGTTCAATGTCTCCGCCGCAGCCGGCCAGGAGCAGCAGGCCTACCAACCAGATAATAGACTGTTTCACAGGGAGTCCTCCCCTTCCGAAATAAATAGGGCATCAAGCAGGGTGCCCTGTTGAAAATGGGTCATGGCTCGCGCCTTGATCTGTCCGGTCTCCGCCGCAATCAGGGCGTGGCGGGCGTGTTCCAGTTCAGACTGTACGGCGAGCAGGTCGGTCAAAGAGGCAAGGCCGGCTTCATAGCGATTCAGGGTGATCTGTCTGGCTTCCTCGGCGGCCTGGCGCGCGGTTGTTGCCATAATGACGGCCAGCTGCGCCTGTTCCGCCTGCAGCCGAACGGTGATCAATGCCAGTCGGGCCTGCCGCGCCTGCTCCTCGGAGCGGGCGGTTGCGGCTTTGTGGCGGGCGGTCGCACTGGCCTGGCGGTGGCTGCGCTCAAAGCCGTCGAAAAACTCCCAGCGCAGGCCGGCCATAACGCTCCATGCGTCAGCATCGTTGCCAAACGGTGTGGTTTCATCATGCATGATGTACGAGGCTTGCAGGTCAGCCTGGGGAAGGAACGTCGCCCGCGTCTGACGCGTCGCCAGCTGGGCCTCCCGGGATTGCAGGCGCAGGGCTTGCAAGTCGCCGCGCTGCAGCCGGTCGTGGTCTGTCGGCACAGGTAGGTCTATAAGGCGCAGGGGCCCAGCGATATCGACTTCACCCTCGCGACGGCCCATGCTGAAAGCGAGTCGGTGACGGGCCAGCTGCTGTGCATGTTGTGCGGTCAGAAGACCGAGTTGCGCGTCATTGACCCGGGTTTGCGCTCGCAGGGTTTCTGCTTTCAGGCCTGTGCCCACCTCGGTTCGTTGCCGGGCCATGTTCAGCACTTCCTCCGCTTCCCGCAGCGCGGTTGTCGCGCGGTTGATATCCGCAGCGCTCTGCTGCACATCCAGATATGCCTCAATGACGGTCATTGCTGCACCGGCTTGTCCCTGGCGGGCATTGGCGACGGCAGCTTCACTGAGGACGGCAGCGCGCTTTGATTGAAACAGGTTGTCGGTGTTGAACAGGGATTGACTAAGTGTCAGGCGGGTTTCGAAATCCTTGCGGCTCGGTGGATCATTGTAGGTGTCGGCTGTGGGGCTCAACTTCATTTGTTGCTGGTTGAGGGAAATGAACAGGCTCCCACCCGGTTCATTGGTTGCGTAGAACTGCTCGCTCAGGCTGAGACGTGGCAGGTAGCGGCTGACAGCTGCCGCCTGATTGGCTGCCGCTGCGGCCTGCTCGGCCGCTTGGGCCTGGACCAGCGGCCGGTCTTCCAGTGCCGCTTGCAGGGCTTGGTGCAGGGAGACTTGCTCCGCCTGGGCGATGCCCGGCAAACCGCAACAGAAGAACACCAGGAGAACGATTGAGAAAAGAGCTGTATTTTTCATAACATTTATATATATGAATGTATTCTAGGGGTCAAGAGAAACCATTCATTAGGAACATATAAATCTAACATAAATGATGCGGATTGTGTGGGTTGGTGTTAGAAAATTAAATTGGCCGGGATCGGTCGGATCTTTTGCACAGCGAGCCATTCCTCCGTATAACCGCAGAAACGACTTGAATTTGCATAGAGTTTTACAAAAAAACGTTTTGAATTAAAACAGTGTTTGAACTAACCTGACAACTATTCTCTTTGATCACAGACTTTTTACCGTTTGTTGTAGTGTTTTGTGTTGCCTTAGCGTTTGGATTGAAGACATTGAAAAGGAGATCGACCATGAAGAAGATCTTGACCCTGTTAATTGCTGCGATGTTCTGTTTGGGGCTAGCAGCTTGTACGGATGAGCCCCCTGCACCGGAAAAGCCAGTTCAGAAGGCTGAAGTAAAGCAGGAAGCACCCAAGCCGGAAGCCGCACCTGAAAAGAAAGATCCCTTGGCGGCCTGGAAACCAACGTTTGACCCGAGTGGTGCCGAATATACTTATCTGGTGTCGAATGTCTCCCACCCGGTGATTGAGGGTGTGGGTGTCGGTTACCGAATTCGTGATGCTGTCTGGGAGAAATCGGGCGGGCGCCTCTACGTTGACTACCGGCCTCTGTCGCAGCTGGGCGGTGAAAAGGATGTGATCGCCAAGCTCAAGCTCGGTGCGATCCAGGGCATGCTCAGCTCCTCGGTTGCCGCGGCCAATGTGTCTGACAAACTCGGTATTGTTAACGTCCCTTACGTGGTTGACACCTTCGACAAGCTCGATACTTTCCGCAACGATGCTGACCTCTGGGACGAGTTTGCTGCTGCCCCTGCCTCGGCCGGCTTGTTCGTGGCGGACATCACCGGTTATGGCCCCTACGGTTGGGCGACGACCGTTCCGGTACGCAACCTGGATGACGCCAACAAGGTCAACTTCCGGATTGCCGAAGCACCAGTCAACGCTGATTTTTACAAGGCCTGGGGCCTGAAATTTACGGTTATGCCCTGGCCCGACGTGCCGCAGGCTCTGCAGACCGGCGTCATCGATGGTCTCGACCACACCGCTATCGTCTGCAACATCACCAAAAAGTTCACTATCGCCAAGTACTTCAGCGAGCTTGATTATGCTCAGGGGCTGTTTGTCCACTTGATGAACAAGGCCTGGTTCGACAAACTGCCTGCCGATCTACAGACTATTCTGCTGGAGACCATTCAGGAGGAGAGCGCCAAGACGCGTGAGCTGACCAAACAGCAGCACACCGACCAGGTGGCCAAAGCGAAAGAGGCCGGCGTCGAGTTCATCGCGGTGTCTGACGCGGACAAGGCTGAACTGGTCAAAAAGGCCGCTCCGGTTTATCAGACCTGGGGCGACAAGGTCGGTCGAGACTATTTCGACAAGGTGCGTAGCAAACTTGGCAAGTAAAACGTTTCTCTGTATAATCACGCTCAAGCTGAACCGGGGAGGTCATCTCCCCGGTTTTTTTCTCGAGTGAAAAATGATTAAGACGACCTTCAAAACCATCGATAAGGTCTTTGCCCAGTTCGAAGACTGGACCCTGTTCACTACGGTGTGCATCGCGTTGGCCGTGGCGATGGCCAACGTGATCTTGCGCAAGACGACCAGCGATTTCAATCTGTTTTGGTCTGACGAGATTGTGCGTAAGACCATCTATTTTTCGACCTATATCGGCAGCGTCTCGGCGATCCGCAACCGCTCTCTGGTCCGGATTGACGCCCTGCCGCAACTGATTCCTGCCTTGAAGAAACCACTTGCTCTGATCAGTCACCTGGCGGTACTGGTCTTCTCCTGCGGGATGGTGTACCTCGGCTTAAAAATGACGGTGTCTGCTTTTCACGACGAATATCTGTTGACCACTTCGTTGCGGATTCCCGAATGGTATTTTTATGCGGTCTTGCCATTGATGGGTGTGATGATGTTTTTTCGGACCCTGATCGTGATGGTTGAAGACTGGAAGGGGGGGGCGGGCGCCTGACGGGCGGCTGCCGATCGTTTCATGGAGACCTCCTACCTGATTATTATTGCCGCTTTGCTCGGCATGCTTGCCGCTACCGTCCCGGTGTTTATGGCGCTGTTCTTTACTGGCGCCATCGGCCTGGTTTGGATGATCGGCATCGACCCACAGATCCTGATCGAAGTACTGTATCGCAGCATGGACAAGTTCGCCCTGATTGTGGTGCTCTTCTTTGTGCTCTGCGGCAATATCATGACCACCGGCAGCATCGTCCAGAAGCTGGTGCGCACGGCCAACGTGCTGGTCGGTTCTCTGCCCGGAGGTCTGGCGATGGCGGGGATTCTGGCTTGTGGCTTTTTCGGCGCCATTTCCGGGTCGACCGTGGCCACGGTGGTGGCAATCGGTGGCTTCATGATTCCGGCGCTGATCGAGAATAACTACGATCATCAATTCAGTGTCGGTGTGATGACCACTGCGCCGATTCTCGGCGTGATCATCCCGCCATCGATTTCAATGATCCTCTACGCCATGGTCACCAACGACCAGCTCGAAGCCCTGTTCCTGACCGGCTTTGTGCCCGGTGTGCTGATCATGATCGGCATGTCGATCTACGCGTACATCTACTGCAAGAAACGCAACCTGCCGACCATGCCGCGACCGAGTACCAGGGAGGTATTGACGGTCTTGCGGGAGAGTATCTGGGCGCTTTGCCTGCCGGTGTTGATCTTCGGCGGCATCTACTCCGGCCTGTTCACTGCCAACGAAGCGGCGGTGGTGGCCTGCTTCTACGCCTTTTTCGTGGAGACTTGCATTCACCGCGACATGAGGCTGCGGGATATTAAGAAGGTGGTCATCTCGTCGGCAGTGACCTCGTCTACCCTGCTGGTAATCGTCGCCGGGGCCTCGGTGTTCGGCGAATATCTGACCTTCGAGCAGATTCCCGACAAAATCGCTACTGCGGTGGTGTCGAATATTTCTTCCCCCTGGGCTTTCCTGCTGGCGGTCAATATCCTGCTGCTGATTATCGGCATGTTCATGGACATCATCTCGGCGACTTTGATCCTGACGCCGATCTTTCTGCCACTGCTCAGCCAGTTCGGCATTGACACCATGCACTTCGGCCTGTTGATGACCCTGAACCTCGGCATCGGCTACTGCACGCCGCCGCTCGGGGTCAGCCTCTATATCTCCGGGGCGGTCGTTGACCGCGACCTGCTGTATGTTTCCAAGGCGGTCCTGCCGTTTCTGGCAATCCAGATCGCGATCCTGTTGCTTCTGACCTACTGGCCCGCCCTGGTTCTGCTGTTGCCGAAGCTGGTCTACGGTTACGGCGGCTGATCCGGTTTCACCGCTTGCCAAGAAGGAGGTTCTCGTGGAAAATCGCCGCACGATCATTCCGGTTGATGGCTCGCAGACAGCACAACAGACCCTGCAGAGTATTATCGCCGACCGTATCTCTTTTCCGCAGGGGGTGACCCTGCTGTATGTGGTCGATATCGACAAGCTTGCCTACCGGATGATCCCCGATTTCCAGATGGAAATGGTCCGTGAAAGTGCGGGCAAGGCGGGACAGAAGATTCTTGACGACCACTGTCGTGCCATGGCCGCTGCCGGTTTCCAGGTGACCGGCCGACTGGAGTTCGGTTCGCCCCGCCAGACCATCTGCAAGGTCGCCAACGAAGAGGGCTTTCAACTGTTGATCATCGGCCGGCGCCAGAGCACCGGCGAGATTCGGGACGTGCTGTTCGGGTCGGTGGCCAACTATGTGCTGCATAATGTGGCTTGTCCGGTGCTGTTATTCTGAATGTTTCAGGAGGGTTGTGTGTCCTTTTCACCTGCTGATATCCAACAACTGACAATGCTGGGAATTGATCCGGCGCGCGCGAACCGGCAGATTGAGCTGTTGCGGGCTGGCCAGTCCTGGACCCGTCTGGAACGACCGTGCGTGCCCGGTGACGGGCTCCTGCGTCTGGATGAGCAGACGACGCTCTATGGGCAACGTTTTGCTCAGGCGGTAGCTGCCGGGCGTCTGACCCGATTTGTGCCGGCCTCCGGTGCGGCCTCCCGCATGTTTGCGCCGCTGCATGTCGGCGCGGAGGTGTTTGGCGCCTGTCGTGCGGAAGAGGCCTCTGTGTCGGCAGATGAGCAGGAGCTGGCGCTGCGTCGTTTCTTCGATGCTTTACCGCAGTTTGCCTTTTATACCGATCTGACTCGGGCAATGGCCGACGATGGTGTGGCGATCGATACAGTGATAGCGGTACGGGACATCGCGACCCTGGTGCGCTATTTGCTGGAGCCGTGTGGCCTCGGCTATGCCGAACTACCGAAAGGGCTGCTGGCATTCCATGCGGAGGTCGACGGTGCGCGCACACCCTTTGTGGAGCACCAGGCGGAAGCGGCGCTCCTCTGTGGGTCGGAAAGCCGGATGAAGCTGCATTTTACTGTTACGCCGAGCCATCTGCCGTTGTTCGAAGCGCAGCGTAAGGCCTGGCAGAAGCAGCTCGACGAGACCTACGGGTGCCAATTCGAAATCAGCTATTCGGTGCAGAAACTGTCGACCGACACCCTGGCGCTCGGTGGCGATGGCCAGCCGCTGCGTGACCCGGCCGGTGCGTTGGTTCTGCGTCCCGGCGGGCATGGCTCTCTGATTGAAAACCTGAATGATCTGCAGGGCGATATTCTGCTGATCCGCAACATTGACAATGTTGTTCCAGATGCGCAAAAAGGTGCCAACCTGACGGCGACGCGGCTGCTGACCGGTCTGCTGCTCGAACTGCAGGAGGAGCAGCACGGTTTGTTACGCAGCCTGCACAGCGAGGGCGACGACCTGATCATTCGCGATCTTTGCCTTTCCTTTTTGTGTGACCGTCTGCAGCTTGAGGTGCCGTTCGATCTGCCCCTGCCGGAGCTGATCGCCCTGCTCGACCGGCCCTTGCGGGTCTGCGGCATGGTGCCGAACAGCGGCGAACCGGGAGGTGGCCCTTTCTGGGTGCGCGACGCCGAGGGGAGGCTGAGTCGGCAGATTGTCGAGGGTGCGCAGATCGACAAAAACGACCCGGAGCAGCTGGCGGTCCTGCAGCAGTCGACCCACTTCAACCCGGTCGATCTGGTTTGTGGCGTGCGTGACTGGCGTGGCCAGCCTTACGATTTGAGTGGTTTCGTGGATGATGACGCGGTCATCGTCACGGAAAAATCACAGCGGGGAGAATCGGTGCGGGTTCTGGAACTGCCTGGCTTGTGGAACGGCGCCATGGCGCACTGGCATACCTTGTTCGTAGAAATTCCGGAAGCGGCCTTCAATCCGGTAAAGACGTTGTTTGATCTGTTGCGGCCGGCGCATCAGAGGGGAACGGGTGTCTAGAATTACGCATAAACCATAAAAAAGCCGGGGCAAACACCCCGGCTTTTTTGTAGCTTTCTTTGAGGTAGCCACCCTCACCCCAACCCTCTCCCGTCAAGGGAGAGGGAGCTAAAAAGAATCCTCTCTCCTCTGGAGGGAGAGGGCCTTGGTGAGGGGGCAGTTCTTGTGAAGTTGTCTTTTACAACCCCTCAGGGCGTGTCCGTCTTTGGGGCTTTTTTTTGTTTGTCGGCGTTGACAAACAGGCCGCAGTGAACGCACTTGCGGACCGGCAGGAAGGTTGGCCCGTTGGTGTGATAATACTCCTTGCAGCGGGGGCAGCGGACAATGGCCGCCAGCACGACCGCAATGATCAGCACGAAGACCCAGAGGCCAAACAGTGACAGGGTGAGCTTGCCTGACTGGGACACCTTGAGCACGATCAGCAGGGCGGGGACGTAGATCAACACGACGCCGAAGAAGAACCAGCGACGCGCGCGGATTTTGGACAGGCCCTGGCTGATTTCAGCCGGGCTCGGGGTCGGTTTTTCTTCGACGTGTTCTTCCACAATGGCCTCCTGGCGACATTCAATCCGAAGCGGCGTGTCAACGCCGATCGACAATCAGTTCTCCACCCACGCTTACATTCTCCGGAGCATTTTCCTTGAACAGAATGATGATCGTTTGTTCCGGCAGGCTGTATAATTCTGCAGCGGCCTGGGTGATGGTCTTGGTCAGCTGCCGTTTTTTATCAAGATCGGCGATGGGCGGGCCTTCCATGGTGATGACCGGCATGGTGTCCTCCTGCAAGAAATTAAAGCAGACTCAAGATAGCGGATTTGGTTTGGGGATGCAAGGCTGTGGGAGGGATTGAGTGAAATCAAAGGCAGAGTCAGCGGGCCCGGCCGTCGAAGTGTTCCCTCTCCCCTGGCGGACCAGCGGGCCCTAAAGGAGAGGGTTAGGGTGAGGGGGTCCTCTGTGCATCGCGCGCAGACACGTGTCACATTACGGTAATTCTGGTAAACTGAGTTCAACGACTTTCCTTTTGTTTGGAACCCTTATGGAAACAACCTCCGATCATCAGCGTTTCTTCGACGCAATCACGACCGACTTTGCCGTGGGTAAAGGTTTTGCCCAGCCGTATGGGGTGAGCCGTCTGGCGGCCGGGGTCAATTTTGCGGTGTTTTCCCGGCATGCGACGGCGGTGTCTCTGGTGCTGTTCCGGCCCGGTGATCTTGAGCCGTTGGTGGAGTTGCCGTTTGATCCGGTGATCAACCGCACTGGTGATGTCTGGCACATGCTGCTGAATGGGTTGATCCCCGGCTTCGAGTATGGCTTTCGGATGGCCCGAGAGGGGGAGAAGGCTTCGCCAGGACATCGCTTCGATCCCGATGCCGTGCTGCTCGATCCTTACGCCCGGGCAATCTCTGGACCGTCTCTGTGGCGGGGTGCTCAGCGCGAGGCGGCTCGCCAGGGCAACTGGCGCGGTCTGCTGCTCGAAGATGGTTTCGACTGGGGCATGGACCGGCCGCTGAATCGACATCTGGCGGATACGGTCATTTACGAACTGCATGTGCGGGGCTTTACCCGTGACCCGTCAGCAGGTGTAGCTGCGCCGGGGACCTTCCGCGGTGTGATCGAGAAGATTCCTTACTTGCAGCAGTTGGGGATAACTGCGGTCGAGCTGTTGCCGGTCACCGAATTTGACGAAGCGGACAACTACCGAAAGAATCCCGAAACAGGCGAATCGCTTCACAACCTCTGGGGCTATCATCCGATCTCCTGGTTCGCGCCGAAGGCCGCCTATGCTGTCGGCAAGGATGCCGCAGCGCAGGTGCGCGAGTTTCGGGAGATGGTCAAGGCGCTGCACGCCGCCGGCATCGAGGTCATTCTTGATATGGTGTTCAACCATACCGGCGAGGGCAACGAACAGGGCCGAACGCTCTCCCTACGCGGTCTCGACAACAGCGTCTACTACCTGGTTGACGAAGAGACCGGCGCATACGCCAACTACTCCGGCTGCGGCAACACCGTCAACTGCAACCACCCGGTGGTGCGCGACCTGATTGTCGACTGCCTCTGCTACTGGGTGACCGAGATGCATGTCGATGGCTTCCGCTTTGACCTCGCCTCAATCCTCGGTCGTGGTCCGGATGGTGAGGTCTTGGCCAACCCGCCACTGCTGGAACGGATTGCTGGCCACCCGGTGCTGGCTGAGACCAAGCTGATCGCCGAAGCCTGGGACGCTGCCGGACTCTATCAGGTCGGCACCTTCCCGAACTTCGGCCGCTGGGCGGAATGGAACGGCAAGTTTCGGGACGATATCCGGCGCTTTGTGCGCGGCGACCGCGGCATGGTGCCGGTGCTGGCGACCCGTCTTGCAGGCAGCTCCGACCTCTACCAGGATGATGGTCGGGCGCCTTATCACAGCATCAATTTCATCACCAGCCACGATGGTTTCACCCTGGCCGATCTGGTCAGCTACACCGAGAAGCATAACGAGGCGAACGGTGAATTCAACAGTGACGGTGACAACCACAACCTGAGCGCGAATTACGGGGTTGAAGGCGAGACCGATGACGCAGCTATTCTGGCGTTGCGGGCCCGCCAGGTCCGCAACTTTACCACGCTGCTGATCCTGGCCCATGGTGTCCCGATGCTCCTGGCCGGTGATGAGATGGGCCGCAGTCAGGGCGGCAACAACAATGCCTGGTGCCAGGACAACGGGGTCAGCTGGCTCAACTGGAATGACCTCGATGAACAGACCGAGTTATTCGCGTTCTTCCGGCACCTGATCGCTTTTCGACAGAAGCACGCCTTGTTGCGTCCTCGTCACTTCGAAGGAGAGGAGAGCGGTGAGCGGCGACTCACCTGGCATGGCGTGCACTTACATGCTCCCGATTGGTCGGGTCGTTCCAAGTCGCTGGCGATGCATTTGCAGGGGCTGGCCGGCGAACCGGAGATCTACCTGATCGCCAATGCCGGTCAACGCGCCCATCCGTTTGAGTTGCCGTTGCTGGACAAAGGCTTTTGGGCCCGTTGCGTGGATACCAGCTTGGCCGGGAGGGCAGGAAGTTGTGAGTCGGGAGCAGAGGAGGCCTTGGAAGATCAGGCCTGCTACCGGGTGGGAGGACAGTCGGTGGTCGTGCTTGTCAGTGCTGAGCCCTGAGTTTTGGAATGCATGATTTCTGTTATTTCCTCGAGGGTATAGATACTCCCTGTTTCAGTCGCCTGGGTGGTGCTGACAGTTGACGGTTGGACCGTATGCACATCTCCGATCTTGTCCCGAGCCTTTACCTTGAGGTCTGCCACGGCGATTTTTGCGTTTTCACCCTTTACCGGTACAAGCTTTGCGCCTCCAGTATAGAATTCCGGTGCGCCACATTCATCATTATTGATATGACTATCGGGATGGCACAATACGGACCCCCAGGGGGGTGTTAAGGTGCTGAGACATAAGCTGTTGGCTGCCGATCCTGTGGAAACGAGAAACACAGATGTCTCCGTTTCGAAAATCTCACTCAACTGTGCTTCGATGCGCTTTGTTTCTTTGTCGGCACCGTAGGGGTCCGCCTGGTCTGAATTCGCAGCGGTGAGTGCCGCGAGGATTTCAGGAGAGGCTCCTGCAATGTTGTCGCTGGTAAACCCTTGCTTCAGTGAATTATTCAGCATCATTCTTTGCCCTCATCGAGTTGTCGTCCCCTCGGGTTTCTCCAGATCAAATAAAGCGCTGCATCATTTCTGCCGCCCAGCTTTCGACGTTATCCAGGGTGACGTGGTGAGCGGCCAATGCTTTTTCCGCATGCCTGCGCAGTTCCGTATCTTCCATGTCACTCAGCTCGGTAAAGATACCGCAGCGACGGCCGACCAGGTAGAGCAGTTGCTGATCTGACTCCATCGCTAAAAAGCTGCGGATCGGGGCCGTCATTTTCAGCTTATCTTCCGGCAAGCGCCCCTCGACCTCCTGAAACAGGTTGAGGATGTGATCGCTTTTTACGGTACTGGTAATGCCCTCCAGGTGATCGAGCAGCAGCAACAGCTCTGCCGCCTTCTCAATGTCGCCGAGTGGGGTGAACCTTCCCGATTGCACATCCTGATAAAGGTCTACCGCTTCAGGGATCGCCAGGGTGCGGATCCGAATAAAGTCCGGGTTGATCTGATTCAAGGCCTCCGCTGTTTCCAGGGCGTTGGCCGTTGAGAACTCTTTGCCCCCCAGGCCCGGCATGAAATACTCGGAAAGCTCAATCCCGGCCCGTTTCACTTTCTGTCCGGCGAGGATGTGGGTCTGCTTATCGACCCCTTTGTTGATGAAGTCGAGCACATCGTCTGCCGCTGATTCCATCCCAATATGGATTCGGTTCAGGCCTGCCTTCGCCATGCGTAGCAGGTCCCCATCGTTAATCCGGGCCACCGATTGCGAACGAGCGTACGAGGTGATCCTCTCGATCCCGGGAAAAACGTGACGCAGATACTCCAGAATCTCAATCAGGCCGGCCGGTTTCATAACAAGAGTGTTGGCATCCTGCAGAAAGACCGATTTCATCCCACCGCGAAGCCAGCTCAACGCAGAGTGAAATGCCAGCTGGTCGCTGGCGGATAGATCTGCCTGCAGGGCTGACACCTGCTGGTAATTGGTTCCGGTCTGTTGCAGGACATCTTGGATCTGATCGACAAAAAAACGAATCGTGTCGATATCCTGGATAATGTGTTTGACCGGCCGGAGACTGAACTTTTCTCCCCGATAGAGGCCACAAAACTTACACTTGTTCCAGGGACAGTTGCGGGTGATTCGTAGTAGCAGGCTGCTCGCCTCGCTCGGTGGCCGGATTGGTCCCAGCTCAAAACCGTGATAGTTGTCTGATGCCGTCATTTCCTGGGCCTCGTGTCTCTGTTTGTATCCCTACTCACCGGGCGCTTGTTCGACAGTTGTCTCTTGTAAAAATTCACCGCTATATGTATTATTTAGCAATCATTTGATCGCTAAGCTAACATTAGTTCAGTCTGTTATCAAGGGGTACGCTATATGGAACAATCCATCGAGTCAATTGCTGCCAATCTACGTTGCCATCGTGAAACGCGCGGGCTAAGTCTCGACCAATTAGCCGAGCTGACCGGAGTCAGCAAAAGCATGCTGCGACAGATTGAGACGGGCAATTCCAGTCCGACAATTGCCACTTTATGGAAAATTGCAAATGGACTGAGGGTCTCTTTTACCTCACTGCTTTGTAAGCAACCGATTCAGGCAGAGGTAAAATCGTTTCGAGAAGAGACGCCCCTTACTGCCGAAGGGGAACATTACAGGCTCTTTCCTCTTATCCCTTTCGACCCACAACAGTCTTTTGAATCCTATTATTTTGAAATAGACCCAGGGACGCAGTTTCATGGTGAACCGCATAAGGGTCGTGTCTATGAGTATATCTTTTTGATCAAAGGAAAACTGCAATTGAGCTTAGATGGGAAAGTTTATGTTATCAACGAGGGGGAATTTCTTAAATTTGAAGCAAATTGTCCGCACGATTACGAATGTCTCGGAGATCAAACCGCAACCGCCATCATGCAAGTTAGTTATCTATCCTAGCAACGCTTGCGAGACAGTACATATTAAAGATTGCCACTTTGAACAGTAGATTTCGAAGATTCATCAAAAAAGGCGACCTGTCATTCGACGTGTCGCCTTTTTTATGATTTTCAGCAGACAGGCTGCGTGTCGCGCAGTTGTCTATTCGTGATACCCCAGCACGACCAGCACGCAGCTGCCGTCGGCAATCACATTGAGTCCCGCCGTCTGGCAGGCTGCGACCGCTGCCGGGCTCTCTGCGCCGGGTTGCATCCAGATGTTCCTGATCCCTTTGGCGATCGCCTGCTCGACCACTTGCTCGGTGATCTTGGGCGGTGTGATCACCGAAATGCTGACGGTTTCCGCCGGCAGGGCGTCGACCGAGACAACACAGACAACGCCTTCGATCTCCTTTTCGACCGGGTTGACCGGGATCACGTTGCGCTGGTTCTGCTGGTAGCAGCGCAGCACCTTGTTGCCGTACTTTTCACGCTTGATAGAAGCACCGATCACGCCGAAACTGGGCGCGGCCAGGAAAGTCTCAATCTGTTCGCCAATAGTCTCCATAGCACGTTCCTTTCTCTGTACAGTATCACACAAAAACACCCTTTCCCGCCAGGGAGAGGGGGGCAAGGCTGTTCTCTGACCTTTTTCAGGGCAGGATACTGCTAATTTGGGCTGTTGTCTATTCCTAGGCCTTGAGCGCAGCGTCTGATGAGAAAAATGATATTTTTGGCCATTCTTTGATCAGGGTCAAGGTTTAACCGGCCTGTTCGATGTAAGTTTTAACCACGATGACAACAAAATCATTCTGCTTATAAAGGAGCTAAACATGGCGACCCGTGAAATGGTGAATATTGACGAGGACAAGTGCGACGGTTGCGGTCTCTGCGTGCCGTCCTGCGCGGAAGGTGCGATTCAGATCATCGACGGCAAGGCGCGACTGGTCGCGGACAACCTCTGCGATGGCCTCGGCGCCTGTCTTGGTGACTGCCCGCAAGGAGCGATCACGATCGAGAGGCGGGAAGCGGACGAATTTGATGAAGATGCTGTGGAAACACATCTGAAAAAAATGGGGCGTGAGCCGGTTGCGCATGCTCACCCGGCGCCCGCGGCGGGCGGATGCCCTTCGGCCCAGGTGAAAAGTTTTACGCCGCCGGCCCACGCTGGCGGGGGCTGCCCGTCTGCACGTCTGATGAATTTCGAAAAGACAGAATCCTCAAGCAGCGACACCCCGGGGCAAAGGCCCTCAGAATTACGACAGTGGCCGGTGCTGATGAACCTGGTGCCGCCAACGGCCCCTTTCCTGGAAGGGAAGGAGCTCCTGCTCTCGGCCGACTGCGCGCCCTTCGCCTATGCCGATTTTCACAAGGACATTCTCAAGGGGCGCTCCCTGGTTGTCGGTTGTCCGAAATTTGATGACGCACAACTTTACATCGAAAAACTCACCGCCATGATCAAGTCGGGCGGCATTACCAAGATTGTCGTCGCACACATGGAGGTCCCCTGCTGCTCCGGCCTGATCGCCATCGCCCGGCAGGCGCTTGACGCCAGCGGTGTTGACTTGCCGTTCGAAACGGTCAAGATCGGTGTGCAAGGCGATTTGAAATAACGGAAGGTAATGGGGTGGCTGTCGGCAATATAGCCGGACTCGGAGTCCAGAATACAATAACGCCATCAGGCCCTTACAGCGGTCTGATGGCGTTTTATTTGGTCTTCGGTATCTACTGTTGAGAATATGCGTCTCGGATCTTCTTAGATAATCTGAGAATGACATGCAATAGGAAATATAATAAAGAGCATCCTCTAGATGTCGCTGCTTACTAAATTTCGTGACAAATAAGAAAGGCCACCAAGGAACTAACCCTAGTGGCCAAATTGTTTAGGCTTCAAAATATCAGGAATCTGCGGTAGGGCTTCGATGCTCAAGAAAGGACCCTCTGAATGGTTCTTATGACCTTCTCAGCCTTGAACGGTTTTGTTATGTACTCGTCAGCACCCGCTTGCTCACCTTTGGCAAGGTCTTCATTGGTCCTTTTGGCAGTAAGCATAACAACCGGAATATGGCGAGTCGCCTCGTTGGCCTTAATTTTCCGACAGACCTCAAGCCCGTCAATTTCAGGAAGCATAATGTCTAGAAGCAGCAGGTCTGGCTTCATTGTAGCCACTGCATCCAGCGCAGCCTGACCATCACCGACGCCTTTGACTTCGTAACCTCTGGCAGTCAACAGAATACTTACAAGTGTTATTATGTTTGGCTCGTCCTCAACAATCAGTATTTTCTTTTTCATTTGCACCCCTCTCATATTAGATCTAGCCATCTGAACCTTGTATAAATAAGATATGTCAATCTAGTGTGAGCTACGCGGGGATGTTAAAGTAGAGGACTCTTGTTTGTCCTCCTCCAAGATGATCTGGCTTCAAAAGTTGCTGAACCGAACGATTCCTAAAACCCCTGACGGCCCTCCAGGGCCAATCTTCAAGTACCGCAAAATCAGGGTCTGTTTCATCCAGCGGAATTGCAGATACTCGGCTGATCGGAATCGGCCGCGTGGTTGTACATGAACTGCAGGGTATCCAGCAAATCCTTATCCGAAAGATCGTCCCAGGCGCCTGGAACAATTTTATCATGCCGTCGTTGCTGTAGAAACGTTCCCACTGTCGCTGGGTCCGCGAAAGTGGCGTCATGGTGCCGGCTTCGGCTCCCTGTGCGTGGCAAACTTTGCAGTGCTCCCGTGCAACGACCTCTCCGTGCCGCTCATCACCACCTTCAATGGTGGCAAATGCGGGTGCCGAATGTAGCCAGCCACACAAAGCCAACAGACAGACGATACAGCTTAACTTGCCCCTTATCATTCTTACCCCCCTGTGTTTTATCTTTTGCAAACACTCCCAATCTTAGAAAAAGCTACTAGCTAGCTCCCCAAATCCTGGAACTTTGTGCCCATTATGTTGCTGTTATGTAACAACATGCCACTGAGTTCCTTAGACAGCGTTTCTTGGGTAATCATGCCCAAGTTGCGTTGTTGAATCTTGATATCAACCCAGTTAAGGATTTCATCTTGTCTATTTTTAAATTCGGCAGGGAACTTGATGTCAAAGAAAGCTGCGACAAAATCGAAATGCACGCGCAAAGAAGCTGTTAAGCGTACAAGAGTTTGTTGTTCTTCTTGTTGAGAGGAAGCACAACGATAGTGTTCAAGCAGGGTATGAAGTGCCTGATGTTGTCGATCAATATCTGGAATGCAAGTTGAATGGAGCGCCTGTCCCATAGTTCCTTCCCCTGAGAGCTTGGAACGAATGCTTTACAAAAAAAGTTATCAAAATCTATGCCATCGCTTTGGGGCCAACCAGGGAATGGTTAAAAATTGGCAAGAGTTTTTTTGAACGCATAACTGCCTGAAAAGATAGGGGCAGGATTAAACTAAATTTGGGAAGATGTCTTATTGTGGATTTTTAGCGATATATGGACATCAAAAACCGGGCATATCACGCAGAAAAGCACGTGATTTAGCGGACTATAAAATTAAGTTCTCCGGGAAAAAGTGTACCTACAGCCAGTGTCCGTACTCTCATTAAGCAATTGGTTTTTTCTACAGGTTCTATTTCTGATTTAGACGTATCACTAGCGGGGCGTCAGAGGTAAATCCTAGAAATCCTGCAATGTAAGAATGGCCCATCCTGGACGGAAGGTCCATTTTGTCATCTTATTGATGGTGGCCTCTAGGAGACCTTGTATATAACAACAGTCAAAGACGCTAGAAATATCCAATGCAGGCAACCAATCCTAGACCTCTTTCTTTTTGGCATTCGCATATAATACAAAAGGGCGAAAGGTGGACAACACAAGAACAGAAGTGCCTCAAAGCCTTTTGTCCTGGAATCGTCCCTTGCCTTGATCGCCATCTTGACATGGGTGAAAACCATAATCACCACAGCCATTAAAGTAATTGGATCTTCTACCATATGAAGGCACTCTGAAAAAAAATGGCAAAGAATGAGCTTCTAGACTATATCAAAAAAGAGGGAATTGCTCTCTCATAACCCGATTTTTAGGAATCAGGCCTTGATTGCCACAACTTAGCCAACACATTTTGTAATTAAGCTCCTCGACCTGTTTTTGACCCAGAAAGAGTTGAATAGCCCCTGCAATGTAAGAAAGCCCCCGATCCTAAGATTGAGAGCTTTCGTCTGTTATAGATGGTGCAACACGAGAATGGCCAGTCCAGGGCGGAACGGGCCATTTTACATTATTTGACACATAAGCATTTATACCGATGTATCATTCTTTCATTACCTCCGTAGCCTACAGTGCACACATTGTCCCATTTCGGTGATAGATTATACCCGGGTCTATACCCCTGCATCGTTCCGCCGACCTCCGCAGCGCAAACATAATATGGCTTACCATTTGTGTATTCTCCTGAAGCGACCGGTTTCATCTCCTGTCGATCACAAGTGATGTAACAGGATTCATTGTTACTGTTGACCCATTTAAGCTCCTGTGAACTGGCTGCGCTAGCCATTATCAATAAAAAAATGCTGGCACCAACAATGAATAACTTCCTTGATAATCGCGTCATGTTTGGTTTCCTCCTGAGTTAGGTTGGCACATTAACCTACAGGGAGCAGAAATTAAATTTGCTTTCTGAACTATATCAAAAAAGGCTGATTTTGCTCTCAGAACCCCGGCAATGTAAGAAAGCCCCCGATCCGAAGATTGAGGGCTTTCGTGCTTTATAAGTAGTGACTTATAAGATCTACTTTTAGTCTGGCACCTTTAGGGGAAGCTTACGGAATATATCGACCGCTTTAATTGCCATCGAGCGCCCCCAACATAAGATTACTTTACTCACTTCAAGCTGAGCCCTAACAAATACATCTCAAAAATCTCTTGCATTCTCGACTTGATTGAAGTCGAGCCTAAGCCAGCAACTTTTTGCTAAACCAGGCATGCTTCATATTCTTTTTGAGTTGAAGTGCTTTTAATGGGAAATATATTAAACTGGAAAGTGAAATTATGTTTTGTGAGGTTGTATGAGCAAACCGACATACTTCTGCCAGAAGAACCTAGGTCAAGGTTCGGATCCTCTTGACGGAAAATTTGCAACTGTCTCCCCGAACGCCATGGGACCCGATGAGCAAGACCGACCGTTGAGCCCTCTAGCAGGACAGTTTTGGTTCGTTGAACTGAAAGGGAAGTTAAAGTGCCAAGGCGCGGAAGACAGGTCCGGTCTTCATGTTTTATCAACTGAAGAGGTTGCGGTTGCAATGGACGGTGGTCACAAACCGAGAGCTATCAGTGGGCCATTCAGTACACGCGAGGCCGCAGAGCGAAGCTTTGAGCGCTACTGGGAAATGATACTGGATAATGATTGACGGGATCCTAGAAACAACCTTCCATGATTGTTCGGTCGACGAATCCAGAACTATGATTTGCTGCAGACTCGTAACGGAGAACAATTAGCCAACGGAGACGGATATGAAGAACTCAAGTACGAGAAACAGGTTGATTTTTCTCAGTACGTTCATGCTCTTGGTCGTCTATGGATGTGGAGGGTTCCCTGGTATCGAAGCGAAGTACGGTGAGCCAGGTTGCAAACAATGGTCGCAGCGAACGGCATACCGTCAAGTATGCGCGAGTTGGAGAGGAGATACGTGTTCGTACTATAAAACAGAACCATATACGGAGGATTATTGCATTAGCTGGAAAACTAAAGAAGAGGTTGAAGCTGAAAGAAGCCTTAAACGTCAGTCTAAGCACCAAGGCGAAATGGTAAAGACCAAGAAAACGCCTCCTAAAAAAGAGCAGCCGGCACGTTTGATTCGTAAGGCAAAGGAAGCAGATTTCCCTAAGAATGCGAGGGCTCCAACCAAAGGAGAAAGATACCTGCTTGAAAAACTAAACCCGTTTATCTGCGGACTCTTGATAAACGACACAGAGGCCTTTCCCAAGATCATGGATTTTCTAAACATAAGTATGTATTCTAGAAAATGGTCTAATGAATTTAACTCACAGGGTTTTCAGGGAGAAATATCTTTCATTGGCTATCAAAAAGGTTATAACCGTGGCATGGTGCATTTAGAGTTTAAGCCAACAAAATTAGAAGATGGAAAATACTGGCCATTTACAGAAAACGAGTTTGCTGATTGGTTGTCAAATTCAGGTTTAAATGTAATTTACCATGAGACAGGCTGGGCAATCAGAACTTATGCTGTTGACCCCAGCCATAAGCCTCATATGGCAAACAATAAGACAGCTTATCGATATTCCATTTCCCTAAGACGAAAATATAGTGATGATGCGAATCGATTTACAAGTGCCCTGTGGATGACTTACGACACTACGCAGTCATGGGTAGATTTATGTGTGAAGTAAATAAGGGATGACTGAGGTAAGTTTAAATAATCGAGCCTAGGGGGTTGCTACGTCGAATCCAGTCATCCCGACCAGTATTCACAAGGAGCGCCCTTCCTGGGGGCGCTCTTTTTTATAAGTCCTCTTGCATCGTTTTGCTGTATTCAGTTTGACTGAAACGCTAGGTTCTTATTGATCCTGCAATCTAGGAATGACGAAACCGTCCGGCCAGTCGTGTCAGCATCTTTCTCCGGGCCGAATCACCCGATGCGGAAAATCCCTAGAAACCCTGATTGTCGTGCAGGTGTTCTATCCCCTGGCCGAGTCGGCACGAAAAAAAT
>JAQYVZ010000052.1 GCA_030145205.1 Desulfuromonadales bacterium | reverse complement strand
GGAAATCTGCTTACGTCATAAGAACTTAACCTTCGCGCAATTGACAGTTATGGGGCAATCCGCTAAGGTTCCGAACACGTCCTTGTCTGGCCGTTTTTTTGCGAAACATGTGGTTGCTCCATCCAGCCCAGTCCGACAGCTTCCTGTCGGATCTCTTTACACAAGGATTTTGATCAATGTCTTTTGACTCTCTTGGCCTGTGCGCCGAACTGCTGAGCGCGATTGCCACTCAGGGCTATACCGAACCGACCCCCATCCAGACCCGGGCGATCCCGGTGATTCTGGAGGGTTGCGATTTGCTCGCAGGCGCCCAGACCGGCACCGGCAAAACCGCTGCGTTTGCTCTGCCGATCGTGCAGATGCTAAGCGCAAAGGTCCCTACGCAAAAGCGCCGTCGCCCGCGCGTGCTGGTTTTGGTGCCGACCCGCGAGCTGGCAGCC
Organism: Desulfuromonadales bacterium; assembly: GCA_030145205.1. Lineage (GTDB taxonomy): Bacteria > Desulfobacterota > Desulfuromonadia > Desulfuromonadales > BM103 > JAQYVZ01. Next base: position 10,518 of record JAQYVZ010000052.1, on the reverse strand, counting down.
CAGGTCAGCGAACAGATGCAGAATTACGGTCGGCGGCTGTCGTTACGCTCGACCATGATCTACGGCGGGGTCAACATCCAGGCGCAGATCGAGCGGCTGTACCGCGGCGTCGATATTGTGGTGGCGACGCCGGGCCGACTGCTCGACCACGCGCAGCGGGGCACGATTGATCTTTCCAAGATTGAGTTTCTGGTGCTGGACGAAGCCGACCGCATGCTCGATCTGGGGTTTATCGATGACATTCTCAATGTTTCTGAATATCTACCGGCACGGCGCCAGACCCTGCTCTTTTCGGCCACCTATTCGAATAGCATCAAGAAACTTGCCGACGAGTTGCTCGATCAGCCGCGGCGGGTCGAGGTGGCACGCAGCAATATCGCCGCCGATGCGGTGACCCAGGCGGTCTATCCGGTGGAAAAAAGTCGCAAGCGGGAAATGCTCTCGCACCTGATCCGCAAGGGGGAGTGGAACCAGGTCCTGGTCTTCACCCGCACCCGCTACGGCGCCGACAAGCTGACCGCCGAATTGCTCTTCGACGGCATCAAGGCCGCGCCCATCCACAGCAACAAGAGCCAGTCGGTGCGGACGCGCACCCTGGCGGAGTTCAAGAAGGGGGAGCTGCGGGTGCTGGTGGCGACCGATGTGGCGGCCCGCGGGCTCGACATCCAGCGCCTGCCGTACGTGGTTAATTACGAGCTGCCCCAGGTCCCCGAAGATTATGTGCATCGGATCGGCCGCACCGGCCGGGCCGGCGAGGACGGGGTGGCCCTTTCGCTGGTCTGCCCGGCAGAGCAGGCCTTGCTGGCCGAGATTGAAAAGCTGCTCAAGTATGCGATCCCGCGGCAGACGGTCACGGAATTTCCGCAGATTGCGGTCAAGCGGGGGATGATAGCGAAACCAAAAAAGAAGTCAAACGGACCGGCCAAACTCAAAAAGGCACCGGCCAAGCCGGTGAAGGCAGCAAAAAAACCGGCGAAGGCGCAGAAGTCGCTAAAGACCAGGACTGGCCGGCCGAAAAAAAACGCGGCCCCACGTCCCGCTCCCAAGACCGGTCGCCGGGGGAGCAAGTCGTAACCCTTTGGTGGCGGTCGCACCGGTTTCCGAAAATTCTTATCCCGGGTTTGCGGGAACGTTATTTCTCACCTCAGGAGGCTCCCCATGAATGCCAAATCCGTCCGCGAATCGAGAGCCGTCAAGGCTTCCATGGTCCTGCCGCCTGACACCAACCACCATGGCACCATGTTCGGCGGCAAGGTCATGGCCTATATCGATGATATTGCCGCGATCAGTGCCACCCGTCACGCCCGCATGCCGGTGGTCACCGCTTCCACCGATTCGGTCGATTTTCTCCACCCGGTTCGCAATGGCGAGTCGGTGTGCCTCGAGTCCTTCGTCACCTGGACCAATAAGACCTCCATCGAGGTTTTCGTCAAGGTCGTCGCCGAGAACCTTCTCACCGGGGAGCGCAACGTCTGCACCACCGCCTTCCTCACCTTCGTTGCCGTCGACACGGAGGGGAATCCGCAGCTCGTTCCCGCCGTCATTCCCGAGACCGAGCTCGAGTGCTTCCTCCACGAGGGTGCCCCGGCGCGGGCTGATATGCGCCGCAAGCGGCGGGGAGTATCGAAGGAGCTGGCTAAGCGGTTCGGGGCCGCGAAGGAGTGGGAGCGCTCGTTGAAGTAATCGGGGTTTTCGAAGGCATAGGACGAATTCCCCGGCGATTGTATGAAAATAAAGCCCCGACTCTAAAAGGAGTCGGGGCTTTATTTTGTCTGAACGATGAATTCCCCGGTGCGCGAGGCCATGGCGAGGTTTTTGTAGAGATGGAGCTTCTGCATCTCTTGTGCCCTGTGTTCGTCGGTCCAGGGTGCCGCGGTGGTGTCGACTGCAATAGTCTCCGGGCGCTGATTAATCTGCTGCAGTTGTTGATCCCTGGTGGTTGCCCTTTGTATGACCATTCGACAACCAAACAAATGCTGGTTCTTCTAGTGCTGGAAACTGTCAGGGCGCGGGCGGGGCGCTTTTGCCCAGGAGACCACCCAGTCGCGTTTTGCCGTCCTCGATGATCATGTAGAGACAGGGGACCAGTACCAGGGTCACCACCGTGGAGAACAGGATACCGAACCCTAGGGAGAGGGCCATGGGAATCATGAACCGGGCCTGCCGGGAGGTCTCGAAAATCATCGGTGCCAGTCCGCCGAAGGTGGTCAGGGTGGTCAGGATGATCGGCCGGAAACGGCGCTTGCCGGCCGAATGGATGGCTGTCAGGGGGGGCTCCCCCTCTCCGGAACGCCGCCGGTTGGCGTAATCGATCAGGATTAGCGAGTCGTTGACCACCACTCCGGAAAGGGCGACGATCCCCATCATGCTCATCAGGCTCAGGTTGTAGCCCATGAATAGGTGCCCCAGCACCGCCCCGATCATGCCGAAGGGGATGGCCACCATGACGATGAGTGGCTGGGTGTAACTTTTAAAGGGGATGGCCAGCAGGAAATAAATGCCCAGCATAGCCAGGGCAAACCCGCCGATCAGGCTCTGCAGGCTTTCCTTGAAATCCGCCTGCCTCCCTTCATAGCCGTAGCTGAGGCCGGGGTAGTCGCGGGCCAGTTGCGGCAGAATGGTGCTGTTGAGGGTGGCCAGGATCGGGCCGGTTTCCCCGATCGGTTCCACGTTGGCGCTGACCGTGACGGTGCGGCGGGCATCGCGGCGGGTGATGGTGGTGTAGGCCCGTCCCCGTTCCATCTCGGCAATGTCCACCAGGGGGACGAAGGTGCCAGCCGGGGTGCGGATCATCAGTTGTTCAACGTCGTATTCGCTGGCGCGCTGCGTTTCGGGCAGGCGTACCCGGACCGTGACCTCGTTGCGCCCCCGCTGTTGCTTGAGGGCTGCGGCTCCGGAGAAGGCATTGCGCACCTGCCGGGCGACCTCGCGAGCCGTCAGCCCCAAGCTCTGCCCTTCGGGCTTGATACGAAAATCAAACTGCTGCTTGCCCGGGGTGTAGCCGTCGTCGACATCCTTGATGTTGGCAAACTCGTCCAGGCGCTCAGCGAGAGCGGCGCTGGCCTGGTCGAGAATGGCGATGTCCCGGTGGGAGAGCTCGACCGTCAGGGCGGCCCCCGAGCCGGGGCCGCCCCGGTCCGATTCAAAGCGTAGTGAATCGAGGCCGATCGGCGTTCCGGTCTTCTCGCGCCAGAGTCCGGCGACCTGGGCGGTGTTCATCGGCCGCACCCCCGGCTTGGTGAGATAGGCTCGAACCACGACCTGGTTTTCATCGATTTGCGACAGGATCCCTTCCAGCAGGCGGTCGCCACCGTTTTCCGCCGCTACCTCTTTCATGGCATCGACCAGTTGCTTCTGGAGCGCCACGGCCTTGTCCGCAGCGCTGCCGACGGGGAGCACCGCGGTGACCAGGGCGAGGTCCGCTTCGACCCTTGGCATTAGGATCATGCCGATGCGTCCGCTCAAGGCATAGCTGCCGATAAGGAGCAGGGTCGCCAGGCCAACCGCTACGGTGAGCGCCCGCCAGCGCAGGCAGAAATCGAGGGCAGGGCCGTAGACTTTGTCGATGAAGCGCAGCACCAGCCGGCTGAACCCTTGCTGCCATTCGTGCAGGCGAGCAGTCAGGCGGCTGGTCGGCTTGCTTTTGGTATGGGCCAGGTGGGCGGGCAGAATCACCAGGCATTCGACCCAGGAAATGAGAAACACGGTGATGACCACCAGGGGGATCACCTGCCAGACCTTGCCGATGGTCCCCGGTATGAAATAGAGGGGGAGAAAGGCCACCACGTTGGTGAGGATGCTGAAGGCGATGGGGCTGGACACGTCCCGCGCCCCGGCGATGGCTGCCTGGGCGAAGTTCATCCCTTTCTGGCGGTATTCGTAGATGTTTTCCCCGGCGATAATGGCGTCGTCAACTACGATCCCCAGGGCGACGATGAAGGCGAAGAGGGAGATCATGTTGATTGACACCCCCATGACCGGCAGGAAAAGCAGGCCGCCGAGAAAGGAAATCGGGATCCCCATGGTCACCCAGAACGCCAGCTTGAACTCAAGGAAGAGGCTGAGAACGATCAGCACCAGCGTCAGCCCGATGAAGGCGTTTTTCAGCAGCAGTTCGAGGCGCTGCCGGTAGATATCCGAGCGGTCATTGTTGATGGTCCAGTCGATGGCATCCGGCAGGTCGGCCTCGATTCCGACCATGGTTTTGCGAACCGCATCCGAGACCCCGATGGGGGTCTGGTCGCCGATGCGGTAGATCTCCATCCCCATGCTGCGCTTGCCGTTGAAAAAGGCCTGCCGGTCGGCATCCTCGAAGCCTTCTTTGACCGAGGCGATATCCCCGAGGGTGACGACACTGCCGTCGGCCGTGGTAATGATGGGGATGCCTGCAAATTCCCGGCCCCAGTCGCGGCGATCCTTGACCCGTAGCAGGATATCCCCGCCGGAGGTTTCCACCGTCCCACCGGGCAGCTCGATGGAGCTGGCACTGATGCGGGCGGCGACATCGGCCAGGGTCAGGGAAAACGCCCGCAGGTTCTCGCGGGAGACATAGACCAGCACCTCGTAGTCCCGTGCCCCGTCTAGCTCGACCTGGGTGATCTCCGGGGTCTGCAGCAGGCGGTCACGCACCTGCTCGACCGTCTCGCGCAGGGCCGTTTCGCTCACGTCGCCGTAAAACTGCAGGTTGAGAACCTCCCGGCGCCGCGTGGCCAGGGTGACCTGGGGTTCTTCGGCGTCATCGGGAAAGGTGGTGATGCGGTCGATCTCCTGCTTGATGTCCTGGTAAACCCGCTGCTGGTCGATCCCCTCCAGCAGTTCGGCATTGACCCTACCGTTCCCCTCGGCCGCCGTCGCCTGCAGTTCCTTGACCCCGTCAATGCCGCGGATCGCCTCTTCGACGGCCAGGATGATCCCCTGCTCCACTTCCTCCGGACTGGCGCCGGGGTAACTGACGCTGACCGTTACCCGGTCGAGGTCGTACTCGGGAAAGACCTCCTGCTTGATTCGGGAGGTCATGAACAGCCCGCCCAGCACTAGAAAAAGCATCAACAGGTTGGGGGTTACCCGGTTATGCACCATCCAGGCAATGGGGCCCCGGCCCCGTTCTCGACGGCCAGCGTGATTCATGGCTGGCCATTCCTCTCAACGGATGGCTGCATCTCCCCTGTTGTCTGGCTCCCGACTTCCTGAAGGCGCAGCTGCATCCCCTCTACCGCGGCGGGAAGGTCAGAAACAATCAGGCTTTCTCCTTCGGCAATGCCGCCTTGGACCAGGACCTCGTCCCGTCCCCGGAACAGGATTTCCACCGGGCGAATCTCAAGACGCCCATCGCCGTTCATGACCCACGCTTTGTCCCCCTCGCGGATCAGCCCGGGTTCGAGAGCCGCCGCCGAGTCGACGCTGCGGCCGGTGATCTCCAGTCGCACGTAGGCCCCGATGAGCATCGCCGGCTGACCGGCATTTTCTTTCTTGCGGGCCAGGGGATCGGCCACCTCCACCAGTAGCCGGGCCATGCGCCCCTCCTGTTCCACCGTCGCGGCCAAGCGAATGACGTGCCCGGTGCGATAAGCATTTTTGCCCCAGGCCGCTTCGTCATAGATCCTGACGAGGGAGCCTTTTTCCCCCTCATGGCGCGGCAGGTTGATCCAGCGCAGCTGGCTGGTCGGCACCGAGACTTCGACCCAGTAGCCGTCGGTGCCGATCAGGGTCACCAAGGCCGAGGACGGCGTGACCCGGGTTCCGAGGTTGACCTTGCGCGACTGAACCACGGCATTGAAGGGGGCGGTGATTTCGGTCCGGCTCAGGTCGATGCGGGTCTGCTCCAGGCGGACCCTGGCCGCGTCGAGCGAAGCCTTCAGGGTATTAAGCTGCGGCTGCCGCAGCATCAGTGCCTGCTCCTCGGCACTGACCGTTTCCCCGAGCAGCTCGTATTCCCGGCGGGCCACCAGCTGCCGCCCCTGTTCGAGCTGCCGCTCGGCTTCGACCTTGGCCACTTCGCTGGCCAGCTGCTGCACGGCCAGCCGGTAATCGGTCGGATCGATCTTCAGCAACGTCTCCCCTTTGGCAAAGACGCCGCCCGGCACCATCTGCCGGCTCAGTTCGATGACTTCACCGCTGACCTGGGGCATGAGCTGTACCTCGCGCGCCGGTTTGACCGTGCCCATGGCATGAACAAGGGTCTGTTGCGGCCCGACCTGGACCGGCTGAACCTCTACCAGGGTGGCGTTGCGTGTCTTGGGGCGGGGCTTGGCCTGGGGGCCGGTTTCCATTAGCCAGATCGTGATCGCTACGGCGCCAATCAGAATCAGCAGCGGCAACAGGTAGCGCAGCAGGAAGGAGGCTCCCGGATGCGGTCGCGATGGTTCAATCTCTGTTTCGGTCGGGGATTTATGTTCTTGTTCCATGGGAGTTACCTGTCTTGTTTATAAAAGTAACTTGCTGGCAACCGTATATCTACCCGGTTTCGCTCAGGAAGCGTTGGTTTTATCGGTTGGCGCAGCCTCGTGCTTATCCTGCGACAGCTGCCACCCCCCACCGAGGGCGCGGCAGAGATCGATCCGGTACTGAATCAGGGTGCGCCGGCCGCTGAGATAGTTTCTTTGCAGCTGCTGGTAGGACAGAAGGGCGTCCAGTACCCGCTGGTACTCTTCGGCCCCATGGAGATAACGGTCCCGGACCCGGGCTATGACGCTTTGCGCCAGCTCGAGTTGTCGCTCCAGGCTGAGCAGGTAGTCGTGCTGGTGCGCTTCACGGGTGAGGGCGTCTTCTACTTCCCCCAGAGCTTCCAGGATGGTTTGTCCGTAGGCGTGCAGACGCTCTTCGGCAAGGGCTCTGCTTCGATCGACCTCGGCCTTGCGCAGGCCGCCATCGACCAGGGGCGCTACCAGGTTTCCCGCCAGAGAGGCCAGCCAGTTGTCGAACAGCTCGCCGGTATGTTCTGCTCCGGTCGAAATGCCGCCTGTAATACTGAGACGGGGGAACCGGTCGGCCAAGGCAGCAGCGGTGCGCTGATCGGCCGAAAGCACTGAGTACCAAGCGCTTCGGACATCGGGTCGCCCCTGCATCAGGGCGGCCGGGATGCCGGTCGCCGGCAGGGGCGGCAGGATGATCAGATCGGCCAGGTGGGGGAGCGTGAGTTGTCCCGGGGGTGTTCCGACCAGGATGTTCAATTGGTTCTCCAGCACCTGAGCCTGTCCCGCGACCTGAGCCCGTTCTCCGATATTCGACTCGACCAACTGCCGCTGCTGCAGCACGTCGGCTATGCCAGTCTGACCGGTGCGAAACTGCAGGGTGACCAGCTCGAGGACTTTGCGATTGGTTTCGATCTGACTGTCGAGCAGCTCGAGTTGACCGTGTTTTTCCACCAGCTGGTACCAGGCTCCGGCCACTTGGGCCGATAGCGTGAGCGCGGCCGCCCGCAGGTCCTCGGCGCTGGCCCGGGTATCGAAGACGGCGGCCTCCTTACCTGAGCGGATGCGGCCCCACAGGTCGATTTCGTAACCTGCCACCAGACCCAGGCTGAAATCGCGGCTGGTCCCGGTGCTGCCATTCTGGCGGGATCTCGATGTGGTGGCAGAGGCCTTAGCATCAAGGGAGGGAGTCAGCCCGGCACCGGCCTTGCGCTGAATCGCCTCGGCCTGGCGCAGCCGGTCCCAGGTGCTTTTCAGACTCAGGTTGCCGGCCAGGGCATGTTCGATGAGATCGTCAAGGGTGGGGTCGGCAAAGGACTGCCACCATTTTTCCGGCAGATCGGCACGGCCCGTGGCGGAGAAACTCTCCGGCAGGGGAACCGGGCTCTGAACTGCCAGCTTCGCCGGTGCGCAGGATGCAAGGGCCAGGGTGGCCAACAGCAGAAACGTGCCGAGAGGCTTTTGCCATCCTGGCCTTATGGTTGGGAAACGCTTTTTCTTCACAACAAAATCTCTTCCTTGTTCAACCCGGCGAGCATCGCCAGAAAAATACAGTATTTGATGTAAACTTATCTGCAGTAGCGGCTCCGGTAACGAAGCCTGCCTTTGTTCGTATCACAACTCGGAGGAAAAAAACATTGCCAACCGGCGGGTAGTGGAAATTTCCACATTTCTTCCACATTTCCTGCGTATTCGGTGGTTAGACTGGCAATCAAGCACGTCAGTAGAGCCAGCAACCGGCTCACCCCACCAGAAACAGCCAGAGGCAAAGGAGTTAGTTATGAAGGCAGCGACCATCTTCCATCTGGCCCTCGGTTTGTTCATCATTCCGTTCTTTGTGTCCTGCCTTGTTTTGACACCCCCGCAGGCTTACGCCCAGGATATCGACACCCTGGAGCCGTCCGAAAAATACAGCCGGGAGGAGCTCACCCAGATGCTGGCGCCCATCGCCCTCTATCCCGATACGCTCCTGTCCCAGGTCCTGATGGCATCGACCTATCCCATTGAAGTGATCGAGGCCGATCGCTGGGTCAGGATGAATCCGGAGTTGACAGGCGAGTCCCTTGATGCGGTGCTGTTGGACCAGGACTGGGACCCCAGCGTCAAGGCGATCTGTCACTTTCCGTCAATCCTGGCCCTGATGAGCAAGAGGATCAGCGAGACCACCAATCTCGGCAACGCCTTTCTCGCCCAGGAAGACGAGGTCATGGACATGGTTCAGGAACTGCGGGCCAGGGCCTATGCCCAAAACAACCTCACCACCACCTCCGAGCAGAAGGTCATTGTCGAAAGGGAGACGATCATCATTGAGCCGGCCGATCCCAGGGTCCTCTATGTGCCGTACTATGATCCTTACTACGTCTACGGCCCGTGGTGGTATCCAGCCTTTCCGCCCTATTCCTACTGGGGCCCCCCAGGGGTAAGTCTCGGTTTTGGCCTCTCATTCTGGCCCGGCTTTTATTTCGGTTTTTCCTTCGGCAACTGGAGCTATTTCGATTGGCACCACCACTACATCCACGTCGATGTGCACAAGCGGCCCAGATATGTCAGACAAGATCGGTGGGTAGCAAAGCCCGGCCGCTGGCAGCACGCCCCCAGCCACCGGCGGGGGGTCGCCTACCGCGACAACGCCACCGCCCGTAAATACGGCCAGTCCCCTCCCGGTGCCAGGGATTTTCACCGCGACACCCGTGGTTTTCCTGAGCGCCAGGCCCTGGATCGCGATCGGCGCGGCGACGATCTGACAAAAATCGACCGTGCTCGTCAAGATCGGGAACGGGTTGAGCGCGGCGAGCAGGAACGGCAACGGATCGTTCGGGACAAGCAGACGCGTGAACGTGCCGAGCGCAGCCGTCAGGCGCCGGCCAGGATCGAACCGGTCAAGCGGGCACCGGCCAGGATCGAACCGGTCAAGCGGGCACCGGCCAGGATCGAACCGGTCAAGCGGGCACCGGCCAGGATCAAACCGGTCAAGCGGGCACCGGCCAGGATCGAACCGGTCAAGCGGGCACCGGCCAGGATCAAACCGGTCAAGCGGGCGCCGGCCAGGATCGAACCGGTCAAGCGGGCACCGGCCAGGATCAAACCGGTCAAGCGGGCGCCGGCCAGGATCGCCCCTGTTAAGCCGGAGCCGCAACAGCAGCGCCGCGACAATGTCTTCAACCGGGTCGATGATGGCGGAAAGGAGCGCATGTCAAGCGAGCGCGGCCGAGTCAGCCGGCAAGGCCAGGCCGATAATTCTCGCGTCAGGGGCCGTTCTGGCGGAGCAGACCGCGGCGAGCGAGGCCGTAACAGGCGCTGACCCGGGGTCCAAGACATGATTCCACTCACACAGAGAGGGACGCAGATGAGGGTACTGAAAGCATATAAGTACGGGATGTTGCAGTGGTTTGCCGGCGCAATGGCAATGCTCATCGCGATGGTCGTCCTAGCCGTCGCCCCCGCTATGGCCGGCGAGTCAGGGGGGCCGAAGAGTTTCCCCTCTCCGCAACAGGCGATGGCCGCCCTAGTCGCTGCGGTAAAGGACGCCGACAATGCGGAACTGCTCGCTATCTTAGGCCCCGGTTCGGAGGACCTCATCTCTTCGGGCGACAAGGTCGCGGACCAGAACGGCAGAGCGCGCTTTCTGAAAGCCTATGAGGAGAAGAACAGCCTCGAGCAGGACGACGAAGGTCGCGCGGTGTTCCTGGTCGGCAGCAAGGATTATCCTTTCCCGATCCCCATCGTTCGGCAGGGGGACGCCTGGCTTTTCGACACCCCGGCAGGGATGGAGGAAATCCTCAACCGGCGGATCGGCAGAAACGAACTGCACACCATCGAGGTGATGCAGGCCTATACCGCCGCCCAGCGTGAGTTTGCCTGTACGAAACGCAGCAGTGGCGGCCCGATGTTCGCCCAGACGTTTGCCAGCAGCGAGGGCCAGAGGGACGGACTCTATTGGGAAGCCGGGGAGGGCGAGGAAGACAGTCCGTTCGGTCCACTGATCGCAAGGGCCACCGAGGAGGGGTATGTGGGCGACCTGGATGAGGATCCTCCAGAACCCTTTCATGGCTATTATTTTAAAATTCTCAAGGCGCAAGGCGAGCATGCCAATGGCGGCGCTTTTGAC
>JAQYVZ010000134.1 GCA_030145205.1 Desulfuromonadales bacterium | reverse complement strand
GCCCCTGGTCATTCTGGCCGCTGCCATCTCCACTCTGCACCAGAGTTCTCTCGGCACTTTCTTCCTGATCGTCGTCGACAAACTGCATAACCTCTGGTACAACCCGCTGCTGCCCCTGCTTTTCTGGGTCAGTGCCATCTGTGCCGGCATGAGCATCATCATCCTCGAAGCAACCGCCAGCCACAAATGGATGGGGCAGCCCAACGAGGGGGTGCTGCTGCGCACCTTGGCCAAGATCCTCCCCTGGACCCTCGGCCTGTATATCGGTCTGCGGATCTATAGCCTGCTGGCGTTGGTGGAAGGGCCGTTCTTCGACCGTCCCGGACTCACCCTTGCGTTCTTTCTCGAGTTCGCTGTCGGCTTCGTTCTGCCCTTCATCATGCTCACCCAGAAGTCGGTGCGCGAGGATGATCGCCTGCGGACCATCGCCGCCGGCCTGGTGGTCTTCGGTCTGGTGCTCAACCGCTTCAATGTTTCGATGATCGGGATGATGGATCCTAACCACATCTATCTGCCGTCGATCATCGAAACCCTGGTCACCCTGGGGATCATCGCCGCGCATGTGCTCTTCTTCGTGCTGATTGCCAAGTATTTTCCGATCTTCGAGCATCACCCGGAAACGGTCGATTACTCGATCCCCGATTCGTTCCGCAAGATCGACGGCGGCCAGCCGAGCGACGCCAAACCGTTGTCCCAAGGCGAATAAGGTTCAACCCGGTACATCCCTCCCCCGTTGCGGGGGAGGGATGCATTTGTTTCATTATTGGGTGCGCGAAGAAAACGGGCGTGAAAATGATCAAAGGAATAAGCCATGGATCATTCGAAAAACCATACCATATATAAATTTAAAAACGGCGGCCTGGCGACAAAAGAGCGGCAGGTTGTTCAGGAATACCCGCTGCGGCTGACGGTCAACAAGCGCGAACTGGCGACCCTGGTCGCTTCGCCCCACCAGCTCAACTTCCTGGTCGCCGGATTTCTGCGCAATCAGGGGTTTGTCGACAGTCTCGATGATTTTCTGCAGCTTGGCATCTGCTCCGACTTTGGCGACGCCCGGGTGCGCCTGAAGCGGGAAATGCCCGAGCGGCTCAAGCCGACCCTCACTTCCGGTTGCGGCACCGGTATCAGTTTCAGCCTGCCGGAAGCGGCCGTGCCAGCCGATGTTTCGGTTTGCGGCGTCGAGGTCTTTTCGGCCGAGGCGGTTTTCGGGCTGATGAAAGAGCTGCACCAGCGGGCCGAGAACTACCAGAGTCACGGCGGCATCCACTCGGCGGCAGTCGGCGACAGCCACGGCCTGCTGCTGTACGCCGAAGACCTCGGTCGCCACAACACCCTCGATCGCATCGCCGGTGAAGCCCTGTTCAAGGGGATCGATCTGGCTGGCAAAATGCTGGTCACCTCGGGCCGGGTTTCCACCGAGATGGTGGCCAAGGCGACCAGGCTTGGCATCGCCCTGATCGCTTCGCGCACCTCGCCCACCGACATGGCGCTGCAGATGAGCGAGGCGGCCGGCATCACCCTGATCGGTTACCTGCGCGGCGAAAGCTTCGAGGTTTACTGTCATCCTGAGCGGCTCGCCGCCCCAAGGCTGCTGCCGAAAATCGCACACGTCACCGGGGTTATCCTGGCCGGCGGTGAATCGCGCCGGATGGGGAGCGACAAGTCGCTCCTGCCCCTGGCAGGCGGCCGCTTCATCGAACACGTCTACCGGCAGATGGCCGAGCTGTTCGAAGAGGTGATCGTGGTGACCAACTCGCCGTCGCTGTATCCTGATATTCCTTGCCGCAAGGTGCCCGACATCTACTACCGCCAGGGGGCGCTGGCGGGGATCCACTCGGGGCTCTGCCATGCTCGCAGCGAGCGGGCCTTCGTGGTCGCCTGCGATATGCCGTTCCTTTCCGGCCCAGTGATTCGCCAGCTTTGCGCCCGGAGCGACCAGGCAAACGTGGTGATTCCCCGCAGCGGCCATGGCTTGGAGCCGCTGCACGCGCTCTATGACAAGGCCTGCCTGCCGGCTATCGAGCAGATTCTCGACGCCGGGCGGCGCAAGATCATCCTGTTTTTCCCCGAGGTCAAGGTAGACGAGGTGGCGGCGGCGGAACTGCTGCAGGTCGATC
>JAQYVZ010000022.1 GCA_030145205.1 Desulfuromonadales bacterium | reverse complement strand
CAGCCTGTGGCAAGAGGCAAAAGATGGTCTGGTGGTGGCTGAATACCTGAAGGGGAGAGGCATACCGACCGAGATTATCTCTGATGTGAGTGACGTTCGTGGTCACTCTGGGCTGACCCTGTTCGAGGGGCACAAGGCAATGGGATCGTACCCAGCTATGATTGCGCTGATCCGCAACGCTAAGGGTGTGCCGATCTCTCTGCACAGGACATACATCATGGACGGCAAGAAAGAGAAGAAGATCATGCCGCCAATTGAGAACATCACAGGTGGCGCTGTCAGGCTTGGCGAGCCGAAGAACACGCTGGTGCTGGCTGAGGGAATTGAGACGGCTCTGGCTGCGTGGGCAATTACTGGTCATCCAGCATGGGCAACAATCAGCGCTCACGGTCTGGCTGAGTTCAAGTCGATCCCACGGCACGTGAAGAAGGTGATCATCGCAGCTGACAATGACAAATCGTTCACTGGTCAGGCGGCTGCTTTCGAGTGCGCCAAGCACATGAAGCAACGAGAAAAGGTAGAGACCGTTGTGACCATGCCTAAGATCATGGGCTTCGATATGCTCGACGTACTGGGCGAGATGAGCGACGGTAAGGTTCGGTCCAATAGCGAAGGTGGACTGATGAGGTGGGCACCATGAGCATCGCATACAACGCCAAGGTAACCATGCACGAAGCAAAGTGGACAGACGTGGACGGCAGCACCGTCACGTTCAAGCTGCCCATGGACGGCATGGAAGGACAGCGCAACCCATTCGAGAAGTTCACCAAGCGCAGGAAGGGACGAGCTGGCACGCGCTTCGCCATGATCTGCTACGAGATTCAGGATGGCTGTCAAGGACCGATGGTCTACAAAGACGAGGCGATGCTGACAGGCTGGAATGACAGCCAGTCCAACGGGCACACCGTGAAGTTCTGGCTATGCAATGACGGTATGGGTCACCCGTTCGACGGATACGATCGCAAGAAGGACCGCTTCGTTGTCGCTCTGGTTGAGCTGGACGACGATCAGGAGACGATCGACCAGAAGATGAGGGACAAGGTGGAGAGGGCGAAGAAGCGCCCCTCAGAGCGCCCCAGCTACGTTGCCGCCATGCTGTGCAAGAACGAAAGGTTCTGGGAGTGGCTGCGGTCAGTACATGACTACGCAGTAAACAACGAGGACGATGCCCGTATAGCGATGATGGCAATCCTCAACCTTGTTGGCGAGTCTCGCAGCATCCTCGATAAGATCGAGCATCAGGAGCGCCGCTTCCATGCTCGCGTCAGGGTTCCGTTTGTGGAGTGGTCGCATGAGTGACAAGCACGAGAGATTTCAAGCCCTACTGGGAGCGTCCGAAGACTCAGTGTGGGATGTGATGCGCTGGCTTACTGAGAAGGGCTTCAGCGTCCGTAAGGAACCAACCAAGGTAGCGCCCACCGTCGAGGAAAGGGAAACCTACAAGGACGATGCCGACTTCGAGGTGTGTCTTCCTATCGAGGTGAAGGCGCTGAGCGCTGACTTCACCTGTCGCAGGGATTGGCCTTTCGGCAATAAGTTCATCGTTGACTCGAAGAACACGTTCGATGAGAAACTGAGGAAGCCGTGGCAGTACATCTACGTGAACAAGGCGAAGACACACTATGCGGTCCTCAATGTGCGCGAGACGATGTGTCACTGGTACACTGAGGAAAAGACCTGCGGCAACTACGCTGACGTGGGTGGGCTGAAGTCGGAGTTTTACATTGTCGATCCACACTATGTCTCGTGGCACGCTCGCAATAAGTAAGCACGAGAAGAACCTGCGGCAGCTGCGCTGTTGCGTCAGCCGCAGTCCATTCATCACGCTGCATCACTGCCATGGTGGGTCCATGAAAGACATGGGCTGGCACGTTGGTGTAGGACAGAAACAGAACCCGTTCCTACAGATACCACTGAAGGACGACTACCACATCGGTGACATGGGCATCGACTCAGGCATGGGTGTGGAGACGTGGGAAGAGCGGTTCGGCAGACAGTGGGATCATCTGATATGGGTAAACGACCAACTTCCATACAACATTTTCGCAGAGGCGGTGAGGTGGGAAGAGGCAAACAGAAAAAGCCAGCCAAGTACCGCAACAAAAAGGTCGAATGGGGTGGCATGAAGTTCGACTCCATCAGGGAGTTCGAGCGCTATCAGGAACTGAAGCTGCTGGAGACAGCCGGGGTGATCTCTAAGCTGGAGTGTCAGCCGGTGTTCAAGATTACGGTCGGCGGCAGGCCAGTCATGTCGAAGCGCCGCAAGGGTCACCAGTATGAGTACCGGGCCGACTTCAGGTACTACGACAACGAGCAGGACAGGGTTAGGATCGAGGACGTGAAGGGCTACTTCACGCCGCTGAGTGTGTTCAAGATCGCGATCCTTGAGGCTGAGACTGGAACTGAGGTTGAGATCGTGAGATAGTCTCTGGGCAAACCATTGTTTTCTTCAAGAACCTATTAGGGGCGCTACCTCACGGCAGCGCCCCATTTTTTTGCCAGTCTTATGAGCTGGCTTCTTCCCCAACGTAGCGGAGATTGCCTGACTTGATGAGCGAGGACACCGAGGGCACGATGTTGCTCTTCTTGTCCAAGTTAGGCAGCGCCTTGACCAGTGCGTCTGTCAGCTCAGGCCGGGTCAACACCTTGGTTGGGTCCTTCTGCATGATGCGACAGGTAGCAGTGAACACCTTGTACTTGAGAGTACCGGGCGACATGTTGCCAGCTCCCTTGGTCGTCAGTTGGACGTGACGGTTCTTGGGAATCCCGGCCTGCGGACTCTTGGCACCATTGGTGCTTGCAGGTGGTCGCCGCACGATCACTCGTACAGGCTTGCGCTTGTTGATCTCCACACCAGTGTCGGCAAAGTACCGAATCTCGGTGGGGTGATACTTACTGAGGACCTCGAAGTCCTCTCTTGTCACTTGTTTCATTGTCATTGTTTCCTTCCTTCATGAAGTGAAGGGGGCTTGCGCCCCCATTCGGGTTATGCCGCTGTCGCGATGCGTTCCCACTGCGACGTAGGCAGTTCGATGACGTTGCCGCCCATGCGCTCCAGCTCAACTTGGCGCTCGTAAGAGACCTCATCGTTCTGGGCGTAGTGCGTCAGTGCCCACTGCATACCGAACTGTGACAGATCGCCACCCTTGATCAGTGAGGCAAGAACGCCTTCCTGCTCAGATTCGGTAAGGTTAGGCAATTCCTTCACGGCGATCGAAGGCTTCTCGATCTCAGTGCCGTTCATCTTTGCCTCACACTCTGCAACCATTCGCTCGAACATGGTGCCGTCCAAGCCAGCCTGCACGAGGTCAGCGACCTGCATCCAGAAGGCTCGATCAGCAGCCGTCTTCGTAGCGTCCGTGTACAGCTCGAACAACTGCTCGTCGGAGAGTTTCTTGCCAACGTGATACTTGCGCATCGCGTTGCTTCCGATGATCAGCAGGTTGGAGCAGTCACGCTCGTGGATGCCGGGTTCGACAGCCAGTGAGCCTGCGCCTACCTCAGAGTTCGAGAGGCAGATACCCGGTGAGAAGCGGTGGATCGGGTTGTGACCACCATCACCGTGGAACGTGCCAGCCTTGGCTACGATCTTCTCGACACCGGGAATCTTGCCCTTGATGTACAGGCGAGTCTCCGTGATGTCGCAAGACGTTACTTCGGCCTTGAACTCGATCAGCTTCGGCAACACAGCGTTCGCGAAGTCGAAGTTGTCAAGCGGACGGTACTTGTCAGACATGTAAGCCCGGACCTGACCATCCAGCGTGCGGATCATGCGATCAGCAGGCTCACGCTCGAACAGCTTGTTGACATTCCATGCCAACATGTCCGGGTGATCCTTTGCCAGACGATCCACGAACGGTGCCGGAATCTTCAGCTGCGTTCCGATCTGACGGATCGCGTGCTTGCGGACAGGGAACCGATCGGTCATGTCACCAAGGTGGAGCATCAGGTTAGTCGGAGACTCGGAGTCAGCCGATACTTTGATGTCTGTCGTAGTGGCAACGAAGTCGCGCTTCGCGTCCTTCTGGCGAGTCAGCTCTACAGCCATCTCTTCGAGGGACATGCCTTTGGTCTTACTGTTATTGATAGATTTCATTTGCTTTCTCTCAAGTGAAGGGGTGACAACCACCCCTGATATTGCTAACTCTACAGTCGCTTCCATCGGAAGTCAACTACTTTTTCTCGATAGTTCCTTTTCCTTCCAAACAGATCAACAGGTCGCGTGCCATGTTCGGCATCTTCCTGTGGCTTGATCTGTCTGGAGGTACAAGCCAGCGGTCAACAGTGCTGAGGTTCACGCTGCACAGCTTGGCGACTTGAGGTCGCGTCAGCCCGAAGTGCTTCATGAACCGCTTCAGCCAAATTCTGTTATCACGCTGGTGCATTCCATACCAGCTACTCATTTCATCTCTCCCTAAAGTTACGCCCCACCCACAGGATTGTGGGCAGGGCGTTTGTATTAACCGAAGAGACGAGAGCTGATGGCAGCGGCCTCACGCAGCGTGTTGATCTCACCCTCTGAGAGGACAGCAGCTCGTGCCGTACCTTCAGTGGTCAGGACCTCAGCGCCATTCGAGATGGCATTAGACTCAGGCTTATAGTCATCAGCATTCATGATGCGAACGCCAAGCTCGTTTGCCAGAGCTATGACTGCCTCTTCTGCCGACAGTCCAGTCTCTTCCAAAACGGCATTCACGACAGCTTGCTTCGTGATGCCCAGTGCTTCCAAATTGATATTCATCGTTTTCTCCTATGCCGCTGCTTTTGATAGGAACGACTTTGCGGCTTTAGTCATTCCATTACGCCGACCGTATGCCCGAAACTGCCGGACGCGAGTAGACATTGCTTTCTGCTTGCCATCAACTGGGCGCATGTATCGCGCATCAGTCTTAGGCACCTTACGGACCACGAGGGTGCCATCCATCATCAATACTTGCAGCCACTTGTGGCCTGAGTCATCAACGAGGACAGTCTTCTGACCGTGCTCCGTGTGGTACATCATCAGTTCGATTGACATTGCTTTCTCCAAATGAACAAGTTCATTATACATGACTATGGAGGTGATGTCAAACAGCACTCCGGTGTCAGTGAACCGTTTGGAGCCTCATATCGAGGAACTCCAGCAAGTACTTGGCATAGTCAACTACTAACTCAACCTCAACGCCATCGCACTCGAAATCGAACGTATCAACACCTTCCTTTACAGCCTTGTCATACGCGACCCGTAACTGGTCGCGTACTTCAGGCGTGAATGTGATTCCTTCCTTCATCGTTATCTCCTGTCGGCACGTCTGCCGATGTTGTACTGATCGCCAAGTGTCCTTAGCTCATCAGCACGGTCTGTCCAGATCGCGCCATAATTGTTGTCGAGGTTGTGCTTATCCTCTGCGATGTCATCGCACACATCACCAATGTCTTCGAGAAGCCCATTGATGCCGCGTTCTGCGATGAACCACCTCAGCGTCCTTTTACGCTGTGCATATTCGGTAGTCATTACTCTGCCTCCTTGCGGTCAACAGGTTGATCAATTGCGGTCCATTCTTTGCGGACCTTCATGTAGCGATCATGAACTCGTTGGTACAGCTCCTGACCCTTCTTTGCGCTATCTTCAGCAAGAACGCCAAGGGCATCACCAAGTAACGACTGCTCCACAAACATGGGATGAAAGTCGCGACAGTTGTCGTAGCCGTTGCCGAACTTACCGGCTTTTATGTAATGACGAATGGCAGGATATGAGCCACCTCGTCGGCTTCGCCAGCTCAAGTTTTCGCCGCGCAGTTTCTTCACCTGCTGAGCACGCTCGTAGACCTCTACAAGCAGAGCGTCAACATCATCACGAATGCCAAGGCTTTTCTTGTCGATTCGGACGCGCTGTTCATTGATGATTGCGCTGTGAGCGGTTCGGGCAATGTACAGCTCTCGCTTGATGTCGCTAAGCTCATCCTCAAGGCTCTTGATTTTGCCGCTCATGCGCACAGCTTCTTTTGTGTCCGTGAACTCACGTTCAAGGGACTCACTGAAGCTACGCTCGCGGAAGCGGTTAATAAAATGAACTCGCCGTTCTTCTCGTTCTTCGGTTGTCAACATTGTCTTCTCCATCTTTTCTTTATTTGGCGCGGTTGGCAGGACTCGAACCTGCGACAGGCTGCTTAGAAGGCAGCTACTCTATCCATCTGAGTTACAACCGCAAAAAAGTGAGACGCTGGGTTGGTTGCCCTTTCGTTTCGTTCTGGTAACCCAGTCATCCGACTGCTACCAGCGTCTCGCTGTTTGGTGCCCTTGGCAGGAGTTGAACCTGCGACCTCTGGTTTAGGAAACCGGCGCTCTATCCAACTGAGCTACAAGGGCGATCTGCGGAGCATTATAAATAACTGACATAGGAAGTCAACACCTATTTTCACACTCAGTGGTAACTTTATCTCTGTCAGTGGGTTAGGTACACTCACGGCATGACACCAAGACAGCGCGAATTTGCCCAGCTATATGCCCAAGGTGGCTCCATCAAGGAAGCTGCTCGTGGGGCAGGGTACTCAAACAAATATGCGGACGGTAACGCACACCAGCTGCTGAATAAGCCGGACGTGATCGCTGAGATCAAGCGCTTCAGGGAGAGGCTGAACCAGACAGCCGACAAGTCAGCCACGGACGTGGTGAATGAGTACGCAAAGATCGCCTTCACCGACCGGGTTGGCTTCCTGAAAGAGGATGAATATAACCCCGGCGAGTTCGTCTACAAGTCACCAGATGAGCTGACGCAGGAGCAGCGCGACATCGTTGAGGATGTCAGCTACACGCTGCACGAGGTGACCGTCATTCGAGATGGTCAGGTAGAGAAAGTCTGGGTCAAGAACTACAGGTATAAGCTCGCGGAGAAGGCAGGCGCACTGCAACAGATGGGCAGGCACTTCGGCATCTTCGATGACAAGCTCAAGCTCACCACTGGTGGGCAGAACCCATTCAAGAACGCAACACCAGAGCAGCTCAAGCAGCTGAAGCAATCATTCGTCGGCATCATGCACCAGCCTGCTGCGGTCGAGGGAGAATACAAAGAGGTGAAGAAGTGAGCAGACCCAGAACCGTATATTTCATGGTCAAGGACGCTGAGGGGCAGGAGAACGAGGCTGCGCTGGAGTGGGGTGTAAACTGGGACCTTGACGAGGGTGAAGAGCTACCAACTGACGTAGAGGACCTGACCGAAGCGCAATTCACGATTTACCAGATGATGATGATCCTCAAGGGGACATTCGAGGACGCTGGTGCCAAGGTAATCATGGGTGAGAAAGCAAGTGGTATAGTGCTGCCTGATTGAGTAGACTGGTCAGATCAGGGGTGCTGACATGAGATAGCGTGTATGGCAACCCTTGACTCGCCCAGCCATCACGCCCACTACCACAACAATGGAGCGAACCGATGGCATATATGGACTGGACTGACGACATGGACCCACCCGACACGACCTATCGTTCGGGAGGTGTGCATAAGAACCGCGACAGCGCCGCAAAGATGAAAGTCGATCCAATGGATCGCAATGGCGTGACTGACTCTGAGAAAGCTCGCTCGATGGCGAAGCAGGCAGCAGTCTCTCAATCCAATCAGGACTCAAAGGCAGTGACCGATAGAATTGGACCTAATGAGCCAGTGATGTCTGCGCCTGCGCGGAAGAACAAAGACATCGCACAAGAGCTGCAAAAGTCAGGCGGCAAGGCAACGCAGGAAGCAGCAGCACGCATCGATGCTGGTCAGTACCTACCACCAACTCCGGGCGGCGGCACACAAGCCAGCTACGGTGACGGCGAACCAGCTGGCGGTGGCGGCACAAACATTAACGTCAACATGAGCTACGAAGGCGGCGAAGGCGGTGGCGGCTTTTCCATGGGCGGTGGCGGCGAAGGCAGTGGCGGCGGTATGGGCGGTATGCAGCAAGCTGGTGCAGCCCAGCTTGGTCAGGATATCGCAGCCATGGACGACACCAGAGATCAGGCTCACGAGGCCATGTTCCAAGACGACACTGACATCGAGGCGATGCAGGCAATCGCTGAGGCGCAGCAGGGCCGATGAGGACCGGGTTCAAGTGGCTGATCGCCATCCTGATCCTGACCGTAATTGGACTGGCGGTCGTACCTGCGGTGTACGGCTGGTTCCACATGATGTGATGCAGGGCTACGAAATAAACCTTGAATATCTCTGTCGTAACAGGAGATTTAAGCCAGCGGAAGTGGTATCCTCAGAGCTGGTAATACCAAAGGGCGCGGTGCCCAATTCAATGCTGTTGTGGATACGGGTTGAATTGTCGAGCGGCGACCGCAAATTCGTTACACTTCCTCTGGTGGACTTCTACAGATACGTGGAGCTGCCAGAGTCATCCATAGGTGGATGGACAGATGGCGATCGAGGATCAGATTATTCAGGACTTAACGCCCGGTATGAAGTTGACCATACGGGGAGCAATGAGTCGGTATCAGGTAGCGTACTCGACAGCGCAGAGAGCGTTGAGGAAGTTGTGGAGACATGACTTCGTGAAGCGTCACATGCGCATCGGTGGGCGACTTGAGTACGAAGGTAAGCAAGAGCGATTGGTGTGAGAGAGGTTCGGCTCGTTATTGATGTGCCGGATCGTGTGGTTGATCTACTGGAGCGTTTCGTGATCGTCATGGAGGACACATACGATGCGACACTGAGACCTACACTATTAGAGGAAAATGAAGATGACGAGGTTGAAGATAACGATGCAGATTAGCTTCGGCGCTATACTGCTTCTTGCGTGGTTCATGTTTGCAACTGCACCCGCATACGCTACCGGCGACGGCGAGTGCGACCACCCACGATTCGTTGAGGTTGGATGCGAGGTTCCGGGTCCACCGGGTCCACCGGGTCCACCGGGTCCACCGGGTGAGCCGGGACCTACTGGACCACCGGGACCAGCCGGTCCACCGGGACCAGAGGGACCACCGGGGCCTGCTGGTCCACCGGGGCCGCAAGGACCACCGGGCGAGGTTCCTACAGACTGGATCGAAGAGACCCGTAACTATTACAGCACTGTCAACAACTGGTATGACGAGGCGAGAGACGCAGCCGCTGCACAGGCAGCGATGGGTACGCACTTGCCGCAGTATTCCAACCAGCGACTTCACTTCAACGCAGCACACGTAGAAGGCAGGACCGGCATCGGTTTCGGCTATGCGTACATGCTGAATGATGAGAACAATGCAGGGCTGACATTCTCCATGGGCTTCGCAGGCAGCGAGACAGCGGCACGCGCCAGCTTCGGCTTCGAGTTTGGTGGTGACAGGCCGATGAAGATTGACATGGCTCACCTCGCGCCAGCAGCAGCACCTGATGGTGTCCAGTTATCAGACGCTGAATACGATGAGCTGATGATGGCTCAGGTATCCAAGGAAGAGCTGGAAGAGATAGCCGAGCAATCAGAATACCGATACGCACAACAGCAGAACCAAATTGAGTCCCTCAAGGCAGACCATGAAGACAAGGATGCTGAGATCGAGCGACTAAAGCGGGAAGCGGCACGACTCCGGGCCGAGCAAAAAAAGCAGGAGGAACTTGATGCCGCACGCAGAGCTGCCGCACTGAAAGCCATATCGAAGGATAAAGAGGGCAGCTGATGGACAGGAAAGCGATAATCGCTACCGTTGTCTCGACGTTCGTCGCTATCGTGGTCACCGGCATGGTTGGGTGGGTTACGGGCGTATGGAGTCAGGGCAGCGAGGCGCTTGTGCGGGACCAGATCGAGACCATTGCCAAAGAGGTGATCGCTGAAGAGATGGTGACTGACTCAGGTAAGACGCAGGCTCAGCTACTGGTCGAGATCAGTGAGTCATTAACGCGAATTGATACCAAGGTAGACGGTGTGGAAGATGACATCTCAGATATCCGCAACGCAGTGAGGGCATTGGCACAATAGATTTAGCGTCTCACGATGGACATGGAGCGCCTTAGACGTTTAGCTCCGAGAAAAATATAGAACGTCCGGGTGGGTGAAATGCCCACGTACAACAGGGGCAAACAATGGACCACAAAAAAATAATTGAATCAATGCAGACCAGTAGGGTGAGGAACTACATCATCCCCGGACTGAATAGCTACATGCTCGACAACGGTAAGGTGCGGATGTTCGATAGCACGCGGGAGTTCTCTGGCACAATTACGCCGCACAGCCACCGCTTCGACTTTGCGTGCTACGTGCTCAACGGTATCGTGAGCAACAGGCTATACCACCCGGTCTCACCATTCGGTGATGGTACTGGCGATAAACTGGATGGCGACATCTTTACGGTGCGCACTCTGGTTCGTGATATCAATGAGGCATTTGGCGAATACGAGCGTCTGACTGATGACAGTCAGGCAAACTTCACTTCGACCGCAACCACCTACAAGACCGGCGACTGGTACACCATGAAGGCCGACGAGTATCACTCGATCATGTTCGGCAAGGACACGCAGGTAATCTTTTTCGAGGGTCAAGAAGTCAATAAGTACAGCCGGGTGCTGCTGCCGTTCATGCACGGTGAGACCATCGAAACGATGGAGTGCGACAAGGACTGGATGTACCTCGAAGATGAGTAAGCGAATCAAGTACCTGTTCATTGCGATCACGTTTGGCGTGCTGGCGTGGCTGGCTGGCGCTGAGCTGGTCCGGGCTGACGATGTGACACTCACATGGACCAACCCCACAGGGCAGGAGCAATGCACTGAAGCAGGACCACTGACCACACTGGCAGGCACACGGATATGGGAGCTGGTGGCTGAGATTGATGACCCAGCAGCCACGACAGTGACCTTAAATGGAAAACTGCCGGGTGAATACCAGTACGTGGCAACGTCCTACACGACAGATGGCGAAGAGAGCCGGGTATCAGGCAAGACGACCAAGACGGTTACCGAGTTCATGGCAGTGGCTGGGGCGACCGCCTATCAGGTGGTCACGATCAACAATGGATTCTGGCTACTACCCATTGGTACGGTCAGCGCAGACACCGAGTGCATCGTGAACCAGTCAGTGAATGGCAAGTATGCAATACCCACATCAAGCGTGAGCTGGTCACCGGGGGCGACAGCACGTCCTGTACTCGTGGTGAGCGACTGTGGTTGATGCGGAAGAATGATTGAGTGGCTGAAGAGATTATGGAAGTGGTTCTGGTATGAACTGATTGGGCATGGGATGACACCCAAGTCTGTAACGAACATCAATTTGGAGATAGATATGGCAAGAGCGACACTGAACTGGACACTGCCCACGACTCGCGTGGATGGCGTAACACTAGACCCAAGCGAGATCGATCGCACGGACATCGTGATGTCAGCCGATGGTGGGGCAAACTTCAGCCCACCGGCATCTGTACTGCCAACTGAACCGCAGGCGTTCGTAGTAGAGAACCTGACAGCCGGTAGCTATCTGTTCAGGGCTATCGTAGTAGACACCGCAGGGCGTGTATCGGACCACGCAGAGGCAACAGGAAGTGTGCTGGATGCACCATCAGCGATTGCTGACCTTACCGTCACGATTGAATGAGGATATCGTGTCGCTACCCAATGGCGACTTCATGGTAATCAGCACGCACAAACAGACGCACATGGGGCCGAAGACCGCAGATGGTCGCCGTCCTGTGCATTGGTGGATTAACGGACAATGGATACAGAAGGGATGGCTGATGCCACAGATACCCACGACGATGCCGTAGTAGTCGCTGTCAAACAGCGTGGCGAGGAATGGCAGGTCACACTCAACGTAGGAGTACAGCACTTCGACGTGGGTCCGCGCTATGAGACAGAGGACGAGGCTAACTGGATGAGTGAGCAGCTGAGCAAGGCTATCTGCAACCTGCTTGAGGCATTCGGCCTTGAGCAAGACCAGATGGACATCACGAGGACTCACTGATGCCACTGGTCCACGTCAAGCAGAAGATCAAGACACCGAAGCACTGCAATGGGTGCAAGGCCCTACATCTTGGTGGGGTCTACGGCCCTTGGTGTTGCTCCAATGGCAAGAGAGCAGACAAGAGCATAGGTCACTGTATCAACACAGGCATGAAGAGAGAGGCAGTACCGTCATGGAAAACCCAGACAACAAGTACATCATAGGACTTGGACCGCAAGGCAGGGATGAGTTCAGGAAGGACTGGCGGCACATGCCACCACAGCCGGGGACGCTGCGCTTCGTGCAACGCACAGATATTGAGCAGATACAGCGCATACTCCAGCAGTACCAGTGGTGTTCTGAGCTGAGCGCCTTCGACTGGTATGACCTGCCCATAGTTATCAGCGAGTGATAAAACTTTCACACTTAGTGAGGTGGGTGTTTGATGGGTGCTACAAAACAGAGACGGTTGCAATGCCCCATGAGGCACGTAAAGTCGGTGTTGCAGGGGTGCGCAAAATGATGGAGTGCCCCATGGCAGGCGATGGTATCGATGAGGTGACAGGCAAGGTTGACGTGTACAAGCTGTGCCCTGAGAAGGGTGACAGCATCATGATCGTCAACTGCGGAACACACTACGAGGTGCGTCACCATCATTGGGACCTGCCACCACTACTGCTGACCGACGAAGATATCGAGAGGCTGAGGCGTGGTCAGATAACTTGGAACTAACTCACCAAGTGGTATAAGATTCACACTGTTTGATGTCCCTGCCCAAGGTGGCGACTCAATGTACAGGGGCTGCGTTGATGCAGCCCTGTTTGTATTGGGACGCTGTATGGCATATTCGGGACAACGCAGGATCGCATTTGACCACGGCTTCAATGATGCCCTCTTCGGTCGCGACCGCGATAACCCCTACAACCAGTCAGTCGTCGGTGGCTCATGGCAAGCCTATGAGGAAGGGTATGAGCTTGGTCTGATCTCAGACACGCCGCCACGAGGACCTCAAGGCGAGCAAGGCGAGAAGGGAGACACAGGCTCTCCCGGTGCCAACGGTGCTAATGGACTCGACGGTATCGATGGCAACGCCGTACTGGTGGGGAGTGGCACACCCGGCAGCGGCCTTGGCAACAATGGCGACCAATACATCGACAGCGACAACGGTGACATCTACACCAAGGTCGGTGGTATCTGGAACCTGCAAGGGAATATGAGCGAAGTGGCACAGACGATCCGCACAGACACAGACGGCGCTACCCCTGAGACCATCTATCGAGGCAAGGCGCTACCCGGCACAGTAACCAGCACAGCAGCGTGGAGGTGTGAACGCATCACCATCGCAGCAGACGGCGACGTGAGCATCCTGTTCGCGGACGGCAACGACAGCTACGACAACGTATGGGACAACAGAGCGTCCCTGAGCTACTCATAGGAGCGGGGCATGGCAAACGGCAATCATTTTAAGGTCGAGGTAGAAGCGTTGGACGCTGGGCAGGGCTATCTCGTCAGGGGTAAGTTCACAGTAGACAACATGGTGACCGCCATCAGTGAGCATTACGACACAGAGGCTGAGGTACGCACTCGGCTTGGCTCTGGGTTTGATGTTTGGGCTGGGCAGGTTGACTCAGAGCCAACACCATAGGAGTAACGAGATGGGCAGATCAGCAAAGGAGTATTGCAGGCCACCGCAGGCAGTAGACGGTGGTGGACAGGTCAACCAGAGCAAGGTTGACTATGGTGACGACGACGAAGAGCCTTGGCTCAATCAGGCAGTGAAAGCGGCAGCGACATTCTACGCACAGAAGGAGATCGCTGGTGAGTTTGGCGAGGGTATTGGCAAGGGCTTAGATAGCGACGAGGGAGACGACTAATGGGCAGATCAAACAAAGAAGCACGGCTAACTCATTCTGGCTATACCATCGACACCGGTCATGGTGGCCTGAAGAGGAACAAGGTCGCTCCTAAGAGTGAAGAGTCAGACAGCATGAAGCGAGCCAAGGCTCATCAGAGCAAGGCAGCGCCAGCCAAGACCGAGGGGCAGCAGAAGGCAGACGCAGACATGATGGAAGCGGACGCAGGCTGGGACACCATTGGTAAGGCAGGTGCATCCATGGTGCAGACGTACAAGGCTAAGAAGGCGGCGAAGTAACCAATTCAATCACAGGGGCTAAACGAGCAATGAGGACTTAAATCATGCCAATGGTAGACGGCGACTGGTCAGTAGATAGAGCTACTGGCAACATTCGCTACATCGGCTTCGACCACAGCCCAACCACGACTGTCACTGCTGGCAGCTTTGTGACTGGTGACTACTATCAGATCAGGAGCGTCGGCACGACTGACTTCACTCTGGTAGGAGCAGCATCGAATACGGTGGGGCTACGGTTTGAGGCCACAGGTGCAGGTACTGGCACTGGTGTAGCTACACAGGCAGCGTCTTACGCGACTGTCATTCAATTCCACAGATGGGTAGCAGCACTCGCTGACGACGCAGAGTTCGCTGGTGATGATGAGCACGATATCATCGATCAGGAAGCCACCGATCGCTCCACCGATAACATCATCACGCTGAAGGATTACACTGCGACAAGTGGTGTGAAGTACAACGTGGACGCTACTGCAATCGAGCATCTATACGATGGCACGATCACGCAGGGCAGCGGACCAACTGAAGAGCGTTGGGACGGCATCGTGAACTTCGGTAACCAAGACGTACACATTCAGGTGTGGCGTAATGGTGCGATCCTTGCTGATGACTACTGGAACCAAGGCTGGCAGGCTGGCGCACATGATGGTGCAGCCAATGCCTCAGTCCTCACTGACACGACAGCCAGCTGGACTACAGATCAGTGGGTCAACTACTGGATCAAGAATGATACTGATGGTTCGGTTGCGCTGATCACGGAGAACACCGCAACGACCATCACTGGTGTGCTGTACGGTGGCACCGACAACGACTGGGATATCTCGGATGCGTACTTCATCCAGAAGGGCATCAACGCAGACGCAGCTCAGGGTATCTCGCATCGCTTCATGATCAAGGTCAGGGAAGACGGTGTGGACATCGGTCGCAGGCGACTGCTTGGTCAGAACCGTCGCTTCAACAAGACCTATGGCGAGTTCCCGATCAACGGCACCAACCCCGGTAACAACGTACTGGCACTGTCGGACTCGAATGACCTGAACAACACCACGGCATGGGCAACCATCGATGCTATCGTTGATATCACCAACACTGAAGGTCTGCGACTGATCGACATCAGTGGCGATGGCGCAACCGAGCAGTACTACTCGGAGTGGACTCGTGGTGCGCAGACCATCAACACGTTCTTCGAGTACCTGAAGCACGCATCGGCTGACACCACGGCTGAGACGCTACAGGGTGAGAACGGTGAGCTGCATCGCGGCCCGAACATCTCCGTTCCCTACGATCTGGAGACAGGCGCACCGACGACAGCCACCAACGATAAGCACGTGTACGGCACGTTCCTTGATCATGGTGCAGTAACAGGTGGTCCGTTCACAGTGGGTGAGGCAGTCCATGAGGACACAGCCATCCCGGTCTGGAAGGGTCGAGTGCTTGGTGTTGACCCGACAGGTCTGTCGCTGATCATTGACCTTGAGTTTGGCACGATTGGTACTGAGACGTTCACAGGACAGACCTCTGGCGCACAGGCAACCGCAGTAGCACCGACAGGTGGTGACTTGCAGCTGTCTGCTGGTGAGATGAAGGTGCTGGCGTTCGATGATCAGGGTGCCAACGGTGTGTTCTATGCGCAGGTGACCAAGGGCGTTATCCCGGTGGACAACACCATCGTGTATGACGCGACCGATCACACTGACTTCTACACGTTGAGTGCTGATGCAACTGAGCGTCCAGTGTCTACACCGTTCGTTGGTGCATCCACTGGTTCGGCGCT
Source organism: Desulfuromonadales bacterium (assembly GCA_030145205.1). GTDB lineage: Bacteria > Desulfobacterota > Desulfuromonadia > Desulfuromonadales > BM103 > JAQYVZ01. Next base: position 49,159 of record JAQYVZ010000022.1, on the reverse strand, counting down.
CATTGGTGCTTACGGTCTTGGCATGGTCTCTGGTGATACGGCAGCAGCTGATACGTTCTTCGATCTCAGCAACAGCCCGATCTCGCCACCGAACAACGTCACCATGGTAGCTTCCGGCTTCATCAGTGGTGACTACGTGCTGGTGACCGAGAAGGATGCTGGTCAGAACAACATCAACTTCACGCAGATGGCGCTGAATGCAACGTACTCAGCAACCAATGTCACGACCATCTCGGTGAGTGCTATCCCCAGTGACACGCCATCAACGGCTGGCACCAAGGGCAGTATCCGCATCGAGCGTGATGATGGTCTATGGTCCCTGCATCGGTACACGGCATTCGATACGGGTACTGATGACTTCACCATCCCGGTGACAGACTTCAGCACCAACAACGCCACGACAGGTAACAACGTCTTCGTGGGCTACCTCGACTACATTGCGACTGGCACGTCTGATTCCTTCAGCTACGTCTACAGCGCGGATCGCGACCACTTCATGCGCGTGCGTGATGGTGGGGCGACACCGATCAAGACGGCTGAGGGTACTGGTACGATGACCAGCACTGGTGGCACGATCTCAATCAACAGGATTAGCGATCTGTAACCATGGCAGCACCAGTCTATGCAACTGACCTGACGGACTACGACCAAGCGGATGCGGTAGGCAACTACTCGGCGCTTGGTGGTGGTGCGTCTGCGCTGGCTGATGAGACCGACTATTTCATCGAAACCCCGCAGTGTGTTTCCAAGGCAGGTTTCACGGCGACCACCAAGGGCATCATGCTCGATGACGGTGGCTCACGCACGGTGGCAGCGGGTGATGCCATCTTTGTGTGGGGCAAGCAGAACAACCGTAACCTGATGGACACGGTAGCCAATGGTGGTATGCAGATAGTCATTGGCAATACGACATCGGCTTACGACCACTTCTACGTTGATGGCTCGAACAGCTCAGGCTCTGATCTTGCTGGCTGGCGTAACTACGCAGTGGACCCGACGCAGACACCATCAACTACAACCGGTGGTGGTGCAGCAGGCACCAACCTTGTTGGGTTCCTGTGGAAGATTCTCGGCTCAGGATCACTGAAGGGCAACCCGAACGCTATCGACGTACAGCGTCATGGGCGAGAGCTTCAGATTACTGATGGTGACCTTGGTAATGGTTACGCTACCTTCTTGGGGGCTGGCGCGGCTGATGAAACCAACACCAATCGTTGGGGCATTCTCACGCCGGTACAGGGCGGCTATCTGTTCCATGGTGCATTTGTCATGGGGTTGACTGCGACAGCGGTTGACTTTCGTGACAGCGACCGGGTTATCAGTGTGCTTGATGATCCATTCCTGCCAGCAGGCTTTAATGAGTTCGAGATCAGGAACGCATCGTCTAACGTAGAGTGGACTGCGATTACTATTGCTGCGCTGGGTACGACCTCACCGTTCGTGCTGACGCTGAACGTAGGCACATTCACAGGCTCTGGCTGTTCGTTCACTGGTGCGGCTACAAGCACGTTTGCCAGCACCGGCTCAATGATTGATAGCAAGTGGACATCCTGTGGACAGATCGTACTGGGTGAGGCTGACATCTCAGGCTCCAGCATCCTCACCTCGACGGTGGCTGCTGATGAGGGCGCTGTGTACGACAACCGCACCACGACAGGTGCAGTCAACATCTCTGAGCTGGACAACTGCACCTTCAGTCAAGGCACCAACGCGCACCATGCAATTCGCTTCGGTGCCAACGTGGACGATGACATCACGCTGACTGGTATCGCCTTCGATGGCTTCTCATCGGTAGCTGACTCCAACGGCGCAACGCTGCGCTTCGATGCTACGACAGGCACCATGAACGTCAACCTGATTGACTGCACGGTAGACGGTAACCCGGCAACCACATCGAATGTGGGTGTGGACGACGCAGCAGGCATTACAGTGACACTGGTGGTCAACCCGGTCACGACCAAGGTGACAGTGGTGGACGCAGCAGGTGACCCGATCGAGAACGTCAGGGTGCTGGCTGAGACATCAGACACAGGTGGTGGCGCAGGCTTCCCATATCGTCTGGCAGCGACAGCATCAGGACTGACATCAACGGGCACGACAGCGACCTTCGTGTGTTCAGCAGCGCATGGTCTGGTCACTGGTGACTATGCAGTGGTGCGTGGAGCACAGCCTGATGACTACAACAAGCAGACGCAGATCACAGTGACGAACACGACCACGTTCACCTACCCGGTAACCACTGGGCTGACCTCACCAGCGACAGGATCACCAACGGTCACGTATGCACCGTTGAGTGGGCTGAGCAACTCGCTGGGCGTGATCCAGTCATCGAAGACATGGCCTGCGGCTCAGGGTGTAAGTGGTCGATGCAGGAAGAGCACAAGCAGCCCGTACTACAAGACAGGACGATTCACCATCACTGACGCGAGCGGTGGGTCTGACGTAACGGTCCAGATGATTCTGGACGAATAACAGGGGTAAGGCATGACGACATTTGGCAGCACAACAGAAGATGCAGACGGTGTACCGATTGGTTCGGGTGACGGCATCAATCGTGGACCACCAGAAGAGATGCGCATGACCGAGGCTGAGCTGCGTGGTGACATGCAGGCAATCAGCGCGGCTAAGCTGAGCATGGGTGAGATCGCCACGGTGCAAGGCATTCGCGAAGAGAACTTGGTTCTCAAGGCGATGATGGATGACCTGACTGAGCAGCACAACAAGATGATCGGGATGATTGGCACGATGCGCAATGAGCTGGAGCAGTTCAAGTCGCAGTGGAACATCGAGCGCCAGTCATGGCTTGCCAAGCGTGGAGGGAGCACTACGCCAGAGGACAACTAAATGGCAATGACACTCGACCCAGCAACGAAGGTATTCACTATCAATCAAGCGGACCTCACGCTTGTGCAGGGCACACTGTACTCTGCTGATACGGATGCGTTGCGGAAAGAGATGATGTTATTGCTGGCGAGCGAGCCGTACATCTGGATGCCGGACTCGTTCAATCACAACACCGAGGTAGTCGTGGCTGGCGTGACGTATGCACGCACGCTGACCACGCTCAACGGATACAGCTACACCTTCAGCCCTGACGCGCAGTGGTCAGTCAGGCTGGAGGGTAGCAACAACGACTTCTGGGACATCGAGGCAGGCTTCCTGAATCAGAATCAGGTGCAGGTGATCCCAACTAACTCGGCTGGTCTCATCGTGAATGAGGGGCAGTCACTGGGTCAGGCAGACTTGGACAACATCGCTGATGCCGTCGCAGACGAGGCACTGGCAGGGCACACAACAGCAGGCACGCTTGGTAAGGCAATCATCGACATCGAAGCAGACACGACCAGCATTGAAGGCAAGATCGACATCATCGACACGAATGTTGATGCACTGCCGACAGCTGCCGACAACGCAGACGCTGTGTGGGATGAGCCGATCGATGATCACCTCGCCGCAGGCAGCACAGGGTCGTGGCTGAAGAACAAGGTTCTCACCGTCGCGAAGTACTTAGGTCTCTCATGAACATGCCAGCAGCACAATTCGGAACGCATGAGGCCGCAGCAACGTGGACCTACATGCAAGCCGTCGAGATGCGCAACAACATGCGCAAGTTCGTTGCTGATGCGTGGCACGTGGTAGAGCCGGGTAAGCCCTTCAAGACTGGCTGGCACATCGATGCCATCTGTGACCACCTCACGTATGTATCACTGGGTGATATCGATGACCTCGTGATCAACATCCCACCACGACACTCGAAGTCCACAGTCGTTGCCGTCATGTGGCCTGCTTGGGAATGGATATGGCGACCGTCTACTCAGTGGCTCTTTGCGACCTATGCTTCCAGTCTGACGATCCGCGACAGTGTGAAGTGCCGACGACTCATACAGTCACCGTGGTATCAGGAACACTTCGGAGACTGCTACCAGTTGTCGAGCGACCTGAACCAGAAGGGCCGCTTCGACAACAACTACTACGGCTACAGGCTGGCGACATCTGTCGGTGGTACGGCTACCGGAGAGGGCGGCGACAGGATCGTAGTTGATGATGCGCACAACATGAAGGAGATCAACTCCGACACCGTGCGTAAGGGCGTGATCGACTGGTGGCGTGACACCATGTCCACTCGTGGCAACGACATGAAGAAGCTGGGCCGAGTCATCATTGCTCAGCGTGGTCATCATCAGGACCTGCCGGGTCACTGCATCGCTACTGGTGGGTGGGTGCATCTCAATCTGCCGGGTTACTTCATGCCCAAGACGCGCTGCATTACCAAGGCGAAGAAGGACAGCCTGAGAACTGTACCAGCGAGAGACGATGGCATCTTCACCATGGGTGACCATGTAGAGCCGCTGAAGAAGGATCAGGTGATCTTCGTTGACCCGCGCAACAAAGAGAATGACCTGTTACAGGAAGATCGCTTCGGTCCCAATGAGATGGCTAAGCTGTCCATGGAACTGACCGAGCGTGGCTTCGAGGCACAGATTCAGCAGAACCCATCGGCTCGTGGTGGCAACATCATGAAGGAAGAGCACTGGCGTGAGTGGACTGATGAGGGACTGCCGAACATCAGCATGATCATCCAGAGCTACGACACCGCATTCGAGGAAGACGAAGAGAGCGACTTCAGTGCCCGGACCACGTGGGGTGTGTTCGAGCATGAAGAGTATCTCGACCCGAAGCTGCCATGGACTGCCAAGTACAAGGGTCAGACACGACTGTGCCTGATCTTGCTGGAGCGCATGAACCTGCGCATGGAGTTCCCAGAGCTGAGGGATAACGCGATTGAAGCAGCACAGCTCTGGAAGCCGGACAAGGTGCTGATCGAGAAGAAAGCATCTGGACACTCTCTGGCGCAGGAGCTGCGACGTGCAAACCTGCCAGTCGCACGAATCAAGGTCACTGACTCGAAGTTCGTGCGAGCGCACGCCGCATCTCTTGTGCTTGAGCGTGGTTGCGTGTTCTATGTAAAGCGCAACTGGGCGAATGAGGTCATCACCCAGTGCGGTAACTTCCCGGCAGACGATCACGATGACTTGGTTGACACCTGCACCATGGCAATGCTGTGGCTGCGTAAGAAGTGGTCAGCTGACTTCCTTGACGACGACGACGACGACAACGACAACCTAATGCGCCATGTCAACAAGCCAGTGCGCACTTATGGCGGCATTAGAGGGGCTAACTGATGGCAAAACGATTTGAGGATGACGCACCACGAGCAGCTGAGATGCCGGTCGAGGACGAGGGATTCACTGGCATGGTGGGCGATGCCAGCGTGCAGCGGCGCGGCGAGAGGGCGGTGGTTGACTTCAACCCCGGCGCGAACCGTATGTCACAGGATGACAGCGATGAGCACGCAGCCAACATCATGTTCGACCTCAGCAGGCAGGAGCAGGCTGACTTAGCGAACAACATCTGTGAGTGGGTGGACGTTGACCTTGAGGCTCGTAAGGATTGGGAAGCTCGCATGGACCAAGCCATGGAGCTATTGGGCCTGCGTAACATACCCGGTGAAGAACTACCCTTCGATGGTGCGAGTGCAGTGACGTATCCACTCATCGGGGAGGCGGTCGTGCAATTCCAAGCGCGTGCCATCGAAGAGGTATTTCCCAGTGAAGGTCCGGTCAAGACCAAGATCGTTGGTGAGATGACTCGCGAGAAGGAAGAGCAGGCCGAGCGCATCAAGAATCACATGAACTACCAGATACTGGATCAGGATAGGTCCTACTTCTGGCAGGTGGACCAGATGTTGTTCTACTTGCCGCTGGCTGGTTCGGCATTCAAGAAGACCTACTACGACTCAGTGAGTGACATGGTGGTTAGTCGCTACATCCAGTCACCTGACTTCATCGTGCCGTACATTGCGACCGACCTTGCCAGTGCGCCGCGCTACACGCATCGCATGTTCAAGAACAACAGCGAGATGAGGAAGCTGTTCGAGACAGGCTTCTGGGAAGAGATCGAGCTACCTGACTCCACACCGTACACCTCAGATGCAGCGGACGATCGTGAACATCAGGACCGTGACCAAGCGGACTCACGTCAGCCTGAGATGCACAGCGATGACAACGTGTACACCGTCTACGAGTGTCATTGTGACCTGATGCTGGATGCTGATCAGGAGCGCTACAGTCGCAACTCACCACTGCCATACATCGTCACCATCGAGCGCAGCACGCGAGAGATTCTTTCCATCAGGCGCAACTGGAAAGAAGACGATGAGAGGATGCAGAAGCGCATCTGGTTTACGCACTACAAGTACCTGCCGGGTCTTGGCTTCTACGGCTTCGGTCTGCTGCATCTCGTCGGCAGTGTAGCTGAGGCTACGTCAGGCACGATCAGGGCGCTGCTGGACTCAGCTGCCTTCGCCAACATGCAGGGCGGCTACGTGTCCAGTGACGCGAAGATGAAGCCGGGTGACGAGCACATCGAGCCGGGACTGTACAAAGAAGTGAACATGACGGCAGAAGAGCTGAACCGCGCCTTCTACACGCCACCGTTCAAGGACCCAAGCCCAGCACTTGCCAAGCTGTTCGAGGTGCTACTTGAGGCAGGCAAATCATTCTCGGCTTCAACCGAAGTGTTGACAGGCGAGGCATCAAATACTGGTCCGGTGGGTACAACCATCGCTCTCATAGAACAAGGCTCCAAACCGTTCTCTGCCATCCATCGTCGCCTTCACATGGCGGCGGCAGAAGAGTTCAAGCTCCGCGCTGAACTCAACTATGAGTTCCTGCCGGACCAGTACCCTTACAAGGTACAAGACGCTGAATCAGTCGTGCTCAGGCAGGACTATGACGGACGTGTCGATATCATCCCGATCAGTGACCCGAACATCTTCAGCTCGACGCAGAGGATCGCTCAGGGTCAGGCACTGATCGAGCTGGCTGACTCGCACCCGCAGCTCTACAACCAGATGGAGTGCCATGAGCGCTTCCTGCGAGCCATCCGCATCCCTGACTACGAGCAGTGCTTGCAGAAAGAAGAGCCGATGCGTCTCGACCCGATCACTGAGAACATGCAGATGATGCAGGGTCAGTCAGCGAATGCGTTCCCAGATCAGGATCACGACGCACACATTCAGGTCCACATGAACTTCGTCAACGGCTTGCTGCCGGAAGCACTGGAGCAGCTGGGGCCGATCATGCAGGCGCATATCGCTCAGCACCTTAGCTTCAAGTACTGGGTCGAGATGAACAAGCAGATGGGTGGGCAGTTGCCGCCACCGGGATCGTTCTCACCAGAGCAGCCGCTTGATCCGCAGATGGAGATGCAGATCGCACAGGCCGCAGCTCAGGTGCCGCAGATAGAGATCATGGACCCAAGCATGTCCATGAATGAGATGGAGGAAGGCTTCGAGGCTGATGAGCGCAGGAAGGACGACGCGCACATGCGCGAGCAGGCACGCAAGGACGAGGCAACACTGGCTGACATTGAGCGTCAGGAGATGGCTGCGATGAGTTCAGAGCAGCGCAACGATTTCATGGCGAAGCGGAAGGAGATTCGTGAAGAACGAGCCAACCAAGCCAAGATCGAACGAGACAACAAGCTGGCAGCGGCAAAAGCTGCGCAAACGAAAAAGGCACGACCGAGTGGCACAAATTAAACCGAAAGATGTGCGTGCAGCACGCGAGTTCCTGCGTAAGCGGGGAGTTCGTGGTGTATCCCCTCGACAATTCGCCCGTTCCGCACAGGAGACCGGCGCAACCTACTCAACACTGCTCGATAAACTGGCAGGCGTAGCAACAAGGAAACTGAAAAATGCAAATGACACTTAGGCAATACGTGAAAGAACTTCAGGGCGGTCTCAATCAGGCCATCGGCGCAAACTCATTGCAGCTTGGTAAGGGGCAGTGTGCGAACTTCGAGGAATACAAGACCAAGGTCGGCTTCATCAAGGGGCTTGAGGCAGCGAATGAGATGGCAAACAACTTCCTGCGACAGATCGAGGACGCTGCACATGAGGCTGAAAACAGTCTTCCTGAGATGCCAGTAGCGCCACCGTCACCGGGGCCTGCGCCGGGAGCTGACAAATGAGTGAGGTTGGATTCATAAAGCCTACCAATGACGTTGCAGTTGAGCTGCCGGTCATACCGGTCGGCTGGCGCATACTGGTGCGCCCGTTCGAGCCACCGAAGCAGTCTGCCGGTGGTATCGCATTGCCAGACGAAGCACGCGAGTCAGAAGAGCACCTGACCTATGTTGGTCAGATCGTAGCCATGGGTGACCTGTGCTACAGGGCAGTCACTCGCTCAGGCATCAGTCTGGCAGACATGGACCCGAAGCCAAAGGTTGGCGACTGGATCATGTACGGCACCTACGGTGGTCAGAAAGTGATCACCAAGGCTGGCACCAAGTACCTCATGATGAATGATGACGGCATCATGGGGATCGTAAAAGACCCGGCAAGTTTCCGGGCCTATCTATAACAGGGGACAGTCATGGGACATGAAAATGAAATTGTCTTCGAGGACCTGCACGGTGTGCATGAAGACGAAGAGATGACAGTAGATTTGGACGCTGCCACGAAAGACGATGGCATTACGCGCACTCCCGCTGATCAAGCGGCAGGCGATGATGACAGAGACGACGACGACATCCGAATTGACGAGCTTCGCTCCGCAGACGCTGACGATGAGTCAGCAGCCGATGTGAAGCCCGACGACAAGGATGACGCAAGTAAGGGCGGTGAGGATGACGAGTACTCGAAGAAGGTGAAAGCTCGCATAGCACGCGAACAACGCGCCAAAGCAAAGGAGCGTGATCGTGCTGATTACTGGGAGAACCAAGCCAAGGCCATGGCGAAGGATTCCTACGAGCGAGACAAGAAGTCTTTGGCGAGGGAAGTCGAACAGGCCGACAACAGTTATAAGCAGGTGCAGGCCGACCTCAAACGAGCTATTGAGGACGGTAATACGGACGATCAGGTGCGTCTCACGACGCAGCTCTCTGATCTGAAAGCTGACCGGGTTATGGCACAGTCGCGCCTTGATGACTTATCACCGGATGGTAATGTGCAACCGTTTGATGATAAAGTTACCCCAGAAGGTAGGAAATCCGACAAGTCGCTTGCGACCCAATGGATGGATGACCGGGGAGATTGGTACGGTGCGCGAGGCTTTGAGCGCCAGACGCGCCTTGCCAATCGCTTAGATAAGGAAGTGTACGCGGACGGTTATCGTCCTGATTCGCCTGACTACTTCACGGAACTAGACAGGCGACTGAAGGAAAAAGAGCCGTCACTGTACGAGGACTTGGATGCTGCCGGTGATGCCGACACGACTGACGACAAGCCAGATAAAAGACGTGGCAAACAGGTCGTCGCTCCAGTCGGTGGTAATGAAACACGTCGCCAGCGGACAAGCAGCAGTAAGGTTCAGCTCGATAAGGAGGACTTTGCAACGATGAGGGAGTTCAATCTTGACCCGAACGATCCAGAGGTCTTGAAGGAATTCGCCCGTAACAAAGCCCAAGGAGCATGAACATGACTGCACCCAGAAAGAAAATAAGCAAGAAAGTGGCACCTAAGCCAGCTGTCACTAACCATGGCGTAGACCATGGACACGAGTCTCGTGTGGACGAGATGTCGGAGTACGATGCCACCCACCAACCGGAAGCAGCAGGTTGGGTCCGTCCAAGTTCATTGGATGCCCCACCAGCTCAGGAAGGAATGACCCAGCGATGGGTCAGGAAATCAATCCGTGGTGCGGACGATCCCAAAAACTTGAACCGAACATGGCGAGAAGGATGGCGACCACGCGATCCCTCAACGCTGCCAGAAGATTGGCGCGTATTCGCTAACTTCGCGGACAAGGAAAACGGGATGATTGTGGTGGATGATCTCATCTTGATGGAGATCGACTCCGAGATTCTCGCACGTCGCAAGGCTGCAATTGAACAGCAAACACGGAACCAAATCCGTGCTGTTGAACATGATCTCGAATCGACTCAGATAGCCGGTCATCCGATTGTGAAGGAGCATAAATCATCGGTGACCCACCCCGGATTGAAGGTGGCTGACGATGAATAACGAGGTCAAGTTCTATGGCAAATTTAGACGCGCCAAACGGCTTCTCTCCCAGCTATCATCGTAACGGTGGAGTAATCAGATACGACGGCGGCTTTTTAATCGCCTCTGGTCTGGCATCCGACATCTTTGCTGGTGATTTGGTAATAATTGATGCTGCCGCTGACGGCACGCACATTGACGTAGGTGCTGCTGCAAGCACGCGCCTGCTTGGTGTGTTTGCTGGATGCCAGTACACAGCCGCCAATGGCGATGTGGTCTGGCAGAACCAGTGGGCATCAGGTACTGCCACAAAGGGAGCTGAAGCTGCTGAGGCTTTTGTGTACACGGACCAGAATATCGTGTACACGGCACAGCTCGATGGCATCATCACTCAAGATGAAGTCTTCGGTTATGCCGATTCGGTCCAGACGGTCGCAGGTAATGCGGCAACTGGAGTCTCTGGAATGGAAGTTGATGCAGCGTCCGCTGCGGCAACCATTCTTCAACTCAAGCTGCTTGGTTTCGCCGCAGCTCCAGACGGTATCAACCCGGCTGATCCACTGACTGCTAACGCTCGCGTTAATGTCATGATCGCTGAGGGCGAATACTACGTCTGGGATGCCTAAAGGAGTGATTGACTAATGGCTATCATGAATCGCGCTCGCTTTAGAAAGCAGCTACAGGAAGGTCTCAACACCGTGTTCGGCTTGGAATACAAGCGCTACGAGCAGGAATGGAGACCTATTTTCGCAGTCGAAAACTCTCAGAAAGCATACGAGGAAGACGTACTGCTCGCTGGTCTGGCTGGTGCTCCAGTCAAGGCTGAAGGTGCCCCGGTCACTTATGATCAGGGTGGCGAAGCGTTCGTCAGCCGGTATGTCCACGAGACTATCGCACTGGCCTTCTCGCTGACGGAAGAAGCTGAAGAGGACAACCTCTACGGCTCCATCGGCTCGAAGTACTCCAAGGCTCTTGCTCGCTCTATGCAGCACACCAAAGAAGTGAAAGGTGCGGCAATCCTGAACAACGGCTTCACCGCTGCCTATCCGGGTGGTGATGGTGTCGAGCTGTTCAGTACTGCTCATCCGCTTTACGGTGGTGGGACGCAGGCCAATACGTTTACGACACAGGCTGACCTGTCTGAAACTTCCCTTGAGGAAGCGATGATTGCAATCAGCAAGTTCGTGGACGAGCGGTCTATCCCGATTGCTGTACGTGCGCAGAAGCTGATCGTGCCGCCCGATCTGATGTTTGTGGCAGAACGTCTGTTGATGTCTCCGTACCGTCCCGGCACGGCTGACAACGACATCAATGCCATGAAGAAGATGGGCATGATCCCCGGTGGTTGCCACAAGAACCATCGCCTGACGGACCCGAATCAGTGGACGCTGATCACGGACCAGCAGGACGGTCTGAAGCACATGGTCAGGAAGAACATCCAACGTGGTCTCGAAGGTGACTTTGAGACAGGCAACATGCGCTACAAGGCGCGTGAACGCTACTCGTTCGGCTGGTCTGACTACCGAGGTGCATTCGGAAGCTCTGGCAGCACGTAAGCCAACCTGAGTGAGGGGACTTCGGTCCCCTCTCTCACCCTGAAGACTCGAAAGAGACTGGAGACAGACAGATGGGTAAGAGAAGTACATTCGCCGGGTATATTCGGCAACGAGGCATGGGCAATCCTTCCGGTAACGGCAAGGGAACTCCCGGCACATTCAAGACATTCGTATCAGCGGCTATTGATCCGACAGCAGTTCTTGGTCCTACGGGCGTTTACCTGCCTGCTGGCGCTCTTCCGCTTGGCGTTACTACGCTTGGTGGGGCAACGGGTGGCGTATCACCAACAATCGACGTATCACTCGCAGGTGGTGCAGCTGGTGGCTTGGCTAACGAGCTTCCCGCTGATGCTGCTGCTGCGGCTGAAGTACAAACAGGCGCAGAGCTTGGTGCAGTCCTTACGGCTGATACTGAAATCGAAGCTGGTGTTGGTGCTTCGCCAGCAACAGGTGGTATTACTGGTTTTCTGGTGAGCTATATCATCGTTGACGATGGCGCGATCAACAGCTAAGGGGGTGACCTATGGGACACTCTCGTAGACGACCGATTACAGGTACGACAGCGGCTGGTGTGGGCGCGACCTACATCGTTACTGAGACCTTCCTCACTGACATGAGGATACATGTCGTTGCGAATGGCACGGTCACCTTTACGGTTGACTCTACCTCGCAGAACGTCCTGTACGACGCAGCTGCTCAGGCAGCAGTGAACGTGGGTAACCCAAACGACAGGTATGTCGATCCAGCCAGTGCGGACTGGGATAATGAGATTGTGAGTGGCGGCGTGGACGCATCGGTAGTGATATCCGACAAGCCTGTGTTCGCCGTTCGCATCAACATCACAGCCGGTACTGGTTCCGTAACGTACACCGTCAACCAAGGATGACCACATGGCAACATCAGGGACTTATATCTTTAATCCCGATCTTGCCGAGATGGTCGATGAAGCGCTGGAGCGCTGTCGGATAGACCCTGCCAAGATCACATCAAGGCACGTACTGTCCGCACGACGCTCCATGCGTTTTATGCTGGCTGACTGGGCAACGAAGGACTACCACGACTTCCGCATCAAGCGGCAGTCTTTCACTCTTGTGCAGTCACAAACTGAGTACGTGGCTGGCACTGACTTCGATCTCGATGCTGGTGGGGTAGCCATACTCGACATCCTCAACGTGGTGCTGCGCCGCAACGGTGTAGACACGCCTGTTGAGTTCATGTCCAGAGATGAGCTGCTCAACATCCCTGATAAGGGCATCGAGGGCAGACCTGATCGTGTGTTCGTTGACAAGGCACGCGATGGCCTCACGCTGACGTTCTGGACCTCACCAGAGAATTCCACTGACGAGATTCACTTCGATGCTGTGCTCAAGTTCGAGGACAGTGACACGGCTTCTGACAACGCTGATATCCCGTACTACATGCACGATGCTTTTGCTTACGGTCTAGCGTTCAGGCTGGCTGAGAAGTACGCAATCCCTGACCTTGAAGCGGCGCTATACCAGAAGGCTGAGAACGCCTTCAGGACCGGCAGTAACGCTGTGCGCGAGCGTGGCGATGTACGGCTCGTACCGACATCTGGTTCGAGACGACGCAGAGGGAGGGCGAGTAGCTACCGATGAGTAAGCGGCAATACGCGAAGGGGCGCAACGCTGTAGCAGAATGCCAGCGTTCAGGCCAAAAGATGATGTACCGGGACCTCGTTGAGGACGGTCACATCCCCGGCTTGCTTGTGCATCCTGATTGGTGGGAGCCGAAACACCCGCAGGAAATCCCACCGGACATGACTGACCCTGTTGCGCTGTATCGACCTGCCCCTGAGATTAGTATAGAGGCTGACTACGGAAACCCGGAAGCTCCGACCCCTATACCCGCTGAACCTGCGTTAAGTGACCCTAATACAACGATTTTCGTTAGCATGACTGCTGGTGATACGCAGGTTGTTCTCGATGAAGCGCTGACCTACTACATCGGATTATATGTTTTTATCGAGCTTGATGGCGGTGGGTGGTTTGTTTCATTGATTCGTTCAACAGCTGATTCTCCGAGCATAACTGTGCCATTTACTACTCCATTTTCTGGTGTGGCTACAGCTGGTAATCAGGTTTATATTAGCGAAGGATTTTTCCCCTTGCCTATAGCACAAAAAAACTTTGATGTGACTGTTGGAAACTATCTTAATAATACTTTCTCTTATGTTGGATACCACATTCAGCCAAGCGATGATGGTCACTTGCCTACTGGCCCAAACCCTCACGTTAGCAGCATAACTAATGTTGATGAAAATGGGTTTTATTCCATTGTTGGGGATAACGGCATACCCATAGCAATAGAGGGAGTCTTTCAGCTCGCTCAGTTTATTTTCATAGTTGAGTTTTACATACCACCAGTCTATGCAGGAGCAAGGATATTATTTGAGACGTACTCAAGAATAGAGGTGGATCATGATCTTGGTACACAGATTCTACTTACCTCAGATATAGGCAGTGGAGGCGACATGGATCAAGGGAGTAGCACCGACTCTGACAATGGTGCTGGAGGGCTACAGTTTGTTTTTCCGTTTCTGTCTGAAGGAAAATCAACTATTTGGTTCGACAGTGATGTTGGCAACACCTACACCATTAGGTTTATTCCATGAGCAACAAGACATACGCTGAACTGAGTGCCAACCTGCAAGCATGGCTTGAGGATGATGATGCTGAGTTCACCGGGTCGATCGATGAAGTGATCAACCTCGGAGAGATGCGCCTGTGGCGTGATCTCGACCTGTCGATCTTCACCAGTGAGGACACGGCAAACACAGCTATCGGTGTGGCGACGGTTACCAAGCCGGTCACTGACACCGAGCTGGTAGCAACACAATCGATTTACTACGACTATGACTTTGGCGCAGGCACGGTACGCACGTGGCTGGAGCTGAGGTCAACCGATTTCGTCAGGGATCACCAAGTGATAGGGGCAACAGCTCCACCTAAATACTACTCTGAACAGACTGAGACTGATTGGCTCCTGTCTCCGATCCCTGACGTAATTTACACGCTGAATGCACGTGGCGTGACTCGTCCAACGCGACTATCGGCTGGTAATACGACTACGTGGTTGTCCCTGCATCAGGATGACGTGCTGTTCAAGGCATGTCTGGCTGAAGCAGAGGGCTTCCTGAAGTCGGACGATCGCTTGCCGATGTGGACTGAACAGTACGTTGCGGCATTGCCGCTCGCGAAACGGGAGACCTACGAGCTACTCAATCAGAGATACAACTTGACACCTCTGGAAGTGCCAGCGGTGCCTACAAACCAGAGGTAAGACATGTCAACTGACTCTCCGCTACTCAAGCTCACCTTGCAGGCACTGGATGAGAACCCCGATACATGGGGTCAGATTCTCAACGATAGCGCGATCCAGCTTCTCGAAGACGCTATCGCTGGTGCAGCGACCATCACTCTGGTTGCAGCAACCGACTACACGCTCGATGACACGGCTGGTGGACCAACCGCAGCCGATGGTTCTCGCTACATGATCCTTGCGGTAGGCGGCACTCCGGGCGGCGCGACCAACATCATCGTACCAACGCGCAGCAAGGTGTATCTCGCCGTCAACAACAGCGGTGAGAACCTCACGTTCAAGACGGTAGCAGGCACAGGCCCAACCATCCCAGATGGCGAGGGTCAGTGGATATTCTGCAATGGCACTGATGTGCTGGCTGCATCGGCAGCGACAGCGACCACGGCAGGTACTGCAACCACGGCGACCGACGCGGACGCACTCATCGGTGTAGCAGGCGCTGAGTACGCACAGAAGGCGCTCCAGCAAACATGGACAGCTGGTCAGGTCATTACACGTGCAGCTGCGCTTACTGAAGTCACAGGGCAGATCACGCCGAACATCGCGGACTCTGATTCGTTCTACGCAGTGTGGGCTGGCAACTATCAGCTGAACGCACCGTCAGGCTCACCACAGAACGGTCAGCGCTTCAGCATCGTCATCCAGCAGGATGGCACTGGCAGTCGCACAATCTCATTCCAGTCGAACACCTACATCTTCGAGGGCGGCAATGCGCCAGTGCTCTCGACGGCAATCAATGCGGTTGACTATCTCGCCTTCGAGTACTGTACGAATCTTGCCGTAACTG
Organism: Desulfuromonadales bacterium; assembly: GCA_030145205.1. Lineage (GTDB taxonomy): Bacteria > Desulfobacterota > Desulfuromonadia > Desulfuromonadales > BM103 > JAQYVZ01. The sequence goes on along the minus strand of JAQYVZ010000022.1, from coordinate 33,468 downwards.
GCGCGAGGTGGATTGGCTCAATCCTGAAAGGTGTCGCTTAATGTTTGGATTTCCACCATCGCTAATTGCAGGTGGCGTAACGACGAACGTCGAGATCACCTCAGACGAGTACATTGGCGACCTGTTCACGTACTTGGGCAGTCCGGCAGGTCCGGTCGAAGTGACCTTTGTGGTGGACAATGCTGATGCAGCAGAGATCATCATCTCGCAGAATTTCCATCCTTCCAGCACCTTCCAGTTCACGGCGATCAATGGCGGTCGCATTATCGGCACTGGTGGCTCAGGTGGCAGCGGTGGCAATGACAATGGTGCGTCAGGTACGAGAGGCAACTCAGGTTCCGATGGCGGTCACGCAATCTACTCAAATACCTTCAATGTCAATGTTAATGTTGATAATGGCTACCTACTCGGCGGCGGCGGTGGCGGTGGTGGTGGCAGCTACAATGACACTGGCACTGGTGGTACTCCGGGTGGCGGCGGCGGCGGCGGTGCTGGCTGGGGCAATGCTGCGGGTGGTGCTGCGGGTAATCCGACAGGCACTCCAGTAGCGCAGGCTGGCACAGCAGGTAGTCAGACAGCAGCTGGCAGTGGTGGTGCTGGCGGCACGTCACTCACGAATGATGGTGGCGATGGTGCAAGCTACGGCTTTGCTGGAACGCATGGTCAGTTTGCCAGCCCGAAGAGCGCTGTGTTCGGTCCGGTATCAGGTAACGGTGGCGCTGGCGGTGACGCAGGCAGTGCATTCCGTCCAGCTGGTGCAGCTACGATTACGTTCAACGGCGTGAAGGGCGAGACCACACTGCGCTCTGAAAACAGGGTCAAGGGCGAGGTTGACGGTTACCTGAATATCCCACCAATTGACGAAGTTATTGGCTTCCATGTCGGCATCGGCCATCCGCAGCGATCTTACGGCTGGGAGTTCGAGAACAATACTGGCGGCACACTTCAGAAGACCGACACCGACTCAGGCAGCGTAGACCTCACCACGGCTTGGTATGTCGGCAATGCGATCACGGCAGGTGATTATTTCGTGCGCGTCTCTCCAACCACTGAGGGTGGTAACTGGACCAACGAGCCTACGGGCACTCCGGGCGACTGGTTCCAGCTCAGCGCGCTACGACAGTGGCTGGTCATACGGTCAACCGCGTCTGGCTACGCTCAGGCTATTTTCGAGATCAGGCGAGATGACGAAACACTACCGGCAGCATCCGGCCTGCTTTCAGCTGGTGTGGAGTATGAGCCGTAATGACGCAGAAAAGGATATTCGATCTACCGATTGGTCCGGGGCAGTACACGGAACAGTCTGAGCGCGGCGCTGTAGGGCGCTGGTACACAATGGACAAGGTTCGCTTCCGCAAGGGGCTGGCTGAGAAGATCGGTGGATGGGTGCGGCTGCAAGGTCAGTTCATGGGAACGTGTCGTCGCCTGCGAGACTGGACCTCACTGGACTCGAAGAAGTGGTCAGCTGTAGCGACCGACACGAAGCTCTACCTGTGGCAGGACGGCATACTGTTCGACATCACGCCGCTGAGGGACTCAGGGACGCTCACGAACCCGTTCGACACGACCATCTCGTCAGACATCGTGGTGGTCAATCACACCAACCACGGCGCTCAGATTGGTGATTACGTGCGCTACTCGAACGCCACGGCAGTGGGCGGCATCACCATCGATGGCGAGTACCAAGTCAACAGCATCGTGGACAACAACTCGTACCGCATCCTGCACACCGCAGCCGCGACCTCAACGGTCTCTGGTGGCGGTGGCAGCGTGGACTACCAGTACGACATCTCAGCAGGCGCTGAGAGCGCTGTGACAGCGATAGGCTATGGAACCGGACCATACGGGCGTGAAGGCTACGGAAACGCGAGGACAGGCTCTACGCTCGTTCTGGGCATCCGTACATGGTCGCTCGACACATGGGGTGAGGACCTACTTGCCAGCCCACGCGGTGGAGCTATCTACTGGTGGGATCGATCCAAGGGCACAGGACAGCGTGCTGTCGCTCTGGGAGGCGATGCGCCACCGAACAACGAGTACATGCTGGTATCACAGCGAGACAGGCACGTGCTGGCTCTGGGGGCCTACGATTACTTCAACACCTCCTTCGATCCGATGCTCATCAGGTGGTGCTCGACTGAGGACCTGAATGACTGGGTGCCTACGAGCACGAACACGTCAGGTGACCTGCGGCTCTACTCAGGGTCCAAAATCGTTGCAGGCGTGCGCTCACGGCTTGAGACAATCGTATTCACCGATGTCAGCGTCCACACGCTGCCGTTCGTGGGCGGCTTCGATGTCTTCGGCCTGAATATCGTGGGTGAGAACGTCTCGATCCTTGGGCCGAACTGTGCTGTATCGATCGATCACCGGGTCATCTTCATGGCTGAGGCCGACTTCCACATCTATGACGGCATCGTGAAGGTGCTGCCATGCGATGTGCGCAACCTCGTGTACGACAATCTCAACGTGCAGCAGAAGGACAAGATTTACGGTGGTCTGAATCGCGAGTTCAATGAAATCTGGTGGTTCTATCCGTCCTACGATCCGAACTCATGGGTGCAGGATGACTTCTCCCTGACCATTCCACCGGGCTACGAGGTGGCAAACAGTTCAGATGGTGTTGCCAATCTATACAACGATGTCCTCTTTCAGGCTGACTTCGAGGGAGCTAACGGGGCAACCACGTACACGGAAGAATCGAGCTATGCAGCGGCGGCGACCTTCAATGGCGCTACTCAGATCAGCACCACATCTCCGATCTTGAATACCTCTTCGGGTGACTTGGGGTCAGCGGCAGCAACTGAATACATTGAGTTCCCGATTCAACTTGCTGACGTTCCTGACTGGGACGGCACTGGTCGTTTCCTGACCTACGAGATCATCTTTCGTCTGGATACGCTGCACACCTTTGGCACGAAGTACGTCATGCAAGTCGGTGACTCTGACTTCCAGTTGCTCAATATGGGTGTGTATTACTCAGGTGGGCAGTACCGGCTTCGCGCTGGATTCACCACTTCAGGTAGCCTGACTCCGGTGGTCACGCTCACTCAAGGTGTCAATTACGTTGTCATCGTTGAGGGTGACTACACAGCTGGCGCTGGCAATGGTGTCGAGCGTGTCTGGTTCGGTCCTCAAGCTGGCACAGTTTCTTTGATCGACACGACAACCAGCCTGACAGCCAAAGACCCGACCGGAGTTACGCAAGAAATAAGGTTCGGCGGCGATGCTGGTCTGTTTGGCACGGACGCTACTGTTGATCATGTGCGTATCACTAATTCGACCACTGGTCGCTATGGCACTGCCAGCACGGTCACCATCGATGACCCGTATGCGACCAGTTACGATCCGGGTGGTCCCGGCGACACTGGTTACTATTACGGCTTCGACTCGACTGGCTTCACTGAGGTCGTCGCATCAGCTGACAACAACTACGAACACGATTACTTCCTGACCAACGATGAGCCGATTCTCACGCCGGAAGAGAGCGAGTACGCGATCGAGCTTGACGTGAACCCATCGATCGGCGCTGGTGTTGGTAGGGCAGGTTTGTGCTTCTTGAGAACTGACCTGACAGGCGCTTCTGAGACTGATGCTGATGACTGCCAGCAGCTGATGTTCGAGCTGAACTATGCAGACAATCGGGTTGAGGTCTGGAAGAAAACCGCAGCCGGTGTTGCAGCGCCAGTCAATCAGGGAGCCAACACGGTGGACTTCACGACGCTGACAGGCTCTGCCATGGCGACTGGCACGAAGTACATCCTGACGGCGCAGTTCGATACACCGACACTGACGCTGTATGTGGACGGCACGCAGGCGTTCCAGTTCGCGCTGGACGCAACTGAGCTGACTCAGTTCGCCACTGGTACGGCAGGGCTTCATCAGGCACCGGGTGTCACCAACGACCTATACCGCTTCTACAACTTCGCGATAGGTCCGGTCGGCTCACTGACTGCCTCTGATTTCGACATCAGCCCGGTCGAGGTAAATCGATATGTGATGTTCAACTATGAAGAGGGATCGTGGGCAACGGGCAAGCTGGCTCGAACAGCATGGGCAGATAGATCGCCCCTGCTGGAGAAAGCGTATGCGGCAGGCGCAGATGGATACCTGTATCAGCACGAAACAGGCACAGACGATAATGGCGCAGCGATGGAGAGCTACGCCCGATCGTTCGATATGGAAATCCCAGAAGCTGGTGAAGAGCTGATGCACGTTGATCAGTTGATCCCAGACTTCCTGACCCTTGAGGGATCGGTTGACGTTTACCTGTCTGGGCTGAAATATCCGCAGGCAGCAACTAGAATCGAGAAGGGTCCTTACACGGTGTCTCAGGGAACACGTAAGGTCTCGACGCGAATCAGGGCGCGACAGATTGCGCTGGAGGTCAGGTCAACCGGCACTGGCGATAAATGGCGCATGGGCCAATGGAGAGGACGAGCAGGGGCGCACGGAAAACGTGGCTAACAGAATTGCACTTCCATCATTCTCAAAGCAAGAGGTTACTTCCGCAGATATGCGGCAGTTGGTCTCCGCGCTCGAATTGCGATTCAACCAGCTTGAGATAGATAGCCGCAGTCTGTTCAATACCGACCCACTCGACGGTGCAGGCACTGGCGAGTACGCTCCGCTCGATCACACCCACACTGAAAGCGAAATCACCGACCTTGGTATTTACCTGACAGACATCTCAGGTGAGTCGATCTTCGACCTGTCTGATGTGTCCGGCACGCCAAGCACAGGGCAGATACTGGTCTGGAATGGTGCGGCTTTTACGCCGCAGGCTCAGGGCGCTGCATCGCTCGCACTCAATGATCTGACCAACGTCAGCGCTGCATCGCCATCGGATGAGGATGTACTCACATTCGATACTGGCACCAACCAGTGGGTGGCATCACCTGCTGCTGGCGCATCCACGACGCTCAGCTCGCTGACCGACACCAACCTCACTGGGCAGCAGCAGTATGATTTGCTGTACAACGTGGATGGCACGAACTGGACGCACACTGCTGGTGAGCTGTCATGGGATGCCACGCTTGGCGCTCTGGTCGCGATAAAGATGATTGCTGGTGATCCGGGCACAGAGGGCACCGGCATCACGGTCAACGGAACCAACTACGAAAGTGAGCTGAAGGTATCTGATATTGGTGCGGTGAATGCTGCTGAGTTTATTCTTCACCGGCACTCTACGACGCTTCCAGCCTTGATGATTGGCGCTCGTGCAAAGAGTGATGATGCAACGCACGCGGTAATGGCTGACAACGATGTGCTGATGACGTTTCTTGCAGCTGGCTGGGATGGTGTAGACAGCTACTCACTGTCCTCAGAGATCAGGATGGAGGTTGATGGCACGCCCGGTCAGGATGATATGCCGGGGCAGATTACCTTCATGACCTCAGCTGACGGCACTGAGACACCCGTTGAGAGAATGCGAATCAGGTCAGCAGGTAATGTCGAGATGGACAACGGTCTCGACGTTACAGGCAATATCACCGTCACTGGTACGGTTGATGGAATAGACATCTTCACAGACGTGACGGCAAACAATGCTAAGGTCACGAATGCGACACATACAGGGGAAGTAACCGGAGCGACCACACTAGCGGTCGATCCACTGGCGATCACAAACAAAACGGATGTCGTAGCTGATGCGGCTGATGATGCGCTGATCTCCGACGATGACGACGCAGGCAACCTGAAAAGGGTCAACCTAAGTTCGATAACAGACGGTGGCTTCTTTTGACCGCCAACGAGGGTATATAGATGGCTAACGTAATTAGAATCAAACGCTCAACGGGAGCGGCTGCTCCCAGTGGCTTGGCTCAGGGTGAGCTGGCGCATGTTGAGCAACAAGGAACTGGAGACGGTCGCCTGTATATCGGTGTGGGCGGCGCAGGCATTGAGGAAATTGGCGGCAAGTTCTACGTCGATTTGCTCAACTCATACGACGCTGACCTTGCGACGTTCGCGCTGCCAGCCAGCACGACGATCTCAGCGTTCGGCGCGACCATTATCGACGACGCAGATGCAAGCGCGGTGCTCACGACACTGGGCATTGACACTGACTTGCTGACCACAACCATAGGCGCGACAGCAACACTCACAGGGTCGAACACTGGTGACCAGACCATCACCCTGACAGGCGATGTCACAGGTACGGGCACAGGATCATTCGCAGCGACCATTGCGGCTGATGCTGTCACCTACGCAAAGATGCAGAACGTGGTTGCAAACAACGTATTCCTCGGCAACAACGCAGGCGCAGGTGGTATCGTTGACGAGCTTACCGGCACTGAAGCGACAGCGCTGCTCAGTTTGTTCGCGACAACCAGTACGGTTCAGGGTCTCGTACCCGGCTCGAACAACCTTGGCGCAACCTACTTCCTTGACGGCTCAGGCACTTGGTCTGTACCGGCAGGCGGTGGTGATGTTGTTGGTCCGGGTCCTACGGTCACTGATAATACCATTGCCCGGTTCGATGGCACTGGTGGCCTGACGATTCAATCGACCGGCATTGTCATTGCTGATACCACAAACGATGTTACCGGCATGGGCACGCTGAACGGCAAGACGATTGCCAATCTCGTCTCGACAACCGATGCAGCCTCTGCTGGATGGACGTTCGTCATTGACGACGACACCATGGCAACAGCTTCTGCTACGACTCTGCCAACATCTGAGTCAGTTAAAGCCTATGTCGATACAGCAGTTACCTCTGGTGTTACCTATCAGGGTGCGTTCGATCCAACCGCAGGCGCTGGTGCTGGTAGCCCGGACCTTGATACGATCACCTCAACGACTGGTGATATGTACACGGTTACGGTTGCCGGTACTTACAACTGGACGACCGGCTCAGCTATCCTTGAGGTTGGTGATGTACTGATCGCTGAAGCTGATGGTGTTCTGAACAATGTCGCAAGCTGGACCATCGTGCAGAACAACCTGAGTGCGGCTACTCAGACGACACCGGGTTACGTCTCGGTTGGCGCACAGACGTTCGGCGGCACGAAGACATTTGAGGATATCGCTGGTACGGACGTAGCTGCGACACTGGACTCATTCGTCATCGATGGTGGTTCATTCTAATGATCCTGTCGGTTCCACATAGCGGGACACGCTTCCTGATGAATCGCTTCGGTGAGAAGAAGTACGCCCACACCACGTGGGAGTGGGGTCTGATATGGGAGCTACTCGATGAGCTGCCACATGAAACACCGATCGTTCCGCTGCGTGATCCAGTTCAGGTGTGGCGCTCATGGTGCCGCAGGAACAAGGCAGAGACGTTCCCTTACGGGGAGTTCTTCTTGGGCTGGGGTCAGCTTCATGCGCTGGACCAGATGATGGAGCTGGATGTCATCTGCGTGGATAAGAAGGAAGACCCGCGCATCGATGACTGGACCAGCGTAGGCAGCGCTGACGGCAACTGCGCGAACTGGAAGCTAATCAGGTGCGACCTTCGGTCTCTGTATGAGCTGCCAATCGTGAAGCGTCACTATGGGCCGTCTGGTGAGGCAGTACCGTACAACCCTTACAACCGGAAGGACCGGGAAGAAATGCGACGACCAATCCGGTTCGCCAAAGGATGATGGCAAATGGCTAATGTCATTCGGATAAAACGCAAGTCAACGACTGGCGCTCCAACGGCTGGGCAGCTTGAGCAGGGCGAGCTTGCAATCAACTTGCTCGATGAGAAGCTGTACTCGAAGAACTCCAGTGATGCGATCTTTGAGATTGGCAACGGTGGAGACTTTCTCCCACTTGCTGGTGGCACGATGGATGCCGCATCGGTAACAGTATTCCCCGGTGGCGTAAGTGTACCAACAGCCCCTACTATTGGTTTCGGTGACGGCGATACTGGCATCTATGAGTACCCGAGTAACAACCTTCGCTACACGTTTTCTGGAGTAGAGAAGTACCAGATGTCAGCGACCCATTTCTCAGGAGTGACCAGCGCGTCGTTCTATCTGGCTAACGAGGCTACATCCAGAACAAATCCAACGCTTGGTCCTCGCCGCGACCTGACAACAGGTCTTGGTTCTGCTGCGGCGAGTGAGATGTCCCTCATCGCTGGCAGCGTTGAGATCATGCGAATTGTCGAGGGTGCGAACGACTACGCGATGTTCGAGAAGGGCACCTACTTCGCTGAGCGAGCAAGCGCACATGCAAATATAACTGGCTATGGGCAGCTATGGGCAGGCACTGATAACTCGCTGAACTTCACCGACGAGGCTGGCGCGAACACCGTCTTGACCGCCGGTGGAACAATTGGTGGTTCGATCACCGACAACCAGATCGCTGTCGGCGCAACCACAGCAAACAGCATCGAGGGCAGCGCACTTCTTACGTGGGATGCAAGCACCCTGTTGGTGGATGGATCAATAACGGTTTATGGCGATGCGACCTCTGAAGCTGTCATGTCGCACTCTGGTGGTACTGCGCCGAACAGGGTCTTTACTTTTGATTTTTCTACCACGGATTACGTTGACTTCACCAACATGGGCGCTCCAGATGCCTACCGTTTCCGTGATGGTGCGCAGCTTGAAATCTACGATTCAACTGATCTCAGTTGGTTGTATATCAACCATGATGGGACAGACGTAAATTGGGTTGGCGTTAATACAGATGACTTTATTCTTCAGGGCTTGACGTGGTTCAAGTTTTTGGGTGGCGCTGGCTTTGCCCTGTATGACGGTACTAACGCTGACGAAATGAACATGCGTCATACTGGCACCCATTTCGAGCAGGGTTTTGTCGGCACTACTGACTGGAATATAGGAGTAGCGGGACAATATCTGGATCGAGCAATAGTCATAAACAACAATCCGCTCGATCATTGGCACGGTGGCGTTCAAGGTTCTGACCAGATTCGCCACATCATGTACCCGAAGGGTGGCTCGTTTAAGGTTGATACAAGTGGGCAGACTGGTGCCTTCCTGATTACGCTGCCGAACACTGCCGGTATCAATAACATGGCCCACTATGTTATTCGTGGCTTCGACTACACGACGGCTTCTTCAGCATGGACACTGAATATCGGTGGCTATGATTATCCCACCACTGATACTTGGATTTCTGCTAATGCGGTAGCTACAGGCAATCCACCGTTCGGTGTTGTGAAGTTCATGACGGACGACACAACAGCCCAGATGTATATTCAGTTGGGTGAGACCACAGACACGCAAGAGTATCCACAGATATGGATCGAGTCAGTCACAGCTACCTTCCAAGGTCAGGATAACGAAAACCTTATTGATGGGTGGACAATAGCCCTATCGACATCTGAAGTCGGTCGTACAGCAGCAGCTACCCGGCAACTTAAAAATGACTGGTCTGATGGCACTAACTTCAACAGCGAGTTCAACGGCAATTCTGACTGGAACATAACTGGCCTGACAAGGATTGATGCTGGCACGGTCGATGCAGACTTCGATGCAATCACGGCTACAACTGTAACAGGCGCGAACGTAACCAGTGGCTCTGACCCCGGACACACGCACACCGCATACCAAGCAGCTGGCAACTATTTGCTGGACACAACCGATACGTTCACTGGAACGCTCACTGTCACTGGAACTGTAGCTGCAACAACTGTAACAGGGGCGAACGTAACAACTGGGGCAAACCCCGGACACACCCACACTGGTTCCTCTATTTCATCACTCGATGCTGGTGATATTACAACTGGAACACTTGCTGTCCTTCGTGGTGGTACTGGAGTCACAACTAAGACTGGTACAGGTAGCGTCGTTCTGAGCGCATCCCCGACTTTCACAGGGACAGTATCGGCACCCCTGCTCAACGTAAACACGCTGGGCAACATCAACGGCAACTACCTAATCATCAATGCAGGTGAGTCAGTCAGTTACGCTACAGGACAGACAGGAGAACAACTCTACGTCAATGCTGAGGGTGGGCTTCAAGTCAACTCGTCACCCGACAACTGGGCTTCTCTTTGGGCTGGTCGTGACACGGCTACTATTTGCGCAGCAGGTGGAGCATCTACGTTCCCCGGCAATGTAACCGTCACTGGGACTGTGGCAGGCACTACTATCACTGGTGCGAATGTAACTTCTGGGTCTAACCCCGGACACACGCACACAGGTACTTCAATCTCAGCTTTGGACACTGGTGACATCACAACCGGCACGATGGCGACTGCTCGCTTAGGTTCTGGTACTGCCAGCTCATCCACGTACTTGCGTGGTGACAGTACATGGGCGGCTATCTCTGGCATTTTGGCAAATGCTCAGGATATCACTGGGGGTATCCGTGTAGATGGCACAGGCACAGCTTCCCACATGGACCTTTACACGTCCTCAGTAGGATCACTAATTTCTCGCTTTGGCTGGAATACTGGTGGACCCTACTGGCGTAGTTATAGTCATGGCGCAGCCATGCAAATCCTAGCAGAGGATGCGGGTGGCACGGCTCGCACTATTTTGCTTGCTGACCCCGACAGCACGACTGAGTTGCGAGCGGACACCAACCTTGAGCTGAGTGTTACTGCTGGAGCAGACACTGCACTACTCGCTACGACGAATGCTGATGTTGCCCTGTATTACAACAACAATCTGGAGTTCCAAACACAGTCCTCGCTCGGTACAGGGCAAACCTCTGGCGCGAAAGTCAGGCATCACAACCAGAGTCTCTATGATGTCGGATTCAACGTACTGCCAGATAACAGTAATGACGCATCGTTTAACTTGACTGCGGTCAACTGCGGTCACTGCTCACTGAAGACATCCTCGACTGCTCGTACAGTTACGCTGTTTGCTGGCACCAACACCGATTTTCCTATTGACGGTGTGTTCACGTACCTTAATGCGTTCACATCAGGTAATGTGACTATCAACGCCAGCACGAACTCAGCTACGCTATATTGGCTGGACGGTTCGACTCGCCAAGGTGGTGCCAGTACGAACAGAACGCTTGGGCCGGGTGGTGTTATGACTATTCGCAGACATTCAACGACGACTTATTACATGTGGGGCAGCGGTATCTCATGACATCAGTTGGCGTATTTCCGCATGGCACGGCGGCAGCAGCCGGTGCTGGGGGTCCAACAGTGTCGGCACTTGCTAACGGCGACTACAACTCGTCAGCATCATCACCAGTCTACGTTGGCATCCGGTTCCACACCAACGGTGCAGAGTACGAATACACTGCTGCTGGTGGGGTTGGCTCGGCTGTCAACACATGGCTTACTTCAGGCAGTTCTTCCGAGGTCTGGGTGGCTTACACCCTGAATTCTGGCACCTCCTTCGTAGGTAAGAGCGCAGGCACCCGCTATCAGCTTAATGCCATTCAGAACTTCTACTTCACGGCGACGACCATTCTGGACTTCAGAACCAACAACAGTTACTTCACGTTCTACGACGCAGCGTCGGGCGGCAACACACTCGATACCACAAGCTCTGCCACGTGGACCGCTGAGTACACTGGTGGTGGCGGTCCCTGTCCTCTCTGCTGTTTCACGCCCGATACGCTCATTACAATGGCTGATGGTAAGCAAATGGCTATTGGCAATATCATGGAAGGTGACCTAATTCGGGTTGAGAATGGCATTGAGCCTGTAACAGAAGTGCTTACTCGTGAGCGCCGCGCCATGTATGAAGTACGGTTCTCCGATGATCGCATTTTGAGGATGTCTGACGATCACCCAATCTATGTAGAAGGTAAGGGTTACGCAGCTATCAACCCTGTTATCGAATACAAAGACCTTGGCATGGCTAAGGTTCTTGAGATTGGTGATCCGGTTGTGACGATAAACAGCGCTCTCGTCAAGGTCGAAAGCATTGAGCAGATAGAATACCCAGACACGGTGTACACGTTTGAGAACTCAAGGTTCTTTGCAAATGGGGTGCTGGTGTACTGATGGAGACACACACATACGAAGGCGACCTGCACAAGCTCAGAAAATGGGCGGTGAACAGGCGCAATGATGAAGCCCCACCAGAGCCGTATCGCTCATGGGTCAGAGGGCTGATGCCAGAGAACTGCCGTGGAGCGCTCGGTTACTGGGTTGGCGTGATAACGCCTGAAAGTCCAGTTCTTAACGGCTGGGTTCGAGGCTATCCGCACGCGCACGTCGAGTCCGTCAACTGGCACCCTGAGACAACGACAGCGGTGACCTACCTGTCGGTAGCTGATTCAGGTGGCGAGTTCGGCATTGGTGGGACCAGCGAGGATGATCCTTACGAGTTCATTGACCCAGTGCCGGGGCTTACCGTCCTGATGGATGCTGTCACATGGCATGGCGTGAAGCCGGTTCATGCGGGTACGCGCATGGCGTTGATTACGAGTGGTCCACCAGCAATCCGCATGGACCACCTCACGCTCTCTGGCGAGTCCAGAGCGCAATCTGAGCGGGAACCATAGGAGAAGAATATGAGTGAAATGATCGCAAACATGGGTACTGGAGAGTGGGTCGCGGTTGGCGCTGTGGCTGTCTTCGTTATTTTTATCGTCAGCCGATTCGTCAAGAGCAATCGCAAGCCGAAAGGCAGCGGTGGCGGTGGTGGTGGTGGCGGCACTGGTGGCGAGACGCATCGGAAATAGGGGAAGATCATGCTGACTTTTGTGCTTGGAATGGTGGCTGGAGGGCTAATTGTTGCCCTGACTCCACCTGAAATCGAAGACCGGCTGCGGGTCTGGATTATCACGCAGTGGAAAAATCTTACCAATCGGGGGTAAAATGACAACGATCAAGATCAGACCGGCTAAGCCCTTAGATGCCTCGAACATTGCACGCTTGCTTATTGAGTGCCATGACGAGGGTAGCGCTTACCCACCAGTCGATCACACAGTTGGAATCAACTGGATAACACAGACCCTTTCTGAAGGCTTCGTTCTCGTAGCCGATGTGTCTGGCAGACTGGTGGGGACGCTGGCTCTCACCAACTATCAATTTCCGTGGTCACCCAAGTGGTACATGTACTTGGAATGGCTGTATGTGCAGAAGAAATTTCGGAAAGGTGGGGCATTCGAGGCGCTTATGAAAGCCACTCACGCTCATGCTGACGAAAGAGATGCACCAATAGTTGCCGGGGTTTCGGCGGCTGATGCTGATGTCTTCCTGAAGGATAGACTATTCAAGCAGCACGGCTACCAATACCTTGGAGGTGACTTCATCAGGAGTGAAGCCAGTGGGAGGCAAGCAAAAGAAGACGACCAAGAACACCTACACACCGCCAAAGTGGGTTGAGAGTAATGCTCAACTAGCGAACCAGATTGGTCGTCGCATTGGAACAACAGAGCACGAGCAGTACACAGGTGATCGTGTCGCAGGTCTATCTGAGAACGAGCAGATGGGCGTGTCCATGGCTCGTGACAATGTAGGTATTGGTCAGCCGTATTTCGACAAGGCTGAGATGTACGCGGATCGTGGCGCAACTTCATGGGCCGATGCGGACCAAGAAAAGTGGATGAACCCGTATATCAAGGGCGCACTCGATCCTGCGGCGCGAGAGATACGAGAGGCAGGCGCTATGGGTGCAAACGCACTCGATAGCAGGGCTTCATCCATGGATGCTTTCGGCGGCAGTAGGGCGGCTCTCATGCGCTCTGAGAACACCGAGAAGACGCTTCAGGGCATCAGTGACCTGTATGGCAAGGGCTACGCCCAAGCCTACGAGTGGAGCGCGAACCAGTTCGGACAAGAACGGGCACGCGACATGGAAGCAGCCGGTCGATTCCAACAGCTTGGTGGGGCAGCGATCGACGCATCCCAGACCGACATCTCCACGCTGATGACAACCGGCGCTACAGATCGTGGCGTGCAGCAGGCGATGCTCGACTTTAACTGGCAGCAGTTCGTAGAAGAGCGAGACTGGGATTTCCGACAGCTGATGGGGGTCGTGTCCGCGCTTGAGGGAACAAAGGGTTCCTACACGACTACGCAGACAGGCGAGACGGTGGTCAAGAAGGACAACACCGCTGAGGTGGTCGGCGCTATCGCCAGCATTGTGGCATCGGCATACGGTAGTGATGAGAATCTGAAAGACAACATCACGTACCTGTTCACCGGAATGGGCAGACGCTTCTACACGTGGACGTGGAAGCCGATTGCAATCGCGCTTGGCATCGCTGGTCCGAACTTCGGTGTCATTGCTCAAGAGAACCCTGACATCAGTACTGTCGGTCCAGACGGCTTCCTGATTGTCGATTACCCCAGCCTCTTTGGAGGTGACTCATGAAAGACCCACTGATCGGCACACTGCCAGCAGTACCGAACGAAACCGGATCACCAGCCTTGGCTGGGCAACCACAGTCGATCACTGGTGCTCCACCGACTACTCCTGTCCCTCAATCGCAGGGGCAGGGTCCAGCTTTGGCACCCGCATCACCCGGTAGTGGTAGTGCGAACATTGGCGCACCCCTGTCCAATGCAGCACCAGATCAACAGGCTGGTGCGGGTGCTGATTCTCAAAACAAAATGGACCTTGTGCAGGACCGTGGCACGCCTACCGAATACTGGAGCAAGAACATCAAGGAGCTTGGCTCCATGAAGAGCCTCGATATGATCGGCAGGGCCGCGAATGCAGCGTCACACAGGACCGGCAGTCAAGCGAAAATGGACCCGGAAGAGGTTCGTCGTATCGGTGTGAAAATGAATGAGGCGTTGGGTATCGGTAACACTCGTGAGGAACAAGACAGGGCTGTCGAGGGCATCGTGTACAAGCCCATGCAGCAGCAGCTGCAAGAAGAGGTAAGGACCGGGATCACTGACGAAGACACTGCGACCATGCGCATGGCAATGACTATGGCTCAGGTGCAGGGCGCGGAGAGCCAAGATGACTTGGCGAAGATTCTGGCAAAGGCCCGGAAGCGCATCTCACTGGAGACGTATGAAGGCGAGAAGCTCATGGAGTACCGTGGCAACAAGAAGATGAAGAAAATGGAAAGCCAGCCACAGGAAGTTGAACGCATACCAGCACCAGCTGGAGGTGACAAATGAGTAACGGAGCACTAACACCTGACGAGCCTGTAGAAGAGGTTGAAGGCGGCGGCGCACTGACCCAACGAGTTGACCCAATGATCGCCCAGATGAGCGGACCTGATCGCATGGTCTCTGGACCGCCAGCTGTTAATCCAGAGAGGCTCAGCCAAGACGTTGCTGACTACAAGGACAGGACCGGCGACATCGATCTTGACGGCAAGAAAGACAACGTATGGAAGCAGTTCAAGGGCTGGTGGAAGAAGGGTAAGGAAGGTGGCGACGACCCGACCACAGCTGAGGTGGACGAGGGTAGTCCTGACTATCAGGTCACCGGCTTCATGGGCGGTATGACTCGCCAAGAGCTGGCGACATTCGTGTTCCAGTGGGGCGCGTCGATGATGGTCAATGCCGACAAAGGACTTGGTGGGGCATTCGGTCAGTCAGCTCTGGATGCGGAAGCTGGGCATACTGGCAGACGACTGGCATCGCAGGAGAGAGAAGACTCCATGGCGCAGCAGAACATCGAGAACCAGATGAACCAGCAGAAGGCTGACGCGATGACGCAGCAGTCTATCGCTGCGACCACACGTGCGGATGCGTATGCCAAGGGACTCAATGAGCCACGCGGTGGTGTCGGTGAATGGAAGCGCGAATTCTACCGTTCGATCGGCTGGTCTGATGAGAAGATCGCGCAGGCAGCTGAGGGCATCCTGACGACTGAGCAGATATTCGATGAGGTTTCAAGCGCACTTCGCAAAGAGAAGGCAGACGCTGCGAGCAAAGAGACCATGAGCCTGCCGGATAACATGAGAGCAAAGACAACGCTCCCAGATGGCACGAAGGTTCCCACGGCACAGCTGACTGAGGATCAGATTCTCATGCTGGCAGGTGAGGCATCGAAAAAGCAGGTCGAAGCACGCGGTGCTCTGTCACCGAAACCACAAGCACCAAGCGCTGAAGATGCGTTCAGTAACGCAATGGATCAGTACGGCTCCAACCCATAACATGAGAGCGAAATGTCAACACCCACAATCGAGGAAATCCAGCGAGCGATAGATGGTGCCAATGCCGCAGGCGACCAGCAAGCTGTTGATGTATTAAAGGCGAGACAAGACGAAATCAGAGCACAGCTCGACTCCAGCTTGGAGCAAGAGGGGCTTCGACCGACCAACGCAGCATTGCCACAACACATGGATCAGGACCCCATTCAGATGGGCGGTCCTGCTCTTGCTGAGCCGTCTACTGACGCTGAGATCGATCGCGCCCTGAGCAACAGGAATGGGTCGTTCGCGCAGCCAAAGGTGAGGAAGCCGTCAGCGGATAAGCCGTGGACCCCAGAAGAGTACGCACAAGCTGGTGAACAGCAGATGGCTCGTGAGCGCGATATGGCTCAGCGTCAGTACGAACATGACATGGAGCTACTCAAGGACCCGGCAAACAGGCCGAACCGAGAGCAGTGGAACGAGTTCATATCCAGAAACGAGAACACCAAGTACGGTGCCAGTGCGGTAAACAGCTTGCAGCAGCAGGCGCTAGTTGATCCTAAGACAGGTAGGGTCCGCTGGTCAGCGATGTCGCCTGAGCAGATGGACCGAATGGATAAGCGTGGCTCGACCACACGTGCCACGGTTGGTGCGACTGGCTACGGATCAACACGCATTGCTGGTGCCGCGCTCTCCAGTGCTGAAGCTGACATTGAGCGCAACAACAACTTCCAGCGATTCCTTCTGACCGGTGATAAGGGCCTGCCTGAAGCAGAGCAAAATCGCATCATGCAGCTCGCTCGCGAAGAGTACGGAAGGGACATTGACCCCGGCGACATCGATTCACGCAAGCTCAAAGAGTGGATCGACATGAACCCAGAAAACGATCTGGCGTTCAGGGATATCGCAGGCGATGAGTGGTGGGAAGAACGCAAGGAGTTTGGCGCTCGACTGCTCAACAGGGTTGGTGGAGCGTGGACACCCGGTGGTCACATGCTCAATCCATTTGGCGCAGACGACCCCGGTGGTGCGCTTACTGGTCCGGGTTCTTATGAAGGAATTGATTACGCCGGAAAGCGTGAGCCTGCATTTCCCGGCGCATCGGTAGCGATGCGTGATTGGGAGTCAGACGCGAAGAGGGGTAATGGTTTGTATGAGGGCTTTATCTTGCCGCTCGCGCAGCGGATGACAGGTAAGTCTCCAGCGACACATGCGACCGAGTTCTCGAAAGGCTTCATCGATAAGTACTACGACGAAGAGCAGCTGGCTGAGCGCGAGATGCCTATCTTTACCGAGAACGTCGAGATGAAGAACCTGCTCGACTTGTACCCGTTGGTGAAAGAATCAATCAGCGACCCAAACACAAAGCTCAACAATCCTGAGTCACTGTTCCTGATGTTCGCAGAGAACGCGCCTGAGCTTGGCTTGAGCTTTGCGGTTACTCGTGGCGCTGGCGGCTGGGCCGCTCGTGCGTCTGCGAGGGAGTCATACGGACTCACTGTGTCTGCTATGGATAAAGCACGCACGGCAGCAGCTGGTCGTGGCGGTATGTTGGCTGGCGGTGCAACCGAGGGCATCCTTGTCAAGGAACACCTTGAGCAGGAAACTCGCGGTGTGCTCGAACAAATCCCGCTGGAAATCTGGGAGAAAAACGACACCTTCAACCAGATGGTTGAGGCTGGCATGACACCAGAAGATGCGAAGCAGGTCATGTCACAGGAGAAGGCGAGTCACGCCGGTAACACCGCAGCCGTAGTCACCATGCTGACTGGCGGTCCCATGAACAGGCTGATGGGTAAGAGCGCAGCTGGTCGCATGGTGCAGTCAAATACCGGGATGCGTCGTACCGTTGGTGCGGTCGGTGAGCCGGTCACTGAGGGTCTGCAAGAAGTCATGGAGATGATGCAGACCGAAGCGGCAGTGCGCCCGATTGATCCTGATAATCCAATCTACGATGACCCCAACCGATACATCGAGGCGTTCGGTGGTGGTGCCCTGATCTCTGGTCCGTTCGGCATGATGGCTGCGCTTGAGCCTGACGCGCCGGTTGGCGTGAAGAAGGAAGACGTAGCAGCTGCCAGAGCGACAGCGGACTTCATGGAGAAGACCAATGAGCGCTTCAAGTTTGAGGCCAAGATTTCAGACCCTGAGCACATCGCTAACACGACACCGATGGACCGACTCAAGGAGCTGAATCAGCTCGAACAAAAGCAAAAGGCTGAAGCTGATGCCATCCTGAAAGCCGAACCAGCAATGCGTGCGTTTCTTGAGAAGCAGGGCGGTCGTACCGCAGAGACTGAGATCAAGATGCTCAACCGCTTGGTGATGCGTGCTAACGCGATGAAGACCGATATTGCTGTAGCGAGGTCGAAGCGCACTACAGCAACCAAACTTCAGCAGGCTGAGAAGCAGGTACTACAGGACCGCGCCGAACTGCAACGGAAGGTCAACGAAGAGATCGTCAAGCTCGAAGACCTGAACGCCATGAGCGGTGGAATTGAGGCAGTGCAGAACCTTGAGGCTGTTGACCCAGCGATGGAAGAGACGCTGATCAAGGAGGGCTACGCCAGACGCACCAAGACGACTGACAAGCTCGTGGTCACCCCGAAGGGTAGACGTGCCATCAAGGAACTCAATCGTCAGGCACGTGGACTACAGGGCCGTCTCGACAAGGGTTACACCGGCAAGGAGCGTCGTCAGCCTGAGAACCTCGTGAAGCGAGACCTGATTGAATCAGCTGGTCCGGTCGAGAGGGAGCAGATGCTGTTCCAAGATAACCTGACTGGCGCACAGAACCGCAGGGCATTCAATGAGCGTCAGGAGAACATCGATGTTCGCGACCGATATGGCAAGCCGCCATGGACAGAGGACGAGGATGGCAGAGGACCGCCGCCGCCGCCGGGATCGGTAGCAGTAGAAAAGAGACCTGCCCCGGAAACGGCACAGCCAGCCGTCGCAGCGATCGACGTGGACTCTCTGGCATGGGTCAACGACAACATGTCCCACTCAGCTGGTGATCGGCTGCTGGTGGCTGTCTCAGACGCTCTGGCGAAACAGAAGGGCGTAGAGGTCTTCCGGTTGGGCGGCGATGAGTTCGCGGTAACTGGAGCCTCTCAGGAGGCGCTGGAGGCTGCATTGCAGGCAGCGGCAGCTGAACTGAGCGAGACCGAGATTGTTGCAGGCGAGGATGTTGTCACGCCGCAGATCACATGGGGCAAGGGTGAGACCTACGAGCAGGCCGATGCTCAGTCGCTGGAGATGAAGCAGGATCGGCAGCAACGAGGTATCGTCGCCAGCCGTAAGAAGAAGGCAGCAACCTATCGTCACCGTGCCCAGCAGGGCTTGTTCAACATGGACAGCGGTGAGGGCGGCAACCTGCCGCGCTACTGGAGCCGCGTCAAGGACATGGTTGAGCGTGGCGACAGCATCGAGATACTGACACCTGACGGTGCAGCGCAGGGTGTGGTTACCAATGTCTCGAACAGGCGCGGTCGTCCGCGCATCAGGGCGAACATTCAGGGCCGCAGCTTCCTGTTCAACCCGAAGAGTAATCACCTGATTGTCGAGAAGACGCTGAACCCAGCCGACCTTGCTTGGCTGACAGGTGATGCTGAGTACGCGCAGCCGGGTCGAGAGACGTTCCCGCAGACGCTGATCGACATCAACATCGGTCACCTTGGTAAGAACGGTCAGTGGTACGCAGACCTCGCTGATGACTTCGAGTACGAGCCTGTCAATCCTTGGTGGGTACAGGACAACCCAGAGCTGAACTACAGCCCATCGATGCCGTTCATGCCGCAGATCGAGGCATCGGCAACCGTGGACGAGCTGCTCAAGACTGAGTACGTCAGGGCGCAGCTGACCAAGGATATGGACAACCTGCCCGACATTCACATTGTGGAGAGCGTCGAAGAGCTGAAGCGTGACTTCCCAGAGGTCGCTCAGCAGATCAGGGACGAGCTGATAGCCATGGGCGGCAACGGAATCATGAATGGTGTGCGTGGCTACATGGACCACATCAACCCTGAGAACGGCATCTTCATCTTCCCAGCCAACATTCCGGGTAACGTGAAGAGCGGTGGCTTCGAGAGCAACGTAGTCGAGACCATCTGGCACGAGATGATCGGTCACTACGGCGTGCGTGGCATGTTCGGTTATGAGGCTGACCTGCGTGTAGAGATGCACAATCTGGTCGATGCTTTCCCACGGCTCGCTGACAATTATGCGGTGCAGCTGGGACTCGACAAGACCAAGCCTGACCAGAAGCAGCTACTCGGTGAAGAGATGGTTGCGTACATCGCTGGTAAGGTGAAGTCCGGCGAATACAAGTTCACCACACCGAAGCAGCGCAGCGCATGGGCAAGGTTCGTCGCATGGATTAAGAGCATCATGGTTCGTCGCAAGATGGATCGCTTCGCGCCGGTCAAGAAGATGATCACGCTGCATGAGAGCCGCGAGCAGTTCTGGAACGATGATCGCGTGCAGGACCTGCTGTCAAGATCGCGAGACTTCGTGCGCCATGGTGATGGCTTCGAGTGGAACCCACTTGAGGACACCACTAAGCCGTGGATGCGCGACCGCGACATCTTCCAAGCTGGGTTTATCACGGCGATGCAGACGGCAACCTACAAGCCGAACAACCGCGAGAAGAATGAGCTGGCGAAGCAGTACGGTGGCAAGGAGAACGTGCCGGACGAAGTGCCGATGTTCCCTGACTCGACTACGCCGAACGGTTGGAAGCAGCTGATCATCAAGGCGCAGAAAGAGAAGTACATGACGGCTCGCGAGGCTGAGCTGTCCGGCCTGAGTGACAAGTCAGGCTTCAACCTGTTCACTGATGGCACCTACGGCACGCTCGAACGCTACATGAACCAGATGCACGGCAACTTCATGCCGTCTCGCTGGTATCAGGGCATCCTGCCTGCGCACATTGCAGCAGAGCTTGACCAGATCAATGATGCGATGGAGGCAAACTTCATCGCAGGTCCGCTGAAGCCGACCGCTGTAGATGGTTATGGCGAGGATCAGCGGTGGACATTCCCATCTCGACCATCAAAGAACAAGGTCAGCGAAGAACTCATGCGAGCACGCATCGCAGAGATCATGTCGCAGAAGATGGACCAGAAGAAAACGAAGTTGACGAAAGAGCTGATGATGGCACACATGCTGTCAGAGAATGCCTACCGCATCTTCGTTGAGAAGCAGGGTCGGAACCCGGCACTGAACAACACGCAGGCGCGGAAGAGACTGTTTGGTGACCTGACTCAGGAAGAGATAGACAACCTCACTGACCTTCAGAAGCAGATGATCAAGGATGAGGTCGCGAAGACTGCTAAGCGTGGCTACGACATCGGCTACGACAAGGCAATGGATCGATGGTTCGACTGGGCAGGGCACACGACCGAGTACTCGGAGTGGTCGCCGCAGGGATCAAGGGTTAATCAGGACTTCCGCGTCATGCTCATCAAGAGCGAGGGGCGCGACGGTGACATGGGCTACACAGGTCACTACGACCAGAACGTCATGCACATCCGCACAGGCATGGCTGAGCTGCTCGACTGGAGCGGGATGCCAGAGCTTGAGTTCCCGAACCCGGAAATGCAGGGCAAGATGCTCTCGCTCATTGAGTTGCAGTCAGACTGGTTGCAGGCGCTCCGCAAGGGTTTCTCTTCACGCGACGAAAAGGATGCAGCTGACAAGCAGTACAAAGAGAATCGTCGCCTGCTCTCCATGGTGGGAGATAGCTTCGGTAAGGGTGTCGCAGCTGACATCTGGAACGTACTTGAGAAAGAGTTCAAGCCAATCCTGAACCTCACCGATGGCACGCCAGATACACCGTCTGGTGGGTCAATGCAGGGTGAGATGGAGAACTGGGTACGCGAGGATCGTGGGCAGCTATGGGCAGACCTGACGCTTGACCAGAAGCGTGAGTCATGGAAGTCATTCACGGTTAGGAAGCTGGACAATGTACGCGAACTGATTCAGGACGCACGTGACGGAGTGATCGAGTTCCGCGACAACCTGCCGAGTTCACTCTCTGCACCGGGAACGCTGGATATTCGCGGCTTCGAGATTCTCGATGCCATGGCTTCGAGAGTGGTTGCCAACGCACTAATCAGTGACCTTGATCGAGCTATAAGTTCAATTCACAACACGCTTCGTTATGCAGAAACCCGGACACAGCTGCTTGCAAATGTAAATGAGATGCAGCGCGAGATCGGCAGGAACCTGCAATCAGTAGCAAGCAACGCTGACTACGGTGAGGGTCTGCGTATGCCCATGCTTGAGTACCAGCTGACTCCGATGTTGGAGGTGGCATACGGCAGGATGGGCGCTGACAAGACCCGTATTGCGGAGCTGATGTCTGGGCTGAAGACTCGCGAGATGGCGACGGTTCGTATCCCGCGAACCGTTCTTGAGGACGCGAACACAGCAATGATGACTGGCTTCGATGCGCCGTCTCTGATGAACGAGATTGTCGCAGGTAGTCGCATCAGTCGCCACGGTGACATCGAGCCTAACGCTCTGAGTATGAGGGCGGTGAGGGCTGGTGATGACTTCATCGATGTGAAGGTTGTTGGCAGTAAGGCTGACGTTGATAAAGCCAAGGACCTGATACCCAAACTGATCAACACATGGTTCGACAACCATGCTGATGAGAAGCGTCGTATCGCTCAGGACAGACTCAACCGTGGCGATGACAGCGACGGCACTGAGGCAAGCGGCAGCTACAGCTATAGCGAGCTGGTCGATTTCTACTCCCTTGAAGAAGAGGATGTTGATGAGGACCAGAGCGATGCGATGCGAGCTGAAGGTGTGATGTCGTATTACCAGTTCGAGGAAAACGAACGCGGCGACATCGAGTCACAGATAGTCGATGAGGCATTTTCCAACATGTCCGAGTCGGACTGGGACGCACTTGAAGACAGCTTCGATGGTGTTAGCCGACAGGGTGACACCTACCGCGCCAATGTGATTATTGATGAGGACGGCACAGTCGATAACGACGCTGCTGAGGAAGCCCTTCAGGACGAGCGCAACGATTACCGCACGGAGATGTACAGCGATGACGCGCTCATGGATGACGTGTACACGCAGATTCGTGAGATGTGGCACGAAAAGGGTCAGTCTGCACTGATCTTGGGTAGTCTGCCGATCAGGTGGGACTCAGACAATGAGCCAACCTCATACGTCGAGATAAAAATCAAGGCCGCTGATCCCGGTGATGCTTACGACATTATCATTGATGGCGATGAGTTCGACTACGAGTACGATCTCAGTGATGCGAAGGATGGTCTGAACGACCAGATCGTTGAGTATTACAACTCAAACAACATCGTGCCACCACCGGGCGCACCGTTTGGTCCGGCAGAAGCACCAGCAGCAGTAGCACCAGCAGAGTCAGCTGAGGCAGGTCCTAACTGGGCACTGGTCAAGGGCAACATCCTCGAAAACCTCTCCATGATGAGCGACGAGTCGCAGAAGATGGACAAGGTGTTTGAGCAGAGCGTCACGCTTGGGAAGCGACTGAGTACTGGTGGGGTGTATGCCGAAAGCCCTGTATCAAAAGATGAGCAGTGGCGACCACTCGCACTGAAGTTCCTGATCTCAGACGCAGTGCGTCGAGGTCTCGGCGGTGTGATGTGGAACAACGGAACGGCATCAGCCACTCGTGGTGGGTTCGGTATGAGGGACGTTACTGAAACGTCTCGCATTACATGGAGCAAGGAGTCACTTGGAGTTCGCGGTCAAGAGCAGGAGGTCTACGTCATTCGCTGGGCTGAAGCCGATAAGCCGATCGTCGTCTCCATGAACAGCATGGTGCCAGTGCTTGGTGCTGACGTTACTCGCACGATCATGATGCAGGAGAAGGGCAAGATCGAAGTCCCGACCATGGGTCGCCAGCAGCAAGATGGCAGCATGGGTCCACCCAACCTGCGCGACAACTACATCATCGGCAGGACGGCTGACAGCGTACAGGCTGTCTACCGCAGGTCGAACAATGAGTTCTTGGGCTTTGCCAGAGACGACGATGCTGTAAATGAGACCATCGATAATGACCTGCGTCATGCCGGAAGACCGTCGCCCCAGACCGACCCTGATCAGATACCAACGGGCGAGCCGCTTGGTGATGTCCTGTCCAGTGGCATGGTTGATGAGAAGCTCGCTGGTGGCAAGATTCGTATTGTCGTTGGCGGCAGGATATCGGGTAACTATCAGGAGACGTTCACCAATCCTCGCATCGCTGGTGCTCGTAAGTCCTATGAGGACATCACTGTCCGCATGTGGAACAAGGAGCTGAAGAAGTACGGTGTGCAGATTTCCGACACCTACGTCACAGCTAACAACATGCGCAAGGCTCAGGAAGAAGAGGGTCAGCCCACCATGCAGACACCCAAGCGTGATGAGCAGATCGCTGAACAGCATGGTCGCCTGTACGTGGCTGAGATGACCGGCTCGATGCACGGCTGGGTCATCATGAGCGAGAAGAATGGTCCGGTAATCCAAGATGTGTTCACCGACCAGACTTACGCTCAGAACAGGCTGAACACCTACATCGAGGAACACTACGGCAGCGATCGCGAGGGCGTGAAGGTCATGTACTTCCCGATCAACGAAAAGATGCGCGAAGAGTTCAGCGGACCAGTTGCGCCGTTCCACTATGAGCCGAAGAGCGACCCAGACCTCAAGTCGGCAGCGAAGAAGGTTGGCTACAAGAAGACCCCACTGAGAAAGCGTGTCAATCAGTTCAGGGAAGGTATTGCTGCGGAAGCGGTTCAAGGTATGGTCGATCAGTTCTATGGGCTGAGTCGCGCCCTCAATCAGGCTGGCGAAGATCAGGGCGCATACATGAGCGCACGTCTAACAACATCGCTCGACTCCATGATGAAGGCTGTTCTGTACTACGGTTATCCGGTCTGGGAAGACGGCATTGTCGTGAATAAGGGCAAGGGACTGATGGACATCTTTCAGCCGATCCTGAGCGACCCTGATCAGTGGGGCCTATACATGGCAGGCAAGCGTGCCAAAGGGTTGATGCTCGAAGGTTTTGCAGAGCTTAACCCAGAGCAGCAGCGCTTAGTTACCAATGCCGCCAAGCACTTCGGTGGCGACGTGTTCGAGTTGCTCGCCTACCTAGACGGCTACCGTGAGGAAGGTGGAGGCATAAATCGTCGCGACTTCCTGAAAATGACAGGTGCCGTTGCAGCAGCTGCTGCCTCACCAGTGAGCGGTGTATCGGCTGTCGATAAGAAAGCCAAGGATATGATCCTCAAGCGCATCAACGAGGTTATCGTTCCGGGGCGTGCCGGTAAGCGCCGCAAGAAGAAGCTGACTGGTCGCAAGATCGATCCTCGTGAGGTGCTGGGGAAGAACTACGCTCGCACTAAATACAACTGGGTTAAGCGCCTGATGGAAGAGGCTGGCGCTACCAAGGAAGAGGCTGAGGCTGCGATCGATCGTGTGCTTGACAGCGCGATGTCCGACCAGAGCCTTGCCGATGAAGCGAAGAAGCGGCTCGAAGAAAAGAAACAGGCTGCGAATACGCGAAACAACGATGTCGGTGATGCGATTGAAGCGATCAATGACTTGATCAGCAAGGGCAGGGAGCACCTGTTTGATCCAAAAGAAATCAAGGCGATGATCAGGCTTGGCGATAAGTTCCCGCACTTCGAGCGGGTAGCGAAAGACTATGCTGAGTTCAACAGGAAGATGCTCGATTTCGGTGAGTCATCTGGAATTATTGACGCTGAGTCGAGGCCCACTTGGGAGAATGCAGACTATGTGCCGTTCTATCGGGTAGGCGATGACCGGCTTGCTGGTTCTGGCATGTCACCGACAGCTGGTATTGCGAACCAGCGTGCTCCGATCCGCAGGCTCACTGGTAAGGATGAGCGGGTAGGCGACATCATGGGCAACATCCTCATGAACATCACCAAGCTGGTGGATGCCTCTGTGAAGAACAACGCAGCGCTCGAAGCCGTTGATGCGCTACGTGGCTCAGGCATTGTTTCCAAAAAGCCGATGGACTGGAAGCCTGAGATGATTCCGATGAATCAGCTAAAGAAGGTAATGCTCGACAGGGGCATCATCGTTCCAGACACCAAAAAAGGCATACACCTAAGCGACATCCCGAAAGAGGCGCTTACCGGCATGTCGAAGATGTTTGCTATGAAGGCACCATCAGGTGACGGTGTGATCAGCGTAATGCGTGACGGCAAGCGTGAGTACTACTACACCGACGACATGCTTCTGTACCGATCGATGTCATCGATCAATAAGAAGCACTTCGGTGAGTGGATCAACCTGTTCCGCGCACCGAAGCGACTGCTGACGACGCTGATCACGGTTGACCCATCGTTCATGATTGCCAACTTCATTCGAGACACAGGCTCAGCGTTCGTTGTCGGTCGAGACCATGGCAACCTGCCGGTACTGTCTGCGATCAAGGGCTTCACTGAGGCGCTGGTGGAAGACGAAGCCATGCGCACCTTGGTGGGAGCAGGCGCTGCGTTTGAGAACGGGTACATCACTGGTGGTGACCCACGTCAGACGAAGAAGCTGCTGAAAGCTGCCATGAAGAAGAAGAGCTTCACGAACACGGTGCTCGACTCCCCGATGAAACTGATCAGGGCGTGGAAGCACCTTGGCTCATCGATCGAGAACTCCAACCGCATGGCGATCTACAACGCAGCCATTGCAGCTGGCAAGTCGAAGAAGCAGGCCGCATACGAAGCCAAGGACCTAATGGACTTCTCCATGGGTGGCGACTGGCCTGTCGTTCAGTTCCTGATCCAGACAGTGCCGTTCATGAACGCACGAGCGCAGGGCATGTACCGTCTTGGTCGCGGCGCACGCGAGCACCCGGTCGCCTTCACCATGAAGGGCTTGATCATCGGTCTGGCTGGGCTGGCACTGTACGGTGCCTTCAAGGACGACGAGCGTTACAAGGCGCTGGAGATGTGGGATCGTCATGCTTACTTCCACTGGTGGATTGGCGACAAGCATTACCGTCTGCCGAAGCCATTCGAGGTTGGCGCTATCTTCAACACCATCCCAGAGATGATGTTCAACTACGCCTACGACAAGGAGAGCGATGCTGGCAAGACGCTGATGCGGGAGTACATGCACATGCTCGCGCAGACCTTCTCGATGTCGCCTATCCCGCAGACATTTGCGCCAGTCCGTGAGATGAGGAACAACCACAACTACTTCACGGATCGACCGATCGTCAGCTACTACGAGCAGAAGCGACTGCCGCAGGATCAGTACCGGACGCGAACCAGCCCGACCATGATTGAGCTGGCGAAGTTCATGCCTGAGATGAAGTACGGCGAGGGCAACATTGCTTCTCCGCTGCACCTTCAGAACCTGTACGCAGGCTACACCGGCACCATCGGTCGCTACATGCTGCAAGCCGCAGACATGGTGACGCAGCGTGCGCTCGATTACCCAGCTCCACCGGCATGGGAAGTTCAGGACGTGCCAGTGCTTGGCAGGTTTGTTCGCGGTGAGAACCCACCGCGCAGGACCAAGTACGAGACTGAGGTCTACGAGCTGCTCGATAAGACGACAAGGATTCAAGGATCGCTGTCGTTCCACGAGAAGCTGGGCAATGTCGATGAGTATCTGGCAACCCATAAGGAGCACGAGCCATATATCCGTGCAGCTGGTGCGCTTGAGGGTGTGCGCGAAAACATTCAGGAGATCAACCGGGCGATCCAGTACATCCACCTCGATGAAGAGATGGACCCGAAAGACAAGCAGAAGGAGATCGATGTCCTTGAAGAGACACGCAACACGCTGTTCAAGGAAGGTTGGAAGCTGCGACCGGGTGGTGAGTACAACCCTGACCGTCCTCTTGAGACCAGTCAGGTGATCGACATGATTGACAACTTCGGAGTGGACGACTCAACAGCGTTCCTACGTCGCCTAGAAGATAACGCTCCAAATACTCTTCAGCTGCTGAAAATGGTCAATAACGACTTGGGTGAGCGGCAGCTTAATTCACTTGCAAAAACTTTGGAGTAACTAATGCCATCATTTGGAGAAGCCTCACGAGCGCAGCTGGACACGTGCTGCCCTGAGCTGGGCAAGGTCATGGAGATCGTGGTCAGGGAATTCGATATCTCGATTCTCGAAGGTCGTCGTTCGTGGGACCGTCAGGCTGAGCTGCTGCGGCAGAATAAGACGAAGGTCGGGCCGGGTGAGTCGAAGCACAACCCACCGCATGATCGTGCCGGGAACGAGATGGAAGGCTGGCTGTCTACTGCCGTTGATGTCGCGCCTTACCCGATCGACTGGAAAGACGCGAAGCGCTTCATCTACATGGCTGGTCTGGTGATTGGCATTGGGAGAACGCTTGGTTTTGATATACGCTGGGGCGGCAACTGGGATGAGGATCAGGTGATTCTCGATGACCAGAACTTCGATGACCTGCCACACTTTGAGTACAAGGGGCCGATCTCGCTATGATTAACTGGGACCGAGGTGCCGAGCTGCTCAACAGTTACCGGGTCATTCCGAGGGTGGTGCTGGCTACCTACTATGCTTTTTTCATTCACGCTTGGTACTTCGTGGTGAACTGGTTTATTGGTGTTGACTGGAACGCAATGCCGAAAGACCCGATTGTTGGTGCCGCAGCTGCGGCAGCTACAGCTGGATTCCCCGCAGTCATACTGGGCATCTTATCGAAAATACTGAAAGACCTGACCGAGAGTTACTGGGGCGGCTCTTCATCTCATAATGGACCGGGACATTGAACGAGAATATAATGTTGTTTTTGGCTGGGCAGGCGCTGATTATCTTGGTTGGCCTGTTTAGTTCGCATTCACGATTAGCGGAGCGCATTGCTGAGCTGCGTGGCATGGTGACACAGTTGCAGATCACAGCAACTGGTCTTCATAACGATCATGCTGGTCTTGTAGACAAAGTGGATGGCATCAGTCGCCACGTCTCTCACATTGAGGGCATGGAAGAGGCAAGGATTCGTAACGGTCGTTGTAAATTTGCGCCATCAAAGGCGCGAGATGGTGTTTTATGAATCCATATCTGATTGGTGGGGGCGTAGCGGTGCTTGGCGTTATGGGCTTTCTGCTAAAGAACTCATACGAGCGTAACGGTGAGCTGGAAGCCCTGCTCGATACTCAGGTAGAGCAGACGCAGGAGTGCGTGACTGCAAACCTGACCAACGATGCTGCCATCACAGAGCTTGAGGTGGCGCTGGACGCGATGACGGCAGGTAGGGCGGCAGATGCTGCCGAACGTGAGGCTGTGCTGGTAGAGCGCAGTCAGGAGCTTGCTGCGGCACGTGCGCTGGCTGACAGACTGGAGAGAGAACGACAAGATGAAATCGACACCATTCCCGAATGTGCAGACCTTATGGCGCTCAGTATTGATGCTGCCTGCCCTGCTACTACTCACCAGCTGCGCCAGCGATCCATCGGTATCAGTGGTGACACAGACCCGGACGGTTGAAGTCCCGATCGAGGTAGTCAAGCCCCTGCCGGAATCACTGACGCGCCCTCTGAACTATCCAGAGAGCGCTCAGCTTGATGGGGATGTCACCGTCAACGATCTTCTCGATCTGGTCTTTGACCTGTTCGACGTGGTTGACGTGGCTAACAGTGACAGGGAGAAGGCAGCTCAGCTGACCTCGCCCGACGAACCCATTCCTCAGTAGACGAGACCATGTGGTCGCCGTGCTGTGGGCAGCGCTGGGCTGTCATCTGATGATCCACGTGGAACGTGCGCACACAGCCACAGGCGAAGGCGATGTGGACAACCTTCTCATGCAGTGGCAAAACTTTATCAGTCAGCGTGTTCATATTCACAGTATGTGTGAATATCGCTGACGGTTCAACCCTCTGAGAGTTCCTCAGTTGCCTTCAGCCGGGTGATCGTCACAGACGTAATCTCGCCTTGCAGGAACTCAATCAGCTCTGAGAGCAGCTCAGGCTGCTGCTCCAGCGGCCTACGCTCCCTGATCCTGATGACTTCTCCCTGCACGATGTTCCTCATGTGTACGAAGTCAGCCACTGATCAGCTCCATCTGGTCCTTAGCCCAGTAGTCAAAGTCACGTTGCAGGGTAGCCAACAGGGTTCCCTGTGCGCAGGCGAACGGCATGTTCCTGACCAGCGCCTTCTTCTTTGGCTTGAACTGCGGTGGCGGTGTGTTGTTGACCCTATCTCTCATCACCCGCGCTTCAATCTCGTCGCGGATGTAGGCGTTAGTGCTCGCCGTTGTCCACGTGTTAATGCTGGTGCCAGTGGTGGTGGTACTCGTGCTGTTGGTGCCAAGTAAGTAAGCCATAGCGTCTGCTCCGTCATCGTTGTATCTTCTGCGCGTTGCGCCCATATCGAACCTCATGTTTACCCTGTCCTGATCGCCTTTGGTGCGGTACGAGAACGCTTCTGCTGTGCCCTCGCCCCACAGCTTGTCGAGAATCCGTGACCCTTGGGTGTGGAACTCGCGAGCAAAGATTGGGTCTAGCATAGCCCTTGAGATCGCATCGTTCAGCTTGCGCTTGTCGCAGGTCCATGTCTCGATGTCTTGGGCTAAATCGACATGGCGCTTCCAGAACCCGGAGCGCTCACGTTTGTAAGACTCCGGGTCCATGGGTTTACCGAGGGTTGCCACGTTAGCTCTTCTGCTTGATCGCCATGTTCACGTCAGGCAGGCGAGTGAGGATTTCGCTGTACATTTCCTTCATCTCGTCGCCGCGCTTCTCCAGCTGGTTCTCCAGTTTGTCGCGGTACTTGTCCTTGACCTTGGCGATGCCATCGTCCTTCTCTTTTGCGGCCTTGCGCTCAGCCTCAGAGATGCGCTTATCAGCGTCCATTTTGACGGACTCTTCACGAATCTTCAGCCTGTGTGCAACCATCTCGTCTTCCATCTGACGCTTCTGTTGCAGCTGCTTGTTCTCGGCTTTCAGATCACTGTTCTCATCGGTGAGTTCATCGCGCTCATCCCGAAGCTCACGCACAGATTCAATCAGGTCGCCGCACCTCGATTCGAGCTGAGCACATTTCTCTCTTAGCCTTTTCTCTTGCCATCCAAACATCATTTCTCTCCATTGGTGGGGCGAGGTAGCCCCATTGTTGTTGTTCAAGCTGGGCACAGATGCGATCCAGCTTCTCTTCGTGGTGGGTGTGCGCCACGCTGATCACTATCACAGAGACAGAGATCAACGTGACGCAGTTGGCGATCAAGATCGTTATGATTGCCTTGGTGCTCACAGGACAGCCAGCTTGGTGCCGGACTCCTGACCAGCCTTACGAGAGTAGAACCGCTTCAGGTTGTACTTCGCAATGCTGTTACGCTCAGCCAGTGGACCGTAGCGAGAGTCCAGAGCCTTGCACATCGTGTCAGCGTCTTGGTCGAGGAATCGACGGATCACTTCAACGAACGCATAGTTCTGCTGCTCCACCTGCCACTTCTCGGTGTCAGCGCAGCCAATCATCTTGGCTTCAGCCTCTTCCGAAACGAACATGCCGGTGTAGAAGCCACCGAGATCGTTCCACTCGATGAACTGGTCAGCGTTGCACCAGATCGCCGTCAGCTTCTTGCCGCGCAGTTGATCAGCGTTGCTGTCATCAATCACGTAGCCAGTGCTCAGGCTCTGGTAGCTACCACTGTAGCCACCGTACTGACTATAGCCGGTGTAGCTGCCGACCTTGCGAGAGGTGAACCAGTCATCTTCTTTCAGCTCGTTCAGCTCTTTGAGGTCAGCGTCCCATTCATCATCGATACCGGGTTCACGATTTGGCAGTCCGGGTGCCTTACCAGTTGAGCTGTAAAGGCTCTTGATCTGGCTTGGGGTTACCGGCTTGCCGCTGGCGCGAACCTGATGGCTTGGCTTGTACGTCTTCGTCTTGCCATTGAAGTTGCCCATAGCCAGAAGACCCTGTGGCGTGCCGTGCCCCATCATTACGATGTGGTCATGCTCGTCAATGGCCTTGGCTACATCTTCCTTCGTGCAGCCGCCTGTGATCACAGTGACATCACTGCGACCGTGGTAGATCGGCTTCAGGAAGTCCGTGGACTTGTCCTTCGGGTGTATTACTAAAATCTTGTTCATGATACTTCTCCTTTGAGGCCCCATTATAGTGGAACCTCCAAGGGAAGTCAATGCCTTTGTCAGTTAGAACGGGATGTCGTCATCGAACTCAGGCTTCGGGTTAGAGCTACCGCGTGGTGGCATACCATCCTGATCGGTGGAGTCGCCAGCTCGCTGGTTCCTGTTGTCCCTGCCGCCGCCGAGGAACTGCACGTTGTCAGCACGCACCTTGGTGCGATACTTGGTCTGACCTGAGTTCTGGTCTTCCCAGCTGTCTGTCTGGAGCCGACCCTCGACGTAGCACTGTGACCCCTTGCTCAGATACTGGGCACAGGCTTCAGCGGCCTTACCCCATACCTCAATGCTGATCCATTCAGTGCGCTCCTTCTGCTCACCTGTCTGCTTGTCTTTCCATTGCTCGCTGACAGCGATATTGAAGTTAGTCACAGCGGCACCTGAAGGCACGTAGCGTGTCTCCGGGTCACCACCGAGATTCCCGATTGCGATTACTTTGTTTACTCCGCGTGCCATTAGTAGATTCTCCTAATCTGTTCTCGTTTCAATTCGTCTTTCGTGACCCGATACTCATGTACCAGCTTGTCGCAGTAGTCGCAGCGCTGCTGCCTGCGTCCACCCACCACTTCGCGTATTGGTCCGGGTGAGTGGTCTCCCATGAGGCAATGAATGCGTCTCATGATCCTGTGCCTGCGATACTTGTCAGCGAACATCTTTGCCATCGACCAGCCTGTTACCAGACCAGCGAAGGCGATGAGTGCGATAGTTGTTGAACTCATGAGCCATCGTCCCTCAGTGCGTCACGCATCTTCTTGTAGGTGATGCGTGCTGTACCCTGATCCCGCTCATCGAGATGCTTCGCCATGTCAGCCGCCTTGAGCAGCTCTTCCATGGAGTCCGACTGGTGCATGGCACGCTCGACTTCAGCCAGCGTGACTGTTGTCTGTGTCACACCGTCACCGAACACTTCCTTCGCCTGTGTCAGAGCCTCTGGTTCAGCCGGTGGCTTGGGCAGTTCGTAGTCAGTGATTGGTGGGGGCGTGTCGTCATGATCCTGCCGCTCTTCAACGACACCCAGACCCTTGAGTAGGTCAGGGTACGCATCGCGCAGGCAGTACGCACGAGCACGCATCTGGAGCATCCGCTTCGAGTGCTTCTTCCAGTTCGGCTTGTGGCTAATGCCTGCCTTTACAGCGTCGTCCATGGAGTAGGAGGCTGATATTGGCTTGGGATCACCGTCACGCTGTGTAATACAGGTTGCAGTCAACCCATCTTCCGATAGCTCTTCCTGTATCCACTTGCACTTTGGTGATGCCCTAACCACCCCAATGAGACCGTCACCATAAAGGCAGGGCTTACCGTCGATCACAGCGATGGACTGGATAGCCTGAAACGGCTCCATGCCCAGCTCTGCGCCCATGTTGATTGCGACGAAGCAGTCATTCGGCCTGCCGATGTACGCATCAGGCACGAG
>JAQYVZ010000133.1 GCA_030145205.1 Desulfuromonadales bacterium | reverse complement strand
GGTGCTTTTCGCCGTGCTCGGCATGCACGAAATGGCCATCGCCGCCAGCCTGCTGTCGCTGGGGGCGATCGACTTCGGCATCCTGGTCGACGGCTCGGTGGTCATGACCGAGGCCAACCTGCGCCGGCTAACCCAGCGTCAGCTGGAGCTCGGGCGGGCCCTGACCGGGGAGGAACGGCTGGCCAGCATCGCCGCCTCGAGCAAGGAAGTGGTACGCCCCATCGTCTTCGGCATGGGGATCATCATCCTGGTCTTTTTGCCGGTGCTGACCCTGCAGGGGATCGAAGGTAAGATGTTCAAGCCGATGGCCTGGACCTTTATTTTCGCCATGGTCGGGGCGCTGCTGGTGACGGTCTTTCTCAACCCGATCCTCTCCTGGCGCTTTCTGCCCAATAAGGCCAAGGCAAAAGAAGCCCGCCTCAGCCTGCTGCTGAAGAATCTCTATCTCACATTGCTGCAACCGGTGCTGCGCCATCGCCTGGCCCTGCTGGCCCTGGTAACGGTACTGCTGGCCGGCACCACCGTTCTCAGCTTCCGCCTCGGCGGCGAGTTTCTGCCGCGCATGAACGAAGGATCGCTGGTGGCCAGCGTGGTGCGCCTGGCCGGGGTCTCCATCGACGAATCGGTGGCCTACAACACCCACCTGGAGAAACTGCTGCTCGAACGCTTTCCTGACGAAATCAAGACGGTCTGGAGCCGCATCGGCAGCGCCGAGGTCGCCACCGACCCGATGGGGACCGAGCTGACTGACATCTTCATGGCCCAGCATCCCCGCGACCAGTGGACCCGCGCCTCCAGCCAGGCCGAACTGACGGCCCTGGTCGAAGAAGCCCTACACGGGCTGCCAGGCATCCGCACGGTGCTGACCCAGCCGATCGAGCTGCGGGTCAACGAGATGCTGTCGGGCATTCGCGCCGATGTCGGCATCAAGATCTACGGCGATGATTTCGACAACCTGGTGGCGCTCGGTGACCAGGTCGAGCACCTGCTGCTCGACGTCCCCGGCGCCGCGGACATCTCGGTGGAACAGATCACCGGCCAGCCAACCCTGCAGATCAAGGTTAACCAGCAGCAGCTCGCCCGCTTCGGCGTGCCGGCTAAAGACGTGCTCGATGTCGTCGCGGCGGTCGGCTCGACCCGGGTCGGCGAAGTATTTGAGGGGGAACGGGCCTTCCCCCTGGTGGTACGCTTACCGGACAGCCAGCGCGGTGATGTGGCGACCCTGCGCGAGACCCTGATCCCCACCCGTACCGGGGCCATTCTGCCCCTCGGCCGTCTGGCCGAGCTCAACGAAGTGGAACGCCCCTCGACCATCAACCGCGAATGGGGCAAGCGCCTGATCAAGGTGCAGGCTAACGTCCGCGGGCGCGACATCGCCTCCTTTGTCGCCGAGGCCAAAGAGCGCATCGCCACCGAGGTGAAACTCCCCGAGGGCTACCTGATCGAATGGGGCGGCCAGTTCGAGAATCTGGAACGCTCGCAAAACCGGCTGATGCTGGTGGTGCCGCTGACCCTGGCGCTGATCTTCTTCCTCCTTTACTTCAGCCTCAAGCGCCTGCGCGACGTGCTGATCATCTACACCGGCATCCCCTTCGCAGCGATCGGCGGAGTGCTGGCCCTCTGGCTGCGCGGCATCCCCTTTTCGGTGAGCGCCGCGGTCGGTTTCATCGCCCTGTCGGGGATCGCCGTACTCAACGGCCAGGTACTGGTCTCCGCCATCAGAAACGCTCTCGATGACGGAAACACGCTGCTCGAAGCGGTCACCGAGGCCGGCCGTCAGCGGCTGATGCCGGTGCTCGCCACCGCCATCACCGATGCCGTCGGTTTTCTGCCGATGGCGCTGTCGGTCGGAGTCGGCGCCGAAGTGCAACGCCCCTTGGCCACGGTGGTCATCGGCGGAGTGCTGACCTCGACCCTGCTGACCCTGTTCGTGCTGCCGGCCCTGTACCTGGCCGTCGGCCGGTTAAAGGGCGACCAACCTGATTCCTGATCACAACTTAGCTCCGCAACCCTGGTGTGGGGTTGCGAGGCTATCATTCCCGCCATTTCCCATAAACCTGAAAACAGCACTTAATAGCCACAAAGTCACAGAGACACAGAGAAAACCACCGAGTTTTGGATTTTTGAATGGACCCTGAAACTTCCTC
>JAQYVZ010000132.1 GCA_030145205.1 Desulfuromonadales bacterium | reverse complement strand
TTCTACAAAACGACACGCTCGCCCCTAACGTTCACCGCCTGGTGATTCGTGCCCCGCGTATCGCCAAAGCCCGCAAATCCGGCCAATTTGTCATAGTCCATCCGGAACAGGGCGGCGAACGCATCCCTTTGACCATCGCCGATGCCGATCTGCAAGCCGGTACCATTACCCTGATTATCCAGGCGGTCGGACCCTCGACCCTGAAGATCGTCGGCACCCCCGTTGGCGGCAGTCTGCGAGACATCGCCGGTCCGCTGGGCAAGGAGACTGAAATCGAACACTGGGGCCGAGTGGCCTGTGTCGGTGGCGGGGTCGGCACCGCGGTTCTCTATCCGCTGGCCAAAGCCCTGGCCGATGCCGGCAACCAGGTAACCACCATTATCGGCGGCCGGGCCAAACCGTTTATCCTGCTGGCTGACGAACTGGCCGAATTTTCCAACGAGGTGCTGATCACCACTGAGGACGGCAGTCTCGGACGGCAGGGTTTTGTCACCAACGCCCTGCAAGAGCTCATCGATGATCCTGAACGCTGTCCCCAGGCCATATTTGCCGTCGGGCCGGTACCGATGATGCGGGCGGTGTGTGAATTATCTCGACCTTACGGCATCAAAACGATCGTCAGTCTTAATCCGATCATGATCGACGGCACCGGCATGTGCGGTGGTTGCCGGGTCAAGATCGGTAACGAGACCAAGTTCGCCTGTATTGATGGCCCTGAATTCGACGGTCACCAGGTCGACTTTGCCTTGTTGATGGATCGTTTGACCATGTACCGGGAACAGGAAGCCAAATTGATCGGTGAACTGCCGCCGGAACTTCAGAAAAAAATCGTCAAGGTGAAAAAATGAAACCATCCATTAAAAAAGGGCTTAGCCATAAAGAAGTCATGGCCATCGAACGGGTAAAAATGCCTGAGCAGGATGCGCTGGAACGGAGCCGCAACTTTGAAGAAGTCAATCAGGGCCTGAGCAAGAAACAGGCGATCCGCGAAGCGCAACGCTGCCTGCAGTGCAAAAACAAACCGTGCGTTGACGGCTGCCCGGTCCGCGTGCAGATTCCAGGATTTATCGCGGCATTGGCCCAAGGCGATCTGCCCGAAGCCGCCCATATTCTGCTGGCCGACAATACCCTGCCGGCGGTCTGCGGCCGGGTTTGTCCCCAGGAGGATCAATGTGAAATTAAATGTATCCTCGGCAAAAAAGGGAAACCGGTGGCCATCGGCTACCTGGAGCGATTTGTCGCTGACTGGGCGATGGAACACCCTGGGGACCTGCCACCTGCCAACACGGCGCAAGCGACCGGCAAGAGCGTTGCTGTGGTCGGCTCCGGTCCCGCTGGCCTGACCATGGCCGGCGAACTGGCCCACTTGGGCCACAGCGTAACCATCTTTGAAGCGCTGCATAACACCGGCGGGGTGCTGCGTTACGGCATTCCCGAATTCCGCCTGCCGAAACGCATCGTTGACCTCGAAGTCACCCGCCTGCAGAACCTTGGCGTAACCATCGAATGCAACGTCATTGTCGGCAAGACACTAACCCTTGAGGAACTGCGTGAGCAGTTTGATGCCGTCTTTATCGGCAACGGTGCCGGCCTGCCGATAATGCTCGACATCGACGGGGAAAATCTCAAAGGGGTCTATTCGGCCAACGAATATCTCACCCGGGTCAACCTGATGGGGGCCTGGCGCAACGACCATCCCACTCCGATCATCCACGGCCGTCAGGTTGCGGTCATCGGCGGCGGCAATACCGCCATGGATGCGGTCCGTACGTCACGCCGTCTCGGTGCCGAACGAGCCATCATCCTCTATCGCCGCAGCGAAGCGGAGATGCCGGCGCGAATCGAAGAGATCAAACACGCCAAGGAAGAAGGCATCGAATTTATCCTGCTGGCCGCTCCGTTAGAGATTCTCGGGGACGAACAGGGTTGGGTAACCGGCCTGCGTTGCCAGAAGATGGAGCTTGGCGAGCCGGACGCCTCCGGCCGACGACGTCCGCTGCCGATTGCCGGAGAAACCTTTGAACTAGAGGTTGATGTCGTGGTCAACGCCATCGGCACGCGAGCCAACCCCCTGCTGACCGCCACCGCACCAGACCTGATCCTGTCCCGCAAGGGCAATATCGAGGCGGACGAAAGCGGAGCGACCAAC
>JAQYVZ010000131.1 GCA_030145205.1 Desulfuromonadales bacterium | reverse complement strand
GGCCCACATCCACTTGGGAGGCGGGCCTTTTTAGGATAAGGAATAATCGGGGGGTGAGCTTCATGGAATTGTGCTATCCCACTTGAAACGCAGAAAATCATGGATGTCTTACTTTTTCTCTCATAATCATCTTATCAACTTGGAGTCGCGGTAGGAATGCCGGTTACCCGGCACCCCCCGCACAGATCCCAAGCATGCGGAGCTACCGCACTGGGCTCCTGCCTCAGGTCAGACGCAGAAACGTTGATTCGGGTAAGGGTGCAGCACCCGCGCCGTGGGTATCCACTTCGTTATCTGTCTTTGCATACGTTCCCAGGTCAGGCTTTTGCCTTTCTGGCTCCGTCTGCGCAAGGCGCGTAACCACGCCTGGCCGATTTGTGTTCGGAAGGCATCCAGCGCTTCTCGGTTTCCGGGAACAGCATAGTAGTTGAAATGTCCCTGGACCACTGATCGCAGCCATCGGCCCTGTTCCACCACCGGCTTGTGCCGGTGGCGCTTGAGGGTTTGGCTGACTTCTTCGATTTTAGCCCGAAGTCGCTTGCCGATGGTCTTGCGGAGAAGCTTGAATTTGCCATCCTTTCGGCGTTTTGAACAGATGTGGGTGAATCCGAGGAAGTCAAAGGTTTCCGGCTTCCTCTCTCCACGGCTCTTACGGTTTTCGCTGGCAAAGCGGCCGAATTCGATCAGCCGGGTTTTGCCGTCGTGGAGTTCCAAACCGAATTTGGCCAGTCGCTTCCGTAGTTCCACCTGGAAACGCTCGGCGTCCGACCGGTGTTGGAACCCCATGACGAAGTCATCGGCGTAGCGCACGATGTAGACTTCGCCACGTGCTTGGTGGCGACGCCACCAGTTTACCCAGAGGTCCAAGGCATAGTGCAGATAGATATTCGCCAGTAACGGCGATATCACAGAGCCTTGTGGTGTCCCCACCACGGTCTCGGACCACGCGCCGTCTTCGGAGACTCCGGCCCGCAAAAATTTGCGGATCAGCCGAAGGACTCGTTTGTCGGCGACGCGGTGTTCCACAAACTTCATCAACCACCCATGATCGAGGCTGTCATAGAAGCCACGGATATCCGCGTCCAGAACCCAGCTTACCTTCCGCTGCGTGATCGCGACGTAGATCGCGTCCAAGGCATTGTGCTGGCTTCGGCCCGGCCTGGAACCGTAGCTGAAGCCGAGAAAATCCTCCTCGTAGATGGGCTGAAGGACTCCGACCAATGCCTGTTGAACAATCTTGTCTTCCAGGGCGGCAATGCCGATGGGACGTTGTCGCCCGTCGGCTTTGGGTAGCCAGGTCCTTTTGCTCGGTCTGGCCCGATACCGTCCGCCATGAATTTGATCATGGAGCTCGACGAGGCGCTCTTCTAAACCCTCGCCATACTCCGCCCAGGTCACATCGTCGACTCCTGCGGCCGCCTTCGGGTTTAGTGACAGATAGGCGACGTGCAGTTGTTCGACGCTGATGTGGTGCAGCAGATTGGTGAAACGAAGTTCCTTGTCCCGCTTCGCTGCTTCTCGTACCCTGTCCAGTCCGCTCGACGCTGCTTCCGGTCCCTGTGTGCCGGTCACGGTCGTCTGGACAAGGTTCCCCTTGGCCGGAGGCCTTTTCTCCACGAATTCCGCCGGTGGTTGACCGATATGTTCTGGTTGAGCACCTTTGTTCGTTCGCTTCATCGATACTACGCCTCCGTCCGACGTCCCAGGCGCGTACATGTCGGGTGGTCGGCCTTTGGCCTTCCCCGACCGGACCGACCGTGGATTACGGTCGGTCACCCCTGGGATCTCCCGGTTTCCGTGCAAAGAGTTTGCGTACATGCACCGGTTCTCTGACTCCGCGGATCCGGTGCGCCACTCGCGCTCACGCGACACACCGTGTGGTCTTCCCTACCAGGCTACAAGGTCGACAACCCGAATGAGGTGATTTCGGAGCTCAATAGCCAGGCCTGCACGCCCCCTGTCAACGCTTCGCCGCCCCCCTCACGAGAGGCCGACGCATGACTCGGGGCCACGGCTGGTCGCTACCCACTACCATGTGGGGGACTTTCACCCCCTACTCCTTGCCCGCTTTTACCGGCGCTTTCAGCCTGACCCCGGGAGTTACCCCGCATCCGCAACGCCCCCCTCCAGGTCATCGGGGTGCCGGCCAG
>JAQYVZ010000130.1 GCA_030145205.1 Desulfuromonadales bacterium | reverse complement strand
CTCTGCCACCGGCCAACTTAGGTGCTGACGTCGGTCAGTCAAGGGCGGGCGTCGCTCCGGGGATATTGGGGAGTGCGCCGAGAGAAGCTGATGACTGACCAGTTGGTGAGAATCCAACCTGGGGAAAGGCGTAGCTGCCACCCCAGAACTGCACTTTGCACCTGGTGGAGTAATCCGCCATCGTGAAGCCAGAGGAACGAGATGCCGGGCCGCAACGCAAGTGAAGGGATTGAGCCCCGAAACATCCGTCGTCCCAGTCGCCGAGGCCGTTCCCCAGGCCGCAGGCAGCATTCTCATTACCGTTATGCGAGGTAATGCGAACCTGGCGGGGTCGAAGACCGCGGCAAGGCATCAAAGGGTCAACATCGGAACTCGGGAGACCCGTAACGCTCCTGCAAAGGTACGGGACTGCCAAACCGTCTATCAACGGCAAGGCAGCCCGGATGGCGCTACGGGAGTCGGATAAGCCCATAGTAGTGAAGAAGCCGGGTAATGCCGGTGGAGCGAAGGGGCTTACGGTAATGCCACGGGACTTGAGGGACAGAACTGCCGGACATGGAACCGGAGCACAGTTCTCAACAGGACTCAAGTCCCTAACTCTAAGGGCCAAGAGGAGTCCGAGATATCGGTTCATCTCACTGATGCACCTGTTTACCGAGGACTTCCTGCTGGTGTGCTTCCGGGAGCTTGCCAGAGGCAAGGCCCCGGGCATTGATGCAGTAACCGTGACCGAATACGAAGCCAACCTTGAGGACAACATCGGGAGTCTGGTTACGCGCCTGAAAGCCCGGCGCTATCGGCCACAACCGGTGAGGCGGGTATATATCCCCAAGCCCAATGGTAAGAAACGACCTTTGGGAGTACCGGCGGTGGAGGACAAGGTCGTGCAGATGGCATGTAAGAAGATTCTTGAAGCAATCTTTGAGGGTGACTTCCTACCAGTGTCCTATGGGTTTCGGCCGGGGCGGAGCTGCCAGGCGGCGCTGGTCGACCTCGACCGGACAATAATGACACGACCGGTCAATTACGTCGTAGATGCAGATATCGAACGCTTCTTCGATACGGTAAACCACGAGTGGCTGATGAAGTGCCTTCGGCAGCGGATAGTGGATAGTGTCTTTCTGCGTCTGATTGCCCGATTCCTGAAGGTGGGCGCAGTAACGGAAGGGCGACACATAAGAACAGACGAGGGCACGCCGCAGGGCAGCATCATAAGTCCGGTGCTGGCCAACGTCTACCTGCACTACATCTTGGACTTGTGGTTCGAGCGGAGAATCAAGCGACGGCTGAAAGGTTACGGGCGACTGATCCGATATGCGGATGATTTCGTCGTCTGCTTCCAGAGCGAATGCGAGGCGGGAGAGTTCGAGCAGAAACTACGCCAACGACTGAGCGGATTCGGACTGAAGATAGCCGAAGGCAAGAGCCGGACAATCGAATTCGGACGTTATCGCCGGCAAGCGGCGAGAGGGCAAGGCGAACGACTGGCGACGTTTGACTTCTTAGGCTTCACGCACTACTGCGACGAGACACGAAAGGGCGGATTCAAGTTGAGCCGGAAGACCGCACGGACACGGCTGAACCGTGCACTGGTGGCCATCAACGAATGGCTGAAGATGGTACGGAATCGAATGCGGGTACGAGAATGGTGGCCGATACTGGAGGCCAAGCTGCGCGGGCACTACAACTACTACGGACTGAGCGGCAACATGCGAAGTCTGCGATGCTTCTACTACCGAACGGTGAGAATGGTGTACAAATGGCTGAACCGACGGAGTCAGAAGGGCAGTTACGACTGGGAACAGTTCTGCCGATGGTTACGCTACAATCCCTTACCGAGACCGAGGATATGTCACGGCTAGGGCAGACCTGGAGGATGTATTACCGAAGAGCCGAATGACTGAAACAGTCACGTTCGGTTCTGTGAGGGGAGCCTATAGCCTGGAGCCAGGCAGAAATGGCTTCTACTCGACCGCTACCCACATTTCCTGAGATGTGTCAAGGCCGGGCGGAGAGAAGCCGAGCAAGCCACCACCCTCCTGACTGCTGACTGACCTTTCGACACTGGCGGGCGAAGCCCGCAGGCCAAGTTTGAGGTTGAGGCAGGAGAGGAGACCGATGACCGAGGACGGAAGACCGGGGAACTCTCG
>JAQYVZ010000129.1 GCA_030145205.1 Desulfuromonadales bacterium | reverse complement strand
CACTAAACGGACCCGACTGGTGGTGGTCACCGGCCGGCCTTGCCACGACCTGGTGAATCTGCTGGGAATCGATCCGCATCCCGAAATCTGGGGTTGTCACGGCTGGGAGCAACTGTTGCCCGACGGCCGCAACGAACTGGGGCAAATTTCAGCGGCTGCCCGGCAGGCGCTTAAGGAGGCCCGCCAATGGGCAGAGGATTCCGGATTCAGCCCTCACTGCGAAATCAAGCCGGTTTCGACCGCCCTCCACTGGCGCGGCCTGCCGGAAACAACCGCCGACGAATTGCGGCACCGGGCGCTGGCGGCATGGCAGCCGCTGGCAACAGCCGGTGGACTGCAACTGCATAATTTTGACGGCGGCTTGGAGTTGCGCTGCCCGGGACAGGACAAAGGAACGGCAGTTCGACAGGTAACCGCCGATACTGACCCCGACACGGCGATTGCCTACCTGGGTGACGACCTGACCGATGAAGATGCGTTCATTGCTCTGAAGGATCGGGCCCTGACCCTGCTGGTCAGGAAAGAGCCGCGACCGACAGCGGCCGACTACCAGCTGCAGCCACCGGAAGAACTGATCGCTTTTTTACAGGCCTGGCTCCAGCACACCTCAGCGGGAAAGGGATAACCATGGACAACCCGCATCAACGACTGATCGTGGTCTCCAACCGGCTGCCGATCGTGGTCAGCCAGGAGGAGGATCAATGGCAGATAAAACCCGGCTCCGGCGGGCTGGTCACGGCCCTGTCGCCGGTGCTCAAGCAGCATCGGGGTCTCTGGATCGGCTGGCCGGGAAGCGGCGATGAAGCTCCCCTGGACGAGCTGTTCGACCGGTTCAGCGATGAGCAACAGTACCAGCTGCACGGTGTGACCCTGTCGGACGAGGAGGTTGAGAAATATTACCTCGGTTTTTCCAACAAAACGCTCTGGCCGCTGTTTCACGACCTGCTCGGCCATTGCCATTTCAACGAGGAGAACTGGCCCTGCTACGGCGCGGTAAACCGCCGCTTTGCCGAAGCCATTGCCGAAGTAAGCACCCCGGATGATTTCATTTGGGTTCACGATTACCAGCTAGCCCTGGTCGGCTCCCACCTGCGCGATCTGGGCATTCGCCAATCACTGGCTTTTTTTCTCCACATCCCCTTCCCCGCCCCCGACTTGTTTCGCCGCCTGCCATGGAAAACCGAACTGCTCAGGGGCCTGCTTGATTACGACCTGATCGGCTTTCAGACTCTGCGTGACCGCCGCAACTTCGTCAACAGTGTCCTAGCCTTTGTTCCCGAAACGGAGGTACTCAGCCGGCAGCGCTACTTCACCCTGCTGCGCTACAATGGTCGCACCCTCAAGATCGGCCATTTCCCCATCAGCATCGACTTCGCCCAGTTCGATGCCGCCGCCCGCAGTCCAGAGGTCACCGACGCCGCCTGGTACTTGCACGAACATCTCGGGGGGCGCCAGCTGGTATTGGGAATTGACCGGCTCGATTACACCAAGGGCATCCCCGAGCGCTTTCTGGCCTTTGAGCGAGCCCTGGAAAAGTACCCGGAAATACGCACAAACCTGTCACTGATCCAGGTGGTCGTCCCCAGCCG
This sequence comes from Desulfuromonadales bacterium, assembly GCA_030145205.1. Classification (GTDB taxonomy): domain Bacteria; phylum Desulfobacterota; class Desulfuromonadia; order Desulfuromonadales; family BM103; genus JAQYVZ01. The sequence goes on along the minus strand of JAQYVZ010000129.1, from coordinate 568 downwards.
CATCGACGTGGCCGAATACCAGCAGCTCAAGGATGAACTCGAAGGAATGGCCGGACGGATCAACGGCCGCTTCGCCGAACCGGGCTGGGTGCCGATACATTATCTCTACCGCAGTCTTGACCCGGTTCAACTCTTTGCCTATTACCGGACCTCGGAAATCGCCCTGGTCACTCCTTTGCGCGACGGCATGAATCTGGTGGCCAAGGAATACTGCGCCTGCTCTATAGAACGCAAGGGAGTACTGATCCTGAGCGAGTTCGCCGGAGCAGCCGACCGACTCGGCAAGGGAGCACTGCTGGTCAATCCTTACGACATCGAAGGAACGGCGGACGCCATCTTCCAGGCCTACTCCATGGCCCATGAAGAACGGTTGCGGCGCATGGGTATGCTGCGTGCTGAAATTCGTCGCAACAACGTCTATCGCTGGGTCGGCTGGTTTTTGGCTGAGACCGGCCCCCATGAAGAACCCCAAGACTATTTAGCATAGATGAATGGGGATAAATTTCGCGTTCCCAATTTTCCCCCTTGTCAGGGACAAAAATCTCTGTTAATAATTCAACTGTCAACT
>JAQYVZ010000128.1 GCA_030145205.1 Desulfuromonadales bacterium | reverse complement strand
GGAAAACATAAAGACTTATTCGATTCGAACTAGAGACAATAAGGTCAATGTCGCAGAACATTTTGCCCGGCCGGTGGCGGCTGGAATGAGTTTTGCCGATTTTTATGACGCACTGCCGCGGCTTCTAGGGGCCGATAGCCTTCGCGGTATCGTGGATGCCGTTGTTGCGGCCAGGGAAAAGGGGCGCCCGGTGGTACTGGCCATGGGGGGGCATGTGATCAAATGTGGCCTGCAGCCGGTTTTGAAAACCCTGATCGAAGAAGATGTGATTACTGCGGTGGCCATGAACGGCTCGGCATCGATTCACGATTTTGAAGTGTCATTGGTGGGTGCGACCTCGGAGGATGTCGGGGCGGTATTGCATACGGGCGATTTTGGTTTTTCGGAGGAGACCGGCGGGGGGATGAACCGGGCTCTGAGTCTTGGGCGCGAACAGGGTATCGGATTCGGTGAGGCGATCGGACGACAGATCATCGAAGGCGATCACCCTTACCAGGACTATAGTCTGCTGGCCACCTGCGTAAAGAACGAAATTCCGGTGACCGTCCATGTTGCTATCGGTACCGACATCATCCACCAGCATCCGCAGATGGATGGTGCCATTACTGGCGAGATGAGTTACCGGGATTTTCGTTTGCTGACCTCCGTGGTTGCCGATCTCGGTGACGGAGGGGTCTGGCTCAATGTTGGATCGGCAGTGTTGTTGCCGGAGGTCTTTCTCAAGGCCTTGTCCATTGCCCAGAATCTTGGTCATCACGTCGATCATTTCAATACCGCCAATTTCGACATGACTCAGCATTACCGTCCCTTGCAGAATGTGGTTAAGCGGCCCACTTCCGGCTCGGGGAAGGGGTATACCATCACCGGTCACCACGAAATCAATATTCCCTTGTTCGCGGCTGCGGTACTCGATCGCATCGGCCGCAAAGCCCAGGGCGTGTAGGGGAGTAACAAATGTTCTGGTGGCAGTTTGATGAAGCATTCCGGTCCGTACTTGACGAGGCTGGGTTGGGACAAATTGAAGCCCTGATGGACGAACCGGTAGGCGAGTTGCTGGACGCCAGCGAAGGAGCTCGTCAGCTGCGCCGGATCAGTCTTCTTTCGGGCAGCCAACCGCGCCAACTCTTTCTCAAGAGGATCGGTCGCGAGCCGCTAGGGACCCTGCTGCGGATGCTGGTTTTCGGCAGGAAACCTCGTTCGGGCCCCTTGCGCGAAAAGATGATGATTAATGCCCTGGCTTCCGCCGGTTTGCCGGTGATGCGACCGCTGGCCTGGGGCGAGGAACGTCGGTTCGGATTGCCGGTGCGGGGCTTCCTGCTTGTGGATGGAGTACGGGGAACCGACCTGGCCGATCTGTTTACCGCCGGTTCCGCCGCCGAGCGGCGGTCGCTGATGCACGCACTGGGGAAATTTGTCGGCCGACTGCATGGTGCCGGATTCTATCAGCCCGTGCGGCTCAAAGACGTTTTTTGTGAAACGGCTCTCGAAGGAAATAGGGACAGTTTCTCTTTTGTCCTGATTGATCGTGAATCGAGCAAGCCCTGGCCGAGCCGTTTTTCCCTGCGCCGGTGCATCAACTCGTTGGCCCGAGCTTACCGGCGGACCATTCGTGACGGATCCTGCTTCAGTCGTGACGAAATAAAGATGTTTACTGCAAGTTATCTGGATGCACTCAACGCTGGTGGAGTTCCATCCGCACGGACCTTTCGTCGTTCGGTTTACCGGGTGGTGCTCAGGGAGCTAAAGGGTTCCCTTGGCCGTTAATCGATGTTATATTGTTCTGATTTTTTCAGTCATTTCCATGTGAAAATATTTTTATTTCTGGGTTTTATGTCATGCATCGTTCGGAAGTCGAACAATTTTTAGGTGAACTTACGCAGGTGCAGGCGCTGGTCATTGGCGACCTGATGCTGGACGAATATCTCTGGGGCAGAACTGACCGGATTTCCCCGGAAGCTCCGGTCCAGGTCGTTGACGTGGCCCGTGAAGATATGCGTCTCGGTGGTGCCGGAAATGTGCTCAATAACCTGGTTTCCCTCGGCTGTCGGGTTCATGTAGTCAGCGTGCTCGGCGAAGATGCCGATGGTCGTTTGTTGCGCTCCCTGCTGGAAGCCAAGGGTATTGCTGTTGACGGCATATTCACTGCGTCGGGGCGGGTGACC
>JAQYVZ010000127.1 GCA_030145205.1 Desulfuromonadales bacterium | reverse complement strand
GGAAAACATAAAGACTTATTCGATTCGAACTAGAGACAATAAGGTCAATGTCGCAGAACATTTTGCCCGGCCGGTGGCGGCTGGAATGAGTTTTGCCGATTTTTATGACGCACTGCCGCGGCTTCTAGGGGCCGATAGCCTTCGTGGTATCGTGGATGCCGTTGTCGCGGCCAGGGAAAAGGGGCGTCCGGTGGTTCTGGCCATGGGGGGGCATGTGATCAAGTGTGGTCTTCAGCCGGTTTTGAAAACCCTGATCGAAGAAGATGTGATTACTGCGGTGGCCATGAACGGCTCCGCTTCGATCCATGATTTTGAGGTTTCGCTGGTAGGAGCTACCTCCGAGGATGTTGGCGCGGTATTGCATACGGGCGATTTTGGTTTTTCGGAGGAGACCGGCGGGGGGATGAACCGTGCTCTGAGTCTTGGGCGCGAACAGGGTATCGGATTCGGTGAGGCGATCGGACGACAGATCATCGAAGGCGATCATCCCTACCAGGACTATAGTTTGCTGGCCACCTGCGTAAAGAACGAAATCCCCGTGACCGTTCATGTTGCCATCGGTACCGACATCATCCACCAGCATCCGCAGATGGATGGTGCCATTACTGGCGAGATGAGTTACCGGGATTTTCGTTTGCTGACCTCCGTGGTTGCCGATCTTGGTGACGGTGGGGTCTGGCTCAATGTTGGCTCGGCAGTGTTGTTGCCGGAGGTCTTTCTCAAGGCCTTGTCCATTGCCCAGAATCTTGGTCATCACGTCGATCATTTCAATACCGCCAATTTTGACATGACTCAGCATTACCGGCCGTTGCAGAATGTAGTCAAACGTCCCACTGCCGGCTCGGGGAAGGGGTATACTATCACCGGTCACCACGAAATCAATATTCCGCTGTTCGCTGCTGCGGTGCTTGATCGCATCGGCCGTAAGGCCCAGTCGCGGGTAGGGGAGTAGCGGGTGTTCTGGTGGCAGGTCGATGAAGGATTTCGATCCGTACTTGACGAGGCCGGGTTGGGGCAATTTGAAGTCCTGATGGACGAACCGGTTGGCGAGTTGCTGGACGACAGCGAAGGATCTCGTCAGCTGCGCCGGATCAGTATTTTTTCGAACGGCCAACCACGCCAACTCTTTCTCAAGAGGATCGGTCGCGAGCCGCTAGGGACCTTGCTGCGGATGCTTGTTTTTGGCAGGAAACCTCGTTCGGGCCCGCTTCGCGAAAAGATGATGATTGATGCCCTGGCCTCCGCAGGTTTGCCGGTGATGCGGGCTCTGGCCTGGGGTGAGGAACGTCGATTCGGATTGCCGGTGCGGGGCTTTCTGCTGGTGGAAGGGGTCCGGGGTACCGATTTGGCCGATCTGTTTACCGCCGGTTCCGCCGTAGAGCGGCGGTCGCTGATGCACGCACTGGGAAAATTTGTCGGCCGTTTACATGGTGCCGGGTTCTATCAGCCCGTGCGGCTCAAAGATGTTTTTTGCGAAACGACTCATGAAGGGAATGAGGACAGCTACTCCTTTGTCCTGATAGATCGTGAATCGAGCAAGCCCTGGCCGAGCCGTTCTTCTCTACGCCGCTGCATTAATTCGTTAGCTCGCGCTTACCGGCGGACTATTCGAGACGAGTATTGCATCAGTCGTGACGAAATAAAGATGTTTACTGAAAGTTATCTGGATGTGCTCAAACCCGGTGGAGTTTCATCTGCGCGGGCCTTTCGTCGTTCGGTTTATCGGGTGGTGCTCAGGGAGCTAAAGGGTTCCTTTGGTCGTTGATCAGTGTTATATTACGCTGATTTTTTTTAGTTATTTATAAGCGAAAATATTTTTATTTCTGGATTTTTTGTTATGCATCGTTCGGAAGTTGAACAATTTTTAGGTAAGCTCTCGCAGGTTCAGGCCCTGGTTATTGGCGACCTGATGCTGGACGAATATCTCTGGGGCCGAACCGACCGGATTTCTCCGGAAGCTCCGGTCCAGGTCGTTGACGTGGCCCGTGAAGATATGCGTCTCGGTGGTGCCGGAAATGTACTCAATAACCTGGTTTCCCTCGGCTGTCGGGTTCATGTAGTCAGCGTGCTCGGCGAAGATGCCGATGGTCGTTTGTTGCGCTCCCTGCTGGAAGCCAAGGGTATTGCTGTTGACGGCATATTCACTGCGTCGGGGCGGGTGACC
>JAQYVZ010000051.1 GCA_030145205.1 Desulfuromonadales bacterium | reverse complement strand
GGCCTAAAGGAGAGGGGGGGGGGAACCACGCCCTGAATCACAAAGGCCCAACCGGTAACGGTTGGGCCTTTGCTTTATTATGGCGGAGGGGGTGGGATTCGAACCCACGGTAGCTTGCGCTACAACAGATTTCGAGTCTGTCACCTTCGGCCGCTCGGACACCCCTCCGAAGGATTTGTGCTGCGGGTTCCCTGTTATATAGAATTTCTGGTTTTTTTTCCAGCCCTTAATTCTTTAAAAAAGGCACTCAGCCGTTGGCTGCATTCCTCGCCCAGCACCCCTTCGGTCACCTCGACCGTGTGATTGAAACGTTCATCCTGTGAAAAATCGTAGATCGAGCCGACAGCACCGGCGCGTGGATCACGGCAGCCGTAGACCAGGCGCGGGATGCGCGCCAGGATAATTGCTCCCATGCACATCACGCACGGCTCAAGGGTCACGTACAGAGTGGTGTCGAGCAGACGCCAGTGACCAATCGTCTCCGCCGCCTCGCGGATCGCTACCATCTCGGCATGGGTGGTCGGGTCGTTGCTGGTCTCGCGCAGGTTGTGGCCGCGGCCGACAATCTTGCCATCGAGTACGATCACCGCCCCGATCGGCACTTCGCCTTTGGCGCGCGCCAGCTCCGCCTCGGCGAGAGCGGCTTGCATGAACTGGATGTCCTGCTCCGTTGAACTCATCGTCAACCCAACGCTAAGATTTTTTCACGCTACACCCACCCAGTCTAATTCAGAATCTCGACCAAGACTACGGTAATATTGTCACTGCCACCCTGATCGAGGACCGCCTGCACCAGCGCATCGGCTTTTTCCTGTAACGAGCGAGGCTCGGTGAGTAGCTCGGCAATCTGGTTATCGGTGACTTCTCCGGTCAAGCCGTCACTACAGAGCAGAAACAGGTCCCCCGGGTTCCGTGGTCCCATCACACTGTCGACCTTCAGGTCCCCGAGGTCCAGCCCACCCAGCGCCTGCGTAATCATATTGCGTTGCGGATGACGGCGCGCCTCTTCCGGGGTAATCACGCTGGCATCGATCAGGCGCTGCACATAGGAGTGGTCTTTGGTCTCTTGATGCAAAGCACCGTCCCAACGGTAAACACGACTGTCACCGACCCAGGCAATGCGGTAATGAGGACCGTCCAACTGGAGGGCCACAACCGTGCAGCCCATACCAGGCCTCCCCTGTCCCTGAGCGGGAGCCTCTGAAATCCGGCAATGGGCTGTCTCGATGGCTGCTTCCAGAGTCTGCCCCTCCCGCATTGCCGCAGGGATGGCCTCCATCGCCAAGGCACTGGCAACCTCGCCGGCAGCATGACCGCCGAGACCGTCGGTGACCAGCCAGAGCTGCAGCTCATCAAACGCGCCACAGGCATCTTCGTTGTGGTCACGAACCCGGCCAACATGGGTCAGACTGGCGGACTGAACCGCCGGTTTGCGAAACAGGCTCAAACCGCTACCCTCCACCCAGCTCCGTATCGAGTTCTTCCGGCTTGTTGATATCCTTGAAGAAATAATCCGCTGGAATCTTCAAGCTGGCGACCCGTCCTTCCCGGATGGGCAGTGTGGTTTCATAAACCAGCTTCGGTCCCGGCAGAATCAGCGCCGCCATCTGGCGGGCCGTTACTTTAACGGCGTGTTTACCGACCGGAAGATCCTGTTTGAACAAGAAGTCCTGGGAGCCGATACTCCTCCCACCATGCACCTTGTTATTATCCAGAAAGATTTCGAAATAGTACCAGATACCGACACCGACAGAGAGCAGGCCAGCAGCAGCATCGATGGCATCATCATCCGAACCGATTACGACCTTCACGTTGACCTGTCCGTAGCCACTGTTGCCACCTGAATAGTTGCTTTCCGAGATGACGGGGGCCGCCTCTCCGGCAGGCGGGGTCGCGATCTTGGCAACCGGCACCGGTCGGGGTGTTGGTTGGACGACGGCCGGCGTGGGCGCTGTGCGCGGCTCCGATACGGACGAGGATTCGAAGCAGCCTGGCATCAGGGCACCGATTTCTTGCTCCGACAAACCGATTTTTCTCAGATGGTCTGCTCGTTGCTCAATGTAACCGGGGCAAAGGTTGCCGACTTCACAATCATTCAAGCCGGTGGCCTTGAGTTTATCGACCCGTTCCTGAGAACATTCTCGCTGCGGACAGATCGTGTTGATCTCATCATCGCTCAACCCGGCATTTGTCAGCACGACGACCCGTTCTTCGCTACACACCTGGGCCCCTGCCGGGGGAACGGCGGTCACCGTCCAGACAAACACCCATGCCAGCAACACAGAAATGACAACACGCATGTGCTTTCCCTTCATACAAAATTCCCTCTGTGACTAGAGTTCCCGCACCACCCGGAAACCCAGATCGTTTGATCGATGACTTTTAGCGCCGTAGTTTCGATAAGACGAACGGAGGCTTTCCGGTTTGGTCTGGAACGAGCCCCCCCGAAAAACTCGCGAGCTGTCACCTTTCCAGTTTCCCCCATTGGCAGGCGCCCCCTGGTAACTGCCATGGTAACTATCCAAACACCACTCCCAGACATTGCCGGCGGTGTCATAGAGACCAAAGCCATTCGGCTTGAATGTACCGACCGGGGCGGTTTTGCTGGTGTCGTACACGCTGCCGCAGCCGTCACAAGCCGCCTGACCGGTGGTCATCTGCGGACCCCACCAGTAAGCGGCAGAGCTTTTCCCGCGGGCAGCATATTCCCATTCCGCTTCGGTCGGCAGGCGGTAATTCTGACCGGTGACATCAGACAGCCAGCGGGTGTAGGCCTGGGCATCCTGCCAGGCGACATTGATCACCGGGCGACTGCCGCGGCCCCAGCCTCGGTCATCCGGCTGACTGCGGCCGGCCGCCTTACAGAAACGATCATACTCGGCAAACGTGATTTCGTACAGACTGACGGCAAGCGGCGCCGTGAAGGTGACCGTATGAAGCGGGCCTTCATCCACCCCTCCATCCCGGCTGCCCATAGCGAAAGACCGGCGCGGCAGAACCACCATCTTCGGACCGGACTGGCCACCGGACGTGAACCTGTCGGTGAGATAGTCTCCCGGCTGGTAAGAAACCTTGCTGTCGGAGGCGGCCAGGTTGGTGGCGGCCCGAATGCCGGCGATGGCCGTCGAATCTCCCGGTTTAAACTCGAGAGCTTCAATGAAAAGAGCTTCCGCTTCCCGTTTGTTACCGGCCGACAAAGCATTCTGTGCCGCAGTGATCTTCTGTTGATAGGGGGTCTGCGCTTCACTCACAGTGGAACGGGCGACAGGAGCGACCGGCGGCGTGGCGGGCGCCGGGGTTGATGTCGCCGCAGCCTGAGCCAGTTGTTTCGTACGCTTGACCACCCCGAGATTCTCCTTGCCGAGAAACTGCTGAGCCAATTCCAGTTGTTTTTTGGCCCGCCCGATTTTGCTCTGGCCCAGGTTCTTGTCAACCAGGCTGAGGTAGCGCTCGCCAATATCGGTTAACCCTTTCTCGGCATCCGTCTGGTTCGGCTGCAGTTTCAGCACCGCCCGGAAGTAATAAGCCGCATTCTTCTTCTCCGGCGTGGTCAGTTGGTCCGCCTTGAGGGCGGCGCGGCCTTTGTCCAGTAAACCGGCGATCTGCGCCTCAAGCGTCTCTGCCTCAGCGTCTGAAGCCACCGTCTCCGTTTCTGTTTCCGTTTCTGTTTCCGTTTCAGTTGCAATCGCCTCTTCGGACGGCACGACAACCGGCGTACTCGCCGAGGGTGCCGGCGTGTCGGCACCACCACCGAGCAGCAACACCCCGCCGCCAATCAGAACCACCAGCACAACAACGCCGATAAGCAGCGGCAAACGTGAACGACTGTCGCTGACTGCGGGCATCGGCCCGGACGCAAGGCGCGGTTGCGGTGCGGACAGGTTATCCGCCGGAGCCTCAGGCTCAGGCGGAGCTGCATCGGCCGGTTCGGGGACGGGGTCTTCGGGGATCGCCCGCATCACCTCTGTCCGCGCCAGGGAAACCTGAATCGAAGGCTGCCCCGTACGGGCTTGCGCCAGCAGCTCACGCAGTGTGGAGAGCAGGTCGTCGGCAGAGACGAAGCGCTCTTCCGGGTCTTTTTCCAGCATTCGGTTAAGAAACGGCTGGTAGCGGCTCAAGGACGCCGGCAGATCCGGGACCGGACTGTGCACATGGGCATAGGCAATGGCAATACTGTCCTCCCCCTCGTAGAGAACACTGCCGGTGAGCATCTCATAAAAAACCACGCCCAGGCTGTAGATGTCGGCACGGTGATCGACAGGCTTCCCCTTGGCCTGTTCCGGGCTCATGTAATGCGGGGTGCCGATGGTCATGCCGGTGCCGGTCAAATCGACGCCGGCACCGACCACCTTGGCGATTCCGAAATCGGTCAGGACCGCTGCGCCGTCTTCACGGAAAAGGATATTTTCCGGCTTGACATCACGATGTACGAACCCCTTGTCATGCGCATAGCCGAGAGCCGTCGCCAGCTGACAGAGAATCTCCATGCACTCAGCCGGATCCATCCGGCGGCTCTGGATCCGCTGTTTCAGATCTCCGCCAGCGACGTACTCCATCGCCATGTAGTAGTGATAATTTTCGACCCCGATGTCGTAAATCGCCAGGATGCCGGGATGATTCATCTGGGCAACGGTCTTGCCTTCCCGCAGAAAACGGTCGCCGAATGAACGGGCTGCAGCCAGCGCCGGCGACATGACCTTGAGGGCAACCTGACGGTCCAGAGATTCCTGGATGGCCCTGTAGACCGTGGACATACCTCCGTGGCCGACCTCCTGTTCGATTCGGTAGCCGGGGATCTTGATTTCAGACGTCATACCGTTGACTCCACAAAACTGAACGCATCACGTTTTCCGGTTTGGCTTGGGGGTCGCCGGATCAATACAGTCCGGCGACCCTGTTACAGCATCGACTATTCGAGCAGGAGCTCTTTCTGAACCTTCGGCGTGTACTCCCATTCGGAGATCCGCACCGGGTCAGGCTCATCGGCCCAGCCGCGATTGACCTTGATCGAGGCATTGGCACCGCCGTCGAGCAGGATCTGGGGAGTATCGACCGGGTTACCAACGACGTTCATGACGTAGGTCAGGGTGCTCAACACCTTGGTCTGGTCGGAACCGAGACCGATCTGCAGATTGACATCGGTGCTCGGGTCACTGTCGGACGTGGCAGAGGTGATGATGATTTCCTGGGGCGTGGTTTTGCCGATGTAGCGGGGCGAGAAGGTTTTGCTGCCCAGCTTGACGGCAAAATCACACTTGCGCAGTTTGATATCGCGTTCGTTAGTGTTGCGCATCTGCACCACCATGTCGAGGTAGTAGCTCTTGCCCGACTTGCGAACCTGCAGGCTCTTGACCGCCGAGATATCAAGCTTTTCGATCATCTCGTAGGGAACGGCCATGGCGCTGCCGCAGAACAACAGGCTGGCGAGAAGACTCACCAAGGTTGCTAAAACAATGATTCTCTTCATGTTTTTCCTCCATGTTGGTGGGGTACTGACCCCGTTCATTGAATGGGTGCAAACGGACCCGACCGCTGTCGTTTCCCCCCTTCCGCGTCATCTTTACAGTTCACGCTCCTAGCGCAGATACTTCCGGCGTAACAGAACGTAGGCCAATCCGAGCAGCAGCAGGGTCGGCACAAGGATCCCCACCAGGGCAACCGCCATCCCGCTGGCACAGCCGCCGACACTGCGGCCAAAGAATTGTTCGACTAATGACAAAACATCAAACGACAAACGCTTGGTCGCATCATAATGTGAAAAAGCAACAATCTTTTCAAGAACCTGCAGATCCTGGCGGTCGCCGCCCAGCAACGCAGCCAGGAACGCCCATTTCTGCAGCATCAGGTGATGAAGACCGTTCCAGAGAGCAAGTCCCTCCGTCTCCAGATAGCGGATTGGCCTGACCAGACCGCCGAACAACAGCTGCGGAATCATTACCATCGGCACCGCGGTCAGGGCGGTGCGCTGACTGTTGACCGCTGCGGACAGGGCCAGGCCGATGCTCGCCGCGCTGGCGGCGGTCAGCAGCATCAGTCCCCACATGAAACCGAACGACATAGCCGGCATTAAAAACCACTTGACGGCACAGACAATCACGCCGACCTGCAGGCCGCTCAAGATCGAGAAAAAACTGAACTTGGCACCGAGGTAGGAGCTGATCCGCAGATAGGAACGCCCCTCTCGCCGCAACACCGCTTTCTCGCCAACAATTTCGCGACAGGTATTGATAATGCCGATCCAGATAGCGGAGACCAGCATCAGGAAGTAGATGGCGCCAACCCGGTTGGCGGTCCCCACTGAGACCAAAGTCTGGTTCTCCTCGAGATCTGCCCACTGCATGGCTTCGGTCCGGTTCTGGCTGGTGAACTGCAACCCCCCGCTGCCGCTGTTTTTGACCATGTAATACGCCACCCGGTCATCACGGCTCTCTTTGGCATAATCCTGCGGGTAACCCTGGAAGCAGGCCAGCAACAGCCCCGCGATCAACAGCGGCTGCAGCAGCTGGAACCAGAGGTTGCCCCGGTCCGCCTTGTTGACGCTCAGGTTGCGGCGGAACAGAGTGGTAAATTGCCTGACGAACCCACCGACCGACCAGCTGCGCGGCACCTGTTTGCGTGCGGCATTCCGCGCCGGAGATTCCTTCGGTGCATACTTTTGATAATGTACGGTCTTTCGAAAGGTGGCCTGCGGCGCTTCACTGCCCGGCCAACGGTCGAGCGTCTCGAGAATGAATTCGGCCGGGTTGCGGCTGCTGGTGCGGACTCCGGCGGTCGCCTGGAAATAGCTGACCGCGTCCTCCGGTCGGCCGTAAAAGGCGAGCGTGCCTCCATAATTGAGGATCAGGACCTTGTCGAGCAGGTTGAAAGACGCTTCGCTCGGCTGGTGAATGGTCATCAGCGTGGTGGTCTGTTCCGTGTGGCACAACCCCCTGATCAGGGCGACGATGTTGTCGGAATCCACCGAGGAGAGCCCCGAGGTCGGCTCATCCAAAAAGAGCAACAGGGGATTCTTGATCATCTCATGAGCGATATTGGCTTTTTTGCGCTCCCCGCCACTCAGCCCGCGCCGGGTGTCGGGAGAACCGATCAGGGTATCGAGGTAGCGATCGGTGGCCTCGTCCGTAAAGCCGAGCTTGCAGGCAGTCTCCTCGATCCGCTGCTTCTTGAAGTCCGCAGCGATACCGGAGTCGGCATACTTCAGCTCCAGACTGTAGTCGAGCGACTGTCGAACGGTCAGTTCGGGGATCAGCATATCGTCCTGGGGAACATAACCGATGAAATCGCGCAACAGGTCCTGGTCCTGATGAACCGCAAACCGCCCATTGATGACCACGGCGCCCGGTTGGCCGTTGGCATTCTGTCCTGGCGACAAGGCGCCATTCAGCAGGTTGAGCAACACGGTCTTGCCGGCGCCCGAGGGACCCATGATGCCGACCAGCTCACCCGGTTCGACCCGGAAGGAGACATCATCGGTGAGGGTGCGCGCCTGCTTGCCGCCGATGGCATAGTTGAGGTTGCATGCCTCCAGGGTAATCTTCTGATCGCGCAGCAGCAGGCCGGCCACCTTGAACGGGCAGGTGCCGAGCGTGATGTCGTCGTGCAGGGCGATCCGCTCCCAGCGATTGCCAACCCGGCGGCCGTTGACAAAGGTCCCCTGGCTGGATGCGGTGTCCTTGACGTAGTAGGTTGTCCCCTTGCGCCGCAAGGCAGCGTGGGATTCTGAAAGGTACGGCAGGTAGGCCGGGTCGGTCAGAGCAATGTCGCACTGCTGGCCGGTACCGATTGTAAACTCGCAATCGCCTGTTTGCGGTATGGTTGTGGTTTTGCCCATGGTTTCAGTCTCGTAAAAGTCGTGTTAGCCTTTGGTCTTGCGGGTCGAGGCCGCTTCGACCGACTGCCGGAAGGTTTGTAACACGGTGCTGTCCATGCCCGGCTGGTATTCAAAAGCCAGATCGATGGTGCGATCGACTGACAGGGTGCCGGCCAGCGGAATCTTGACAGCCAGCCGACCGGTGACCTGCAGCGGCAGGCGGACGGTCTCCTGACCATCGGCCGCAAAATTGTGTCGAAGGGTCTCCTGAAGATCGTGCAGCAGGCCGGGATGCTCAATTATGACGTTGACCCGGGTCCCTTGCGGCAGGTCATCGGCCGTTTCGAGGCGAACATCGGCAATCCGCAGAGTACCGAGTTGCAGCTGCAGACCGTCCTGCAGCACCAGTGCGGCATCCAGAGAGCTGTCCTTGATCACCACCGGAAAAGCGTTACTGTTGGTGAACACCAGCGTTGTGTCAAAGTAGTACGCCTGATTCTGTTCGAGCAGATCGAGCTTGGTAATAGCGGTGATGTCAATCGCCTCCAGGGCGGCCAACTCATCGAGGAAGGTAAATGTTGTCTTCGGGGGCTCAACTTCAGAGGTGTTCTGGATGGCCGGGGGAGTCTCCGCCACGGCCGGTTGGGGTGCAGCCTGGTCGTGGATGACCGGTTCCGGTAGCTTGGCTGCGGCCGGTTCCTGCGGCGACTGTGTACTGGTCAAGGCATAGGTGGCCCAGACCAGCAATAGCAGCAGGATATAGCGACCCGGCTTGATCCGTCTACGGGGATATCTCCGGACCATGAGTTCTCCCGATAACACGGCATAAACAGCACCCAGTCAAAGATCTCTCTGGCTACTTTTAACCGTACGCGTGGGCAGGAATTCCGCCCAACCATGACAAGAGGTGCAATGATGACCAGTTTTTTTGGGAAACAATCCGTCGAACGACTGTCGCAGGATACCCCCCCAGTGATTAAAATGAATGAGCGAAAGATATCATTTCGCACTGAATAAATCAAAAGAACAATGATCTCGGGATGCTGACGGGGTCACCGTTCTTTCGTTACGAAGGAAAAGGCCCTCTAAAAACGTCTTTACCGATCCCGGTTCCCGGCCCTTTAGGCATACCCAAACACCCACATAAACCCGATCGCCAGAAACACTCCGGGCAGCAGATTGCCGACCGGCAGGCGCTTGATGCCCATCAGGTCGAGGGAGATGGCGATAATTAACAGGCCGCCGACGGCGTTCATCTCGGTGATCACTGGGTCAGTTAAAATCGTCGTCGCCAGCCCGGCCGCCAGGGTGATTGCCCCTTGATAGAGCAGCAGTGGCAGGATCGAGAAGATCACACCGATACCGAGGGTCGAGGTCAGGGCGATGGAGGCAACGCCGTCGAGCGCCGCCTTGGCGTAGAGGATGGTCGGTTCGCCGCCGAGGCCATCCTGCAGGGCGCCCATGATCGCCATGGCGCCGACGCAGTAGAGCAGGCTGGCGATCACGAAACCTTCGGCAATCTTGCCGGAGCCGGAAAAGCGCCGTTGCAGGTGCTGACCGAACCCTTCCAGCCGCCCTTCGATGTTCAGCAACTCACCGACCAGACCGCCGATGATAATACTGCCGATCACGATCATCAGCTGCTGACTCTGCAACGCCAGCTGCAGGCCGATCAGCAGCACCGCCAGCCCCAGTCCGGCCATCATGGTGTTGCGCATCCGCTCCGACAGCAACTGCCCGGCCCAACGGCCGACCAGACACCCCGCCGCCACCGCGGCCACATTCACCAGAGTCCCTTGTAAAATCATCGTTTAACCCGTTAATACGCTTAGAAAGTGGCTCAGGATAACGAATGTCGCTGATAGAGGGAAGGTCAAATTTGTTAAGGGCATTATTAGCCGCAGATAGAATCTGATGAAATCTGATGGTCAATCAAAATCTTCGGACGCTGATTTTCATGATTCACGCTGATTAAACCAAAGACGTAAAGCCGTTGACTTCGTTTGATCCGCAGTTATCAGATTTGATCAGCGTCCTAAACGATTTTGACTTAAACCAAAAACAGATTCTGACAGATTTTCACCGCGGCCAACAAAGCCTATAAGCCTTTGACTGTAAACAAATCAGCGAGAATCTGCGTGCATCCGCGGCCAAAGCCCTGACCTTGAATATTCTCTTTCCTCACAACTCAGCACACAACGCTTCCACACCCCCTACCTGTCCCCTTTCCCCTTGACGGATTCCATTTCGAGGCGTAATTTCTAAGGGTTGCCGCTGTTTACGGCCTTTAATTGACTGACCCAAAACCGGAGGGCATGGCGTTGTCTCACAAGCGCGGTGCCCTTTTTTATGTGCAGGAGGAGAATGTGAGGAGTCGGGGACACATCTCAATCTGACGTTAAGCTGCCGCATTGCCCGATTTGGAGGGAAGTGCGGTTTTTTGTTTCCAACAACAAAAAGCATTTAGCCGCTGATGCACGCAGATGTTCGCTGATTAAAGCTTTAACGAGAAGACCTCTGAATCTGTTGAAACGCCTGAGGTTCTGGTTAAGTCTGAGAATTTAAAACCCAAAAGCCTTCTGTTTTTGTTTTTAGAATCCGCGAAAATCAGCGTGCATCAGCGGCCATAAAGTCTACACGCTTTTGATTTACCCAAAAATAGATGTTCATAGATTCTGATCGCGGCCAACAAAGCCTTTGCCTTTACCGCGGCCCAGTTTTTAACGGAGGTTTACCATGCGCTGCCACGAAGTAGACTACACCATCGTCGGTGACGATATGCAGATGGTCCAGGTCGAACTCGATCCGGGTGAAACGGTGATCGCCGAAGCCGGTGCGATGAACTACATGGAGCAGGATATCCAGTTCGAAGCCCGCATGGGAGATGGCTCGCAAGCCGACCAGGGCCTGATGGGCAAACTGTTCAGCGCCGGCAAGCGGGTGATCACCGGCGAGTCGCTGTTCATGACCCACTTCACCAACCAGGGCGGCGCCAAACGTCACGTCGCCTTCGCCGCACCCTACCCCGGCAAAATTATCCCGCTGGATATGGCCAAACTGGGCGGGCAGATCCTTTGCCAGAAAGACTCCTTCCTCTGCGCCGCCTTCGGCACCCAACTCGATATCGCCTTCCAACGCAAACTCGGCACCGGCTTCTTCGGCGGTGAGGGTTTTATTCTGCAACGTCTGTCGGGCGACGGCATGGCCTTTGTCCACGCCAGCGGCACGATCGTCGAGCGCGAGCTCAAGGGAGAAACCCTGCGGGTCGATACCGGCTGCCTGGTCGCGTTTGAACCGAGCGTTAATTACGACATCGAACGGGCCGGGAATTTGAAGAGCATGTTCTTTGGTGGCGAGGGAATGTTTCTGGCGACTTTGAGCGGGCATGGTCGGGTGTGGTTGCAGAGTTTGCCGTTCAGTCGTCTGGCGGATCGGATTATTGCGCATGCGCCGAAGGCTGGGGGGACGGATAAGGGGGAAGGGTCG
>JAQYVZ010000126.1 GCA_030145205.1 Desulfuromonadales bacterium | reverse complement strand
GGTGGATGGGCCAACTGCGAATCAATATCGCCCCGACGTCACAGTAGGAGACCTCAAAGAGCGCTCTCTCGACATGCTCGATGACGGAATCGGAATCATCCATGAAGAGGATGTCCTGGTATTTTTCAGGGAAGTTCTGCAGCAGCACCAGTTGACCGATGCGGTGCAGCAAGCCAGCGAGGTAGGACTCGTCTTCCGAAGGGTAACCGGTCAGACGGGCAAGGTCTTGGGCGATATGAGCACAGAGCAGGGAGCGCACCCATATCGAGACAACAAACGCGGCTTCTTTAGAGGAAAAACTGCTGAAGACCTGGTGGATGGCACTGGTGACGGCAATCTGCTTGACACTGTCGAACCCCAGGACAACGATGAGACGCCGGAGATGTTTGACTTCGGACCATTGGCGGTAACAGGGGCTGTTTGCGAGATGAAGGATTTTGGCGGAAAGGGAGGGTTCCTGTTCAATCACCCTGGACAAATCATCGAATTCGACGTCCGGCAGATGACATAGCCTCAGCAGTTCCACCAGAACCTGGGGAACCGAAGGAAGCTTTTCGATGTGAAGTTCTTCAAGTGTCATGATGAACGGAAACCGCCCTTATAGGAACCGATACCATTGCAACCTTGGATCCACCTGCTAAATCACACAAAAAATCATTTTAATTTATCCACCTATATAAACACAGATATCCATAAGGGGTCAAGGGTGGATTAACACCGATAACTCCTGGGTTTAAAAGTCAACCGCGCAAACAAAAAAACGAAGCCAACTTTGATTAAATGAAAAACGGAGCGGTGTTTTGTTTAAGCGGTCCCAACTAAAAAAAAGCTGCTGATGGTTTTGAACCACCAGCCACTTTTTCATTTTACCAAAGCTAACAATTATTACAACGGGCCATCCGCCTTCGGGCCGTTGCCCTAGCGCGAATAGCGATCATGGTTGTGGTGCTTGCCTTTGTTACCGCGCCGCTCCTGCATCAGCGGACGCACCTTTTCGGCCAGCTCGCGCTGCGCGGGTGTCAGCTGGGCCTGGATGAGGTTCTGGGTGCGGGCCCGGGATACCATCAGCTCGGTGCCGACTTCAGCCTTTTTCGCCGCCAGCGTGCGTACTGCCGCCTCATCGAAGGTGTCGACCTGCACCAGCAGGCGCATCTGTTCACGGTTTGCTTCCATCTGCTGCCGCAGCGGTTCGGTCTTAGCCCGCTCGGCTTCGAGGATGTTCTGGATCTGGGCCTGTTGGGCTTCGCTCAGGTCGAGAAATTTGGCCATTTTGGCCATTTTAGCCTGGTGCCGACCGGAGCCAGTACCGTCGCAATCTTCGCCACCACGCATCTCGCCCATCATCTGCCTGCCCAAGGGGTCGGCGTGAACCGCGTAAATGGAACCGGCGAGTGCGAAAACCGTCAACAAAGACATCGTTACAATCTGCTTTTTCATGGTGTTCTCCTTTGAGTTGGTTGTGCCCTGTGGGCATGGGATGAATTAACCGGCGGCGTGGGGCGAGGTGAACCGCTCCATCACCCAGCCTTTTATACCGCCCGACGTTTTGACGTAATACCAGCCATCCGAACTGCCGCGAATGCGCAGCCGCTCGCCGCGAACCATTTGGCCGCTGATGGCGAAGGATCTCCCCGGTCCCGAACGGACATTAAGCAAAGCAGTCCGAACCACAACCTTGTTGGCAAAATGCTTTTTGTGAGGCCGCGCTGCCGAGGCGGTTACCGGCGTTTCGCAGACCTTGTAGCCGGCCGGCACTCTCCGGTAGTAGGTGTCGCCAGCATGAAAATATGTTTTTCCGCCGGTTACCACCGCAGTAAAACCGAAAGGAAGCGAGGCGACGATGGCGCCGACATGCGGCCGGGCCGAGATCAGCCCTGGCCGGCCGGACCGGTAAATACGACCGAAGCGGTAAGCGTCATTTTGATTTTGATTTTGATACCGATCCTGATAATGGTCTTGATACTGCCGGTGTTTTGCTTTCCACGGCTGGTAATAGCCGCTGCCGCTGCCGCTGCCGTCTGCCAATGCCAGGCCCGGAGCCGTGCCGAGCAGGCCGGCCATGATCAGCGATGCAATCAGTGTTCTCTGTTTCATGATGTCCTCCCCTGGTGAAACCTGAACGGCGAATCCATTCAGGAAGCCGTTGGTCTCTGTTGACTCAAGAAATAC
>JAQYVZ010000021.1 GCA_030145205.1 Desulfuromonadales bacterium | reverse complement strand
GCGCGCCACCAAGGTGTTGCAGGACCGCATCTTTGCTAACGAGAAGATTGAGCCGGTCTGGGACAGCAGCGTCACCGCGGTGACCGGTGACAACAGCGGTGTGACCCAGATCGAACTGACCAACATCAAGGACGGCAGCAGCCGGACTCTCGACGCCGTCGGCATGTTTGTCGCCATCGGCGTGACGCCGAAGGCCCATTTTCTGGCAGAAATCCTCAAGCTGGACCCGGAAGGCTACATTCTGACCGATTCCGATTGCCGGACTTCCATGCCGGGCGTGTTTGCTGCCGGTGACGTGCGCAAGAAGATCCTCAAGCAGATCGCCACGGCGGTCGGCGACGGCGCGGTGGCGGCGATCGTCACCGAGAAGTACCTGGATGAGTTTGAAACCGTTGGATAAATAGAGAATCGTCCTCTCCCCTGGCGGGAGAGGATTGAGGTGAGGGGGATGATGCATGAACAGGTCACCCTCACCCTGACCCTCTCCCGTCGAAGGAGAGGGAAATGATAAAGTCTACATTTTGTTATAAGTTGCCCACACATCTGGTGGGGGCACTATTGTTCTTACAGAGGAGGGGCTTATGCTCGCCAGGGTTTTATCCGGGGCGTTGGTCGGTATCGATGCGTATCCCGTCGAGGTTGAAGTCGACATCGCTCAGGGCCTGCCGCAGTTTGCTACGGTCGGTCTGCCCGAAGGCGCGGTCAAGGAAAGCAAGGACCGCGTCAAATCCGCCATCAAGAATTCCAGCTACGATTTTCCCAACCGCCGCATTACCATCAATCTCGCACCGGCTGACATCCGTAAGGATGGTGCGGCCTTCGATCTGCCGATGGCGATCGGTCTGCTGACCGCCACCGGGGTGATCCCCGTGGAGCGTGCCGAGCGCTACCTCTACATGGGGGAGCTCTCCCTGGATGGTCGGATCAAACCCGTGCGTGGCGTGCTGCCGGTGGCTGTGGCGGCCCGCCACTGGGATGTTGACGGCCTGATCCTGCCGACAGAGAATGCCCGCGAAGGCAGCCTGGTAGATCACCTGCCGGTTTTCCCGGTTGCTTCCCTGGGTGAACTGGTCGATTTTCTGACCGACAACATCTCTTTGGATCCGCACCAGGTCGATGTCGACGCCCTGTTCAGCGAGACTGTCGCCGATGATCTCGATTTTGCCGAAGTGCGCGGTCAGGCACACGTCAAACGTGCCCTGGAGGTGGCTGCAGCAGGCAGTCATAATCTCTTGATGGTTGGTCCGCCCGGTAGCGGCAAAACCATGCTCGCCAGGCGGCTGCCGACCATTTTGCCACGACTGGTCTTCGAGGAAGCGCTGGAGACCACCAAGATCCATTCGATCATGGGGCTTTTGCCGCCCGGCCAGGCCTTGCTGGCGCACCGGGTGTTTCGCAGTCCGCACCACACCATCTCCGATGCCGGCCTGATCGGCGGCGGCACCCATCCCCGTCCCGGGGAAGTTTCTTTGGCCCATAATGGCCTCCTGTTCCTTGATGAGCTTCCCGAATTCAAAAAAAACGTTTTGGAAATGCTCCGCCAACCACTTGAAGATGGCCAGGTCTGCATCAGCCGGGCGGCGCAGAGTCTGACCTACCCGGCCAACTTCATGCTGGTGGCGGCGATGAACCCCTGCCCCTGCGGATTCCTCGGCGACCCGCAGCATGACTGCAGCTGCACTTTGCCAATGCTACAGCGTTACCGCACGCGATTGTCAGGGCCGTTGCTCGATCGCATCGACCTGCATGTCGAGGTACCGCGCGTGCCGCATCGCGATCTGGCCGATCCGATTGACGCCGAATCCTCTACAGCGATTCGTGCCCGGGTTGAAACAGCCCGACAGCGGCAGGGTGAGCGCTTGGCCTCTTTGGGCTTGCATGCCAACAACCAGATGCAGGCGCGGCATATTCGTAAATTTTGTCAACTGAATGCAGAAGGAGAAACTTTACTGGAGATGGTGACTGACAAGCTAGGACTGTCGGCCCGGACTTTCAGCCGGATTCTCAAGGTGGCGCGGACCATCGCCGACCTGGCGGAAGCTGAGCAGATTCTGCAGCCGCACCTGGCGGAGGCGATTCAGTATCGGGGGCTGGAGCAGAAAGTGTGTTGAACCCTTACCACGGAGTGCGCGGAGAAGCTAAAAACAAAGGCTTCGAATTGCAACCTTAGTCGCAGGGAACGCCGATCGGTGAGAGCACGCCGCAGCCGGTCGGGGCCGGCTCGCCCAGCAGGACAGGTGGTGTCAGCAGCGGGTCGCTGGGCGGCGCCAGGCGGGGAATGCCGACGCCGTGGATATAAGGGATGGTCTTGATCCCTTTCTGGGCGAGGACCATTTTGTTGCGCGCCAGTTTCCAGCGCAGGTCGAGGGATGGTGAGAGGTCTTCATCCGGCTGCATTGCAAATAAACGGGCCAGGCTTTGAGCATTGACCGGACCCTTTTCCAGCAGGAGGGTCAACAGGAGCAGGTCGGCGTCGTTCTTGGCAATCGGGATGAACGCGATTTGCGGCAGGTCTGGGCTGCCGAGCAGCTGGGTGACTTCACTGTCGCACGCCGGGCAGGTCGGTGAGAAAAAGACCTGGGTCTTGGCATCGGGGGCGCCCAACAGAGTCCAGGGCTCCAGCAGAACCTCCTTGCTCGCGGCAACCACCACCGGAATTAGCAGGACCAGCCAGAACAGCAAGACTCCTTTCAGCGCGCGGTTGCAGTGGCGTGGGTGGCGGTACCAGAAACCGCAGGCTGCTCCGCCGAGGAGCAGGGCGACCACCAGGCAGCTGACGCAGGGCCAGAACAACAGTTGCCAAGCGAGAGCCGCCACATCGAGCAGCAGACCAATTAGCAGGACGCAGGCCAGCAGCTTTGGTGCCGTAGAGCGCTTGCGTCCGGAGAGTAGTGCCAGCAGCAGGATGACGCCGAAGCCGACTGCACCGTAGACATAAAAGGAGTAACCGAACAGGGTGTAGTGATGATAGAGCTCACAGGCGGCTGTCAGGCAGAAGAGTTGACCGCCGCTGGCGTTGATCAGACAGAGTACAAGTCCGAGCAGAGCCGGAAGAATAATCACAATGCGTTCCCTTTTCCCTGAACCCTGGCGGGTCGGTTGTTACCAGTGCACTGAACAGAAATTGAAGGACAAACGGGAATACTATTCCAGATTTTGCGTCGTTTTGCAATTGCTGCTTGCAGTTGCGGTCAAGCTCAATCTCACGCCCGCTCGCTTTGCTACTCAAGTCCGCCAAGTTCGTAAAGGACGAAACACCAAAAGAAGGGTTTAAGCTTTATTCTTGTTATCTTCCCTGTCTGGATAACACTCATCTGGGCCCAGGATTCCGGGCCACGAGCTACGTAGGAAATAGCGTGCCTGCCAACAAAGCTCACACTCATCAGCAAATCCGCCAGAGGGTTGCCAACCATTGGCTGTCGCCAGCCGATAAAGTCCCATGGGGCCTTGTTCAGCTAATATCTCCAATAGAGGCGATTGGTTAACCGAGTAGTCGCGACAAATATCCCCCAAGCTGCGCTCATGCAGATTACCAATGATCAGCCCGTAACAGAGCAAGACATTACCATAAGGATCGATCCAGACCATTTGTGGTTCGAAGGGACTCATCTCGCCCAGACAGCAGCAGAGATTGCTGCACGGAGCATCCGGGATTTGCTTGTCACAGGTTGTTCCGTCAGGCTTGAGAGCAGAGCCCTTACCAATCTTCCTGACGGAAACCTTCGCGAGAGGGAGTGCGAAGTTCTCCGCCGAATGAGGCGGAGAACTTTCTTCCTGAACACAGCAGACCACAAAAGAATGCTTGTGCAATCCCAGTGCGGCGACCTGCTCGGCGGCAGTACGCACATGGTCCAAAGGTAATTGACACTGGTGGTAACCATCGGCGGAAAGGCAAACCCCCTTGACTCCGCGCTGTTTTAGTTGAGAGACCGTTTGCCGTGCGTGCTGCACCGAGTCCCCCCAAAAGCCATTGCTGGCAATACCAACGGTTTTACTCCCATGCGTCTGGATGACCTCAAGAAGGCGAAACAATTCCTCTCTGAAGAGAAGAGGTTCTCCTCCGCTGACATGCTGCCAGGCCAGAGGTTCGTTCTGATCCAGACTGGCCAAGGCTTTGGCGGCCAAACCAGGATCAAGGATACGCAAGTCACCGTTAACATCAAAAAAGCAGTGTCGGCAATTCAGGTTGCAGCGATAACTTAGGATCCAGGTTATCCCGGAGAGCACAAGAGGCACGGCTCAATCTCCCGCGGGAAAGACATCGACAAAGGCAAAATCACCCCTGATGACTTTCTCGCCGACCTGAACTTCAATCGGTCGGGAAAACATCGGTCCGGCAGTTACCAGAGTGTGAAATTCACCATTTTCACCACATGGGTCAATACCGGGCGGCAAATCGTTCAAAAAATCGTAATTATATTGACGACCGACATACTCCAAAGACAGCACCCTTTGATCGACACAGGTCACAATAGCCTGCAGACCATTCTCGATCATGGTACGTGCAAGCTGTTCGGTATCACGCTGCCAGAGAGGGAAGACCGGAACCAAACCGCTGCCCTGCATCTGCTCCTTACGATATTGCCGGATATCTTCGAGGAACAGGTCACCGAAGATCACCTGCTTCACCCCGCTTTCGCGCAAGCTCGCCATGGTGTCGCCGATGCGTTGCCGGTAAGTCGCGTCATCGCACGGCATCGGCAGCAGGACCATTTCTGCAGGCAATCCGAGGGCGTCCATCTGCCTCAGCAACAACTCTTTGCGCACTCCATGCATGGCGACACGATCATTCTCCTGATTGAGAGTGGTCAAGAGACCGACGACCTCGACCTGACGCTGCATTCTGACCTGGTGCAGCGCAAAGGCGCAATCTTTACCACTACTCCATGAGACCACTGCTGTCGGCATCTTGTCTTTACTCATAATTCGCCTGAATCCTTGCTGATCGTTGCCGCAACTTTTTCCGACACAAGGCTCACTCTCGGTGTACCAAGCAAAGGATTTTCGTCGACCAAAAGTGTACAACCATAGCTTTTCGTCAGCTGCTCGCGAGTCAAAACTTCGCGGGGAGTACCGATGTTCTCGACCGTCCCATCTTTAAGTAACAACAGACGGTCGGCATAAGTGGAGGCCAAGTTGAGGTCATGGGAGACCATAACGATCGTAATCTTCTCCCTAAGCCTTAAACGCTCCATCAGATCCATAATCCTCAGTTGATGGGCAGGGTCGAGAAACGCGGTTGGTTCATCCAGGAGCAGAATTTCAGACTGTTGGCAAATCGCCCTGGCAATAATTACTCGTTGTCGCTCGCCCCCGCTGAGTTGACCAAGACGACGCCCGGCCAGATGAATGACTTCGGTAAATTCCATTGCCTGCTCGGCCAACTCCAGGTCCCTCTTCCCCTCTACAGCCAGTAAGCCCAAGTGAGGATAACGTCCCATCAGGACCGTCTCTGCAACAGTGAAGGGGAAGTCCGCATTAACCTGCTGGGGAACCAGGGCCAGCGTGCGAGCCAGCTCCTTTTTAGTATAATCACCGATTGGGCGCTGCCGAATCTGGATGTCTCCTTCGATCAAGGGATGCAATCCAGACAG
The DNA here is from genome assembly GCA_030145205.1 of Desulfuromonadales bacterium. Lineage (GTDB taxonomy): Bacteria > Desulfobacterota > Desulfuromonadia > Desulfuromonadales > BM103 > JAQYVZ01. The sequence continues at coordinate 62,405 of JAQYVZ010000021.1, read as the reverse complement.
GGCCTTTAGCAGGGTGGTTTTGCCGGCCCCGTTGGGACCGATAATAACAAAGAATTCACCCGTCTCAATCTGCAAAGAGACCCGGGAGATCACCTGTCGATCGCCGTATCGGAGACTTACTCCATGGATCCCGACCAAGCTCATCTGCTCTCCCTCCAGAGCAAACTGATGAAAAGCGGCGCACCGACCAAGGCCGTGACGATACCCACCGACATCTCTCCCTGGCTGGGCAGGCTGCGTGCCAACAGATCGCAAAGAATCAGATAGGAGGCCCCTGTCAGGATACAGGCCGGCACCAGAATACGGTGATCTGAACCCAACACCAGTCGTAAAATATGCGGAATAGTCAGGCCGACAAAACCGATCAGTCCCGAGTGGCAGACGGTCAGACTCACCATCAGGGAAGCGGTCAAAAGCAACACGAGCGACATCACCACAACATTGACACCCATGGCGGAGGCACTTTCACGCCCAGTCAGAAGCAGGTTGAGTGGCTGAGCCAAAAGGAAAATCAGCAAAAAACAGGGTAGTACCCCGAGCAGCAGAGGCAGACTTTCCGTGCCGGCAGCGGAAAGGTCCCCCATCAGCCAGAAAATAATTTTCTGAATCTGGACTGTTTTGCTGATAGAAATCAGAAACATGATAATCGCGCCGCAAAAGGCATTGACCATCACTCCGCCCAACAGGAGGGAATCGCTATTGCCTTCCTTGCGATTACCCAGCAGAAGTACCAGCAGCAAAACCGCTAAAGACCCGACAAAAGAGCTCAGGGTTAATCCGGGAAAGACACTGAACCCTGCCAGGATGCCAAGAATTGCACCCACTGCAGACCCTCCGGAAACGCCCAGAATATAGGGTTCAGCCAAGGGATTGCGCAACAGCGCCTGAAAGACCAGTCCGCCTAGCGAAAGCGAGGCTCCGACGGTTGCCGCCAAGAGCACTCTCGGCCAGCGCAACTGCCAGATAATCGCTTCAAGGGTTGCGTCCGGCTCAACCAGGCCCAAGATCAGAGCCCAGGCTGCTCCAGAACCGCCTGAGGAACCGCCAGTCAAGCCGAGCAGTATGGATACGACCAAGATCAAAGCGAGAACAAGCGTGACCGTGATCAGTTTTTTGTAGACTGGGGTATAGCCAATCATATTCAAGAACCGTTGACCTCCGGGGCTACAGAATGTCTGCTAGTTCGGGGTGAAGCAAGCCGACCAGGTGTTCAAGTGCATCGATCAATCTTGGTGATGGGCGGTCAAACAGGTCGGCATCAACCACGTAAAGGCGTTGGTTTTTCACGGCAGGGATCTGCGGCCAAATCTCCCAGCGGGCTCTTAGCTCCTGCTCCGAGGACCCGCCCCCCATTGAGGCGAGAATAACCACCTCAGGCTTGAGAACTAACAGTTCCTCCCATGAGTAGCGCGGATACCCTGTGCGATCGGCAGCCAGATTGTCGGCGCCGGAACGGATCAGCAGCTGGTGTAGAAACGTATCGGAGCCGGCTGAAAAAACCGGCTGAGCATCGATCTGGAAGAAAACCTGGGGGCGTTTCTTAAGCCCTTCAAGTTGGCGAACAATCCGGTTCAGCCGTTGCCGGTACCCTAAAGCCAAAGATTCTGCCTGTGTTTCAGTCCGGTAGATATTTCCAAGCCGCACCACCGTATCAACAACATCTTCCAGGCTCTTCGGATCGAAAACATAAACCGGAATCCCCAACGCTTCAAGTCGTTCCACCGACGCCTTCGAGTTGCCGTCCTTGGTTGCCAGGCAGAGCTGCGGCTGTAACTTGACAATTTTTTCTATATCCAGCGCAACATAAGAACCAACCCTCGGCAATCGAGTCGCAGCCTCGGGGAAAGTTGCGAACCTGGTCGCACCGACCAGAACATCACCTCCCCCCACTTCATAACTGGTCTCAGTCAGACTGGGAGCCAGCGAAACTACCCGCGAGAGTGGTTCCGCCACTTTGACTTTACGGCCAAGCTGATCGATGAGTTCCCGCCCCTGTGCGGAGCCGAGCAACAAAAGAGACAGAAGGAAAAAAAGGGCGGTACTTTTCATGGGTCGCCTTCGGGCCATCGCCAGGAAAATTTCTGGCGATGGCCCGGCATTGGTTTAGAATCTGTAGTTCAGGTTGAGTTGATAATTGCGCCCCGGCATCGGATAGCCCTTAACATAAGCGTAATCCTTATCGAAAAGATTGCCGACATTGACGCTCAGGACACAACGGGAGTCGAAAAGTTGCTTGCTCAAACTCAGATCAACGACTGTGAAACCGCCAGTTTCGACCACCTGTCCGCCCCAGGGGTCACTTTCCCAGTCATTGATCAACTTGCGTCCATGGTAAGCAAAATTAAGTCGGGCCGAATGCTCAAAAGGCATATTGATGCCGAAACCGTAAGAGATGTTCATTTCATTCATATACATAAGGTCACGATCATTATCAAGATCACGATACCGGTCAAAATATGTGAGGTTCAGGTAGGGCTGCAACCGCAATTCATCGTGCTCAAAAAGAACGAGATCGGCTTTGAACTGCGCCTCAATTCCGCTAAGTTCGGACTTGCCGGAATTCTCCCAACTGTATCCTCCAGGAATCACTACTTGGGTAATTTTATCCTTAAATTTGGTAAAGAAATACCCAAGACTGGCATTGAACACCGGATCCACATACTCAACTCCGACCTCATAGGTTCGGCTCGATTCAGGCTTGAGATCAGAATTTCCCAAATACTGGATCGGCCCCCAACCATAATCAACTCCGTAATCAGCCGCCAGCTGGTCTGCGCCCGGCACTTTGAATGCCTCTCCATAGTGAGCCCGTACTTTCAGGTGCTCGCTCAGCAAATAAGCAATCCCGAAGCTTTTGATCAGACTGTCGTTATCTTCCTTGTTGCCGGCCGGTTCTGTCACATTTACTTCGGCATGGTCGAAGCGCAGGCCGGCATCCATAATGAGTCGTTCCTCGAGAAACAATTTCTTGGCTAGCAGGAATCCCGCCAGGTTCTCAAAGCTTGTTCGATTCGGCGAAAAAGTACTCTCCACCTCATAGTCATACCAGTCTACACCGGACACCAGGCGAATAAAGCCAAGATCGCCGGAAATCTGTGCCTGGCCACCTCGCTGTTCAACCTTCGATTTGAAAGAAAGTCCGCCGTCATCCCATAAGTCGGGATTGCTGGCAACCGGATCGTACGATAGGTCTTCGATGTCGGTCTCAAACAGACGAATGTCCCAGGAAAGAGAATGGTCTACCGTCTTCCCGTTGTAAGAAAGATCGATCGCCTGGTAATCGGAATCTCGATAGTCATCCAAATCATTCAGACTCAGATAGTTTGGGGTGCCGACCTTGTCGATTTTTGTACCGTTCACCATTAGTCCTAAGCGGTGATTCTCAGCAAACCGATAACCGAGATTAAGCGAATAACTCTCTTTGGCATCAAAACCGGAATTGCGGTACTTTTCATCATCGGCAGTGTGATAATCATTCATGGTTGAGCGGGAAAAACCGACCGAATAATCAACCTTTTCCATATCACCGGAGAGCATGACCCCTCCTTCGGCAAAACCGAAGCTGCCTAGAGATCCAAAGACTTCAGCATTCATTGGTCCTTCGCCATGCCGTGTGATGACATTGATGACCCCGCCCATAGCGGCAGAACCATACTGCACCGCACCGGGACCACGGATAATTTCAATCCGCTCAATATTTCGGGTCATAATCATGGCCATATTACCGGTTCCGGCGCGACGACCGTTGAGAAGGACCAATGAATAACCAAGCAGGTCACTCTGCTGGGCATTGGTCCGAAAACCGCGAATGGCTACAGTGGTCAGTGCACCAGGATTTTTCTGAATGTAACCGACCCCCTTCTCTGCCAACAAGTCACCGAGGTCTCTTGCCCCTGAAGAAGCAATCTCTTCTTTATCAATGACCATTATGCTCATGGACTGTTCCTGCACTTTTTCAACAACTCGATTGGCCGTCACCACCATCGGGTCGAGAACCGTCACTTCGGCGACAACCAGTTTGGGAACCAGCAGGACCACGCCGAACAACACGGCTAACAAAAACCTTTTCATCATCTCATGCTCTCCTTTTCGCCTGGACCGATAGAGCCCGTCGGCTCCAGACATCATTCTCCCTGGAGCTGCGGTCTTCCAGCTTCAAGACTAACGGCTGGCTGCCTGGGGGGGGAAGAAAGAGGGCCGCAAACTGAAAAAGCCCGCGCACTTTCACCAAGTGCGCGGGCTTCCCGAATTTGAAGTGCCGCTTCATCCACCCTCCCATTCCCGGGGAGGTTCATGTGGTTTGTTCAGCCGTCAGGTCTTCTGGCTCGCGATTCCTCCTCCAGGCCGCCTTCCCGATCATTGATCAGTGGCGTATCAGCCCTTCGTCATCGCTCACAGCGGCGGGTCCGCGGGGGTTTTGCACCCCACTTCCCTGCAAGCCCGTTAAGGGCTCCGGTGAACATCTTCAAGATTGTGCGGCAAACCTACCTGAATCCGTTTGCCGTGTAAAGATTTGTTTTTGCGTCACCTTCCTGTGGGTTAAACGTTGAAGAGGAAGTGGCAGATGTCGCCGTCCTCGATCACGTAGTCCTTGCCGTTGAGCTGCATCTTGCCCGCCTGCTTAACCGCCTGCTCGGAGCCGAGCGCGATCAGGTCGTCGTACTTCATCACCTCGACCCGGATGAAGCCACGCTCGATGTCGCTGTGGATCTTACCGCCGGCCACGGGCGCCGGGGAGCCTTTGCGGATGGTCCAGGCACGGCACTCGTCCTTGCCGGACGTGTAGAAGCTCATCAGGCCGAGGGCGTCATAGAGGGCGGCGTTGATCCGCTCCAGGCTCGGCTGGCTGATGCCCAGGTCCTCCATAAACTCCTGGCGCTCTGCGGCATCATCAATGGTGGAAATCTCTTTTTCGATCTCGCAGGAGATGGTCAAGGCGCCGGGGCCGAAATCTTTGCCGATCTCGTCTTCGGAGACGTTGTAGGCGTACATGATCGGTGTGCGTGTGACCAGGTCGAGGCTCTTGATTACCTGCTCTTCCTGGGGCTCGAGTGTGACGCTGCTGAGGAACTGCTCCTCCTCTAGGGCGGCGTTGAACCGCTGCAGGATACTCTCTTCAAGCTTCTGTTCATTGGTCTGGCCGCCCTTCTTCTCCTTGGCCAGGCGCTGCAGGCGGGTGTCCACCAACTGCATGTCGGCCAGCAGCAGCTCACTCTCGATCATGGCGCGGTCGCGCTCCGGGTCGACTGAACCGGCGGGGTGGAACACGTCCGGCGAGTCAAAGGAGCGGATCAGGATGCAGAGCAGGTCGCAGCGCCGTGCCGGGTCCATCCACTGGCGGCTCGTGGCGCCTTCGCTGATGTCGGGACAGAGCACGAACTGGTTCTCGGCGTAGACGGTCTTTTTCGGTTGGTAGAGGTCGCTTAACGTATCGACCCGGCTGTCCTGGATCGACGCGATGCCTTCCAGAGCTTCGCCTGGTTTGCGGGTTGGCGGGACCTCGCGGCCGGTGAGCAGGGTAAACAGGGTTTTTTTGCCGGTCTGGGCCAGGCCGAGGATTGCGATTTTCATGCTGAATGTTTCCTTCCGATGATGAATCAAGGGCTTACCCAGGCGTTTGCCGCGGGCGCACTGAATTTATGCGATTTCGCACGTCAAGACAAGCCATCTTTTCAATGTCAACGGGAACACGCAAAAGGGACACTCAAAAATGAGTGTCCCAAAAGCAGGTTCAGTGTGGGAGAGAGCTACTAGCCGCCAGCCGCCGACACATCGAAGGTGACCGACTGCTGCGTTTCCTGGTTGCCGGCGTTGTCACGCGAGTACCAGGTGATCGTGTACGAATCTGTCCCCGCAGCAGGTGCCGCGACCGGGATCGAGGTGCCGATGTTCCAGGCACCGCCGTCGATCCGCCACCAGGAACTCTCGACGCCCGAGCCGGCGTCGCTGGCGCTCAAAGTGAAGGTCTGGTCGCCGGTGTAGCTGCCGCCTTCGGTCGCATCACAACTGGTGGCGGGGGGCGTGATGTCAGCGCCCGCCGGTGCGTAAACGATGTTGCTGACGGAGGTGTCCGCTGGGATTTCGACGAGGGAGTAGTAGTCGCCCTCTTCGTCGTCGTATTCGTTGGAATCCCAGTAAAGGTACGGGAATCTCCAGTTGGTCGCCTCCAGGCGTTGGGTGCCGGCCGGCAAGGTGATAGTAAAGGTTTCGGGCGAATTGGCCCCGTAATTAATGGCTCCTGGAGTCGTGAAGCCCGCGCTGGCAACAATCTGAATCTGGCCTGCACCGGTGATCGTTGTTTGGGGACAGGTCCAGCTGCTCTTCTGCGTGGAGGCGTTTCCTTCGGACGTGACGCCAGCGTTCAGGTTTGCTGTCAGCAGCACGCCGTCGAGGTACACGCTATACCTGGCCCAGGGGCCGCTTGCTCCGGTCGAAGAGGCATCCCAGACGTAGTCGGTGTAAGCTGGCCCGTTGTTCATCGACACAGATGTGCTGGGGAGAGCCTTCTTCTCCATGCTGAAAGCGACCGACTTGGTGACTTCCTGATTGCCGGCATAGTCGGTTGAATACCAGTAGAGAGTGTGGGCCTCTGTGCCTGAAACGGGGAGGTTGACGGGTACCGACGTGCCGCTGGTCCAGGCGCCGTCGGTGCTGTCAAGCTGCCACCAGGTCCCGTTGACGCCGGTGCCGCCGGGGTCGCTGGGGGTCAAGGTGAAGGTCAGGTTGCTTGAGTAAACGCCGCCGCTGGTGACATTGCTGGTCGTTGACGGGGCGGTCGTGTCAGGACTGGTGGTGACGTAAACCACGTTTTCGATCAGGCTTGGGGGAGCCTCGACAAAAGCAAAATCACCATAGCCGGGTTCATACTCCACGGGAGCCCAGTTCAGGTTCGAGAAGCCGGTCCAGGTGGCGGCTTTAAGCCGTGTTGCCCCGGCAGGCAATGTGAAGGTGTACGTGTAGGGTGCGTTGCTGTCGTACCCGCCGCTGTAGGTGGTGAGCCAGGCATCGACCACGATATCGATGTGGCTGCCCGCCGAGAGCGGTGTCTCCGGGCAGTTCCAGGTGGTTGTTGTGTTGCTGGCGTTCTTGGTCAGGGTGCCCTTGAGGACGTCATCGACATAAATCCGGTAACGGACCCAGGGCCCGGACGCGCCCGGAGCAGTGTGAAAGTACACAGTCTGGTCGAGGTGCAGTGCGGTTTGTTCCGTCCCGCCGGCGACCATGGTGAAGGTAGCCGACTTGGGCGGATCTTCGTCGTTGCCGGCGTGATCGACCGACCAGAAATAGAGGGTATGCTCCTCTGACCCGCTGGCCGGGACAGGCATCACTGCCGTGGTGCCTGCAGTCGGGGTGTCTTCCGGGTCGTCGAAGACATAATAGGTGGCCGCCACCCCGTAGGATGTGGCGTTGTCGGTTGCCGTCAACTGGATCGTCGCATCGCTGCCGTAGAGGGCTTGGGCATTCGAGGTTGTCACCGGTGGTTCGGTATCTGCCGTTACTGTGAAGCTGCCGACATTCGCCGGCTCGACATTGCCCGCGGTGTCGGTTGCCCAATACGTAAGGCTGTGAGCTTTGGTTCCGCTCGCAGGCGGCGCGACCGTGATCGGCCCCCCGTAAACCTGTGGTCCCGTGCCGTTGAGGTTGTAGGAAATAGCGGAGACCTCATAGGCATCCTGGGCCGTGATGGTGATCAACGCCTCATCCACGTAACTCGCCTGAAGGTCGGACTGCGATGTTGGCGGTGTCGTGTCCGGCTGCAGGCTGTGGCAGACGCCGCAGGCGTCCGCCGTTGCAACGTAACCCGGCAGGTTGCTGTCCCAGGTCCAGGGGATATTAAAGCTTGGGTTCTCATGACACTTGTAGCATTGGCCATCGTAATATTCCAGATTGTGGGAAGCGGAGGCTTCGCCATGGTAGCTGGCGTGGCAGCTGGCCTGCTGGCAGGACTGGTTCCAGTCGTCGAAGCTGTCGCGCGGCGGCGACGCGCCGTTGTGGCACAGGCTGCAATCGTTGCTGTGCGGACCCAGCACGTTGGTCGCGTGGCACATGGAGCAGGTTGCATAGGTATCGACCGGGTAGCCGGCATCCGGGGTGTGTCCGGGCCCAGGGGCGAACAGGACAACCCAGTCGGACTGCTGCTTGGCCGTGTTATGGTCTGCCGTGTGACAGTCGAGGCAGTAATTACTGTAAATGCCATCATTGTGGGCGAAGCCAATGTCGTGCGCGTGGCAGTCCTTGCAGTTGCTGCCAGCGAGGTGGGTGGCGGTGGCCGGCATGTCGTGGCAGCCAAGGCAGGCGGCGTTGGCTTGCGGGTCCGGTGCCGGGTAGCTGGTGTAGTCGATATCGACCGTACCGGCGGCACCGGTCTTCGGCACCGGGTCGAGGTCGACCTGCTTTTTCAGGATGAAATAGTTGGGGTTGCCGCCAGCGTCGTATTCGTGACCGGCGTGGCAGACCTGGCAACCCAGGCCGGAACTGCGGCCGTGCTGCAGGTAGACGTGACAGGTGAGGCAGATGCTCCTGTCGGGGTCTGCGCCGGTCTCGCCATCAAAGCGCAGCAGTTTGCCGTCGCCCTGGTCGAGGGTCGCGTCCTTGCTGTCGAGGGTGTCGGCGCTGGAATCGGTCCAGTGCACGCCGTGGCAGCTGGAGCAGGATACCTTGACCTCATCGACCAGCGCCACGTTGCCGTTGGTGCCGGCGTTGTCCGGAGTTGCTTTGAACTTGTCCGGGTTGGCCGCCGCCAGCGCCGGGTAGTCGGCGTGCATCGGGTGTGAGCCGAGGCCGTGGTTGCCGATCTGATTCCAGCTGTCGTGGCAGTCGAGGCACATCGCTTCGGTTTTGCCCGCTCCAAGCTTGAGCAGCTTCGGGTTGCTGGTGTCGCCGTGCGGGTTATGGCAGCGGCTGCAGGTGACCTGGCCGTTGGCCCAGCCGAGGTTAAAGCGGAAGTTGCTCGGCGGGGTCGCCCCGGCCGCCGGCTGGTTGTCGCTCGATCCGGCAAAGAAGTGAGAGGTCTCCGCATCGGCTGCGGTAGTATTCGACCCCATGGCGTCGCTGCCGTCACCGGCCGCAAAGGTCGCGGTGATTGGATTGGAGGTGCTACCGTCGGAGCGCTGGTAGGTCGTGCCCTCGTTGCCGGGATAGTGGCAGTCGAGGCAGACGTTGTAGGTCATGTAGGGGACTTGCTCGCTGGTGTAGTCGAGGTGGCAGAAGGTGCAGTCGAAGTCGTGCACCATGCGCGCCGGAAGGTTTTGCGGCAGCAGTACGCAGCAGATCAGCAGAACTACGAGAGTGATAAGGCTTTTGCGCATTGTCGGCCCCTCCCGGGCCATTGTCCGGCGACTTCTGTGTCTTTGGCAGGGGCAGGTCCCCGAAATTGCAGAAAAAAGCAGGTTATTAAGATGCATAAATTAAACCAAGTTGTTCGACGGCGGAGCAGAGGCAGGTTGCTGCTTCCCGGAGAGCAATCAGGGTCGTGGCCAGGGGCCTGCCCCTGCTTCAAAAGGCGACAACTTTCTGGCGAAATAGCCCAGCTTCCCGATCCCTTCCGGTGACGTATCGAAGAATCGTGTATGGTCTCAGTGTGTCAAGCTGACCGGAGCTGTTTCAGGGAGACTGCTCAATCTGGCAGTTGTGCTGTCGCTATTTTGTCGTACCCTTGTACTTGGAGGTGGGTTGGGATGCAGACGATTATGACTTTCAGGCGAGGATTTGGGCTTCTGCTGCTGGTGGCTTTGCTACTGGCGACGCCGGCCTGTGCGCCGCGTCTTGTCGACACCACGGTAGCCGACCTGCAGCGTTTACCGCAGGACCCTGCGGCCTACCTTGACCCGTCAACGGCTGATCGCCCCCTCTTTTCAGAAGTTGTTCAGCGGGAGCTTGCGGTAGAGTTGCTTGATCATTTTTTCGCGCCCTGGCAGACCAACGTTCCGTTGGATTCGACGCGCCAGCCCTTCTGGGCGGTTGACTGGCTCCGGAGTCAAGCTGTTTTCGGCATTAACTTGCGACCCGCGGCTGCCATAAAACTGGAGGCCCTGATTGCCCGGGCGGCCCCGGAGAGTTATCCCAGCCTCGATCGTAAAGCGATTACACTGCGCCGCTGCAACCTGCGGGCGCTGCCTACGACACAGCCTCTGTTCAGCGATCCGGACCGGCCGGGCGAAGGTTTCCCTTTTGACGGCTTGCAGCACTCCGCCCTGGCGGCCAACACGCCGTTGCATGTCACTCACCGCTCCAGTGACGGTGCCTGGGTGTTCGTCGAGACGGCCCAAGTTTATGGCTGGCTGCCGGTGGCTGAGTTGGCCTGGGTTGATGCCGAATTCATGCGCCGCTTTGCTACGGGGGATTACCTGACAGTGACGGCTGACCGGGTGGCTGTTGTTGATGTTGCCGGAACCTATCGCTTCTCCGCTGACATCGGCTGCCTGTTGCCGGCCACCGGCCCTGAGAGCCTGGAGATCCTGATCGCAGTGGCCGATGCGCAACAACAGGCGCAACTTGTGACGGCACAGCTGCCCGTCGGGCAGAGCGAGTCCTTCCCTTTGTCGCCCACTCCGCGGCGGCTCGCCACTCTGGCGGCAGGCATGGTGGGGCAGCCGTACGACTGGGGTGGCCAGCTCGGTCATCGCGATTGCTCTGCTACCATCCAGGACCTGTTCGCTCCCTTTGGTCTCTGGCTGCCGCGCAACTCGTCGAAGCAGGCTGAGCAGGGCCGGGTTGTTCCTCTCGCCGAGCTGACTCCCGCGCAGCGTGAACAGCGCCTGCTTGCCGAAGGAATCCCTTCCTTGACCCTGGTCGCCCTGCCCGGCCACATCATGCTTTACCTCGGCGAGGCGGATGGGCGCGCCATCCTGCTACACACCCTCTGGGGCCTGCGTACCACGACCCTGTTCGGCCGGGAGGGGCGCTGGCGGGTCGGCCGGACGGTGATCACCACCCTCGAACCGGGCCGGGAGGCCTCTTCTCTCCTGAAGTCAGTCAGCCGCCTGCGCGACCGGGTCAGCAGTATGAACCTGCTGGTCGAATAGTCACCTTCTGACACGTGTCTTCTCCTCCGATTCTGTTCTTCCCAGTAGAACAATTTTCTAAGCAATAAAATAAAAAGCCCCCGAGCTTCGTCCTCTTCTCCTGCAAATGCGTTCTTTGGCCAATGCCCAGTCGGGCTATATCTCCGGTGAGACTCTGGTCAATTACGATGACCCCAGTGAGCACCTGGTGATCAGCACCTGGAAAACGCTCGATGACAGGAACACCTGGCTGGGCGACGAGCAGCGCCGCGCCCTGCAGAGCCGTGTGGATGAAATCACCGGTTCGGAGACCCGCTATTCGGTCTATTACAACGGCTGACCAAGCAAAGGATATGGCTGATGATTGAATCCAAGATCAATCAACTGTTGGAGATGTGCCAGAAGGCCCTCAAAGGGGGCGGTGCCCGCAAGATCAACGAGCGCCATGAAAAGGGATTGCTCACTGCCCGCGAGCGGATCGAGCAGCTGGTCGGCGCCGCCGGCGTCTCGGCCGTGCCCGACTCGGCGCGGGTGGTTCACACCGTCGGTCTGCAGGAAGACCCGACCAACTTCCTGCTGATGCACGCCATGGCCCCCAATGTTGCCGGAGTGATTGGCTCGGCAATCGGCGCCGAGGTGCTCTGGACGGTGTTGGTACTCTAGCCGGGACACACAAACGGGACACGCAACGGGGACATTCAATTTTGGATGTCCCCGTTATGTTTTGCCGGAAATGGTACACTTGGAGAAAGTGGTTCTTGACGCGAGGTGATGATGAAGCGGTCAGGCCCATGGGTTATTGGGTGGTTGTGTACTCTCTGGTTGGCGCTGCTGCCGTCAGCAGTTGATGGCGCCCCGCTTGTGGGCTGCCCTGTGCCGAAGCCGGCCTCCCGGGATGTCCGTCCACCGGACCAGGGCGATGTTGATCGCACCATCCTGGAGCAGGCCTTTGGGCTGGTCGGCAAGACCTTCGAGACCACCCTGCGCCACGCAGGGCTCAGCCGCTCACTGGAAGCCATGTCGCTGCGGCTCGATTCTTTCTTCGGCGCGGAGGAGTTTTACGAGGAGGACTGCACAACTGACAGCTACGCGTCTTTCAAACTGACCTCTCGCTACCAGCGGGGTGGTGAGATCGATCTCGAGCCGCGCCTGCGTCTGCGCATCGATCTGCCGCGGACCGAACGGCAGTTCCGGGTACGGTTTGAACTGGAAGATAACGAATATGATGACGAAGAGCTCGGCTCCCGCGCCGCGAGCTCCGATCATCGCGATGACAATGATGTCAGCGCGTCGCTGCAATTCCTGTTGCAGGAGAGACGCAACTGGAAGATCTCCCTGTCGCCCGGCCTGCGTCTCCGCGAGATCGACCCCTACACCAAGTTCCGCCTGCGGCGCAGCAGTGAACTCGGTGACTGGCGTGCCCGTTTCGTGCAAAGCTTCGAGTGGTTCGAATCGACAGGCTTCGGGACCAAGTCAACCTTTGCGGTCGACCGCAGAATTGACCGTAAATCGCGGCTGCGTTTGACCTCACAGGCGTACCGCAACGAAGATGAGTTTCAGCACAACGATTTCGAGGTCAGTCAGCGCATTCGGCTGCTGCGCGCCCTCAACCCGCACGTCGGCCTCTCTACCGAGGTGGGTGTCTATGGCCATACCGAGCCGCATTGGCGGCATGACCGCTACTTCACCAATGTCCGCTGGCGACGGGATGTCCACAAAGGATATGTCTTTTTTGAGGTCAAGCCGCAACTCGACTTCCGCCATGCTGATGACTTCGCCGCCGAAGCCTCTCTCACCCTGACGCTCGAAGTTCTGTACGGAGCCAATTATCGGGATTAATCGGGCCGCCCGGCTGATTATTCCAGCAGCGGGACTTTCTTGGCCAGGTCGTATTGCTCAACCGCGGCAATGTTGTGTTCAATCTGTAGATAGCGAAAGGCTTTTTTCGCAGGGAGGATCTCCTCCATGCGGAGGGCGAGGGAGAACTCCTTGAGGAGTGCCTGGCGGGTTTCATTGAGCAGGAACATGGTGTCGATCATGTCGGTGGCCTGCTGATCGCTCAGCGATTTATAGTTGCTCGCGTAAAACGAGAGCAGTTCGTAACGATCGAGCGCGACGTCGAATAGCTTTTCCTGGAACGCACCATAGGCGGGCCAGAACTTTGCCGCTTCCTGGTCGTCGAGGACCAGGTTCTGCATGATGTTCAGCTTTTTCTGATCAAGAAGGATCTGTTTCTGCAAGTCAGCGGCATTCTCGGCCAGGGCAATCAAAGGAACGGCCAGCAGACAGAGTGTCAGCAGCAGGGTTTTGATACGCATCGTGGTCTCCTTGTCAGGTGGGACAGGGCGAGATGCCCTGTCCCGTTTAACGGTGCAAGCGTCAGGCGTTCGGTTGATAGCCCGTCCGCTCCACCGGTTCCAATCGGGGGGGCACAATTGTTCCACAGTAGGCGATCGAGTCGGCCAGGAACCACGCCTCAAAAGGTTTTTGAACCACTTGGTCGAAGGTGTTATTAGCCAGCCAGGGGGTTGCCGTGACGGCGATGATGACCGTTTCCGGGCGGAGGTTGCGCACATAGCGCGCCAGAAGGTTGCCGTTCAGCCCGGGGATGTCAATTTCGGTCAGCACCAGGTCAAAGGTGCCCCGGGTGAAGGCGCTGATGGCGTCAAGGCCGTCCGCAACGCAGATGACCAGAAATCCGCTCTGCTGCAACTTGTTCTGCAGTGCTTTAAAACGTTCTGTCTGGTTGCCAACGATCAGGATGTTGCCGCTGGGATATTGCATCGGTCTCTCCTTTGCAAAGCATGATGGGTTGCTTTGAAAAGAAAGTAACGCCGGGATAAGGAAGAAATATGGACGGGGTGTAAAGAAGTGTTAAGTCGATGTGGAGATATGTGATTACTGGTCAATTGGCGATTCCGCCGTATACTTGTGGCAATGCAAAGTCTTTATGAGCTCCGGGGCGATTGTCCGGGGGTTGTCGACGGGAGAGAAACTATGAACATGACTGAAATCAAAGCGATTGCCAAAGAGCGTGGCGTCAGGGTCGGCCGGTTAAACAAAACCGACCTGGTCCGGACCCTTCAGCAACAGGAGGGAAACCCGGTCTGTTTCAATACTGGCCAGGTGGACACCTGTGGCCAGGACCAGTGTCTGTGGCATGCGGATTGTCGCTGACATCGCCGGTGCGCTACGGCAAAGAACGTGACGCCTGACACCTGTTCGTCACTCTTTTAAAAGGGGCTCCCCAGTTGATGTGCCCCTCTTGCATGTCCTCCCATTCACGGTTGGCAGTGATAGCGTGGTCGCAGGATCGACTCGCCTCGGCAGAGGGGACAGCGGCCAGGCTTGGTCAGGCGCTGTCGCTTGCTGAACACAAACCCGCATTTCCTGCACTCGGCCGGCAGCACGACCAACGTCGTGCCCTGGTGTTGCAGGCTCTGACGGATGTGCTCCAGGTGACCGGGAACGTCATGTTCGGCGATACCGACCTGCTCGGAAATTTCCCGGGTAGAGACCGGGCCTTGTTTCAGAACCGTGATGATTCGTTGCCGCAGGGTGTCTGATCGCTGATCCGGGATTGGTGGTTCTTTCGCGTCCATCACCGGGGGGTCATTCCTCGGCCATCCGGCCGATAAAGGCGTCCGCCTCGCGGATAGCGGCTTCCATCTCGCGCAGCAGGGTCGAGACGTCCCCTTCGACCCGGCCCAGCTCACTCTGTAGCGAGGCGATCGCCTGGGCGTTGAGGTTGTGCTTCAGGTAGAGCACCTGGTCGCGCAGGGGCCGCAGCACTGGCTCGATCTTCGCCTCGGCCCGGCGCATCGCGGCCATCAGGCGGTCGTAGTGGCGGCGGGTGTCGCGCAATTTCGTGGCGCTGGAGCGGCGCAGGCTGTCGCTGGAATAGAGCTTGAGCTCATCCTCCCATTCATCGAACAGCGCCTCGGCCACCACCTCAACCTTGTCGATCCGGCTGCTCACCTCGTTGGCTCGATCCTCGCTGCGATCAAGAGTCGCCTGTAGCTGCTTGTACTTCTTCTCGAGGGTGCCGCCCTGGAAATTGAGTACGGCGCTGAACTCTTCCAGCGCCGAAGCGAACTGCTCCTTCGCCTCTTGCTGGCTGTCGCGGGCATCTTCGACCCGGTCAACCAGGATCTCCCGTTTGTGGATGCCGAGCTTTTCCTTCAGGGCGAATTCGGCCGTACTGCAGGCGGTCATCAGCAAGGACAGCGCCAGCAACCCGGCAAGCAGCAGGCGCGGCAGAGTGGCAGTGTTCATGGGGACTCTCCTTCGGGGGTGTGAGCACGGCGTCAATCATAACAGATGGATCGCCCTCTGTCTGCAAGGCCGCGTGCAGAAACAGGTTCCGATGCAAGCTGCGAGAGGGTATACTCGGCGGTCTCATGGCAACCGCACCACCTGTCCACAAAGGAGAACAGCAGATGCAGATCTGGGTTGATGCCGATGCCTGCCCACGTGTGATCAAGGAGATTCTCTATCGGGCGGCGGAACGCAAAAAAGTACAGCTCACCCTGGTGGCCAACCAGCCTTTGACCACCCCGGCGTCGCCCTATATCCGTTCAATGGTTGTCGGGGCCGGCTTCGATGTGGCCGACGACAAGATTGTCGAGCTGCTGCAGCCGGGCGACCTGGTGATCACCGCCGACATCCCATTGGCCGCTGCTGCGATCAAGAAGACGGGGCATGCGCTCAACCCGCGCGGCGAGTTCTATACCCCTGACAATATTCAGGAGCGTCTCGCGGTTCGCAATATGCTTGACGAACTCCGTGGCTGCGGTGTCGAGACTGGCGGCCCGGCGGCGTTTAGCCAGGCTGACCGCCAGACGTTTGCAAATCGACTCGATCAATTCCTGGCGAAACATTGAATGTCTGAATTGATCGGCTGAAAGAAAAAGGGACACGTTCTAAAACGTGTCCCTTTTCAATTTACTCGGTTGTTCCGTTCGGATCAGGCCGCCAACTCTCCCGTCTCAGTCGCGCTCTGCTCGAGCTGTTCGCGCAACGCAGTGACATCGGTATTCTCCAGATATTCATCAAAGTTCATCACCCGGTCAATCACGCCGCCGGGAGTCAACTCGACAATCCGGTTGGCCAGGGTGGAAACGAACTTGTGGTCATGGGAGGTAAACAGGATCACTTCGGAGAAATTGATCAGGCTGTTGTTCAGAGCCGTAATCGATTCCAGATCGAGGTGGTTGGTCGGTTCGTCGAACATCAGCACGTTGGCGTTGGACAGCATCATCCGCGCCAGCATACAACGGACTTTCTCGCCACCGCTGAGCACGCTGGTCTGCTTGGTTGCCTCGTCGCCGGAGAAGAGCATGCGGCCCAAGAAGCCGCGTGCAAAACTCTCCCCTTCGGTCGGTGCGAACTGGCGCAGCCAGTCGATCAGAGACAGATCGTTATTGAAATAGGCGCTGTTCTCTTTGGGAAAGTAGGTGTTCGAGATGGTGATGCCCCACCGGAAGCTGCCGCTGTCGGGTTGCAGTTCGCCGGCCAGGATTTGCATCAGGGTGGTTTTGGCGAGACCGTTGTCGCCGACAAAAGCGATCTTGTCCCCCTTGTTGACAACTAGGTCGATGTTGTTTAGCACCTTAACGCCGTCGATGCTTTTGTTCAGGCCCTTCACTTCAAGGATGATGTCGCCGCAGGCGCGCTCCGGCTTGAACACCACGAAGGGGTACTTGCGTGAAGACACCGGCAGTTCCTCGATATTGAGCTTGTCGAGCAGCTTTTTGCGCGAGGTCGCCTGCTTGGCCTTGGAGGCGTTGGAACTGAACCGGGCGATGAAGGATTTGAGCTCCTCCGCCTTGTCAGCCGATTTTTTGTTGGCGTCCTGCTTCTGCTTCAGAACCAGCTGGCTGGCTTCATACCAGAAGTCGTAGTTGCCGACATAGGTGCGGATCACCCCGAAATCGATGTCGGCGATATGGGTGCAGGCCTGGTTGAGGAAATGGCGGTCATGCGAGACCACGATCACTGTATTTTGAAAACGGCCCAGAAACTCTTCGAGCCACTGGATCGATTTGAGGTCGAGGTTGTTGGTCGGCTCGTCGAGCAGCAGCACATCGGGATTGCCGAACAGCGCCTGGGCCAGCAGGACGCGCACTTTTTCACCGCCTTCCAGCTCCTTCATCTTCTTTTGCCGGAGTTCTTCAGGAATTCCCAGCCCGTTGAGCATCACCGCCGCTTCCGATTCAGCTTCGTAGCCGTCCATCTCGGCGAATTCAGCCTCCAGCTCGCCGGAGCGGACGCCGTCTTCCTCGGTAAACTCGTCTTTCGCATAAATCGCTTCACGTTCGATCATCACGCGGTAGAGCCGCTCGTGGCCCATGATGACGGTGTTGAACACGGTCTCTTCATCAAAGGCGAACTGGTCCTGGCGCAGCACGGCCATCCGCAGGCCCTTGCCGATATTGACCTCGCCTTTGTCAGGATCGGTATCACCCGCCAGGATTTTGAGAAAGGTCGATTTGCCGGCACCATTGGCGCCGATCAGGCCGTAGCAGTTGCCGGGGGTGAACTTGATATTGACGTTTTTGAAAATCGTCCGCTTGCCATAGGCCAGACAGATATTGGATGCACTGATCATGGGTGAAACATTCCTTAAGGTCCTGTTTTTGAAAAAAGAAAAAACCACAGGGGCAACCCCGTGGTCTCTGCGCTGCGACTGTATAGCACTGATCTTGCGGCCAGGCAATGTTTTTATCGCAGCGCCCGGGTGAGATAGGGTATATACTGTCAACCTTCCCAGAGAAAGATGATGCTGATGAAAGATAAATCGAGTAGTAAAGACCTGTACGTCTCCGAGCTCTCCTTCGACGTTGTCGAGGAGGATCTGCGCAAACTGTTCGCCCTCTGCGGCACGGTGCGCGCCATCCATATGGTCACCGACCCGAAGGGGCATTCCAAAGGCTGCGCCTTCGTCCACATGGCAACTGTCGCTGAAGGTAAGGACGCCATCAACTCGCTGGACGGCACCCGTCTGATCGATCGCTGCATCAGCGTCACGGCCGCGCTGCCGCGTAAATCTGATGTGCCTGCTGGGCCGGCAGAGCCTGTGAAGCCGGAGAAACAGAAGAGGGTCCGGCCTTCGCGGCGCCGGCGATAGCCCGCAGCCAGCTACCATTTGTGCAGATACAAAAAAGAGCAGAGTGCCATAACGGGCTCTGCTCTTTTAATTAAGGGGCGGCTTGGCCAGCTTTTAGTGGGAGCCGTGTTCGCGCTGGTCCCACGGCCGGTAGCGCCCGGCGAGCTGCTCAGCGTCGGTGCGGCTCAGGCCAATATCATTAAGCAGCCGATCATCCATTTGAAGCAGCTGTTGTCGTTGCCAGGCCACCTGGGCGCGCCGCTCGAGCGTCTGACCCAGCCACTGCAGTATGCGGCCGATATATTGCCAGAAGCCGTAAATCGGCCGTTCCAGACTTTGTTGTTGACACGGTTCCATGATCATCGCCATACCCCTTTGAAAAATGTGTTTCCTGTTGAACGAACTATGAAACAAAAACATTGATCAATCAAACGAATTGTTTTTATACTAACGATCAATTCTTTTGATAGAAGGGGCGACGATGATAACCAATTTACCGACGGAACTGCTGCGCACCTTTCTGGCGATTGCCGACAATGGCAATTTCAGCCTGGCGGCCGAGCAGGTTGGTCGTACCCAGTCAGCGGTCAGCATGCAGATCAAGCGGCTTGAGGAGCTGGTCGACAAGACGCTATTCAAGCGGGACAGTCGCAACCTGAAGTTGACTGCCGACGGGCTTACCCTGCTCGGCTACGCACGCCGGATTATCAAGCTGAATGAGGAGGCGGTCTCCCACCTGAAGCGGCCGGAGCTGTCCGGCTGGGTCAGTATCGGCCTGCCGGACGATTACGCGCCCCGCTTCCTGCCGGAGATCCTGGCCGGCTTCTCGCGGGCCTTCCCCCGGGTGCAGGTTGAGGTGACCTGTGAGCCGAGCGACCTGCTGATCAAGCGGATACAGCGTCTCGAACTCGACCTGGCGATGACCACCTCGCCCACCTCCGATGTGGAGAATGCCCTACTGCTGCGGCGCGAGCCGATGGTCTGGGTTACCTCCGACCAGCATCTGCAGCACGAGGAGGTCCCTCTGCCGGTCGCGCTCTTTCCCGATGAGTGCTACGGCCGTAGCTGGGCGATCAAGGCGCTGGAGCGGGCCGACATTGACTATCGGATCGCCTATACCAGTGCGAGTCTGCTGGGCATCAAGGCGGCGGTCAGCGCCGGGCTGGCGGTCGCGGCGATCAGCCAGAGCATTATCCCCGACGGTACGCGGCAGCTCAGCGTCGAAGAAGGCTTCCCGCCCCTGCCGGAGGCCTCTTTCTTGCTGCACCGCAACCCGGAATCGGAACATTGTGTGGTCGACTCTCTGGCCGAGCATATTGCCAAGGCTTTTGGGACGAGCATGGAGGAGTGACGCGCACGATCTCAGGGGGGACCCAATCGCTGAGAAAGGGACACGTGTTTACACGTGTCCCTTTCTTGATGTCGGTTCGCTGTCGCTAAGCGTCGGCTTAGCTGGTAGGTGGCACCACAGCATCGGTGTAGAGATGCACATCCTGCTGCGGGAAGGGGATGGTGATGTTGTTCGCTTCAAGGACCTGCTTGGCCCGCTCGGTCGTCTCGAAATAAACATCCCAGTAGTTTTCGACGGTACACCAGGGACGCACCGCCAGGTTGACCGAGCTGTCGGCCAGTTCGGTTACGGCGGCCATCGGTGCAGGCTCATCGAGAACCAACGGGTTTTGCTGCATCATTTCAACCAGAGCCTCTTTCGCCCTCGGCACGTCCGCTTCATAGGCAATGCCAATCGTCAGGTCCACCCGGAGCGTTCCTTCGGCGCTGTAGTTCACCACGCTGCCGTTCGAAAGCCCGCCATTCGGGATGATCACCCGCTTGTTGGCCGGTGTCAGCAGGATGGTGTTGAAAATCTGCACCTCCTTGACCACACCAAGATGTCCCTGGGCTTCAATCAGGTCTCCCACGGTGTACGGCTTGAAGATCAGGATCAGCACCCCGCCGGCAAAGTTTGCCAGGCTGCCCTGCAGCGCGAGGCCGACCGCCAGACCTGCAGCACCCAGGACGGCAATAAACGAGGTGGTGGCAATGCCGATCATCGAGGCAACGCTGATCAGCAGCAGGGCTTTTAGACCCCACGAGAGCAGGCTGGAGAGGAAGGGCACCAGGGTCTGGTCGAGGTTGCTCTTCTCCATGCCCTTACGGGAGGTTTTCACGACCAGGCCAATCACCCAGAGGCCGATGACCAGGGTGGCAATCGCCAGGGCAAAGCGGGGGAGATACAGGAATACGGCTGTTTTGAACGCATCGATGGACATGTTGCCCTCCTTTGGAAATGTTTGAAAAAGTCTAGCCGAAAATCGGACGTTGTCCATGGGCCTGTCTGCGCCCCTTGCTTGATCGTGTTTACTGTGGCCGGGGGATCAGAACCCGCGGTCCGCCGGAAGCTGAGTCTCCTGCCAAGCACTCCACCCGGATGCGGATCTCGTCGCTCTGCTGGTGGTGGCCAGCGTCGTCAATCCAGGCAAACTGCTCGGTGTAGACCAGACAGAGGGTCTGCCCTTTCTCCATGCCGATGACGCCGGTGCCGGGGCCGTCGGCAATATAGGTTGGTTGGATGCGCCAGCCCTGCCGGTACAGCAGCGTTCCGGGGGCCGCGGTCAGGTCGGGCAGCGGCTGCCCCGCCAGACGCTGCTCGCTGGTGACCATGACCATCTCACAGCCAAAAGCGCCTGTCTTGAACCAGGTTGAGTTGAATGGGCCGGAGCGCTGGAACAGCGATTCGTGCGGCAGGGGCTCCAGGGCTTGGACGAAGGTGTCGCAGGCGCGCTCTGCCGGTTCGGCAAACAGCGGTGTTGTCAGCAGCAGGCAGGAGAACAGAAAGAAACAGCAGATCAGAAAGAGGCGTAATCTCATGGCAGACCTCCTTCCTTCGACAATACCTGAAAAGTGCGGCTTGTAAAGGGGGGACACCCCCGTGGGCATGTTCCGCAAGGTTATGTGGTGAGCCGGGGCCAGCTCCAAGGCCGCTTTTTGCCATCATGGAGTTGGAGAATATAGCCTTGTTCGATGGCATAATGGCGCCCGGCTTCGGACAGAGCAAAGCGTGGACCGAGCAGCAGCGATACTTTCAGGCGAACCAGCCCGCGGCGGTTGAGAGATCGCAGGGCCTTATGGAGGGTCTTTGCGCCAAAATGCAGAGGGGCATTCACCTGTTTCTTGGACAGGGTCTTGCCGCCCGCGCGGGCGAGCCGCTGCAGCACGATGATTTCGAAATCGTTCAGTGGCCCGCTGGTCGGTGTCTTGGCGAAGAGCTCGGCATGTACGTTGTCGAGGAGTGTGGCCAGCGGTTTTTTGGATGGGGCGGCGGCATGCTGCAGTTTGCGAAGTTTTGCCGCGGCTCGCTTGAAGGCCGGATAAACCCCGATCAGCACAAAGGCCGACAGGAACAGGACAAACAGCACAGCCGGGGAAAGTTCGGAAAAGGGCACCGCAGACTCCTTTGCCGAGGAGTTTAACGCACGTAGTTTCGATCGTTGTCTTGAAACCTTAGAACAACCGGCGGGAATGTCAATCGAACCGGAGATGCTCTTGCGGGACAGCCGCGTGTCAGTGCTCCCGACTCTGCTCCCGCCGGTTGCCTTTTCCTGTACGTTCGATACCCTGAAGAAGTGTTCACTCAACCTGTTGCTGCGCTTTAAAAACGCGGCAGCGCAGTTCAACCGTTCGGAGTCACGATGCTCTATCGAATCCTCGCCGACATCATCGTCATCATCCACCTGCTGTTCGTCCTGGTGGTGGTTTTCGGTGGGCTGCTGGTGTTGTGGCGGCGCTGGCTGGCCTGGTTGCACCTGCCGGCGGTGTTCTGGGGGGTGGGGATCGAACTTTACGGGGGAATCTGCCCACTGACCCCTCTGGAGATGAAGTTGCGGCAAGCCGCCGGCCAGCAGGGCTACCGGGGTGGCTTCATCGAACACTACCTGATCCCGCTCATCTACCCGGAGGCGCTGACGCGCAACCTGCAGCTACTCCTCGGTCTCGGCGCGCTGGCACTGAACCTGGTGATTTATGTCTGGCTCTGGCGGCGGCTGCGCCGTTAACTGGATCACTCAGTTTTTCAGCTGGGGCAGGGCCTTCAGCTCGTCAGCCGTGAAGGTATAGGTCTCCTTGCAGAACTCGCAGGTCACTTCTGCGCCCTGGTCTTCCTCGATCATGACGCGGACTTCGTCGGCGCTGAGCTGACGCAGCATCCCGGCTACCTGCGTGAGGCTGCAGTTGCAGCGGAACTCCAGCGCGGTTTCGGCCTGTACGGTAAAGGGGATCCCTTCAAATATCTGCTCGAGGATCTGCAGCGGGGAATTGCCGTCGCGCATCAGGCTACTGACCGACGGCAGCTGCTGCAGGCGGTCTTCGAGCGTGGCGAGCAACGCGTCATCCCCCCCCGGCATCGCCTGCACCAGAAAGCCGCCGGCGGTGGTGATGTTCAGGGTTTCGTCCAGATTGACGCCCAGGCCGACCGTCGAGGGAACCTGCTCCGAGGTGGTCAGGTAGTAGGCCAGGTCTTCGGCAACCTCGCTGGTGTAGAGCTGGACCATGCCGCGGTACGGCTCTTTCAGGCCGAGGTCCTTGATCACGTGCAGAAAGCCGGCCGCGCCGATGGCGCCGGCGACGTCAAAGCGGTCGTCTTTCGGTGGCAGTCCGGTCAGCGGGTTTTTCACCGAGCCGCAGACGTGGCCATCAGCGTCAGTTTCGGTGTGCAGCCGCTGTAGCGGTCCGTTGCCCTCGATCATCAGGGCAAGGCGTTGTTGCCCCTTGAGGAGGGCTCCCATCAGAGCGGTGCCGGTCACCAGGCGGCCCAGAGCGACCGCGGCGGTGGGATCCGTTCCCTGCCGTTGGCAGATGGTGCGGGTCAGGTTGCTGGTGGCGGCGGCGACGGCGCGCAACGAACCGTCCTTGCTGAGAATGCGGACCAGATGGTCGTTCATGGATGCTCCTTTGTGGTGAATCTTTAAGACGAAGCCATGGACTCCATCCCCAGAATAATGTGTCATCCGATGTTTAGTGTAAAAGAGGCTTTGATGCAAATTTTTTTGAAATGAGATGCCATTGGGCCTGTGGGTCCGTGCCTGATGCGTAAAAGAATTAAAAACAGGTTTTGAGGTATATTGAAAGAGTGCCTACTGATCGCTGCCGGCGATCCTGCACCACACGCACCCTTCTTCCGTTCAAGGAGACCAACAATGAAACGCTTACCGATCTTCCTGTTGCTGCTCGTTCTGTTGATCCCTGCCGGTGTCAACGCCGCAGAGGTTTTCACCTATACTCCGATAAAGCATGCCA
This sequence comes from Desulfuromonadales bacterium, assembly GCA_030145205.1. Taxonomy (GTDB): domain Bacteria; phylum Desulfobacterota; class Desulfuromonadia; order Desulfuromonadales; family BM103; genus JAQYVZ01. The sequence goes on along the minus strand of JAQYVZ010000021.1, from coordinate 39,002 downwards.
CCTTTGTTTTACAGTCCGGCCCGACCACGATCTACGTCGATCCGGTTGGCTCGGCCGAGGCCTTTGCCGGGTTCCCACCGCCGGATCTGATCCTGATCACCCATATCCATAAGGATCATCTCGCTCCGCAGCTGGTCGAAACGCTCAAGCAGAAGCAGACCCGGATCATCGGTTCGGCAACGGTGATTGAACAGCTCGGTTACGGCACGGTGTTGCGTAACGGTGAATCCACCTCTCTGCTCGGTCTGAGCATAGAAGCGATCGCCGCCTATAACACCACCGCGGAACGCCTCAATTTTCACCCCAAGGGGCGGGATAACGGTTACGTCCTCAGCAGGGACGGCACCCGGCTCTATATCTCCGGCGATACGGAAGATATCCCGGAGATGCGTGCCCTGCGCGATATCGATATCGCTTTTCTGTGCATGAACCTGCCCTACACCATGACGGTCGAACAGGCCGCATCGGCGGTCAACGAATTCAAGCCGGCCCTGGTGATTCCCTATCATTATCGGGGCAAGCAGGGGATGAGCGACATTGATGCCTTTGAGCATCTGGTTGACAGTGCGACGGTCAGCAGGTTGCAGTGGTATTAACTAGATTTTCCCGACCGGGGCCAGGTAGAGGGTGAATTCATCGTCGCCATCCACCTGCAGCAGCTCGTCCATTCGTTCCTGATGATAGGCGGCGATGGCGCAGGTCCCGGCATCGATTGCAGCGCAGGCCAGGTAGAGGTTCTGGCAGAGATGGCCGACGTCCATCGCGATCACCCGGTGAGCGGCGAGATCATAGCGCCATTCCATCCGGTACGGGATCGTCGTCCAGGCAAAGGTCGCCGGGGCGGTGCCGACAAAGTCTTGTCCTAGCGCGGCCTTTGCCAGTCGGGCCGGCAGGTGTTCGACCGGGTGTTCAAAAACGAGGGCATGCTCCAGAGGCAGGTAACGATACACTCCGTTCTCCAGCGATGTCACCCGGTTGATCAGCAGGTAGGTTTCAAAAGCGTGTCGGCAGCCGGCGGAAGGGACGGTCCGCAGAGCAACGCCCGGAGCAAAAACTTTGCTGATTCCCTGGGTCGCCCAGAGCAGAAAGGCAAGCTCTGCAAGTGATAACGCTTCGTTGAGAAAATGTCGGTGGCTGCGGCGGTCGCCGATGGCGTCGAGCAGATCGGTGCCGCGAAAGGTCTCAAAAGAGTCCGTCCCCGGCAGGGGGATCAAGGCCTGCCCTTCCGCAGCAGGTTTCTGGAGTGGGGGCGGTTCTTTCCCCAGGTTCTGGTCGGTCTGCCGGAAGTCGATTTGTAGACGCAGGGTGTCTTTTAAAAAATCACGATGAGTTTGTCGCCTGTCTTTCTCCATGAATCTGCCTTTACTGGGGGCGTGTTGCCTGACTCGGTTTTTACCAAGGGGGCACCCTCATGGACGTGTTCCACGAGGGTGCCTTCTTGCATATTCCTTCTCTTCTACCGAGCGGGCAGCAACTTCATCGGCAGAGGGGTGCTCGACGGCCGCACGGGTGCCGGCTGCAGGGTCGATGATGGCTGCAGTGTGGGCGCCGGTTTCAGCGTGGCCGCTGGCTGCAGCGTTTTGCCGCAGGCACCATCGACACGGATGGAGAGGGTGTAGCGATTGTTGTCCTCATTGCTCTCAGCGACGCCATTGGCCGGATCCAGCACCAGGGTCAGTCGGTTCAACCCGGCAGAAAGTTTCAGGCTCTGGGTTTCCGGCCGTTTTGCCCCCGGGGCCAGGGCGGCTTTCGAAATCGGGCGACTGCCGGGAGGCCCCGTCCATTGCACCATGAACGGCCCACTCGCGCTGCCGCCGCTGTTCAGCAGGGTGTAATTCAGAAGAGCATCGCAGGCGCCGAGATCATCCCGGATGGTGGCGGTGGCACCCCATTGCACGGCTTGACCGGCGACCCGCAAGCGGGCCTCTGCCTGCAGGTCCGGCCGAGGCGCAGGCGCAACCTTGAGGCGCGGTTGTACTGTGACGGGCCCAGCGGTTCCGGTTTGAGTCAGGGTGACCGGTTTGCGGTAACCTGGCAAGCTGCCACTCTGCTGGTGACTCATCGCCTGCATCGGCGCCGCACTCTCGCCTGCATTGGCCGCGGCAGCAGCCATCGCCTGCGGGGCCAGCGCCGTCCTCTGGTTGAGGGTCATGCCTTGGCGCGTGATCTCCCCCGCCACCTGGAACTTCTGTGAAATCGGATCGACCGGATTTTGCAGGTCCAGTTCTTTCTGGACCGGCTGGTTCAATTTTGCCTTGATTCTGCTCGCGCCGGTATCGTAGGTCATCAGCGGCGTACTCAAGCCATCAATCTGATGGGCGAATTGAGCGGGCAGCAGGTTGTAGATGAAATGCCCGAACCCGTAGGCTTTGTTCTCGGCCTGCATCTGCAGGAAGAGATCCTTGGTCGGTGCCATGACCAGCAGAGGATCGACCGGGCTGATTTTGAACGTTCCGCCCAGGACATGATAGGGCGATGAGCCCTGTAGCGCCGTGACGGCACTGACTACTTCAGCACGGATGGCCTTGTAGGCGGCGTCCTCTTGCAGCACACAGTCCACCATCTTGGGGGCGTCGTAGGGATTGTAGGTGTTGCAGCGGCTCTGCTGGGTTGGTCGCTGGCAAATCAGCTGCGTGGGCTCCGAACTCATCAGCTGGCTTGGCGCAATAATCTGATAGTCTGTCGCCGAACCTTTGGCCTTGAATTCACTCACGATCTTCTCGGCCAGCTCCTTGCCTTCCTGGCCGATATTCATGGCACAGCTGTTCTGCTCTCCCGTGTAGGCTAGCACTTTTTCACAGCAGCGGTATTTGGTCAGGTCGGGGCACATATAGGTGCCGGGTCCGAACGGGTTGTAGCAGCCGAGGTCGTCCCGAACGTAGTCTCTGGCCAGCGGCGCGATCTGATCCTTGAGGTCGATGATAAAACTGCGGCACCAGTCGGGGGTGCCGACAATCCCCAGGTTCAGGGCATCGAAGCTGTTTTCAGTCACCCAATGTGAAACCGTACCGTACGCGCTTAAATCCCCGATACATGCTGTTTCTGCCTTGCCGGCATACACCTGGCAATTGTTAGGCGGCATCACCAGGTTGGCCAGCTTGTTGATCGTCTCCGGGGTCTCGTAGTCATTCCGACCGGCGAGCAGTTGCGGATAAATCGTTTTGATGATGTATTCATCCCACTGCAGGTTGACCGCGTCCTCAAACTTGCCCGCAGCGACAGCCGCCGCCGGCGCACCATGCTCTTTGGCGGCTTTGTTCTCGAGGTCTGACAGGTAATTGCGCCAGAAGTTCCCGCCCTGATGTTTTTTCAGCAGGCCGTTTTTGTTTTCGACCTCCGCACGGAAATAGTCTCGCCAGGCCTTTTCTGCCTGGCTCGGCTCCGGCGGGTCGCAGTTACAGAGGGTTGCACAGCAAATGTCCTCGACAGCGCCAGCCAGCGCTTTGAAGGTCGCTCCGATCACTGCAGCGGCGTTTTTCGCCAGGTCAATCACTTCGGTGATCAGGCCGCAAAGATCGACGCCACCGGAGATAAACTGCATGACGAGGCAGGCCGCCGCCGGACCGAGATGTTCAATCACCCCGGTGAAACTGCCCTCTTTCCAGGCAATGTAGACGTCGATGAAATCCCAGAACCAGCCGGGCACTCCGTTCTCCGTCATCCTCTGGCCAACTTCAGTGTCTTTGTGCTGCTGGATGCACACCAGCACATCGCCACCATCGGCAATGCAGGCAAAAAGTTGCTTGGAACCGCGGATGGTGCCCCCGGTCAAGCCTTGCGAGGCATAAGGATTGGCCGAACCCATTTCATCCAGCACATAGGCGATATCATCGAAAATGTCTCCGGCCTGCGCCTGTGGCGGGGCGACCAGACTGAATAAGGCAAATGCGATGAGGCCGACGAGCCAGGTAAGGCATGACATGTTTTTCTGCATGATCCTCTCCCTTTCTCGTCGTTAGGGGGTTGCGTGGCTAAAAGGCGTGCCGGCAATCGTCTGGTTGATGTACTTGGCAAACTCCCCGAGAGTGAGCCGGTGCCCGTCTGGAGCTTCCAGAACGGTTTCCGGAGGCATCTGGAAGATCTCCTGCCAGCGGCTGCGGTTGCTTGCCTCCGGCACCTTGACTGCCGGTCCGGACAGCTTGGGTTGGAGCCCGACTCTCGCAATGTCGATCCCAGACTGTTCCTGGATCTTCGGGGTGAGATATTTCAGCATCGCCACTGTCACGATCCGGCCAGACGGCAAGCGGACGGTGGTGGCGTCCGGCAACTTGAGCGCGGCAGAAAGGTCTGTCTGCGATGCCATACTCAGCTTGACCTGGTTGATGTTCGGCCTGATTTTGAACGCGCTGGGGAGTTTGCTGTTGGGAGCTGCCGTGCGCATCCTCTGTTGCACTTGCTCAAGCCGGCGCAGATCACCCACCGTGATGTGGCGGCCCGGTGCGAGTTCGACCCGGGTGGTATCCGGTTTGGAGGCGACCTGTTGAAAGGTGAGCCCCGGTTTGTAACTGATGGTTTCGGCCTTCGCCGCCGCCTGACTTATGGAGACAGAGCCCAACAGGAACAGACCGAGACCTGCCGTCACAACAAGGCCGGTGAAAACGCGGGGAAGGGTCAAAAAAACGGTTCCGGGGTTTTTCATGAGGGCGACCTCCGCAAGCAATGCATTCGCTCTTGAGTGGGTTATTTCAAGTTTGGGGTAAAGAATGTTGGGTTGGTTGATGTTGCCTACAGGGAATTGCACAATGTCCCTAAAAGCCTAGAAAGTTTAGCAGAGGGCCGGACTCCGTCAAGAAACGGACCTGCCCGTAAATTTTGACTCGGGAGGAAGGACTCTGGCGCCGGCATCAAACGTGCGGCCGCTTAGCTTTCGGCAACCCCTTGACGACCAGGGCATACGACTCGTCGATCATGGCGCGGATCGTATCGTCGGCGATGCTGCCATCGAGCACAACCGTATTCCAGTGTCGCTTGTTCATGTGATAGCCGGGCAGCACGGCGGGATACTGCTCGCGCAGCAACTCCGCCTTGAACGGGTCGCACTTCAGGTTGATCCGCAGCGGGGCCTTGTTCATCCCCACGAGGGCGAACATCTTGTCGGCGACTTTGGTTACCAGGGTTGTGGTGTCGAAGGGGAAGTCTTCCCGTGCGCCGGGTTTGGAGAGCAGGTAATTGCGCAGGTCGTCAAAAGTCATGGCGTGGCTCTTTCGGTTGTGCCTGTCCGGAAGGGGATAAAGCCATTCTATCGTATGGGTTGGGGGATACAACCTTCAACGGGAGAGACGTATTTCAGTCCCCCGGTTCGAAGCAATCGTAATCCGCCAAGAGAGCCAACGGGATGAAGGTGTCCGCTTCGCTGGTCGGATTGCCGGTGAGCTGCAGGGTAAAGGCGCGCAGCAGGGTGATCTCGCGGCTGAAGCTTTCGCGGAAGCGCCAGCGCAGCACGGTGTCGGGCAGGGCGTGCGGGTCACCGGAGTGAAGGGTGCAGATGTCTGTGCTGAAATCCTCGCCGGAGAGATCGATGTTGGGGAGGCCGTGCAGCCGGCAGGTCATCGGCCGGAAGGCGAAGACCAGGCAGAGGTTGTCATCGCCGAGCAGGGGGCAGGGTGTCTCATCCGTTTCGGGCATCTCCGTCCAGCTCTCGTCGGGCAGGGTGTTCAGAATGTAGGGATTCTGCAGTTGCGGCCACTGCGCCTGCAACTCCGTCAGTCGCAGGCGGCATTTGGTCCGCACCTGCTCTTGAACATCGGTCGGCAGCTGTGCCAAGCCGACGCGCAGCAGGAAGGCGTCGAGCAGGGAGATATCGAACAGCCCGCGGCAGCAGGCGCTGCAGCCTGCGCGGCAGGCGAGCGCCCCCGGTGGAGCCGCCTGCAGACAGGACGTGAACCAGGCGTCAATCTCACCGAGCAGCGCGTGGTAAGCGTCGAGCAGGATTTGCAGGTTGGCATTGAGTGCGGCGTTTTTGTTCACTTAAAGAGTCATCCCCATTGGAGGCTTTTTGCCCCGGGCCAGAACCAGAATAAACAGTTTAACCCCGAACGGGTGAAACGCATAATCTTATAAACATCCCCAGGTGTTAGGATTTGACATGCTATCGGGCCTGCTGTAGAAAATGAGTGGCCGTCTCGCCAGACGTGATCCGGACGTAACATAGATGGGGTGAGGGACGTGCCAGCCCTTCTGTCGACCGAAAATCCAGTCCTCTTGCCAAGAGAACATTAAATTGTGACCGAAAACACGCGCCGGCTGCTGCCGGTCTTCAGCCTGATTCTGGCCATGCTGCTCTGGGCCAGCTCCTTTGTCGCCATCAAGCTGGCGTTTCGCGGGTTTCACCCGATGCAGGTGATCTTCGGACGCATGTTCATCGCCAGCCTCTGCTTCCTGCTGTTCGTTTCGTCGTTCCGCAGGCTCAACTGGCGTCGTCGCGATATCAAGTATCTGCTAGTCATGGCGGTCAGCGAACCCTGCCTCTATTTTCTCTTCGAAGCCAAGGCCCTGGAACTGACCAGCGCTTCGCAGGCGGGCATGATCACCGCCATGCTACCCCTGATGGTGGCGATTCTGGCGTGGGGCTGGCTGAAAGAGCGGATCAGTCGCCAGACCCTGTTCGGCTTTGGGCTGGCGATCTGTGGCGCGGTCTGGTTGAGCCTGGCGAGCGAGGCCAGCGTAAACGCCCCCAACCCGCTGCTCGGCAATTTCTGTGAATTTCTCGCTATGGTCTGCGCGGCGGGCTACACCGTGTCGCTGAAACATCTGACCAGCAACTACCCGCCGCTGTTTCTGACCGCCTTCCAGGCCTTCGTCGGCAGCGTGTTCTTCTTTCCCTTCCTGCTGTTGCCGGAGGTTGGCTTCCAGGCCAGCGGCGGCCTGACCGCGACCCTGGCCGTGGTCTACCTGGGCACCTTTGTCACTTTCGGTGCCTATGGCTGCTACAACTACAGCGTCAGTCGGGTGCCGGCCAGCCAGGCGGCGGGCTACGTCAACCTGATTCCGGTGTTCTGTGTCATCCTCGGGATGCTGATTCTCGGCGACCGGCTGAACTTCTTCCAGTGGCTGGCCTGTGGGCTGGTTTTTTTAGGCGTCTGGATCAGCAGTGGTGGTCATCAGCGGACGCCCGAGCCCGAGCTGCAGCCCTGATCTCTCCTCCCGCCAACTACTGCCCCACAGAAACCGGACCTGCAGGATCATCACGCGGATCTAAACCGACGTCAGCACCGGGGCTCCCCAGGTTCGATACCGGGCCACCAGGATCATCTCTGGGGTCCAAACTGACCGCGCTCCCTGGAGCCATTTGATTCGAGACCGGACCAGCCGGGTCGCTGTCAGGCTTTTTCCCAACCTCGGTCCCAGGTGAAAGGCCTCTGGCCGTTTTTGGCTTAGGATTTGACATGATGCGGTCAGCGACATCGTCGGCTTCTTGCTCATGTTTATCATCCGCTCCACCGACTGTCAGAGCTGAGCTTTCACTGCCAGGGAGGCTGATTCCGACCTCCGAATCATTGGGGATCGGGATCTCCTCTCCCAGCCCTCCCGCCCCGGGGACCTGTTGCGGCCGGCCGATGGTCGTCTTCTGCGGTTGAGCCAGCCCCTTCGGCTTCAATCTGGGGGGGGTACCTTTGGGGAGGCTCCGAACGGATGGTTTCGTGGAGATCGCCTTGGGGGCGGCAGGATCCTTCTCGAGTTCTGCCGCCGCCGCTGGAGCGAGCGTCGCCGCTTTGCTGATCGCCGCAGTGTTCGCCTCTGGAACCGGCAAGAGGAAAGCTACAAGCAGGACCGTCAGGCTGACCAATCGGATGAGTGGTTTCATGATTTAACCTCCTTGACTCCGCGGCGCAACATCACCACCCGCCTGAAGGAACGCCGCCCGCAGATCCTCGACGCGCTGCCGATTGGCGCCAAAATCGTAATAGCCGGTTCGCGCGGCGGAACGGATGGCAATAAGCCCTTGCGCAGCCCGCAGGTGAAACTCCAGGTCATCGACAAAACCAAACAGCGCACTGCGACACTCCACGTGAAGATAGCCGGGCTTTTCAGTGACGACGACCGTGCGCGGAAGCTTTGCAACCTGCTCTTTCAACAATTGCCAGGCCTCTGCAACAGGAATCGAAAACGTCAGTGGTGCGATGTGGTGCTTCTCGTCTCGAGCATCACTGGAGACGCAGTTGGGCGAGTCTGGGCAAGCTCTCATCCCGGCCTCGGCGATCCGCGGGGTCGCCGACTTCTCTGCGGCACAAGACGCAGAGACAAGGCCGCAGCAAAGGATGATGACGACAAGACAGCTGTGTCGAGGGCTCGGCATACGATTCGGTTATCCTTGCGTTCAGAGAGTTATCCAAGACTCAAGGTCACCATCATAGCACAGCGACTTTGGTCAGGATCTCGTTGCGACATCGGGCATCGGGGACACTTCTGCGGGACACTTACCGGGGACACCTACGTGTAAGTGTCCCCGTTTTCGTTTCCGATTATTTCTTCAGTTTCAAAGAAGGTTTGGGAGCCTTAGCGGGAGCCGCGAGTCCTGGTACTGTGAAATCAATATGGGGTGGTCTTCCTGGGCTGCCGAGGCTGGTTGTCACAGTGAGTCGATACTCTCCGGGCTGTGCACCCGTCGTTCCTATGAACGTATATGATTTGCTCTGGGAGGGCAAAAGCTGCGGGATCTGGCCGGTCGAAGATGCCAACGGGCAGGGGTTGGGGCCTGAGAGCACCGTACAAGCTATAGAATAGGTTGTCCCCAACTGGACCTTTCCAATCCCAACGTTTTGAATGATAAAACCGAATGTTGCACTCGAACCGACCGGCATCGTCCCTCCGACGATTGGAGAGATCGAAAGGTTGAGTATTTTCAGGGAAACGGGGTTCAGCGGTTTAATAACATCTGGTGTCACCGCCTCTTGAACTGTGGGGACTTCCACAGCAGTCGGTACCTTCGGGGTTAAAGGGGTGGCAGAGGGTGTCACTCGCACCGGCGCAGTATTTCCAACAGCAGCGACACTCAAGACCAACACACTGCAAAGAGCAGCAACGCGAAAACCTTTAAAGATTTGGATTGACCCGAACATGGCTCACCTCACTGAAAGGAGTTAATTGGACGACCGCCTTTTTATGTTGGTAGCGGAAACGGATAAAATGACCCAAAAATTATTATGTTATGCCCTGCCCATGTGCGCTGTCTAATCAGCATGACATAAGGAATTGGGGTGTCAATGTCGTTGCGTTGAATATTCTCAAGTCGGCAATGGCGGGAGACATCCTCGCGAGACCCTCAATTTTGAGTGTCCCCGGCCCCGGCTCCTTCTTTCGGCGTGACGGCCATCAGCTCCAAGACCGAATCCCGTTTACCTTTCCTCATGGTTTCGAGCCGAACCGGGAGGTAGCCGAGTGCCGGTGCATGATAAATACGCTTGAGGCGGCTGGAGCCGTGGCGGGTGCTTTCATAGAGCAGTGTGTTGAAGTGGCCGGCGGCGGTGTCGAGCTGTAACGTCTTTTTGTAGGTATAGCTGTAAAGCTTGATGCGGTCGCCGTCGATCATCGTGATCGGTGCGGGCGGTGCGTCCTGCAGCAGCGCGACCAGAACCGCGATTTGCATCGACAGGCGATCCTGCAGGCCCGGCCTGGTCGGCAGTGTCACGGTTTGATCCTCCACCGTACCGGACACCCGCTGCGCCGCCCAGTCGAAGACCAGCTTGCCGTCATCGTCCGTAGACGACTTTCCGTCTTCGCTCATCCAGGAGAGGGGGCGCACCCCATGGTCATCGATCTGCACGACCGTTTGCTCAATGGCGTCCGGACTCACCACGAGCCGCGCCAGCATGCCGGGCTCTACGCGGGTTGTGTAAACGTAGGTGTTGTCGGCCTTTGGGGTCAGCTCGAAATGGATCAGCCCAGCTTTGAAACCACGGTAATGGAACGCATAGGTGGCCGTGTAAGGGGTGAGGCTGATGCTGTCTTCCGCAAGCACCGGGGGGGCAAGCAGCATCAGGAATATGACGAGGTATCGAACCACGATCTTCTCCTTCTGTGGAGAGCCGACGACAGCGAGATCTTGTCTCTAAACTGTAACAGGAAAAGTCGTGGAAGGGTCGTTTCGGGGACAGAATGATCCTGGTGGGACACTTTTGTGGGGCTCACTCGTGTGAGTGCTCCACAAGAGAGGTATAATTAAAACCATCCATTTGCCGGTCGAAAGGATGTCGCATGCTAAGCGGAGTCGAAATTCGCCGCCAGGCGCAGCCGAAACCGATTGCACAGATTGCCGATCAACTCGGCATCGACAAGGACGATCTGCTTCCCTATGGCGCTGATATGGCAAAAATCCATATCAACGCCCTGAACCGGCCCTCCACGAAACAAGGGCGCCTGGTGCTGGTGTCGGCCACGACCCCGACGGCGGCGGGAGAAGGCAAGACGACCACCACGATTGGTCTGGGGCAGGCGTTCTCCAGAATGGGGGAATCGGTCTGCCTGGCGCTGCGCGAGCCGTCCCTCGGTCCCTGTCTGGGCATGAAAGGCGGGGCGACTGGGGGTGGCTACAGCCAGATCCTCCCGGCGGAGCGGATCAACCTGCATTTCACCGGCGACTTTCATGCCGTCACCAGCGCCAACAACCTGCTTTCGGCGATCATCGACAATCAGATCTACCAGGGAAATCCCTTGAATATCGATCCGCGCCGGGTCCTCTGGCGGCGGGTCATCGACATGAACGATCGCAGCCTGCGTCATATCGTGCTGGGTTTGGGCGGCAAACAGCAGGGCATCCCGCGGGAAGGCGGCTTCGACATCACCGCGGCCTCCGAGGTCATGGCCATGCTCTGCCTGACGTCCGGCCCGGAAGATTTTCGCCGTCGACTGGACAATACCCTGGTCGCGTTCACCTATGCCGGCGAACCGGTCTTTGCCAGACAGCTGCAGGTCACCGGGGCCATGCTCGCTCTGCTGCGCGATGCGCTCCACCCCAACCTGGTGCAGACCCTGGAAGGCGTGCCCGCCCTGGTCCACGGCGGACCCTTCGCCAATATCGCCCATGGCTGCAACAGCCTGCTCGCCACCCGGGTGGCGCAGCACTCTGCTGACTGGGCCATCACCGAGGCCGGCTTCGGTTTCGACCTGGGGGCGGAAAAATTCTTCGACATCAAGTGCTGGCTGGGAGGGTTGGACCCTGTGGTCGTCGTCCTGGTGACCACGACCAGGGCGTTGAAACGGCACGGCGGCCAGAACAAGGAGCTGCTGGAGCAGAAGAATCCGGAGGCCCTGCGTCAGGGGTTAAGCAATCTCGACAAACATGTCGAGAACGTCCGTAAATTCAACAAGGAACCGGTGGTCGCCCTCAACCGGTTTGACAGCGACCATCCAGAGGAGCATGCCTTGATTGAGGCCCGCTGCCGGGAGCTGAAGGTTCGCTTCGCCCTGTGCGACCACTATGCCGCCGGGGGGGCGGGCGCCGTGACGCTGGCCGAACAGGTGATGCAGGTGGCCGCACAGAGTCAACCCTGGCAGCCGCTATACCCCCTTGAACTGCCGGTTGCGGAAAAAATCCGGATCATTAGCCGGGAGATCTACGGCGCCGACGATGTCGCCTTCACCAAACAGGCCGAAAAGGATTTGCAGCAGATCGAGAAGTGCGGTTTCAATGATTTGCCGGTCTGTATCGCCAAGGCACCCGGCTCCCTCTCCGACGATCCTGGTCTGATCGGCCGCCCGCGTCATTTTGATATCACGGTCAGTGGTGTTCAGATCAATTCCGGAGCCGGATTCCTGGTGGTCCTGACCGGAGACATTTTGCGCATGCCGGGGTTGCCGAAACATCCGGCGGCCGAACGTTGGCAGCTGCTTGAAGATGGCACGATTGCCGGGTTGGAATAGGGTTCCTCTCCGGGGGCACTCAATTTTGAGTGTCCCCGGGTGGAGTTTTAACGGCTTTCCTACATGCCTGCTTCATCAGTCTCAGTACAGATCCAGCCCCAGCCACGCTGTTTTTCCGCAAACGCCCCTGCCTTCTCTTCACAGTAACCGGCTTCATTCTGAGCGCTCCAGAGTATTTCCGTGGCACCATCTTTCTGGTAACGGACTTCACAGGGGACTTTCGTCTCCTGATCCTGGTACACAACGCTGATGGTGCGTTCTTGCTGCCCGTATGTGCAGCGATAAGTGACGTCAGCAAAGGCGGGGTTGGCGAGCAGGCACAGAGAACTGAAGAGACAAACGGTGGCCAATTTTTTCATGGGGGGGATCCTCTCATGGGCGGTTTGATTAATGTTTTGACCGAGTCAATGATTGAAATAGGGAATATATCACCCAAGTTCAAAAGAAAACCAAAACCATGGAGGAATTGTAACGGGAGAGGTGCTTCTGTGCAAGCAATGGGGGAATCTCCTGCGGGACACTATTGTGGGAGTGTCCCCGGCCCCAGCGCCCTCCACGCACAATTGGCTGGAGGCACTGTCAAAGACATTGGTATGGAGCGCTTGTTTTGTTTGAGGTACACAATTGTGAATGTTCCCGAAACCGGGCACTCCCCCCACTCCGGACCTTGACGATTGTCGTTTGTCCCGCTACATTAGCAATATCTTATTTTTTTTGAGTGAGGAGATTGTTATGGACACGCGTTTTTTCGGATTGATTTCGGCGGTTATTCTTTGTCTGTCTGCAGGATGTGTTGCGCCGGCACCGGTTGATACAAAGCAAGACACTGTCGCGGCACCGCCCGCAGCGGCTGTTGCAGTTGAAGAGTCGGCACCCCAGCTGTTTGAGCCGGGCGCGTTCGACAGCCCTAGGTCGTGCCGGGGATGTCACAGTGCGATTGTCGATGCTTGGTCGAAATCCATGCATGCCGCCGCTTGGGAGGACAAGTGGTACCAGGATGATTACATGCTGGGCCACCGGGAAACCGATGGCGCCACCGATATGCTGTGCGGGCCTTGTCATGCGCCGATCGCTGCGCGAACCGGGCTATTGCCTCCCGCCGACGGCAGCGCTTTCGATGACACTTCGCGGCGTGGGATCTCCTGCGATTTCTGCCATACCGTGAAAGGGGTCGAGCAGCTTTACAACATGGGGCACATCTCCGAGCCTGGTCCCGTCAAGAAAGGGCCGCGCGGAGACGGTCGCTCGCTGTACCATGAGATTGAATCTTCTGAATTGCATACCCAGGCGGAATTCTGCGGAGCCTGCCACATGGTCGTGCATCCCGCCAACGGCGTTCATATCATCGATACCTACGAGGACTGGCGGACCAACGATTACGGCCAACAGGGCATTACCTGCCAGAAGTGCCACATGACGCCCGGTCCTGGCATCAGCCAGAACCCGGGGCGGTCGGCCTTAATGGGAGCGCGTCGCGACAACGTGGCCTTCCACGGTTTTACCGGTGGCGGTTCCTACATGCAGGATGCGGTGGGGCACACCGAACAGGCGCAGATGTCACGCGAATTTCTGAAGGCGGCGGCCGTTGTCGAGCTGTCTGACACAGTTGGCGAGGACGGGACTCTCGAGTTGACGGTCGATGTCCGCAACGTTGGTGCCGGCCACAAAATTCCAACCGGAACCACTTACATCCGAAAAATGTGGCTGCAGGTCGAGGTGCTTGACCAAAGCAACACATCGGTGTTCAGCTCAGGGCAGATCCTCGCCAACAACCATGTCGACCCCGATGCGACCTTCTTCCGGCTGTTGTTCCTCGATGACAAGGGGCAACTCACCGGCAAGAGCTGGCGTGCTCAGGGTATCGGCTACGACCGGCGCATTCCGGCCAACGGTAAAGATACGGAAGTGTACCGGATCCCACTGCCGGCGAAGGGCGACTACACGGTCAATACCCGTCTGATGTACCGTTCGTTCAGTCAGGCTACGCTTGATGCGATGCAGCAGCGTTCCGATCAGGAAGTGCCGCCGGTGGAAAGCGTTGAAATGGCCAGCGCGCAGATCGACGTGACCTATTGACCGATGGGTTTTGCCGCAAGCGAAAAGGGACGAGCCTTACCAGGCTCGTCCCTTTTTTTCTAATGGGGGCCTCTCAATTTTGAGTGTCCCGCCTGTCGGTTAAAGGCCTTTTTTCTCGAACCAGGCGAACAGGCCGAGACCGACCAGAATGAACGGAACGATGATAACCCAGGGGGAGAGCCCTAACACCTGCGGCAGGGTAATCTTGCCGAAGTTACCCCAAGCCAACAAGGTCTGTTTCATCAGCGGGTAGGCCTCTGCGTAGATGGCGGCGCCGCTCAGCATGCCGAGGATGGCCCAAAGGGCGTGAATCCGCCCTTCCGCCAGGGCGCCGATCGAAGTGCCGGGGCAGTAGCCGGCAATCGCCCAGCCGATGCCGAAGAGCAGCCCACCGACCACGATGGCTGCGAGATTGGTCGCCTTGACACTCAGGCTGATCAGGCCGACCGCATGACAGGCATAGATGCCAACCATGCCGACCAGGACCGCAGTCATCATGAATTTAATGATGGTCATGTCCTTGAGGAGCATGAAGCCGACCTGACGTTCAAAGCGCAGAACCTGTCCTTTTTGCAGAAGAAATCCGAACAGAAGTCCGGTCACCAGTCCGATGGCTTGTTCCATCATTGATCTCCTTTACCGTAGATCAGGCGGGCTGTTAAAATGCCGCTCACCATGAAAAAGATCAGGGCAACCAGGCCGCTCACCGCCAGCTGCATGTTCCCTGACAGACCATGGCCACTTGGACAGCCGCTCGCCAGTCGGGCACCGAACAACAGGATTGCGCCGCCGACAAACGCACCGACGGCGCGCACAACCGGGTTCGGTCCAAAGCGTTTCTCCCAGATCGGTGGCACGGCTTCTAACTTGGCCGACCTACCGAGCTGTGACGCCAGGAGTGCGCCACCGAAGATGCCGACCACGAACATCATCTGCCAGTCAATTTTGACCTTGGTTTTCTGAAAATAAGCGTTCTCGGCGACATGTTCGGGGGCGATTGCCTGTTCGGCCAGACCGCTTGCCCGGACAAAGGTGGTGGACGCCCCGAGGTATTTCGGTTTGTCAATGATCAACGTCGTGACGACCACGGACAAAACGGCCAGAATCCCAACCAGGGCGCCCGCCAGATAGGGGTTCCATTGGGCTGAAAAGAGTGAATGGTTCATGTTGGCCTCCTTGCTCATAAGATTGATCATGCTTTAAAGTTTGGGGATCCTCTAAATGGAGAGCCCCGGCTCTAGAGCCCCAGTTCCTGTTTCACCCGGCCGAAGGCGTCAATGGCGAAGGCCAGATCGTCCGGCGTCAGGGCGGCCGACATCTGGGTGCGGATGCGCGCCAACCCCTTCGGGACTACCGGGTAGGAAAAGGCCACCACGTAAATGCCCTGCGCCAGCATGGCCTCGGCAAACCGGGCCGCGGTCGTGGCATCGTGAAGCATGACCGGAACGATCGGGTGTTCGCCCGGCAGCAGCTCGAAGCCGTGTTCCTCCAGCCCGGCTCGGAAGATCGCAGTATTCTCCTGCAACTGCTCGCGCAGCAGGCTGGAGCGTTGCACCAGTTCCAGAGACTTCAGGGCCCCGGCCACGGCCGGCGGCGCCACCGAGTTGGAGAAGAGATAGGGGCGCGAGCGCTGGCGCAGCAGCTCGACCACCTCTTTGCGGGCGCTGGTGAAGCCGCCGCTGGCACCGCCCAGCGCCTTGCCGAGGGTGCCGGTAATGATATCCACCTGCCCCAGGCAGCCCCGGTACTCGGGGGTGCCGCGCCCCTCCGGACCGACAAAGCCGGTGGCGTGGGAGTCGTCGACGTGCACCAGGGCGTCGTAGCGCTCGGCCTGGGCACAGATCTCATCGATCCGGGCGATATACCCGTCCATGGAGAAGACCCCGTCGGTACTGATCAACTTGAAGCGCGCTCCGTCGGCAGTGGCCGCCTTAAGCTGGGATTCGAGGTCGGCCATATCGTTGTTGCGGTAACGATAGCGCCGCGCCTTGCACAAGCGGATGCCGTCAATGATGCTGGCATGGTTGAGCTCGTCGGAGATCACCGCATCCGCGGCGCCCAGCAAGGTTTCGAACAGGCCACCGTTGGCGTCGAAGCAGGAGGGATAGAGGATGGTGTCCTCCATCTGCAGGAAGGCGCTGAGGGTCTCTTCGAGTTGTTTATGCAGGGTCTGGGTGCCACAGATAAAGCGCACCGAGGCCATACCGAAGCCCCACTCTTCGAGGCCCTGCCGGGCGGCGGCGTTGACCTCCGGGTGCTGGGCCAGCCCCAGGTAGTTGTTGGCGCAGAGGTTGAGCACCTCGCCGCCGCTGCGGACGCCGACGTGGGCTCCTTGCGGGGTGGTGATGAGGCGTTCGCCCTTGTACAGACCGGCCGAGACGATGCCGTCCAGCTCGGTGCGTAAGTGTTCGTAAAATTTCATGTCCACAGCTCTCCGCCGACACGGCCCCGCGGGTGGCGCGGGGCTAGGGGATGGTCAGACCTCCCAGTTGAGGATCACCTTGCAGGCCTCGCCGGACCGCATGGCGGCAAAACCCGCTTCGAACTCCGTATACGGCAGGCGGTGGGTGATCACCGGGCTAATGTCCAGTCCCGACTCCACCATCACCGACATCTTGTACCAGGTTTCGTACATTTCCCGGCCATAGATCCCTTTGAGCGTCAGCATGTTGAAGATCACGGTGTTCCAGTCGACCGTCATGTCCTGGTCCGGGATGCCGAGCATGGCGATCTTGCCGCCATGCTTCATGTTGGCCAGCATCTCCTGGAACGCCGCCGGGCTGCCAGACATCTCCAGTCCTACATCGAAACCTTCCATCATGCCGAGCTGCCGCTGGGTTGCGGCGACGGTGGCGCTGCTCACATCGACTGTACAGGTCGCCCCCAGCTGTTTGGCCAGGGCCAGGCGGCCGGGAATAATGTCGGTGACCACCACGTGACGGGCGCCGGCATGCCGGCAGACCGCCGCCGCCATGGCGCCGATCGGCCCGGCGCCGGTGATCAGCACATCCTCGCCGAGCAGGTCGTATTGCAGCGCTGTATGCACCGCGTTGCCCAGGGGGTCGAACAGCGTCGCCACATCCAGATCGATGTTCGGGCGATGCACCCAGACGTTGGACATCGGCAGAGACAGGTATTCAGCAAAGGCACCAGGCCGATCCACCCCCACCCCGCGGGCATGGGCGCAGAGGTGGCGCTTGCCGGCCATGCAGTTGCGGCAGCGGCCACAGACCACGTGCCCTTCCCCGGAGACGATCTGTCCCGGCGTGAAATCAATCACGTTGGAGCCGACTTCAACGATCTCGCCGACGAATTCGTGACCGATCGCCATCGGCACCGGAATCGTTTTTTCGGCCCAGGCGTCCCAGTTGTAGATATGCAGGTCTGTGCCGCAGATCGCGGTGCGCTTGACCTTGATCAGCACATCATTGATGCTGAACTCCGGTACCGGCAGCTCTTCCAGACTCAGCCCGGGGGCCGCCTCATTTTTTACCAACGCGTACATCGCGACAGCCTCCGTCAGCAAGGTGAAGGGATCAACAGCAGTGTCATGACTCAAAGCTTAAACGCAAAATCAAAATTGACAACGGGTGGGCGCAGACCGGGACACTTTCCGAGTTCGGTTCAGTGGGTATCGCTGATGGCCTGGCTGGACAGGCGGATGACCTCAGGCCATGGCAGCAGGGTCTCTGTCTTGGCCAGGAAACCGCTGTGATGGACGAAGCGGATCTCCGGTTGGCTTTCGATCTTCCTGAAGTCGATCATGGTGGTGTCCCCCAGGCGCAGAAGTTCCCAGCCGGCGCCGCGGTTCGACGGGGTAACGCAGAGGGCAATCTGCGGATCGTCCAACTGTTTCAAAAAGAGCTCCATGGCCAGCTTGGGGGTTTCCCGGATATCGCTGCACACGGCCTTGAACTGTCTGACCGGCAGGATCTTGGCCTGCTCCTTCAGCAGCTGCAGGCGCTGTATCTTGCGATCGATCAGGCTCAAAAGATCCCGTCCGAAGTTCTGCATGAAACGGTAGAGGAGATCCCGGCGTTGCAGCGTCTCCACCTCGGCAAAGATCGACAGCAGGTAGCCTTCGACTGGCGACGCGGTGGCAAACAGGACACTGCTGTCGACGCCCAGCTGCTCGGCGGTCCGATGCGGGCCAATGACATCGATCATGCTCATGTACGGGTACCAGGTGTACGCCTGCATGGCCGCATCGTGGTAGCCGAGATTCTGCATGACCAGATGAAAGGCGCAGGGCAGCCGCTGGTCCTGGTGATGGTCGAAGTTGTGGCGCTGCGGATCATGCTCCATGCCGACATCCACGACGTAGGTGTCGGGATCTTCCAGGTCCTCCGGAGTCGGTTCGCGGCGATGCAGCTTGGGGTTCTCAAGGCTGGCCAACAGCACGCAGGCCGCCAGAAAATCGTCTTTGTGGGCGCTGCCGGGATGGATCACGATTGTGTGCATGGTGGTGGTCCCTTCTGCCGACCCGGGTTATCTGCAGGGTTTTTTGCTTGAGGGATGATTGTTAACCAGTTTAACACAGACGTGGCGGGGGGACTGTTTGGGGATCAAAAGAGATTAAGGGGGGGCAGGGCTAAACCTGTAAAAAAAACTTTGGGTAAATGGGGGTGTCGTTGGGATTCATGGTAGCATGTCACTCATTGAAGATTGTTTTATCAACCCTAAGCACACCGTCTGGAATCGCTATGAGAAAAACTTTTAAACTGAGCCATCCGAAAATCAAAGTTCCAAGGCTCGTTGAAGCCATCAAATTTGAAGTTAAAAAATATCTGAGAAGAGAACGTAGAAAGGAACTCCCTCCCGATGTAGATTTTTGGGATTTTGACTGCCGGTACGGTGCTGATGAAGCAAGCAGTGAAGTGATTCATGTCTCTGCCATTAACAAGTTCATTTCTCAGGCAGAATCAGAACAGCTCGAATCCTTTTATCTGGAGATTCTGGCCAAACCAGGCCATCGGCGCAAAAGACCTACGGATGAGCAAGGCTGCGTGGAAGATCCGGCAATTGAGCGCGAAGGGGAAGAAGAGTAGAAAAGCCAGGAAGCGGTCGATTTCTCCATGTGTGGACTATCTATTCGCCCATCGGGCACTTCTGCGGGACACTTACCGGGGACACCTCCGTGTAAGTGTCTCCATTTCCGCAAAACAGTCAACATCCGTCCTGAATGCATTGAAAACGCCCATGGGGCGTTTTTTTAGGTTTCCGCCTCTGCAACAACAGAGGTCCGCCCCCACGGGACCCACCATATGAGTGTTACTGTCCCGCTCATCGGAAGCACCTCCGACTCCCAACTTCTGAACACCTTTTGGGGTGAGGGAGTCCTCGCGCCCTGTGACGTGACACCGACACGTTCCTATTCAAACTCGAGCCGGTAGTACATGTCGACGCCGCTCTCGATGCCGAGGTTGGATTCTATTTCCCAGGTTGGGGTCAAATGGTAACGGACCTTCACTTCGTTGGTGTTGGTGAACAGGGAGTAACCGAGGCTCACGTAGAGATCCGGGCTCAGGTATTTGCCGGTGGTGACGATCGACGAGGTGAGGTCATCGCCGCTGCCGCTGCTGATATCGAGAACGTCGAGTCCCAGACGGTCTTTCAGCTTTTCCTGCAGAGTGACAGATTCCCCCTGCGACAGCAGCGCTCCGGCCGCAGCCATCAGCATGCCGGCCTGGTTGCGGTCGGCGCCGACCGGTCGGCCGAACACGATATAGGACAGGATATCGGTGTCGGCCAGGGCGGGCTCCGAGTACAGCTGGACGTCCGGAGCCTTGGGCGTGCCGGTGATCTTGACCCCGGCCTGCACCTCGCCGGCCTTGCGCAGCGCCAGGATGTCGAGGGTCGGCTGATCGATCGGACCCCCGCTGAAATAGAGCGAACCGCGACTGATGTCGAGCTTGACGCCGTAGCTGGCGTAACGTCCCTTGGCGACGTGAAAAGCGCCGTTGGCGACAACCTGCCGGGAGTCGGTCGATTGCAGGCGCACCGTGCCTGTCAGACGCGCGTCGATGCCGGCAGTGTGCAGCAGGACCTTTTCGCCGAGGATCAGCTCTATGTCGATATCGTGCTGCAGCCGCGGCGTGCGTGTCGGCGGCGCTGGTCGGTCGAGTACGACCAGGTCGGGACTCCTGCCGGCCAGACCGGTCTTCTGCTTGCCCTTAATCAGCACCTCCGGCAGCTCAAGCTGACCGCGTAGCGTGATGCGGGGCCCTTGCCCGTCGAGAACCAGTTTCGGGTTGGCGCGAACCTGCAGCTCCGGGAGATTGACAAGCTGCACCCGCGAGCCTTGCAGCTGCAGGTGGTAGGCCCCCGGACGCCACTGCTCCAGCAGCAGGTAGCCGCTGCCATCCAGCGGCCCATCGCCTGCGACCAGGTGCAGTTGGTCGAGGTTGACGCGGTTGTCGGCAAAATCACCCTGCAGGGAGATCTCGTTGAGCTGCACGCCGAGGGTCGGCAGGAAGGCCCCGGCATCGGACAGGTGAAAGCGGCCATGCAGCGTGGGTTGTTGCCAACGGCCGGCCAGCTCCAGGTCAAGCCGGAGCCGGCCGCGGCTCTCCTGGATGCGCCCCGGGAAGAGCATCGAGGCCAGGCCGAGCTCCTGAAGTTCTGTCTGCAGCTCACCGCTTATCGGCAGAGCCGGGTCGATGGCGAGTGGCAGGCGGGCGGCAAGCGGTAACGTGAACCCGGCCCGAAGCTGTCCCTGCTGCTGTAGCTGCAGGGACAGCTTCCCCTCCAGCTGGTGGTGCCATTGCCAGTCCAACTCGGCCGAGGTGATCTCGGCCCGGACCATCCCATCTTCTTCTTCCCAGAAAGCCTCGGCCGATGTCGTGCTTAGCGTGCCGTTGAAGCGGGAAGGGCCTTCGGCCAGCCATTCTCCTTCGGCGTGCCCGTTCAGCTGACCGGACAGGTTCAGGGCCGGCGGCAGCCAGGGGCTCAGGCGCGTCAGGGGGAGGTTGCTGCCAGCCAGTTCCAGGCGGACCTGCTTCGGCTGAGTCAGTCCGGCCGGGAGTGGCGAGGTCGCTGTCCCCTGCAGCTGCGCGCCATCGGCCAACGTCAGCTGCAGTTGACCGGCCAGACCCTCCAGACCCCAGTTGGCGTCGAGTCGAAGTTGGTTGCCATCGTGGCTTTGCAGCAGGAGCGGGGCCAGTTTGTACGCCGTTTTCGAGAGCTCCAGGGAAACCGGCTGTCCGAGGTTCCAATCGCCGAAGCGGACGCTTTTAAGCTGCAGCCCGGCCAGTTCCCCGGCCCAGCGGCGGCCGTCCCATGCGCCGCTGAGGCTGGTCGTGGCGCGCTCCTGATGTGTTTCCAGATCAAGCGTCAGACGATGCCGTTCGACCGAACCCTGCAGGGCGGCATGTGCCCGGTCCAGCATCTGTTCCCCCTGGGGGCTGGTGAGATTCTGGCCGTCGAGTCGGACCTGCCAGGCGCTGTCGGCCTGTGTCGTGTTGCCCCGGACCTGAAGTGACTCGAGGGTCCAGCGGTCGAAGGACAGCTGGCGGCCGGTCGCCTGCAGCTTCGCGGCCAGTTTCTGGTCGCGCCAGCGGACCCAGCCCTGCCCCGAAAATCGCCCGGCGGTCGCAGCCAAAAGCTGCTCCAGTCGGTCAACCTGCCACTTGATTGCCAGCTGTTCGAACGGGTTGCCGTGCGCTTCGATCCGGAAATCCTGCCCGCGCAGTTGCAGCTGCTCAACCTGGAAGGCGCGGCCCTGAAGGGTCACGGTTGCCGTGCCGTCCAGCGGCTGTTGGTGCAGCAAGGATTCTTGCAGCGCCAGGTCGAGCCGGCCCTGCAGGGCCGACGGGTCGCGGCCGGCGAGGCTGGCGCGCAGCTGCAGGTTGAGTTCACCGCTCAGCCGAGTATGGAGCTGCTGCGGGTCAAGGCCGATTCCGTTCAACTCGGCCTGCAGCTGCCAGCCGTCCTGCCAGCGCGCCTTGAGCTGTCCCTGGAGGCTGCCGGCCAGCCAGGCCCCCTGTGCAATGTCGAAGGTGACCTGTTGTGCATCGCCGGCGAAGGTCCCCGCGACGCGGGCGGCCGCCGCGCCGCCGCCGGCGTTGTTGAGATCGAACCGACCCTGGTAGGCGTTTGCTCCGCCACGCCCCCGGATCTCTCCCGACAGCTGCAGCGGCTGGCCGGTGTCACCCCGCAGGTCGAGCTGGCTGAGGTTCAGCTGCCCGGACAGTTCGGTCCCCTGTTTTTGCCAGCTGAGGCGACCACTGGCCACGATCTCACCGGGGTGCTCCAGGCGGGTCAGTCGGACCTGCTGCAGCAGCAGGGCGTCCCGGGCGACGCCCAGCTCACCTTCGGCGCGCACGGTTCCTGCCCGGGTACCAGCCACTTCGCAGACTAAGGAGCCGTGCAGCGGCAGGGCGCGTTCGTTCGAGCGCAGGTCTGTTCGCAGTTGCAGTTGGCTCCAGGCGGCTGCAGCGCCGTGCGTTTCGAGCTGGATATCGAGCTTGAGCCGCGGTGCGGCTAGATCGATCCGGCCGGAGCCGCGCCCCTGCAGCGCGGTTGTGTCGAGCTCGACCTGCTCCAGTTGCAGGGCGCCGTCGCGCCAGGTCAGGGCACCGCGCAGCAGATCGAGCTGCTGCGCGGGTGCGCTGCCGGTCTGCCAGCGTGCCTCGCGCAGGGCAAAGTCATGCACGACAACCTCGACCAGGCGCAGCAGGCCGGGCGGTTCCGGCCAGCGCAGCTCTGTGGGTGCAGCTTGCGGCCGGGCGGGCGGGCGCTGAATCTCCAGCGCGTCAAGCTGCAGCCGGGAGATTTCCAGGGAGAGCGGGACACCTCCGGCCAGGCGGCTGTCGATGGAGAGCTGGCCCAGCTGGACCTCGAGGTCGCCCTGCTGCAGGGTGACCTCGCGCAGCTGCAGCGCGCCGAGCAGGGGACCCTCGACCTGGCCGATGCGCAGTTCGGCGCCCGCCAGGCTGGCCAGCCGGGGCAGCGCCCAGCGTGCGCCCGCGGTCGTTCCGAACAGCCAGCTGGCGGCGCCGAGCAGCAGCAGGCCCGTCAGGGCTGCAGCGGCCAGCAGTATGGAAAGACGTTTTACCATCCAAACCCCACGCTCAGGTGCAGGCGGTAGCCGTCCCGGTCGGTGCCCAGCTGTCGGGCCAGATCAAGGCGCAGCGGGCCGATGCGCGTATAGCGCCGGATTCCGAGTCCGGCGCCCTGTTCCAGCTCGTAGTCAGAGAGATTGTCAAAGGCATTGCCGATGTCATAGAAGAGCGCCAGGCCCCATTGCGGGTTGAGCCGTCTTTCCAGCTCAAAGTTGCCAACCAGAAGGTGTTTGCCGCCCACCACATCCCCTTGCGCATCGACCGGCCCGAGCGACTGGTAGCGGTAGCCGCGCACGCTGCGATCGCCGCCGGCGAAGAAACGGAGCGAGGTCGGGACCTCATGAAACGGGTCTTCATGCCAGGTGGTTCCGCCCTGAAGCCGTAGCATCAGGGAGAAGCGGCCCGGCAGCGGCTGGAGCAGGTTGATCTGACCGGACAGCTGCACCAGGCTGGTGTCGGCAAACAGGCCCTCCCGGGCACCCTGCAGCTTCATGCTGGCGTGCAAGCCCTGCTGCATGTTTAGCCTGGCATCAGCTTTGCGCCAAGCCAGGCGGAGGCCCGGCAGCAGCATCTGCGCCCGGTTGGTGTCGTCACCAACCTCCGAAATTTCACGGGTCATGCGTACAAAGAGGGTCGTCAGCAGATGCTTGCCGAAAGCACGCTGATATTCGGCTTCGGCGAACAGTTCCTGGTTGTCGTAGCTTTCCGTCTCTTCACGATCGAAGCCGACGCGCAGCAGGGTCTGGCTGTCGAGACGATCCATGTCGGGGAGAACATAGGTGGTCAGCAGCACCTGCTGCCGCTCCGCCAGCAGCAGGTCACCCTGAAGCTCGTGGCCGCGGTGCAGCAGGTTCAGGTTGCGATAGCGCAACGAGACACGGCCGCCGGTGTCGGTTCCGTAGCCGATACCGGGTCGCAGCCGATGTCGCGGCGCAGGGCGCAGAGTGATTTCGACCGGGACCCGTTCTTTTTCAGCCTGATCGGGCAGGGCGCGGACCGTGATGGACTGGAACAGGTCGGCGTCGAACAGGTTCAGCTGGGTCTTCCCCAGCAGGCTGTAGGCGAAGTTGTCATCAGCGCGATAGGCGAGAAAGCGGCGCAGGAAACGCTGCGGGTAGTCACCCTGTCCGCTGAAACGCGTGTCGCCGAAGCGGAAGCGGGGACCGGTGTCGAGCAGCAGGCGGATGTCGGCACGGCGTTCGCCGAGGTGCACCTCGAGCTGGTGCTGGCGGTAGTCGGCCCGCAGAAAGCCGAGGTCGGCGGCGGCCTGCTGCAGCTGGGCCTTGCCCTGCTCGTAAAGATCCTGGCGCAGGACATCATCGAGCTGCAGCGGGAAGTCTTGCAACCGCCGCCTCAGTTCCGGTAGTTGCGCGCCCGGACCGGTCAGGTCGAGCTCCAGGCGGGTGATGCGCAGCGGTTCCCCGCACTGAATGTCGACCTGC
The DNA here is from genome assembly GCA_030145205.1 of Desulfuromonadales bacterium. Taxonomy (GTDB): domain Bacteria; phylum Desulfobacterota; class Desulfuromonadia; order Desulfuromonadales; family BM103; genus JAQYVZ01. The sequence continues at coordinate 14,563 of JAQYVZ010000021.1, read as the reverse complement.
AGGTGCCTGTCCCCCGCAGGGTCTTCTACCAGTCGGCTGGTGGTGTGGCTGTCGAAGTAGCCGTAGGGCTCCAACGCCTCCTTGACCAGTCCGGGCAGCTGCCGCTGGTAGCGCTTCAGCCAGCGCCGGTTCAATTGAGCGCTGTCGGCCAACGCCGAAGGCAGGACCAGAGCCGTTTCAAGGACCGGCTGCAGCGCTGTGTTGTCGGCCCGGATCGCCAGCGGCAATTCCGCGGCGCCGCCTGCGGACGCCAAAAGCAGGCTACAGCACATCATCAGCAAGAGTTTTTGCCACATCGTTTAGAAACCCCCCCGCCTTTCTTCAGGACGGTCGATAACAACCCGTATCTTCTAATTTAGCATGAGTTTGCGCAGGCGACATCTTTTGCCTGGTTAGAAAGAGGAAGTGTTCGATGATTTCCAGACGCAAGGCAAATCGAACGGGCAACCCGCGTCGAACAGGATCAAGACGTGCCGGACGGAGGACCCCTCTGCGGCGCTTTCCCGACATCGCAGGAAAAATTTCGCAGGTCTGCTAAAATTATAAGTAAAAGGCGTTGAACCCGTTTCAGGGAGGGAAGGATATGTTCGAAAGACTGAACAAAAGCGACCATTCAGCCCTGGCATTTCGCATCAGTCGCCCCTTGAGTCGTGAAGAAGTTAAAACCATCACCGATGAACTTGAAGGGACGATCTCTGCCAGAGGCAAGATCAGGGTGTTGATCGACCTGCAAGCCTTTCCCTATGAGCACTTCGACGGGCTGTGGGATGACCTTAAATTCGATGTCAAGCATGCCCGTGACATTGAACGCCTGGCCCTGGTCGGCGGCGGAGACGTTGTGAAATGGAGTCTGCGTATTTTTAGTCTGCTCACCTTTACACATTGTCACTGTTTTAAAGAGGGTGAGGTCGACGAGGCCTGGAACTGGCTGACCGGAAATTGAGCAGAGCTCACCCGCGGGGCGCTCCCGCGCTTCCTGTGTCAAACGCGGCTGATGATTTCTACACCCTTAATGGGCTGATATTCGATGGAAAGAATTTCGAGCTCTTTGGTGCCGGTCGGCGTCTTGATGATCGCCACATCCCCCACCTCTTTCCGCATCAGGGCTTTGCCAATCGGAGACTGCCAGCTCACCAGGCCTTTCGCACCATTGTATTCATCGACCCCGACAATACAGTAGGTGACTTCATCACCCTCTTCATCCGCCACCATCACGGTCGCCCCAAATAAAACACGGCCGGCAGCGGTTTTGCCCTGGGCTGCGGGATCGACGATTTCGGCGTTTTCAATCCGCTTGGTCAGGAAATGAATGCGAGAATCGATTTTTCTTAAGTGACGCTTGCCGTAGATGTACTCTGCGTTCTCCGAGCGATCGCCCTCAGCGGCTGCATCGGAGACACGCCGCACCGTGTCGGGGCGCTTCACATAAAGCAAGTCCTTGAGCTCGGCACGCATCTGTTCCGCGCAGGCGGGGGTCATATAAATCGGGGTATGGGTCGACATGGTCCTTATTGTGCCTACTTTTGGGTTTCTGTAAAGCGTCTTTTCGTCCAGGTTCAACCGGGACTTTTCCCTTTGCGCGCCTCCGTCCTGCGCGGGACCGTTGCGCGAAAGCGTCGCCGATTCGGTTCCGTCCCCGGAATTTCGGCTGTAATCTGCTAAGATGGTTGCATGACTCTCACACTGCTGGATGGCGGCATGGGCCAGGAACTGCTGGCGCGCTCTCCGGGCGCTCCGACCGGCCTCTGGTCCGCCCAGGTTCTGCTGGACAACCCCGCGCTGGTGCAGGCTGTGCACCGCGACTATTTTCGGGCGGGCGCCGACGTGGCCACCACCAACAGCTATGCCGTGCATCGGTCGCGGTTGCAGCGCTTCGGCCTTGCAGAGCGCTTTGCCGAGCTGCATCGCCAGGCCTGTCAACTGGCCGTCGCGGCCCGCGACGAACATGGCCGCGGCCTGGTCGCCGGGTCGTTGGGGCCCGCCGAAGGCTCCTATCGCCCCGATCGGGTCCGGCCGGCCGAAGAGGCCGCCGAGCTGTATGCAGAGATCGCTCGCCTGCAGGCGCCTTATGTCGATCTGTTGCTTTGTGAAACCATGGCCTCGGTTGAACAGGCACGTGGTGCTATCATGGGGGCGCAGGTCGTCGACAAGCCGATCTGGCTGGCGGTAACCGTCGACGACAGCGATGGTCGCCGGCTTCGCTCCGGGGAGCCGCTGTCGGCCGTGTTGCCGTTGATTGAGGAATTCAACCTCGAAGCCCTGCTGGTCAACTGTTCGACCCCCGAAGCGGTCAGCCAGGCGATACCGCTGTTGACCGGGCTGGCGTGTCCGGTGGGCGCTTATGCCAACGGCTTTGTGACCATCAGCGACGACTTCCTGGTCGATGGCGCCACGGTCGATGCCCTTGAGAAACGCACCAACCTGGGGCCGGACGTGTACGCTGATTTCGTGGCAGGCTGGGTCCGTCAGGGCGCGACCATTGTCGGTGGCTGTTGCGAAGTGGGGCCGGCGCATATTCGGGAGCTGGCCCGGCGGTTGAAGGGTTAGGTTGGGGCACCCTGTTAATGCTTTCGGTTCTGTTGACCAGCCGATCGAACGCATAAGGACTCGCGGGACACTCTTGTAGGGCGCTTCCAGGGCATTTTTGCACGAGGGTGTCTCCGGCGCGTGTCCCCAGTTCCAACGGAGGCCTGCTTTCAAGGAGTCGTTCGCAATGCGTCGGCCAAGGTTCCGACCGCAACCGCGAATGAATTGGAGCGGTTCCAGCGGAGCAAGGCCCGGAAATTATCGTAAACCAGGTAGGCGGGTCCGGCTTGGCCATCGGTGATGACCAGCGAGGCCTGCAGGTTGCGTCGCGGCAGCGCTCGACCGTTGCTGCGCCGAACACCGAGGGCCTGCCAGCGTGACAGAGGCAGGGAGGTTCCCAGCCCGGCCAGAGTCTTATCAAAGTTTTTCGGCAGTTTGACCGGCCGTCCCCAGGTTTGGTCGTCTTTCCAGCCGGCCTTGGCCAGATAGTTGGCCGCAGAGGCCAGTGCGTCGGGGATGGCCCCCCAGATGTTGATACGACCGTCGCCGTCCACATCGACCGCATAGTGGCGATACGAGGACGGCATAAACTGGAACGGTCCCATCGCCCCCGCCCATGACCCTTGCATGCGCGCCAACCTGACCTGTCCGGCATCGAGGATTTTCAGCGCTTCAATCAACTCCCGGCGAAAATAATCGCTACGTCGTTTGTCGTATGCCAGAGTGGCCAGCGCCGGGATGACCGGATAATTCCCGGTGTGCCGGCCGTAAAAGCTCTCGATCCCCCAAAGGGCAACCAGAAACCGTTGCTGCACCCGGTACTGCCGTTCGACCCGGCCCAGCCAGGTGGGGTAGCGTTTCAGCATCTTGCGCCCGCCGTCGATGCGTGCCTGGTTGACCCGGGTGGTCACATACGCTTCGAACGATTCCTTTCTCTCTGGTTGATTTCGATCGCGCTCAATCATTTGTGGCTGCGGTGATTTCAGCCCAGCCAGCGCTGCATCCAGGGTCTTTGGCGAAATCCCTGCGGCGCGGGCGTCTACACGCAGCTGGTTAAGCCAGGTGGAGAAATCGTCTGACGTCGCTTGTGCCAACGCCCCTGGGACAAGCAGCAGGGCGAGTGAAATCAGCAACCATGTCAAGAGGCCGAAGTGTTTCATTGGTATAGTTTAGCAGCGAATTGTTAAAATTGGATTCAGATGAGGCTCGCGGGACTCTTTCAGGGGACATTCACACGAGGGTGCCTCCGGCTCCTGGACCAGTTTTAGGATCACCGGTTTTGAACCACTGAGAGACTGGCACTGGAAGGTGACTGGGCATCGCCTGCGAGCCCTGGTCGATGACCAAGAGAGAAATCGGGTGACCTAGGACTCATTTAATTTAATAAAAGAACCCGTTTACCATAAACAGAGTTGAAGTCCCTCCGGAAGGCAAGGCATCGATGAGCCACAAAATAGGCCTGATCAGCGATGTTCACGCAACTTTGGACCCTCTCCGGGAAGCTTTGACCCTGCTGCGGGAGGCCGGCGCCGCCACCATCCTGTGCGCCGGCGACATCGCCGGCTACGGCGTCGAGCTGGAGCAGACCCTCGCCCTGCTGAACGACAGCGGCTGCAGGGTGGTCTTCGGCAACCACGACCTCTGGTGGCTGGAGCGCCACGCCAGCGACCCGGCCGGTCCGGCCGCGCAATACCTGCACAGCCTGCCGCGGGAGATAGTCCTGGAGGCGGCCGGTAAACGGGTCTACATGATTCACGCCAGTCCGCCGGCGTCGCTCATGGACGGGATCGTGCTGCTCGATGAGCAGGGCGACCTGATCGCGGTGCAGCGGCAGCGCTGGGCCAGGATCTTGCAGGACCTGCCGTTCGATGTGCTGGTGGTCGGCCACACCCACCAGGTGTTCGCCGAGTCGTTGGGAGGGGTGCTGGTGGTCAACCCAGGCAGCACGCTGTTCAATCACACCTGTGCGTTGTTGAGCCTGCCGGAGCTAAAGGTCGAGTTTCTGGCGTTGGGAGGCCGGGAGCCGCTGCTGGCTTGGAACTGGGGGATGATGTGTGGTGGGGAACAGAGTTAGTTGTTCCCTCGCGGGACACTCTTCTGGGGTAACCCCGTGTGCCTGTCCTCAGAATCGAATGATATCAGAATGTTGTAACTATTCGAAAAATAATCGAAAAGTGTTGCTTGGCATCATCCAGTACTGCGCTAGAGTTAATTCAAGCGGTGACGGAAATACCCTAGAGGCAAAGTAGAGCGGACGACCTGAAAAATCGTTGATCAGCCGGAAGAAATTCCCAAGTTGACTAAGCGCTCGAAGAACCGGAAGCAGTACAAAGTAACCGGTAATACCTCGGAACTTCCGTCATCGTGTTTTTTTGTGCGTTCTGAACCCTTCCCAGGCATCAACAGTGCGGGGACACTTACCGGGGACACCTCCGTGTAAGTGTCCCTATTTCTAAGTCTCCCCAACTCCACCAGGGTGTCAGAAGGTGACGACCTCGTAGCCTCTGTCACGATAGGTTGACAGGGCAGGATGGCCCGACATCTCATCGAGGAGAGTCAGCCCCTGCTCCCGGGCTGCGTCGAGAGTGCCCAGCTTGCTGGAGCAAGCCTTGCAGACGCCTTCGACGAGGCCTGCCTCCAGGCTTTTTTGCCAGAGGGTGTGCAGGGGATTGCTGCTTTTGACCAGTTCAGGAACCAGCTTGACCGAGGCTCCTTCAAGAATGATTTTTGCTTCGTCTCCCTTGGCGTGCATCTCCAGGGCGTTCAGAAGCACATGGATAAAACACATGGGGTCGCCATTGAAAACAAACAGGGCATAGCGTGGCATGGAGCCTCCTTTTTTGGGGGACACTATCGTGTGAGTGTTCCCAACTCCGGTTGCAGTTCAACTTACTTTTTGTCAACATCAATACCGAGTTCTTTCGCGCGGTGACTCCAGAGTTTGCGGGCCAGCTCCTGCATGTCGTCAGCGGTGTCGAATTCGTCGATGATTTCCAGCCCGAGCAGGGTTTCCAGCACATCTTCCAGGGTGAGGATGCCGGCCACGCCACCATGCTCATCGAGCACCAGCATCATGTGGGCGCGCTGCTTCAGAAAGCGGTCAAAGGCTTGCGACAGGTTCATTGATGCGGGGACCCTCTCCATGCTCCGCAGGAAACCGCTAATTGGCCGATCTGCCTGGTCGTATGCTTGGGCGAGCAGCAGGTCGCTACGTAGCGCGAAGCCGCTGATATCCTCGGTTTCGCTTCGATAGAGTGGAATTCTCGAGAAAGGTTTTTCACCGAACTGCGAGAAAAAGGCACCGACACTCAGAGTTTCCGGCAATGAGAAGATCACGGTACGCGGTGTCATAGCTGCCTTGACCGGCGTTTCGTGCAACAACAGAAGGTTCTGCATAATCTTCGATTCCTTCAGTGCGAGCGTCCCCTCTTTGCCGCCAAGTTGGGCCAGGGCGACCAGCTCCTGACGGTTAATACCGCGCAGCGTCGGGCCTTCGGTCAGGGTGCGGGTCAGAAACTCGGTCAGCTTGACGAACGGATAGAGCGCCACAATGAGGAACCGCAGACAGTACGCCGTCGCCGGTGCCAGCTGCCGCCAGTAGTGTGCGCCAAGAGTCTTGGGAATGATCTCTGAAAAAACGAGGATCAAGAGGGTCAGAATCGCCGAGGCGATGCCGACGGAGGTCCTGCCGAAGACTTCGGCAGCCTGGGCGCCAGCCCCTGCCGCGCCGATCGTGTGAGCGACGGTGTTCAAGGTTAAAATAGCCGCCAGCGGGCTGTTGATGTTTTCTTTGAGCTTTCGCAGCAGTTTGCTGGAGGGTTTCTTGCTGGTTTCAAGCAGAGCAATATGCGGGAAGGTCACGCTCAATAACACCGCTTCGGCAATCGAACAAAAGAAGGAAAAACCGAGGGCAATCAGGATATAGGTGATCAGTAGCAACATGCATCGTGGCCTTGGTATGGAGGCGGGGATACTGCACAATAGAAAAAGTGTAGCACGAAAACACATCGTCGGAATCGGAATCGAATCGGGGACACTTGTTTTTAAGTGTCCCTGATTGAAAGTCGTGAAATGGATTACCCAAAGCGGCGGTCCAGGTCTTTTTCAAGGATAGACAAAGTTTTTGAACAGCAGAACGGTCGCCCGCTACGGGTTGCCTGCCGGATCATTTCCTCCTCGCGAGCATTTTTTTCCTTTAGAAACCGACGGTATTCTTTGCGGTTGTTCGGAGTTAACCACCCGTTTTTTGATAACAGGGGGTCTGGTTCTTCATGCAGATGATGACGAGCGCTTGACCACTGAAACTCAGTCGCTTCGTTGACCAAGCCTGCCTTGACGGGATTGTTTTCAATATAGCGGGCAACTCCCCAAAGGTACTCGTCGGTATCGACAATACATGAATAAAAACGGTTCTGCCAAAGACGCCCGGAGCGCAAGTATTTTCGATTAATGTAGCGAGTGTAGACTTGGTTGGTTCGGCCGATGCCAAGTGACATTGCGTCGTCAACCTGCGGCACTGTCAGCAGGTGAACATGATTTGACATCAGGCAGTAAGCCCAAAGGTCCACGTGGAATTTGCGTGTGAAATGTTGAAGCAGTTCGAGATAGGTTGTTCGGTCTTGATCGTCAAAGAAGACCGGTTCCCGATTGTTACCGCGTTGGGTGATGTGATGCGGGTAGCCGACCGCCACCGCGCGGGAAGTGCGTGGCATGATCATCCCCTCCTAATGTCATTGAAAATTACAAAAGCACAAAAAAATAAAAAGTGCTGACATTGTAGCGGATAACATGAGGCTACACAAATAAAGCTAAATGTTTACATAATCAGGGACACTTAAAAGGGACACTTGTTTTTAAGTGTCCCCGGCTCCTAAGTGTCCCCGGCTCCCATTTCGGCTTGCTCTAGCCGATACTCTCTCCGACTTTGAATGGGGCCGCCACCTGAAATTTCATCGACAAGTCCCAGCAACTGTGCATCAGCCGGGCTCAGGATATGTTCGCCCTCAAACAATTCACGACAAAGAAGGACACAGAAATGCCAAAGAAGCCTTGCCTGCGGAACGGTCTGAGCGAAAAGCTTATTCTTTTCATCCTCAGGCATATCGTCGAGCTCTCTATGGCGTTCTTCTCCCAAAAACAAATGGCCGTGTCTCAGCATTAAATCAGCAGCATGAATAATGTGCCTTGAGTCATTCATTGAATCTAAAATGCCAAATTCGCGCACGCTGCGATTCAGAACCGAGAGAAAGCTTGTGTCTTCGGTTTTCTCCTCGGAGATTTCGCCAACGATAAGACAAAGGAGAAACTTAAGGTCATCTTCGTACAATTGAAACTTTTCAGGTGCGCCAGAAAAGTCTTTGTGGAGTTTTTTGACCCCATCGAGGAGCCCTGGAGTTCGTGAGCCTTTCTGCCGATAGGCCTCCCTCTCCCTGGCTATCAGCGTCAGGTAAACCCATTTTTCGAGCCGTTCCATGACATTTGCGATCAGAGTATTGCTTTGGGGGGAAAGCCTGGTTCTGAGCGATGTTGCGAAACCAGCAAGATCAATGCGCTCAACCCCATCGACTTGTGGCGCATAGACATCGACAAAAGACGCATATCGCTTATGGATCTCAGGGTTATTCTTTCGATCCTTTTCAAAATCTTTTACCAGGTCAATGTAGACCCAAATCAGACGCTTGATAATTAAATGGGCCAAGCGTAGCGCAAACTTATCGTTGGTGTCCTGCAGGGCTCTCGCTGCGACTCGGGCCTTTTCTGGCGTAACATCTTCAATCTCGACAAAACGAACGTCATGGTACAACACCTGTGCGTGGGATAAGACGACAGAGTAGTCCCCAAAGGCGAGAAGGTTCGCTGCGGCACTATAGGCTCGGTGGGTGGCAACAGTAATAATCTCCCCATCGTTGCCGTCCTGATCCGGGCCTTTGAGGAGCCCCAAGATTAAGTCCAGGGCGGCAAGCGATCCTCCTGGACTATCGATCCCTATCGTGATGGGGTCCGTACTTTCTTGGCGCAGGCTCAATATCTGAGGCGTGATTTTTTTGACAAGGTCATTATCGATTGGCGAGTCAATCAATATCGACCGATTCCAATTAATCGTCAGGTTCTCAATTGAGTTCAAGGCTTCCCCCCTTTATTTTGTCTCTATTTGAGTTCTTGAGCTTCATGGACTGGACCTTCGCCTTGGAATGATGATCTCTTCCAACTCATCAGAAGATAGAATTAAGTTTCCCCTGAGTTGCATTGCATGTCAAACAGTTACGTGGGGACACTTAAAAGGGACACCCTCTTGGGAGTGCCCCCGGCTCCCGGCTTAACACCAGTTTGCGAGGTAATCGGCCACCCGGGCCTTGGGCACTTTCGTCAAACCCTGCATCAGGGCGAAGGGGATCTGCCCGAGTTGAGAGTCGCGCTGCAAGTCGACGCACATCTGCAGCCAGAGGTGTGCGGTCATCTCGGCGTCGGCCAGGGCGCGGTGAAAGGTGCCGTCGGTCTGCAGATTCTTGTAGCGCACCAGGGTTTCGAGCTTGTGGTTGGGCGCATCGGGGTAAATGCGCCGCGCGGCCAGCATCGAGCAGCCAAAATCGTTCTGGCAGCATTGACCAATACGACTGTATTCCGCTTCCAGGAACCGCCGGTCGAACGAGGCATTATGGGCCACAGCCGGGCAATCGCCGAGAAATGCGGCGAACTCGCGCATGACCACGTCAGCCCGCGGCGCAGTCTGCACCATGGCGTTGGTGATGCCGGTGTACGACTCGATGAAGCTGTTGATGCGGATGCCGGGGTTGATCAGGCTCTGGAAACGGTCAGCGATGGCGCCGCCGCACAGCAGAACGGCACCAATTTCTATCGCCCGGTCGCCCTGGTTCGGCGAGATGCCGGTGGTTTCGAAGTCGAGCACGACGATGGTTTCGTTCTGGAAAGATGACATGGGGAACAGTTATACGGGGTTGTCCGGCGACAGGCAATAAAGACGGGATTGGGAGGGGGGCACCCTTACGGGACACTCTCGTGTGAGTGTCCCTGGCTCCCGGCCCAATCATTTACTTCCTTTTACTGAATTGCGTAAAGAAATAAGCAATGATCAGCAGAGGGTAGACAGAAATGGCGGCAACAAAGTTCCCTTGAAAAAGAGCGACTGTGCTGAATGACAGGCCAACGATTATGAGGACAACCAGCACTATGGCAATCGGACGTTTCATGCTTTTTCCAGTTTTGGGAGAGGGAACACCCTCGCGGGACACTACCGTGGGCCACTCTCGTGTGAGTGTCCCCGGCTCCGATGAATTAAGTGAGGTGTCACCGGAAATCAGAGGTAAAAACAGGGACCAGTTTATAGAAACTGCCCCCCGGTCGCAACTTGTCTGACATTAGAATGGGTATTATGTCCCCCGATTTAGCTCCGGTGTCGAGCTCCGGTGTCGGAACGTCGCCGCGCGTGGTTCTTTCTCACGCCAGGTTTTCGCTGGTAGATTTCTTTCAGTTTCTGATGGCCGGCGGCGTTGATACCGAGAATCTCGCTCTCTAACAGACAGTGAACGTCTCGGTGTTTTTGCAGGCAGGCGTCGAGATCTTTCTTGTGGCGTTCTTGTGCCAAAAGATAATGTTCTTCGCCGGTCAAGGCGTAAAGTTGGCCGGCCGCTTTCATTTTTCGAAAGGGGCAATCTGACAGGTGAGCCATGGCCTCGTAGAGCTCGATTTCCCACCGGACCATCTCTGCTGTTTCGGGCGGCATGTTGTCCCAATCAGGTTTTCGGTGTGACATGGTGCCCCCTTTCCTCCGTCAGTTTTAAATTCTGCGGCATGATAACTGTAGAGCAGGCTTGTGACAGTTTAAGTCACGATGCGCTTTGCAAGAGGTTCCTCCACGCCCTGGCGAAATTGACGAACCGCAAACATCCTATATAATACTTGAAATACTTTCTTATCAAGAGCGACTGAGGGACTGGTCCTGTGACGTCGCAGCAACCATCCCACGTGGGAACGGTGCTAACTCCAGCGGGTTTGCAAAAACCCGGCAGATAAGGAAGGTGGCTTCCCCGTGGGTTGACCCCTTCCGTTATGTCGGAGGGGGTTTCGTTTTTCTGGAGGGGTAACCCACACACCTTGGAGGTCGTTATGGCAGTCGTTAAAGTCGTTAAAAACAGCACGCGGATTTTTTTCGGTGGGCAGGGGAGCTTGATACCCATGAGACGAAGCACACCGAGACCCTCGAAAAAGAACACCGAGAGCACGGGGTCGAATTCATCCTCCGAAATACCGTCTGAGTGGGTCGAGCAGATCGGGCAGGAGGCCAGGGAACAATTTGGAGCGCCTCCAGCCGGGGCTGACAAGCCAAAGAAACCCCGCTCATGACACGGCCGGGAGCACTTTGCAATGAATGTTGAGGCCGCACTTGATGCTTACAAACGGGGTGACCGGCTCGGCGCCCCGTGGGAGGCCGGACCCGCGCGGTGGACACCGACGACTTTGCCGGAGATCGAGTCGCGGGCGAAGGCTTACCCGGATGGTACTGACGAGTCTGACATCGTTGACTGCTTCCAGCGGTTCTCCGCGATCTGTGCGTACGATGGTGATCTGGAGAATTTGCTGGTGTCCTGGGTCAGGTTCCACGAGAAGCACCGGCGGGCGACCTGTTACGGGGGAACCTGGCGGGACTATTTCCGGCTTGTCAGGGCACTCGACCAGCAGGGCAACCTGAGTGTTGGTCGGCTCTCCACCCTTGCGGCGGAGATCAAGCCGGGAGGGTCCGCCGGAAATGGATGCCTGGCGTTGGCCCTGCCGGTGTATGATTTCGCCCGGCAGTACGACCTGGAGGCGGGTGCGCTGATGCAGGCTTTTTTCAAATTGTCGCATACGCACCCGTCGGCCCTGGATGCTGCCAAGTTTCTCTGTGCTCTGTTCGATGCGCCGCAGCGATTGATGGATCGGCTGGAGTTCGATGTCGGTGGAGAAGCGATTACGGGGTTTTTCAAAAACCGGGAATGGGACCTCTCCCCGGAAGAGTTTGCCACGCGCTATCCACACAATGTGTTGTGCCCCTATACAGTCGTGCATGCCCTGTATGCCGTGATCAGGTCGGAGACTGAGCAGGACGTGATTTGCAAGGTGGTCAGTATGCGAGGAGACGTGGATTCCGTGTTGGCTCTGGCGTTGATGCTGTTTGAACTGGTGCGTAGCGGGCAGGTCGAACAGGAGGCTTTGACGAGTTGTTCCTAGTGGTGAGTGCCTCGGCAATCAACCTCCGGAAGGACCATGCCGGCCAATTCAGAAAAGAGCTGCCAAAGGACCTTGTTCTCCTGAACGTACTTTTTGTGTGCCCGGTTCTTCAAGATGGTTGTGTAGGCTTCTTCGGGCTTCCCTGATTTGAGGGCGTTCGCAAGGTAGCCGAAGTGGTAGTCGTACCGATTGAAATCGTATCCAAGCAGTGCTCGGTACGAGTTAAAGGCGAAGCGGAAATCACCGGCTTTTTCATCGTTGCGTGCTTTTTGATGCAGCGCTTGAATGTTTTTCTCCAGCCGCTCTGCGGCCGCTTTTGCCAGCAGCGGTTTCCCTTCCCGTTCGAACTCTCTTTGGAGTGTTTTGCAGTTCATGGCCGCCGAAGCGGGCTCCCCGGTTCTTTCATAATAAGTGACCATGCCATTAACCACGCATGATGTCGCATAGCCCAGGGCTCTGATCTGTAGTTTGAATAATTCATAAGCCAGCCTGATATCGTTTGCATGGGTCAACGGATGGTCCAAATAGACCGCATCTCGTCCTTTCCCCTCGTTCTCTTGATGTTTCTGGAGGGCTTTGCCGAGCTTGTATTGAGCGGTGAGAATGGTCCGGTCCTCCATCAGCACGTTGCAATAAAGCTCAATGGCTCGCACATAATCGTGCTTCTCCAGTGCTTTGTCTGCTTTGTATAGTAACTGTTTCGTGTCCAGGGACATGGAGCCTCTCTGTTGGTGAGAGTGCTTGTTTGTTGATGATAGCAGGGTATGGGAGGGTTGTGACAGGGAATGTCAGAGTGGGGTGGATTGGCTGCTTGTTGGTGTTTTTCTTCGCGGGCCAGTTTCACGGAAGCGTCCCCAACTCCGACTCTTAATGGTTCAGTGTTCACCAGTCATAGTGGAATGGCAGGCTCCCGAAAAACCCCACCTCTTGAAGGCCCCCGATGCCATCGAATAAACTCAATCGCAATCAATGGTTCTCCTAGTTGCGGTGACCTAAGGGGCTGCCCATGCAGATTTCTCACTCTCTCTACCGTTTCATCCGTCCCGGTGAAATCAGCCGAAACCAATATCCTCCGGTCATCAGTCAAACTCCAGGCCCCGGCATCAAAAAGTTTATGCAGGGTCGGCTCAAGAGCCATGCCGTTCTCAACCGTGTCTGGACCGTTCTGGGCATGCCACTGGACATGCGCCGCCTCGCAGCCGAAATAGGTCCCTCCCAGCGCCGCGCGGAAACCTGATGCCGCGCAGCGGTACTCGTAAGCCCGTAGAATTTTTTCGCGGAATTTCGGATCACGCCGCCGGGTCGTGACGTACTTGGTTTGCTGCTCCATAACGTGGTCTGTCTCAGGCAAATTCAGGCCTACCGCCGCAACGATATCCTCATGTAGTGATTCCGGAAAGTGATCTTCCAGCAGGAGTTGAACAGCTTGTTGCGTGAGGGCTCTATCTGTCAGCAATGCCTTAGCAATAGAAACCTCCAGATGGCCAGAAGTTTTACGTAAGGCAGGAATCCTTGGAAAGCCTTTAGCCTGACGGGGTAGGTCGACTGCGTCTGTCACCTCCCAGAGCTCATCTGATTTCAGATGCCAGTACGGAAGTTCAGGTTGGTGTCGCTTTTTTACGGGGGGAGCATAAGCCGTTAATAACGGCCCGAGGTGTTTCTCGACTTCTGTAAAGGAAATGTCTCGCTGGCCTTCCAGAAGTTTGGCAATAGCCAGCAGCAACAGAAGCGGTTTGTGCGGAGCTCTGCGCTCACCGCTTTTGTTCACATTGATGTGTCTAATTTTGTCGAGAACTTGGTTGCTATTCATGGCGTTTAGGACGTTCACAGGTGTGTCAATAATCAGAGCTCAATCACAACTACGCTGCGGCATTTCGGAAATTCCGTGCAGGCCCAAAACCACTTGCCGGCATGCTTACCTTTTCGAGCTTGCCGTTTGACCATGTCTGCGCCGCATTTTTCACAACAGGGAACACCAGAACCATCAGTGTGTACGTCTGGCATCGGTGACTCGTTCGCCGAGACCGCAGATTCGTCAACATTTGAGGTTGTGCAAGGCATTTCGTTGTTTTCGCTGTTCACGGTGGGTGAAAGTGCTTCCAGAAACCGACTTTTCACCTCTTCAACGGCATAACTTTTTCGGGCAGGGAAGCGGAGTAAAGGGATGTCTATAGCCGCAAAGACATTGTTCAGAAAAGCATCTCGACTTTCGCGATCTTTGCGCTGGTGAGTTTTGTCATCCAGCTCAGCGACCGCCGCAACCGAGAGATCATCTTTACGTAAAATGACGAAGTCGAGGTGCTTGCGGTCAATCTTGTTGTGGGCAGACCGCCACTCGGCTTTGGTGAGCCCTTTCTGAACTTCAATGACATCACAGAGCCGTACCTTCCCCATCACCCGATAATCATCGTCCAGAGCCTGTTCGAGAACGCCCAGAAAAGAGCGTTCTGCTGGGGTGAACAGAACCTGCCTGCTTTGGTAAGGAAAGGTCTTGTCCGAGCGCGAAGGGCGCTTCAAGTACGTTAAAAGAAAGATTGCGGCGAGAAAGAGGACCGCCACTGTCAGAATTGAATTCGTCATTGAACACTCAGTCCTTTTGACAGAGACACAGCGACACTACATCTCCCCATCAATCCCCATCAAGCAGTCTACCGATTCCACCCAAAACCGACCCTTCCCCCTTATCCGTCCCCCCAGCCTTCGGCGCATGCGCAATAATCCGATCCGCCAGACGACTGAACGGCAAACTCTGCAACCACACCCGACCATGCCCGCTCAAAGTCGCCAGAAACATTCCCTCGCCACCAAAGAA
>JAQYVZ010000125.1 GCA_030145205.1 Desulfuromonadales bacterium | reverse complement strand
AGCCATCACTTGCTTGACCGCCTCGGCCAGCAGATGCTCCAGAAAGCGTGCGGCTTTCTCGGTGAACCGCTGTTCCATCCCTTGAGCACTGATCGCCACACCGACCGCCGCAGCGCTCTGCACCAAGTCCGTATAGCTGGTCTGTGGACTGCTCAGGCCCGCGATCACCATAGCTTGCGCAAAGAGACTGCCTGTGATCTTCCGAATGCGTTTCACAAAGCCCAGTTCGACGGCCAGGCGGTTCGCCGCATCGAACAGCACAGCTTGCATTCTCTCGGCAACACGTGTTATAGTATTCATCAGGGAGACCTCCGGCTTGATGGGATTAGGCACCCATATCATGCCTTCACTACCGTACACTTTCTGTCAGGGTAGGCATCTGGAATGCCACCGGGATGGATAAATGCTCGTCCAGGAAATGCTCGAGCAGATCCAGGCCCAGTTGAAAGAGGCTCAAATCACAGCGGTCGGTTCGATGGATGATTTTGACCCATCCATCCCGTTTGGCAATCACACCCAGATAGATGATCCAGATGTAAGCCAAGCAAGCAGCGATCATCAGTCTGGCTAGACGTTCGGGGTCTGAGATATGGCTCTTCTGCATATTGAACCCCCGGCTTTTCTGGTCGGAGAAGAAGGTCTCGATGCGGAATCGCTTTGCGTACCAGTAGCAAGCTTCCTCGACCAGTTCCATGTTGGTGACCAGGTAGATGGGCTCCTTGTACTCTGCTCTCCACCAGGCGATGGTCAAAACGGGGCCATAGTTCTGGTGAGTGATAGAAACGTCAGGCAGCCCGATGCAATGTCCCGGTTGCACGTCCACTTCGTGAAAGGGAAATTGGTCGCCGTCTTCGTTGATCTGTGTGTTCCTGGCTGTGCGGCAGACGTACTGCCAATTGTAAGCAGCAACTGTGGCCTGAAGCGTCGTGCCATCGAACTCTCCATCACCGAGAAAGATCACGTCGCATCCTTCAGGCACGATATCGTGAACTTGCTCCAGCAGACGGACGTGGGTCTCTTCTGGGAAATGACCTTTGTGACCTTGCACGACAATCCAAGCTATCGGCAGCGCACGTTTCCTGTAGATGACGCTCACCATCAGCGTCAGGCAGCCACGCCCCATCTCGCTGCCATCCATCGCCAGAACCAGTGTATGGTGAGCAAGGGATGTCAGTAATGCTTGAGCGTAAGGTTGGTAGTAGATCCCGAACTCGATGCGCTCGTTGTTCACCCAGCGAGAGAACCTTTTGGCCCGGCTCTCCTTCTTGGTTCTGTCAGGCGCCTTCTTGGCAACCTTAGGCAGGTGAGAGCTATTGCTGCCTATGATCCCACAGATCAGGCCGGCCAGCGTGTTCAAGTGTCTCGCCTGATTGCCTTTGGGCTCAAACGGACAAAGGTCTTTCAGAGACTTGCGGATGGCACGATATCTTCGTCGGTTGTCACTCATAGTATGCTCCTTGCTCTGTAGTAGGAGCTAGAGCATACTATGAGTCAACATTTCTCAAAAGTGTACGGTAGTGAAGTGGTCGCTTGACTCGGGTAGGGCCACAATGGGTTTGCTTCATGGCGAGTCAGGCCTGGCCGATCGGTCGCCTCCTGATCTGCAGGAATGCGCAACGGCCGCGCCGTTGTCCGGCTGCATCGATCCACTCCGAGCCAGCCCCCGTTCCATCCTGGGAGGCTGCAATTGGCGGTGACGTACACGAACTGCAAAGGCAGGATCTACCACCTCTGTAAGGTAGAGACCAAGACAGGGGCGTCGCGATACGTTTTCATGCGCGAACCCAGGGGCGAGCCCGTGAACGAGATCCCAGAGGGGTACGAGACCAGGGAGAGCGTGAATGGGGTGGTCTCGCTGGCAAAGGTGGGTCCGGCCCACATCCTGCCCTTGGAACGTGAGCTGGTCGAGACGCTCGTCCGACGCCACCCCAAGGTGCACAACTACCGGGTCGATGTCAAGGGCAAGGCAGTCGTCATCTACGAGCGGGTAGGCGTTGACCCAGACGATCTGATCGCCACGCTGCGTGACAGCCTCGATATCCCGGCCAGGCGCGCGGACAGAGTTCGCGAGGTACTGGAGCAGGGTGCCCGCTTCTCGCCGCAGATGCGCTTTGTGCTCCTCGACGAGGCGGATCGCACCTTCCGCACAGAGCGATGGTGCTACCTCGGCAGCATCGACGATTGGATCCGGATCGGCCCGCGGGGGTCGCTG
>JAQYVZ010000124.1 GCA_030145205.1 Desulfuromonadales bacterium | reverse complement strand
TTCGATCGGGGTCATCCGCCTTGATCCATTGCGCTGGGGGGGGCTGGTGATCTATGATAAAGACCTTTCCTTTTTTCTGGTGGAGAGTCTGCTCGGAGGGGGGGGCGAGGATCGACTGGTGGTGCCTGATCGGACCCTGACTGCCATTGAACGGCATGTCGTCAAGCCGGTTTTTGCGGATGTCTGTCCGGACCTGGCCAAAGCCTTCCGGTCGGTGGCCGATCTGCATGTGGCACTGGCCAAGGTCGAAAGCAATATTCGTCTGGTCAACATCTTCCCCGCCGACGCGATGCTGATGGTGGTCTGCTATACGGTGACGGTCGGGGCGGTGTCCGGCCAGATGATGCTGGTCATTCCCTATGCGTCACTGGAGCCGCTACTCGACAAGTTGCGGGGTGGCGCGGCCTTTTCTCTCAACCGCGATGACCTGTGGCGTCCGCACATGGAAGCTGAGCTGGAACAGATGGAGGCGAGCCTTGTGGTTCAACTCGGGACGGTCAATCTTAAGGTTCGGGATATCCTAAATTTTCAGCTTGGTGATATACTTGATCTCGGTACCGATCCGGTCGCCCCGTTACAGGTAGTCGTCGAAGGTCGGGGCAAGTTTTTCAGTCAGGCCGGGGTGCGTAATGGCAGAAAGTCAGTCCGGATTATCGGTGAAATAAAGCAGCGGAGTTAGTCATGACGCAAGAGCATAATGGTGTTGAGCTGGATCAGAGTGACAAGAAGCCGGAAGAATCCAAGGATATCAGTATCTTGCTGGATATCCCGTTGCAGGTATCGGTCGAGATAGGGCGTTCCAGGATCCTGGTAAAGGATCTGCTGCAGATGTCGGAAGGGTATGTTGTCGAATTGGACAAGCTGGCCGGGGAGCCCCTTGACCTGTATGTTAATTCACGGTTGATTGCCCGTGGTGAGGCGGTGCTGGTCAATGACAAGCTGGGCCTGCGTCTGACCGATGTGGTCAGTCCTTCCGAGCGCATCGAGAAGTTGGGTTGACCCAATGAAGCTGCTCTTTCTGTTGCTGCTGTTCATGGCGCCCGCCGTCGTTTACGGCGCGACGGCCCCCGAGACGGGCAGTCCGTTTGCCGAGGGGTTGCGTCTGTTCGGTGGGTTGGTCCTGATCATCGGGCTGATCCTTCTGCTCTACGCAGCCAGCCAACGTTGGCTGCGTTGGCTGCCCACGGCCAAAACCGGCCTCATCCGGGTCGTCGAAATGCGTTCGCTGGGGCCGAAGAAGTCACTCTGTCTGGTTGAAGTGCGTGGTCGTGAGCTGTTGCTGGGGGTGGCTGCGGATCGTATTGAACTTCTCTGCCAGTTGGACGGGGAGCCCCGGGAGCGCTTTGCTGAAACGTTGGAGCGGGAGTTGGAAGGGTCTCTATGAGACGTGCTTTGGGGCTGGCACTGCTGGCCGTGCTGTTGTTCCCGGGGTTCACCTGGGCTCAAGAAATTCGTCTCAATGTCGGCAATGCCGCCGGTCCGGAGCAGATTTCTACGACGCTGCAGGTTCTTGTCCTGCTGACCGTCCTTTCCATCGCTCCGGCGATTCTGCTCATGACCACCGGTTTTACTCGAATCGTGATCGTCCTGTCATTTGTCCGCCAGGCCATGGGGACGCAGCAGATGCCCCCCAACCAGGTCATCATCGGCCTTTCCCTGTTCCTGACCTTTTTCATCATGGCTCCGGTGCTCGACCAGATCAACGATACGGCGTTGCAGCCGTATATTAAAAAGGAAATCAACCAGGAAGATGCCCTGTTCCTGGCGGTCAAGCCGTTGCGCGAATTCATGCTTTCCCAGACCACGGAGAAGGAGATTGGCCTGCTGCTCGACATCGCCGGACGTGAGGCGCCCGCCAATCGAGATGAGCTCTCCACGATGACCCTGGTTCCGGCCTTCATGCTGTCGGAACTAAAGCGGGCCTTTCAGATGGGCTTTCTGATCTATGTTCCGTTTCTGGTGATCGACATGGTCGTGGCCTCCGTTCTCATGTCCATGGGAATGATGATGCTGCCGCCGGTTATTATTTCACTTCCGTTCAAGATTCTGCTGTTTGTGTTGGCGGATGGCTGGAATCTGGTGATTAGCTCGCTGGTGCGGAGCTTTTATTGAGCCACGGTCGTAAACGATTTCCAGATCAGTGGCTCTGCTCTCGACTGACGATCAAGGCTGAACCTGAGGCATTATGACCCCTGAACTTGCAATAGACATCGGTCGCCG
>JAQYVZ010000020.1 GCA_030145205.1 Desulfuromonadales bacterium | reverse complement strand
ACTCAGCAGATAGCTGATTTGAAAGATTATCGATTCATCCATTCGGCCGCCTCACGGGCCGTCTGCTGGTCGAACTTGACCCTGAAGCGCAGGAACAGACCTTGCGCTGTGTAGTGGGCGGCAGAAAAATCGTCATCATCGAAGCCGACCAGGTTGTAGCCGAGGCTGACCCAGGTATTTCGCATCGCGGCGTAGCCGATTGATGCGCCGGCGCTGTAATCAAACTGGCTGCTGTTCCAGGAGTGCAGCAGGCTGGCATGCAGACCGGCGTCCCATTTCGATGTAAAGTTGTAGCGCATCTCTGTACCAATCAGGTCGATAAAGCCGTCGTAGCTGCGGCCGTCGATCTTCTCACGGACATACTTCGCACCATACTGCAGTGCCACTTGGAAGCGCCGGTTCGGCTTGAAGTTGGCGTTCAGATTGTTGACCAGACGCCAGCTGTCGAGGTCACTTGTGCCATCGTTTTGTTCGAAGTAGAAGTCGAATCGGTCGAGCAGGATCCAGCGGCTCGCGGTCGGGCGGTATGCCAGGCCGAAGCGCAGATCACCGTCAAGTGCGTCGCTGCCATCCTCGGCGTCGGTTACAAAGATCTGGGCCTTGCCGGAGTAGGCGACACCCGGCTCGGTTTCGGTGACGATACTGGTGGTGAGGCCAAATCGTCTGTCGCTTTCAGAATCACGCATTTCGACCCGGTTGTTCCATGACCAGGTTTCTCCCCGGAAGTTACTACCGAGGGAGACGGACGTAAAGTCTTCACCGCTGGTCGTCGAAGTCGCATCTGTATCGAAGCTTTCACCGCCCGAATCCTTGAGGGACTGGTTACGGTCAAGGCTGGCATCGAGGCTCCAACGCTCATTGACTTGCCATTTCTGCTGCAGACCGAACAGGGCAGCGACCCGGCGGCCGTTTTCGGTCATCTGCTGCTCCACCGAAGTGTTGAACGTGCCGCCGTGCCAGGGCAGGATGCTGAAACCGGCCCGGGTCCCCTCGGTCTTTTGCTCCTCGCCCCAAGTGTACTCTTGCTCCATGAACAGGGTGAGTCGCTCGCTCACCTTGTAGTCGGCGCCAAGGACCGTGCGGGTCGGGAAATCGCTGTTTTCACCCTGATCACCCAGAGACTGTTCATGGTCAGCACGCAAGGCCAGTTTGCCGTCCAGGGTTTGGACTTCCGCCCCGGTCAAGACCTGACTGGAACGTTGCTCTTCGCCGCTTTCGAACTCGTCGCGCGCTTCCCGATAACCCGCCTTGACTTTCCAGTTGCTGCGGCGGTAGCTGATGTCGGCTTCGGCAACATCCCGGGTTGCATCCGTTTCGAGGTTGTCATGTCGATAGACTTCGCCAGCGACCTCGACCCGATCGTTCGCGCGGTAGTTGGCTTCCACGCCGACTTTGCGGGTACCGCTCTCGCTGACGTTTTGCTGGTCCAGGCCGAAGCCTTCATCCTGCTGGCGATAGTAGGCGCGAGCCTCAAGGTTTTGTGAACTGTGCTCCAGTTCGGCCAGGTAGGCGTTGCCGTCCGCATCGACGCCCGCTTCCTCGGTGTCAGTCTGGGCCGCTTCGAGGTGCAGGGTCGTGTTCTCCGTAATCTTGATCGTTGCGTCCACGCCGACTAGGTCACCTTCGTCAGTGCCGGCTTCCTCATGAATGTAGCTGGCGCCGATTTCGACCTTGTCATCCATCAGCTTGACGGCAGCCCGGCCACCATAGTTGAGCTGGGCGTCGTCAGAGGCAATTGTCTCGTAACGGGCAACAATGTAGATCGGGTTGAAATCTTCATCGCGGCTCGGAATCGGCTTCTTGAAGAAGAGGGTGCCGTCGTCGTAATCGATCTCGTAATCCGTGTGTCGCGCCAGGGTCTCAACATTCACAATCACTTCATCATGCAGTCGGCCGCGGGTCTCAATCACGAGCTGTTCCGAGTTGATCACCACCGGATCGCCGGAGAGATGATAGAGGCCGGAGGTGCCGTCGCCGCGAATCTCATCCTTGACAAAGGCCTGCCTGGTCTCGCTGGCAAAGGCCGTGACTTCGAGGTGCTCCGATTGCCACTCGGTCTTGAAACCGTTCAGGTTGCGCGAGTAACGCGACAATTCGGTGACATTGAGGCCGGTCTCGAAATCACCGAACAGGGCATAGAACTGATCACGCTCCAGCTTGATGTAGAGATTGTCGGCACTGGAGGCCTCATACCCCTGCTGGGTGTTGTCGCCATACAGCGGGTAGTAGGTGTCCGGGTCGATCTGCTGGTGCAGGGTCTCGCCGTCCAGGTCCGCCTTGTCGGAGTCGTAGGCCATGGTCAACAGCCACTCGCCCTTGATGGCGCCTTTGGCGAAGAACTTGACCCGGCCATCCGTGTAGGTATCGTCTTCCAGACCGACCGCCTTGAGGCTCTCCATGTTGCCGTCAAGGGTGTTGTAGCCGAGTGTCCCCTGGGCGAAGCCGACCAGGATCCAGTCGCGCATGGATGGCTTGAGCCAGGTCTCGATCACCTGCGGGCCGTCGGATAAGTGAACAGTGATAGCGACTCTGCCTGCCAGCGTCGTTGGTTCAAGCCAAAGCTCGGCACGGCCATCCGACCGAGTCTGGATGCGGCTCGAGGCCGTAGGCGAGTCACCCTCTAAAGTGGAATTGGCAGCATTGGCTGACTGAGGCTGGTAGGGCGGCGTAATGCTGATATCAGTGAACAGCTCGGGTCGCACAGGCAGCCCCTGCTCATCGGTCAAGCGCAGGATGAGTTTCGGCGGGGTGACGCCATCGGCGATCAGGAGACTTTCTGCCTCAATAAATTCAACCTGAGATGGGGTTTCCGAATAGTAAATTTGTTCCGTGAAGCGCTCAACCGGTTTGCCGGACGCGTCATGAACCACGATCTGAATCCGGTTTTCACCCCTTTGCAGGTCAACCCCGCGCCAGGTGGAGACGGCAACCGAGCCATCTTTACGACTTTCGAGGCCGTCATAGTTCAGGGCCGGCACCGGTTGATCATTCAGGGACACTTTCACCTTCTGGCCACGCTGATGCTGAACCATGATCTTGGTGCTCGGCGTGACGGGGACATATCCCGGCTGCGGCCAGACCAGGCGGGTTCCCGGTTGTGCCTGGCCCAGCCACTGTTGATCGATCTGCGGCGGTTTGTTCAGCGTCGGGACCTTTTCTGCCGCTGTTGGTGCAACCGTCTGGACCGGTACCTGGGTTGGATCTGCACCAGTCACGGTCGTGGTTTGTGGCCCGCTCTCCTGGATGCCCGGTTTAAGTTGTGTCTTGCGAACAGACTGGCTGGTCTGAATCAGCAGGTCAACCCGGCGGTTGCGCGCGCGTCCGTTCGCCGTGGCATTGTCAGCGACAGGCATGGTGTCGGCCATCCCTGAGGTCGTCATCTTCTGACGTGAAACACCGAGCCGCTCGGCCAGAGCGTTGGCCACGCTTTCCGCGCGTGCTTTCGAGAGGACGAAGTTGTCGCTGAAAATGTGGCGGCTGCGCGGTGCAATTGGCACATCATCCGTATGGCCGACGATATCGACCCGGACAATCTCCTGGCCCTTCAGCTTGGCGGCCAGTTGATCGAGCATGGCCAGGTCCGCATCCTGCAGCTCCGCAACAAAGGTCGGGAAACGCGGGTAGAGCCTGACATCAGCCCGCTTGGTATCGACCGTTTCATCAAGACGGAAGGATGTCTCGACCATCGGGGTGCGCTGGTTCGTCCGTCCGGCGGAATCGAAGGTAAGCAGTGCTTTGCTGATCAGGTCGCCTGGCGGCTGCTTCCGGTCAAGCTTGGCCCGCAGGAGAATCTCCGTCTGCCACCCGGCCGGAACATCGCCGAGACGGTAGGTAACTGACGGGCCGAAGGCTGACGGCTCCGATATCTTCTGGCCGTCTTGCCGGCTCGACTTTGCGACATAGGACGAGTCACCCGGGAGCATCAAAGTCAGACGCAGGTTCTCGGCGGGCTGACTGGTGGTGTGTAAGCTGATGCGGTAGAGAGCGTGCTTGCCGTCAAGTTCGCTGGCCATCGCCAAGGAGATCTCCCCGCTGGGCGGCGCCTGCGGGGCGGCGTAGAAATCGGCACGCCACAGGGTGCCGCCCTGCAGGTCGACAAACTGCGAGAAAGTTCTGCCGGAGAACTGACTCGTTTCCTCACAGGGAACCATTTCGTAGCCGGTTGGCAGGGTCGTGGTATCGACCTGAACCACGTGGATGCCCGGCTCAATCCCCTCAAAGTGGTACATGCCCCGTTCATCGGTCACATTGTAGGTGCCGTCTTCAAGGTAGATACGAACGCCGGCCAGGCCATTCTTCTCAAGGTCGGGGTCATCGCAGCCACCGTCGAAAATCTGGCCGGCCAGGATGGCGTGGCTGCGCAGCAGGTCTTCCTGCACCATGACCGTTGCACTGGCCTGGTTGCTGGCATAACCCAGCGCATCTGTCGCCGTTGCCCGGTTGACCGCCTTGCCCAATTTGGCCCCGGCGGCAATTTCAACCACGTAGCGAATCTCACGAGACGCCTCCGGAGAAAGGTTGCCCAAGCTGACCTGCAGGGTGCGGCCGTCATTCGAGATGATCGGGTCGGCGGCGTTAACGTCATCGATGGTCAGTGATCCCGACTGGTAGCGGAACCCTGGCGGCAGAATGTCCTCCAGGGTGACGGCCGGAATAGTTGCGTTGGCACTGGTGTTCTCCAGGGACAACTGGTACTGGAGGAAGTCGCCGATGGCCGCAGTTTTCTTGCTCGCATCTTTCTGCAACAACAGGTTGCCGCCGGTCGCCGGATCGATCGGGATGTCGATACGGATGGCCGGACCAGGATTGATCGGGAAATCTTCGCCGCGTGAACCAACCACCAACGCAAAGGGCGCTCCGGGCAGGGTCTGCAAAGTTGCATCAGCCACGACCGAGGGGGCGGTGTAGCCCGCCGGCGGCGTGATCAACAGGCGATAGGTGCCGGGGTTGATAAACGGGAAGCGGAAGCCACCTTGCGTGAACGTATAGCTGGTACCACCGCCATCAATAACCGTATCGCCGGTCACCACAGTGGCGGGGAAACTGCTCACCCCGTCATTACCGAAGACCGTGGCTAAGGCATCGGCTTCCACATCCCAGAGGGTGATGGTCGCGCCATTGATCAGCTCGCCGGTGGTGCTGTCAAACACATAGCCAAAGGGGTCCACCAGAGCCGCGTCGGTGGTTGTGTCGGTGTTATCGACAGGGTCGGTGTAGTGGGCGTTCAGATGACTGTCTTCAGTGACCAGCAGGCGACCGTCGGCGGCTGGTGTTCCGGTCAGGGTCATCGGCAGGTAGCCGGTAAAGACACCGGTGTTTGGGCCGGTTTCCGTGAGCCTGAGCGTTTCACTGTCGCTGCTTTCAGTTGCGCTGACCGTGATCAGGATGGTCTCTGCCACAAAGGGGTCGATGTTCTGGTCGAGGTCGGTCAGACGCAGGAAAATAGACTCTCCACCGTAATAGACTTCGGCCGGTACCAGCGGCACCGGTTGGGTCGCAGTTTCGGTCGGCGGCGGCACCAATTGGAAACTGCCGCCGTCATCGAAGAAGGTGTCAGCGACGGGTAGCAACTCTGCCGTGGGAACTGATGGCGCATATTGCAGGAACTCGATCACAGCCGGGCTGCGGGTGACGAAGCTCGTCAAGTTCGAGTCGATCGGGATCATGACGCCCTGGTCATTCACGGTGACGGTCGCAATATTGTCGATACGGGTGCCGGGCTCCGTCGCGGCAATCGTGGTCTGCGGAGTCCATAGGAGTCCAAGCAGGAGCAGCAGCGCCAGCCTCTGGCCGCGTCCGGTGAAGGACGCGAACAGAGGCCGACGGGTCGACCGACTGCCGGAGCTGTCGGTCGACCAATCAGGTTGATGGTTGAAAATCTGTTTTGCCCGACCCGCAACTGCGCGCACGAGGGCACAGACCACGGCCAAAAGGCCGAGGCTGAGACACCTCGTTACGTGCAGCATATGGATCAGGCGAACGGTCATAAGTCCCTTACTGGATGATTGCGTTGAAGTACAGGGTTACGCTTTCATCCGGCTTCAGTTCGCCATCGGTATAGCCAGCATCACCGGCCAGGATATTGGCGAAGCTGGCGGTGACCAGACCGCCTGAATGCACCACGCCATCCGCGGTGGCGGACGTGAAGTACTGAGTGACCGCTGTGGTGGGACGGCTCGTCGCATGCACGACCTTGAAGCCGGAGCCTGCTGCACTTTCCGGGTCACCAACCGCCGGGAAGTTGTCGTCACTTCCGTCGATCAGGTCGATGTCGAACGCCAGAGCTCCATCCAGGCTGTCAGTGACCTGGTTGAGGATCGCGGTCGGGCTGCCGAGTGCGTTAGCGACAACCAAGGTGTACTTGACGTAGGCGCCCGGGATCGCTTTCGGGTTGGTGGCGCCGTTAATCGGGTCCCACAGGACGGCGTAGGTCTTGGTGACGGTGACGCCGGAGCCCTGGAAGGTATAGGTGGCCGAAGCCAGGATCTTACCGTCTTCATCAATATCGGTGCTGGCGGGGACGCCGTCGACGGCATCAGTGGTCTGGGCTTCGCCGTCAGCAAAGACCACATCAATTGCGGCTTGATCGTCGAGCGTTGTGTCGTCCTCTTGGGTCACAGTGGTGGTCCCTGCGTCGAGAGTCTGGGCAACCAGCGTGTACTCCGCTGTCTGGCCGGAAGTCACACCGGCGGGGGTGTCGCCGACCAACAGGATGTCCAATGTTGCGTCAGGAGCGACATCGAGGATGACTGGATAGTAGGTGCCACTGACCGGGTTGAGCTGGATCGTGGTATCCCCTGCGCTCAGGTCGCCGCTGGCATCGACGTCGATGTAGAGACCGGAGTTGGCGCTAGCGAAGGTCATGTCCGTGTTGTCTGATGTCGTCTCAGCGTAGAAGGTCACCTGGTAACGTTGATCCTCGTTACCATCGTTTGAGATGGTGAAGAGCACCGCCTGGTCCGTACCGCTGACATTGGCGGTGTCGGTACCGGTCATCGACAGGTCGACCAGGTTGTCGACCACGATGGTGGCCGTGGTGGAATTCTCCGGGCCTTGCGAGATGCCGCCGATCGAGTAAGTAATCGCGGCGGTGTTGCCAATGTTGGTGCCTGCGTCGGTCCCGACATCAGCCGCCAGGGCGGTCGAGGCGAGGAGCCCGGTCAGCACCAGGCTCATCAC
Source organism: Desulfuromonadales bacterium (assembly GCA_030145205.1). Taxonomy (GTDB): domain Bacteria; phylum Desulfobacterota; class Desulfuromonadia; order Desulfuromonadales; family BM103; genus JAQYVZ01. The sequence continues at coordinate 61,217 of JAQYVZ010000020.1, read as the reverse complement.
CAGGATGATGCTTGATCTGAACGTGTTTTTCATGATGTTTCTCCTTGGTTGTTCTGCGAATAAATGTTCTGTGTTGTTCTGTTTATGGTTGTTTGTCATGTCGGTTTTTCCCGTTCAGGGTGGTCGTTCATAAGCTTTCTCCTCTTGGGTCGTTGTGTGATTGTTAACGGGTGGTGGTTTCCCTTGATGTGTTCGCATGTCATTTCTCCGTTCCATTAGGTTAACGATCTGTTTCGGTTCTTATTTAACTTTGGCGCGGAACTCGACCTTGGTGGTGCCTCCCGGCGGGAGGTCGTTGGCGAGTTGCCAGCGGATATGGGTATAGTCTTTCGCTTCGGCCGGGACCGCTTGGCCGCTTGCATCTGTGACCATCAATTTTGCCGGGACGTCGTAGTTTGCACCGCCGTCAACGGAAAAAATGATGGTCGCATCGGCGCCCATGGCGCTGCCTCTCAGATATTCGGTATTGGCCGGGACCGGGTTGTCGATCACCGGACCCTCGATGGCAGCAGCGCCCTGGTTGATCAGCGAGTTGGTGTAAATGACAATGGTTCCGGGGATGACCCGGTCAGCTGCTTTCCGGACCAGGACTTTTTCCCCCTGTTCGTTGATCACTTCCACTTCAATTTCGGCAATCGAGTCGAACTTGATGGTCTCCTGTTGGGCGAAAGCCGTCAGCGGCAGAAGCAGCAACAGGGTCATGAGAATAAGAGCTTTCTTGATGTTCATAGTGACCTCCTTGGTCCGTTACAAAAACTGGTCTGAAAGGTTTTCAGTCGATGCGTACTTTGAATTCCAAACTGAAGCTCGAGTTGGTTGTGCCATCCGAAGGGTTGAAGGCTCCGTCCATCTGGGCCTTGATCTCACATACATTCGGATCGTAGCCGTCTGTGTCAGGGCTTGGCGAATAAGAGTAGGTTGTGCAGCTGGCATCTTCCGAGTAGCTGACATTCACATCTGACGCGGTCAGTCCACTCGAAGCGAGGTCCCTGAAGAAAATGGGAGTTCCTTGGCCGAGATCGCCGACATACAGGCTGGTGCTGGCCGGGATCGGGTCGGTGACCACCAGAGAGTCGCTATCGGGGCTGCCGAAGCCGGAGTTGATAAATTTTATGGTGTAAAGAAGCTCCGCGCCGGGGACCGCTTTCGGGTTGGTGTTGCCGTTCACCGGATCCCACTGGGTCTCAACCGTTTTGAGATAGGTGAGACTGGGGAAAGCAAACACCTCATAAGAGGAGGTCTGGTCGTCGGTGACTGTCCCTTCCGTTCCCTCGTTGGCCGTGACTGTCGCTGTCCAGTTGCCGGTCGGTGCTCCGAGAGGAACCGTGTAGGCATATTCAAAGGTTTTTGTCGAAGCATCAGAAGCAACCGCAGTGCCCATGTCCTGGCCTGAGACCAACAGAGTTCCGTCTGGATCGGCGATGTCAATCGTTGCGGAACTGATGTCGAAGCTGCCGAAAGGGTCACTGATAACGGTGCGGGCGTAGATGATCGTTCCTGGCGCAACCGAGGCGACTGTCGTGCCGCCCGAGTAGGGGGCGTTGTAGAAATCAAGGCTCTCAACGTAAATGACGTTGCTGGAGTCAAGATTCACCCGTGAGTAGTCGGCACCACTGACCGGGTGCACGAAAGTGTTCTGGTTGGTGGTGTTGTTGACAGAAAGAACCCAGTAATTGGGGGCGGTGCAGGTCGCCGGGAAGGTGAAACCGCCAAGCAAGTTGGTCAGGCTGAAATTGTATTGCGAGGGCGTTGTTGCTGGAACCGTGCCCAGGTTGTACGCTCCGGAGGAGGCGTAGATAGCAGGTGTCGACGAACAGTAGAGACGTGTTTCGACAATGCGGGCCTGAGTCGTGTCGGCCGTGAGAAAGAGCGAGACATACACCGAGGCAACGGTGTTGTCGAGTTGCAACGGGACCGGCGAGTTGCCGTTCCAGAGGACGATTCCCTTATTGCCGAGAGAAATGCTTGCAGGTGTTCCCGTCGGTGGAATGCGCGACATGGAGTAGGGTGACGACGTCCCGTTGTAGATGTAGAGCTTCTTGTTGTCAGTAGCGGGTACCGCCGAGGGGGAAACGGTCACCGTGAGGGCGGTTGGAGAGCCACCCGGTCCGCTCGGGTTGGTCACAGTCGCCAGGTTGTCAATTGTGGTCCCTGCCGGGGTGCCAGCTGCGATGGTGACATCGAACACGATTGTCGCTGTACCATTGGCCGGGATGTTGATGTCCGTGACGTTGAGATAGCCGGTCCCATTGTCGCCCAAGACGGTTCCTGTCGTATTGTCGGTCGCGCCGGAAGGAACGCTGATAACGGTGAAGTTGCTGACATAAGGAGGGATGTGATCCGTGACGCTGGCACCGGTCACCGCATTCCCCGCTGTTTCCGTGAGGGTGATGGTGTAGCGCAGCACGTCGTTCGGGTCCGCCTCGCCGCCATTTTGGTCGACAACCGTCTTGGTCGAGGTGGAGAGATCGGAGTAAACCGCGCCAATGATCGAATCGGTATCTGTGGCTGAGTTGGTTTCTGTCAATACGGTCACGTTGGCGGTGTTGGTGATGACGTGCGCGTACGTGGGTACGATGGTACTGGCTACGGTTGCGCCGATGGTAAAGATAACGCTGTCGCCGATCGGCATGGTGGGAATGGTAATTCCCGTCGCACTTTGCATGGCGGTTTTCGTTACTGTTGCCGGGCAGGTTGCCGCACCGGTCGGGCTGCAACTGACGGTGTTGACCGTGACGTTGGCTGTGGCGGGGTCGGTGAAGACGGCATTGCTCAGCGGTACCCCGGTCGTGTTGGTAATCGTTACCGTGTAGGTAATTGCTTGACCCGGGTTAACAGCGGTGGTGCCATCCGTTTTAGTGATGTCGGGCAAAACGACCGCATCGACTGTTCCGTAGTCGACGTCTGTTTGTACGGTGGTGTCTGGTGCGTTGCATTTCGAGACGGTATTCGGGACGGGGTCCGCGATCGAAGTGCAATCTGAGCCGCTTGGGCTCGACTGATTGTCCCAACTGACGACAAAGGGGATGTAGAGGTTGCCGCCGCTCAGGCCGACGGCCTGGCAGGGAACCTCTACATCTTCCATCCTCAAAACACCAGAACCTGTCCCCCCGTTAATTGAGCCATTGCCGTCGCCGCAAGTGTCAAGACCACCGTTTGGATCCAGGTCGAGGAATGGATAGCTGGTCGGGAGAATACCTACGCTGCATGAACTGGCACCCCCGTTTGCAGGCAACGTTTGAGGGTCTTTGCCGTCTCTTGAAAGGAAAATGCCGACGTCCCAGCGATCAGGGACGGCAAAGTTAACTGTGATGTCGAGGTCCGCCGTAAAGGTTGTGCCACCTACGCAGGAGGTCGGAGTGCCGGGGGCAACCGCAAGACCGGTAATTTTGACGTCGCCAGCGGTGCAGCCCAGATCGGACCCTTTTCGTGTGGCTGCACAGTCGGTCACACCAAAGGCGAGCGCGGATGACGAGCTGGACAGCAGGACGGCTGCCAATAGAAAACTGGCCACAGGTGTTCCCGAAAAAAGTCGCGAAAAAAAGGATTTTATTTTGCTGATTGTGTGCGTCATAAGCATTTCGTGGTTAGGTTGTGGTCACCTCACCCTAAAGGGTGATGTGAAAACGCCACAATTTGCCAGGGTACACGTCACCCTGACAAATTTCGTATGCAAAATTCGTAAAATGAGAAAGCCCGACTTCGTAAGGCCGAAGTCGGGCTTTCCCCCGCTTATTAAGGTGGACCAAGAGCATAACAATACATGGTCAACACCTTCTCTTCGGCGGCCAGGCTGTCCGTAAACCATAATGATTACGGATCCTTGGCTCTGCGTCCCCGGGTTGCCCCGGGTTTGCTATTGTCGGAGAGGCTGCAAATTAATCACATCTCGAGTCCGAGATTTTCCGTGAAACTTTGTTTGTTTTTTGTCCCCCTTTAGTAGTCTTTTGACAGTATAAAATAAAACGCATCTAGTAATCAATGCACTCATTGTGCCAAATTTAAAAAAAAACAGTAACTTGGGTCCACTGGTGAAGGCTCAGATTGAGCAGGCTGGAGCAGATTTTACAAAGGGGAAAATGCCAACTTTAGATGTGAAAATGGTGGCAAATCGAACTGATTTTTAGTCGAAAAATAAGGTGGAAGCTATTGGCTGTTGACCCACCCCACAGCTTCGCGAACCGACTGCTGATCAAACTTGAAGCGGAAGCGCACAAACGGACCCTGAGCGGTGAAGTTCGCCTTGGAGAAATCTTCGTCATGGAAGCCGAGCAGGTTGTAGCCGAGGCTGACCCAGGCGTTCTTCATGACCAGGTAGCCGAGTGATGCACCCAGGCTGTAATCGAACTGACCGCCGTTCCAAGAGTGCAGCACGCTGCCGTGCAGACCGACATCCCAACGGCGGGAGAGGTCGTAGCGGGTCTCCAGACCGAACAGGTCGGTGACGCCGGAGTAGGTGTCGTCACCGATGTTGTCCTGAACGTACTTGATGCCATGCTGCAAGGAAATCTGCATGCGGCGATGTGGCTTGTAGTTGGCGTTGAGATTGTTGATCAGACGCCAGGTGTTCAGTCCGTCCAGCCGGTCGAATTCGAAGTCGAAGCGGTCGAGCAACATCCAGCGGCTACGGGCTGGACGATAGGCGGCTCCCAAGCGCAGATCGAAGTTGGTGCTGCGGCTGCCGATGGTCGAATCTGTGATGAACAGCTGGGTGTCGGCACTGAAGGCCGTCCCCTGCCAGGGTTCGCTGAGGATGCCGCTGGTCACGCCGTACTTGTCTTCACTGTCCGACTGGCGCATCTCAAGGCGGTTCCACCATTCCCAGCGCTCTTGACGATAGGTGGCGCCGAGTGAGATGGCCGTGAAGTCGTCCGAGCTGCCGGAGGCGGCCGTAACGTTTTCATTAACACGCCGCACCGGATCGTCCTTGAGTGTCTGTGAGCGATCCAGGGCCGCGTCAAAACTCCATTCCTCGTTCATCTCCCAGGTCTGCAGCAGGCCCATCAGGGCGAAGACACGCTGGCCGTTCTCATCGAATTCCTGCTGCAGGGCCGTGTTCAGCTCGCCGCCCTGCCAGGGGGTCGCCCGCATGCCGAGCCGGGTGCTCTCGGTCTCTTTTTCACTGCCATGGGTAAACTCCTGTTCGGCAAACAGGGTCACGCCATTGGTGACGCCAAGGTCAGCGCCAAGAACGGTACGGGTCGGGTAGTCGCTGTTATCATTGTCGCTGCCGAGCGACTGTTCATGATCGACCCGCAGAGTTAACTTCTCATTGAACAGGCGCACGTCGGCGCCACTCAGCAACTGGCGGGATTGTTCGCGGTCCCCATCGGAGAAGCGGTCGGTCGCTTCACGATAGCCTAGGCTGAGACTGTAGACTTCCTGGTCGTATTGGATGTCAGACTCAATCACGTCGCGTTGCGCGTCGGTGGCCAGGTTGTCTTCCCGGTAAACCTGTCCCCTGAGTTTGAAGCTCTCAAGGAATTTGGCCTCTGCCTCAATGCCGGTTTTGCGGGTACCCGTTTCGCTGCCGTTCTGTTGTCCAAGACCGAACTTGCTTTGCTGCTCACGGAAATAGGCTCGTCCCGAGAGCGTCTCGCCTTCATGTTCGAATTCGACCAGCGTGGCGTCGCCACGCCGCGTCTCTCCAGCGTCTTCGACGTCGGTGGTCGCCCACTCAGCACGCAGACGGGTCTCTTCGGTGAATTCGTAGGTGGCGTCAACGCCGTAGAGGTCTCCCTGGTCTTCACCCTGGTCTTCATGGATGTGGCTGGCCCCAATCTCCAGGCGGCGATCCAGCAATCGGACCGCACCTCTGCCGCCGTACGTCAAATGCTGGGTGTCGCTGCCCTCGACTTCGTAGCGGATTACGATAAAGACCGGGTTGAAATCTGCATCCCGGCTCGGGATCGGCCGCCTGAAGAAGAGAGTGCCAGCATCGTAGTCGATATCGTAATCAGTGTGACGAGCCAGGTCGATTGATTCGATGACCTGTTCGCTGTGCAGCCGGCCGCGGGTTTCGATGGTGATCTTCTCCGAGTTCGTGACAATCGGCTCGTTGGAGAGACGATAGAGTCCGGAGGTGCCATCGCCCTGAATCTCATCCTTGACGAAGACTTGACGCGTGTCGCTGGCAAACGCGGTAAAGGTAAAGTCTTCATGTTCCATCGATGTTTTCAGGCCGCTCAGGCTCCGGCTGTAGCGTGACAGTTCCGTCGTGCTCAAGCCGGTGTCGAAGTCGCCGAACAGGGCGTAGAATTGGTCTTTGTCCATGCGTACATAGAGATCGCGGGCGCTGGCCGAATCGTAGTACTGCTGTGATGTGTCGCCATAGACTGTGTAGTAGCTGCCCGGGTCGATCGTCTGGTGCAAACTCTCGCCATCGAGGTCTGGTTTGTCGGAATCATAGGCGAGGGTCATCAGCCAGTCGCCCTTGACACGGCCCTTGGCGTAGAACTTGACTTGGCCATCGCTGAAGTAGTGTTCATCCAGGTCGTCAGGCGTCTCTTCTATATGACTGTCGATCGTTCGGTAGCCGACGGTCCCTTCAGCGAAACCGACCAGAATCCAGTCACGCAGGTAAGGTTTGACGTAGGTTTCCACCTCGATTGTGACATCGTTGTAGGCAAGCTCGACGCGGTAAGGTCCGGCAGTGTTGACCGGTTGGAACAGGATCGTACCGTCCTTGGCAATGTCAACTGTCACCTGGCCGGTCGGATCTTCCGGAACCAGGGATTTGTCTGCATAGGGCCGCAGAGTGCCCTCCATCAGGCGCAGTTCGGTGCCCACCGGAACGACTTGGCCATTGCTGTCTTTCAACTCCAGACGCAGGCGGATCGGGGTCTTGCCATCTGCAATGTTGCCGGTTGCGTCGATCAGCCTCAGGTCGGTGATCTCGCCGGTTCGGATCAGGTTGAGTGTCTGCTCATAACGGGTAATACCAAAGGGGTCCTTGCCGAGTAGTTGCAGGGTATGCGGGCCAGGATCTCCAAAGTCGACACCGATGTAGGTCATCAGCACGGATCCGGATTCTTCCCTCATCCGGAAGCCGATCCGGTCCGATGGGACTTCAACACCATCCAGCATCAGAACGATCTTCAGTTTGCCGTTGGCGCGTAGCCGGATCGCGTTGTGGCGATGGATCAGCAGATCGCCGTCGCTGAAGGAGAGGATGCCTTCACGGGTGTCTTCGACGACCTCCTCTTCTGTTAGCGGGGTCGTCGGGGCTCCAGGCACCAGACCCTTGGTTGCCGTTGCCTGGCGACCGCTGCGTGGCTTGGTCAGATCCACCTTCGGCTGCTGTCGACCCACTTGCTGCGTTTGTTCCATGCTGGTTTCGACGGATTGGCGCTGCTCAGCGGCAAAAGCGTGCAATGTAGCTGCCTCGGCTGCTGTGATCGTTGCCGTCGTGCGGGCCTGAAGGGGAGAGCCGGTTTGTCCTGCCGTTGATACGTTCGGCGGGGTTGATACCGTGGAGGATGTCTCCCTGACATTCGTCGATTGTTCCGACAGTGCGGAGGTTGAGGAGACAACCTCAATTTCGACCCGGTTGTCCGGGGCCGGACCTTGTTCGGGAACAGGACCGGTCTGGCCCATGGCGAACACCTTGATCTGGTCCGGCTGCAGGGCGAGCGCGCTGCTGAGGATTTCAGCGATCTTGCGGGCTCGTTGCCGCGACAGGTCACGATATCCGGAGTGGCTGGTGACATTCAGCCGCTGGACATTCTGAAGTTTCAACTGCTGCACCAGACGTTTGATCGGAGCAATTGCTTCAGCCGTCAACTCGGCAGTGCGTCCGCTGAAATTCGGCCACAGGGCAAATTGCTGGCGGGTTGGTTGCGGTGCGGTGACGATTTCCGGCTCTTGAGGAGCTTGGAGTGCCGGCGTCATCCTCTCCGAATCAACCGCAGGTAGACTTGGTGGTTGAACCGCAAGCGGCGTCTCCTGGACAGGTTCGGGTCGAGTTTTGATCTCCTCGGCCGGAACGCCGGGAACTATCTGATTCGGCCGGCTGCGGGCTGGTACCGTAATCATCGGGTGCCGGTAAACGCGGGAGTCTTGCTTTACCTCTGGCTGTTGCTCGGTAACGACCGGGATTGGCGCCTCCGGAATGATGACAGCAGCAAGGGCCGGCTCATGCTTTGTCAACGTGACATCGCCTTGCTTGGCCAGTCCGAGGACTTCAACGCGGCGGTTTTTGGCGCGTCCTTCAGCCGTCCGGTTGTCGGCGACCGGTTCCGTCTCCGCTACGCCGTCGAGGCTGATTTGCCCCGGAGCGAGATCGAGGACGCGGTCAAGGTAGCTGCTGACGCTGCGCGCCCGGGTGATGGAGAGCGCCTGGTTATCGGCATGAATGTGCCGGCTGCGCGGCGCAATGCGGACACTATCGGTATGGCCGACCACGAACACGTGCAGGATATCCCATTCGTCGAGCTGTTCCGCCAGGTTGTCGAGGATATCCCGGTCAGCAGTGTCGAGGGTCGATTCGAAGCTGTCAAAGTGCGAACGGACCAGGAACTTGCGCGACAGGATCGGCTCGCCGCCGGTGACCTGGAAGCGGGTCTCCGCCTCCGGAGTCTTCTGTGCTGCAGCCTGTGGTGCATCAAATCCCAGCACGGCTACTGTGGCCAGTTCACCCGTTTCAATATCCGGATCAAGCGTCGCCCGGAACTGCAGAGTCCGCTGCCAGTCCCCGTCAGAGTCGCCGAGCTCAAAGGTCAGGACCTGCTCGTTGATAGTCGGCTCCTTGCGGGTACCATCATCGAAACGGGCTGTATCGGGGGTGTAACTCGCACCCGCCGGCAGGGTCATGATCAGGCGGAGATTCTCCAGCGGAACCTCGGTTCCCGACAATTCTGCCTGATACAGGAGTTGCCCATCCTCGAGACTGCTGATCAACTCCACGCCGACTTCGCCGGTAGGCGGTGGTTTCGGCGCAACGTAGAAATCGGTGCGCCAGAGGGTGCCCCCCTGGATGTCGACGAATTGGGAGAAGTCGCGGCCGCCGAAGCGGGTGTTCTCCTCGCAGGCGAGCAGTTGGTAATTCTCCGGCAGGCTTTCATGATCAAGCTGGACCACGTGCACACCCGGGTCGATACCCTCGAAGTGGAACATGCCGTTCTCGTCGGTCAGTGCCATGGTGCCGTCTTCGAGCAGGATACGGACGTCACCCAGCCCCGGCTTTTCGGTGTCCGGAGTTTCGCAGGGGCCGTCGATGACGCGACCGGCGACCAAGGCCTTGCTTCGGAACAGGTCTTCACGAACCTCGACGCTCTCCTTGGCCAGGTTGGAGAGGGTGCCGGAGGTGTCGACCGCCTGAGCGGTGTTGACGGCGTTGCCGAGGCGTGCGCCCGCCGTAATTTCAGTGACATAGGTCACTGTTGCCGTCTCGCCGGCGGGCAGGTCGCCAATCGCAAAGACCAGGGTGCGGCCGTCCCCCGAGATCGTCGGGGTCAGCTTGATATCGTCACGCTCCGCTGAACCGGATTGATACCGGAAGCCTGGCGGCAGCTGGTCGGTGATGTGTACGTCAACAGCCAGCGCGGTTTCGCTGATGTTCTGCAGGGTCAGGCGGTACTGGACATAGTCGCCTACCGCGACGGTCGTCCGGTTGACACTCTTCTGCAGCCAGAGGCCGGTGACTTCCGGGTCAACCGGGATGTCGATTCGTACCGGTGGTCCCGGGTAGAGAGTGAAGGCCTGACCGTAGGAACCGTCTGGGTCGATACTGAAACCCTCCGGCAGGTCGGTGGGGGTAACACGGGATGCCCAGGTGTAGCCGGCTGGCGGTTCGACAATCAGTTTATAGTCGCCCGGTGCGACATACGGGAAGCGGAAGCCACCCTCCGGGAAGCCGAGTGCTGTATCGCCGCTGATCACCTCGTTGGGGAAGGGGGTCACGCCGTCATCTGCGAAAACGGGCGGGACGGTGTCATCAGCGAACAAGATGCGTACCGTTGCGCCATCGACCGGTTCACCTGTCTGGCTGTCGAAGACGATGCCGTAAGGGTCGACCAGGGCGGCTGCCGTTGAGACGTCAGTGCCGTCAGAGATGTCTGTGTAATGCGCTTCAATATGACATTCCGGTTCAACTGCCAGAGTCGGGAAGACTTCCGGAGGCGCGATGACGTTCCGTGACTGGATGTAGCCGACAAAGATGCCGGAGTTCACTTCCGTTTCGGTAATGCGCAGCAGGATGGTGTCACCGGTCGCTGCACATACGAGGGTCATCAGCACCGTCTCCCGGATGGTCGGGTTGAGGTTCTGGTCAAGGTCGATCAGCCGAACGAAGAGAGGCTCTCCGATGTGGTAGTAGTCAGTCGGGACCAGTTCCACGCTGCTCAGGTCGATCGGCGTGCCGTCCGGGAAGTGGGTCGGCACCGGCAGGGCTGCGAAGGGGCCGGCCGCATCGCCGCTGGTGCTGTAATCGGTAATCGCCACATCGATTGCCGGCTCGGCACCCGGAGTGCCGGGCGGGGCAAAATGCAGGAACTCGATGGTGGATGGTGTGCGCACCACCACGAACGGGTCGACCGGAATGTCGATAACAGCCGGCGGTCCTGGGGCGATGCTGAAGACATTGCCGTAAGAACCGTTGACGTTAATGCTGAAGCCAGCCGGCAGACTTGCCGGCGGCACCGTCGAGGCCCAGGTGTAGCCGGTGGGCGGCTGCACCGAGAGGATGTAATCGCCCGGCGGTATGTAGGGGAAGCGGAAGCCGCCTGTCGGCAGACCGAGCACCACGTCACCGGTAGTAACCACGTTGGAGATTGGGGTCACACCGTCCACGGCGTAGACCGTCGCATCGCTCAGGTCGGAGTTGAGCAGGGTGACGATGGCGCCGTCTACGGGGGTGCCGTTCGCACTGCTGAAGACAGTCGCGTGCGGTGAAATCAGGGCCGTATCGGTCGATGTGTCGGTGGCGTCGGCGTCATCGACATAGCTCGTCTCGATCTGGCTTCCCAATTCAACCGCCAGGGTCGGGAATGCTTCGGGCGGCGTGGTTGCATCACGCGACTGCAGGTAGCCGACAAACACGCCGCTATCCGGCGCGGTTTCCGTGATCCGTAGCAAGACAGTTTCGCCGGTGTCCGGCGAGGTGACTGTCACCAGGACGGTCTCGCGCACCACCGGGCTGAGATTCTGGTCCTGGTCGGACAGGCGGACAAAGAGCGGTTCGTTGACGAGGTAGAGTTCGGTCGGGACCAGCTCCACACTGCTCAGGTCGATCGGCGTGCCGTCCGGGAAGCGGGTCGGTGCCGGCAGGGCTGCGAAAGGTCCAATGGGATCACCACTGGTACTGTATTGGGTCACGGCGACATCAATCGCCGGTTCCGCACCGGGTGTGCCAGGCGGGGCAAAGTGCAGGAACTCGACGGTCGATGGCGTCGGTTCCACGGCGATCGGATCGACCGGGATATCGACCACGGCCGGAGGACCCGGATAAATGGTGAAGGCGGTGCTGTAAGAGCCATTGGCGTCGATGCTGAAACCAGCCGGCAGGTCGGCAGGCAGGATCGCCGAAGGCGCGGTGAAGCCGAGTGGCGGTTGCACTGCGAGGATATAGTCGCCCGGAGGGACGTAGGGGAATCGGTAACCGCCGGTCGGCAGACCGAGCGCGACATCGCCGGTCGTGACCACGTTGGAAACGGGCGTGATCGCATCATCCGCATAAACGGTGGCGTCGCTCAGGTCAGGATTGAGCAGGGTGACGATGGCGCCATCCAGCGCCTCACCACTCAAACTGTTGAACAGGGTCGCGTGTGGCGAAATCAGCGCGGTGTCTAGCGAGGTGTCGGTGGCGTCGGTGGCGTCGATGTAGCTCGCCTCGATCTGGCTCATCACGACGACATCCAGGTAAGGCCGGGTGCTTGGCGGCAGGCTGGCGTCGCGGGTCTGCAGGTAGCCGACGAAGACGCCGGTGTCGATGCCGGTTTCCCGGAGGCGCAGCAGTTCAGTGTCGCCGGTGTCGGGCGAGGTGACAGTGACCAGCACCGTTTCCCAGGCGGTTGGGTTTTCGTTCTTCTCGAGATCGGTCAGGCGGATGAAGGTGGCTGCGCCCATACTGTACTGGTCGGCCGGCACCAGCGCGACGCTGTTGATGTTGATCAGCGCGTTGTTCGGGAATTCACGCGGGTTCGGGACAACGGCGAAGGGTCCGGCCGGGTCGCCGGTTGTGCTGTATTCGGTCACACCTACGGTGATGGGCGGTTCAGCTCCCGGAGTTCCCGGTGGGGCGTAATGCAGGAACTCGATGACGGAAGGCGAACGGCCTTTCACCGTAACCGTGACAGAGTAAGTGGTCGGTGGCTGACCGTCTGCGATCAGCTCGACGAAGTTAACAATCTCGTCACCAAATTGCGGCGTGGCGGCCAGTGTGTTGCCGGGCAGAATCAGGCTGGTCAGCAGACACAGGCAGAGTAGCAGCTGCCAGGTTGTTGTCAGTAGCAAGGTTGACAGGCGCACTGCACCGCTCCGGTCCGCGCTATGCGCACCAGTCTGGCCCTTCATTCGAAAAAGGGCCGCAGCCGACCCCCCGGGGCGAACCCCGGGAAGCCGACGGCGGTATTTCAACAGTGTTTCTGTCATATCATTCAGGCATTAAGTCTCAGTTCAGGGTTAGGGCTTGACCGTAACCTGATAAATGGCCTTGACGTTCGAAGTTGCCGGGATGGAGCCGCCGGTGTTGAACGCTGCGCCGGTGCCAACCCAAACCGTCAGGGCTGCGCCGGAAAGCTGGCCGTTGTCATCGCCAGTTGCCTGGGTGTAGTAAGACTCCACAGCGAGATCGTTCTGGTAAACGATGTCGGTTGCGCCCGTGTACTGGCCACCCAGGAAGTCGACATAGTCGATCGGCAGAACGTCGTTGACCTGGCTGCTGGTCAGCGGTGCTGAGCCGGTGTTCTGGGCAACGAGCACGTATTCGAGTACATCACTCGGTGCTGCCGTGACACCGCCGGTGTAGTAGGTCAGGCCGCCGTTGCCGTCGATGGTGAAGTTCTGGCCGCCGGTGCCGGTCGTGTTGGCGGCAGCGTCGGTCAGGTTGCGCACGAACTTGGTCAGCACGGCAACACCGCTGGTGAAGGTGCTGGTGGCCGAGCAGGACGTGGAATCGGCGTTGGTGTTCTCGGCGGTGACGTCGAAATCAACGGTGACGTCGGTGCCGGCTGCGGTCAGAAGACCGGAGAAGACGTCAACAGTAAAGGTGACTTGTTCGTAAACGCCGACACCAGCCAGCGGTGCGGCAGGCAGGGCAACATCAAGTTCGATGTAGTTGGTGGCGGTTGCATCTTCGGTAATGGCAACAACCTGACGGACTTCGGTGCCGATCAGGACATAGTCATTGACCGCGATGTCGTTGATGCTGCCGTTAGGTGTGCCGCTGTCACCAGGGACGGCGATGATTGTCGCGGTGCTGCCACTCGTGGTGATCGTGGCGCCAAGACGAATCGGGTTCGGGGCCAGATTTACAAGCGGCTCGCTGGTGCCAGGAATGGTCAGCGTGGTGTTGGTCGATCCGGTGACTGCCGCGTCAACCGTGTAGTCATCGGGGCCGTTGCTGGCCGCGGTGAGGGTGTAGTCATAGGTGTGCTGGGTGTCCGGGTTGGTGTAGGGGCTGGTCTGGTCAACCGGGCAGTCCAGGACCGGTGCTGCCGGTACGAGGGTGACGGTGACGGTGACTTCGGCTGTGACGGACTGTAGGCCAGTGCCGTCGTCATACCACATGGTTGCCTGGTTGATGATCGGTGCGTTAGCAGCGACGGCCGCCAGAGCGTTGTTTGCCTGGGCGGTCATTCCGATGACCATGGCTGCCATGATCAGTAAACGGAAAAAGTTTTTCTTCATCGATGTTCTCCTTTGTGTCGATGTACCGGCAGATCATCTGCCGGTTGGAAATGAGTTCCTCCCGCCCCTGTTGGGCGGGAGGGGGGTTGGGTTAATTAGTCGATCTGGACCTGATAGTAGACGTAAATTGTGTCACTGCTTGTGACAGTGCCACCTGTATCGGTCGTGTCGGCAGCTCCCGATCCGACGAAGATTGTCAGCGTTGATCCCGCTGCTTGTGCGGAAGCATTGCCGGCTGCGACGGTCGTGTCCTCATCGTCAGTCGCTTGGACTGTCAGGTCGGTTGTGTTGGTCCCATCGTCGGCATAGGCAAAAAGATCAGTGGCGCTGAAACCACCCGAAACTGTGCCGTCGTAGCTGTCGCTGAAAACCACCAAAGTGGTGTAGTCAGGGACGATGTCAGTGATCGTGACATCAGTTGCATCGCCACTTGTGTTGGCAATGGTCAGACGATATTCGAGAATGTCGCCCGGGTCGCCAGTGCCGCTGGCACCATAGCCACCACCTGCCGTCACATTCTGTACATCTTTCTGAATGGTCAGGCCGACTGTCGAGAAGGTCGTGGTGTTGGAGATGGTTGTGTCATCCGTGGCATCATTGTTGTAGTCCGTGTTCAGGGTATGGACCACAACACCATCTGTTGTTGGGTTGTTGGCGGTTGCCGTAACATCCACCTGGACCAGGATCTGCTCCGCAACGACGGTACCGGCAGCAAGAGCCGCAAGAGCCGGCGCCGTGTTGCTGCCGTTGGGATTGGCATTGGCGATCAGATCGAGGGTGCCAAGGACTTCATTAGTTGTGGTTCCCTGATCCGAATGTGCAACCGCACCAAGGTTGTCATGGCTTGCTGCGCTGCCGACGGTTACACCAGAAACTTCGTAGTCAACGCCGTCAATGACGACGATATCGCCTACGCTGAAGCCGGACAGTGCTCCACCGGGGAACTGGACCGTGTCGGCATCGACTGCGCCAATGGCTACTGCGCCACCCAAGGTGATGCTTGCCGGATCTCCAGATGTGATCACGGTACTGCCATCGTGATCAATTGTGCTGTAGGTCACGGTATAGCCGGCAGCAACATCGGTTGCCGAGTTGACGGTATGCGACAGGTCAATGGTGTCTTCGCCGTTGGCGTTGCCGGTGATGGCGTAGACATAGCTGGCTGTTGCGCCCGAGGCGACCGTCTGGTTGCCGGGAGCCGCGGCCGTATCACCGGGGCTGCCTGCAGTGGGTGCGCCACTGAGCGTGACGGCCTGCTCGACCAGGTTGATCGTGACGGTCGAGGATGCTGTGGCCGTGTAGGTGACTGTGCCGCTGGCGTCTGCGAAGTCGACCTGGACAACGTTGAGGATCGTTGCCCCTTCACTCGAATTCGCCTCGGCAGTTGACGTCCAACCGAACGCAACTATGGCCAAGAGGACCATGGCGCAGACGGTCAGGCAGGATGTGCCTCTGAGTCTGAGCATGTTCATGATACTTTCCTTTCTGTTAGTGCTACTTGGTTTGCAGGTTTTGCCATCAATACATGTTGTGGGGCGGCCCGCGCCGGGTGTGCGTGGGCGGGGTGCCCATTTTGAAAACAGGTCATAAAATCCTCCATAGTCAGGGTGAAGGTTGGGATCGTCTCTGGCTGCCGGTTGGTCCGACAGCCGTGGTTTAAGATTGCGTGCTGGATACATGGTGACTCTCCTCGTTGTTGTGAATGAAAAAATGCCTTATGGAAACGTTGATGCGCCTATTTGACGCGCACCTGAAACGAAATCTTTCCGGTTTGGCCGACCTCAATCTTCTCAACCTGCCAGCGGATATGCGTGTACTGCTCCGGTGAAGCAGTCCGTTGCTCTTTGGAGCCGTCCGGTAGAGTCACTTCGTAGGTCAGCAGGGTTGGCTTTTTGTATGTCTGACCACCGTCGATTGAAAAACTGACGTTACCCGCTTCATCGGAGGCTGTATTCGGCAGGTAGGCCGTGCCTTCCGGAACCGGGTTGTTGATGACTGCGTTGGTGGCTGCTTCGTCGCCGTTGTTGGTGAAAGTGATGGTGTAGAAGAGAACTTCACTCGGAATGATCTCTTCGGCAGTAACCATCTTGGTCACTTCCTTGCCGTCTTCGACGACAACGAGCTCTTTTTCGACGATCATGCTGACTTCTACGGCCGGCTTGGCCAATGCCAGAGTTGGCAAGGCCAGCAGGATGAACAGTACTGCAGTAATCAGGTTTCGGTTTTTCATGTGGACCTCCGTTCCTTTCGGGGTAAGACCTCTTGCGAGAGCTGTTTATTTTGCACTGGCTCTATACTGCAGGGAGAAGCTGGTTCCTGAGTTCATTGAGCCGCTCAATGTTAATTTCCAGTTGGTGACATTGCCGTCATAACCGGCGGGGGCACCGCCGCCGCCGTCTGTGGGAGTGTACGTAAAGTCGGCGCCGTCATTGTCTGAGAAGGTCAGGCTGGCGATACTCAGGCCGATGCTGCTCAGGTTCTCAAAAAACGGGTTGTAAGGGGCACCGTCATTCAGCCAGTCGATTCCCCAGGCCGCGTAAGGACTGAGTACGTCGGTCAAAACGACGGAGGTAGCTGCTCCTGCCCCGGAGTTACTGACCTGAACGGTGTAGGTAATCGTGCCACCCGGATCGACAGTGGCTACGTCCGCAGACTTCATGATTAACAGCGTGGGTTGGATGACGAACACCGGCACAATATCGACGCTGTCGGAATCGTTTGCCGAGTTGGTATCGATCTGATCGAGACTGAGGACGCTCGCCGTGTTGGTGATGGTGCTGCCGCCGGTGCCGGAGTCGACTGTAGCCGTTATGTAGAGGTTGACGCTGCTTGTGGCATTCAGGTCACCGAGCAACCACAGGCCTGCGGCGTAAATCCCCTGATCGGCAACATGGCTCGCGTAGGTGACGCCAGTCGGCAGAATGTCGTCGATCTCGACGGTGGTCGCTGTATTCGCACCGAGGTTTTCAACCGTGACTGTGTAGATGACGGTGCCGCCGACACTCGGGGTGACGTTGTCCACGATCTTTGTGACCTCCAGGTCGGTGGCCGCGATGGTGATATCGGCACTGGAACTGTTGTTGGCCGTGTTGGCGTCGGCCTGATCGGCGGCGCTGATGGTTGCCGTGTTGGTGATGGTCAGGTTGTCGCGCTGGTCGAGAACCAGGGCCGACAGCGTCAGGGTGGCGGTTGCGCCGTTGTTGAGGCTGCCGACCGTCCAGATTCCCGTTGCAGACGCATAGCTGCCTTGGCTCGGTGTGCTTCCCTGGTAGGAGAGGTCCGGCGGCAGCAGGTCGGTCACAGCGATATTGGTCGCATTGTTCGGACCGCCGTTGGTCAAGGTCAGGGTATAGGTGATTGTTTCGCCGATGATCGGCGTCGCGTTACTAACGCTTTTGATGATGCCAAGATCAGCACCATCCACCGCGATGGTTGCGCTGGCCGTATTGTTGAAGGCGTCTGGGTCGCTCTGATCAGATGCGGTGATGAAGGCGACGTTGACGATGGTCTGGCCGCTGGTGCCGCCATCGACTGTGCTGACGAGTTGCAGGGTGGCACTGGCGGCGGCGGCCAGGGTGCCGACCGACCAGACCATGGTCTTCTTGTTATCGTAGCTGCCTTGGCTGGCGGAGTAGCTCGAGTAGCTGACACCCGCTGGCAGGATATCGCTGACCTCAATGCCGCTGGCCGTATTTGGGCCGTTGTTCGTGACCGTGATGGTCCAGGTAATGCTGTCCCCTTCCGTGGGGGTGGCATCGTTGACGCTCTTGCTGACCTGCAGGTCGGTACCGGCGACGCTGATGACTGCTGAGGCATATTCGTTGCCGGGGTTGCTGTCCGATTGAACAGCATCGGTGATTTCCGCTTCGTTAAGGACCGACTGTCCCGCAGTGCCGCTGTCAACGGTTGCTGTGATGGTCAGGGTGGCGTCGTCCTTGTCGTCGATGTCGCCTACAGTCCAGACCCCTGTTCCGGAGACATAGGTCCCCTGGCTGGCGGTATAGCCGCTGTAGGTCACGCCGGTCGGCAGAAGGTCGGTGACTTCGATGCCGGTGGCATCGTGTGGGCCGTTGTTGTCGACCGTGATGGTGTAGGTGATGGTGTCACCTTCATCCGGGGTATCATCGCTGACCGACTTGGACAGTTCCAGATCGAGATAGTCAACCTGAATGTCGGCGCTGGCCGTATCGTTGCTAGAGTCGGGGTCGAGTTGGTCAAGTGCAAAGACCGACGCCGTATTGGTGATCGTTTGGCCTGATGTGCCGCTATTCACGTTGACGTCAATGCGCAGTAAGGCGCCGCCGCCCACGGCCAGGCTGCCGACAGTCCAGATTCCGCTCGAAGGGTCGTAGCTGCCGCCGCTGTTGTCGGAAACGTGGGTGACGTCCAAAGGCAGGCTGTCTTTAATCTGCACGCCAGTGGCCGGATTAGGGCCGAGGTTCAGGACGCGAACCCGGTAAGTGATTGTGTCTCCCTCTGTTGGTAGCGGATCGGTGACGTCCTTGGTGACGCGCAGGTCGGTGCCGCCGATGACGACGCTGGCGCTGGCAGTGTTGTTGGCGCTGTAGCGGTCGGTTGGTGTGCTGCTGGCCAGAGCTGCCGTGTTGGTCTGGGTTGTGCCGCTGGTTCCGGTATCGACCGTCATCTGCAGGGTCAGTGTGGCACTGCTGCCGTTAGCCAGGCCGCCAACTGCCCAGGTGCTGCCGGTATAACTACCCTGGCTCGGGGTGATCAGGACCGGTGTCATGCCCGTTGGCAGTGTTTCGGTAATACTCAGGCTGGTAATGGCGCTCGGGCCGTTGTTGGTCGCCGTGACGGTGAAGGTGACCGTTTCGCCGATGTTCGCAACGGCCTTATCGACACTCTTGGTGATGCCGACATCGGTGCCGGTGGCGGCAAACAGGATGGTGTCGGTACGCGACACGCTCTGAGAGCGGTTGGCTGCAACTGCCTCCAGGTAAGTCACTGTGACGGTCTGGCCATCAAGTACGTAGAGGGTGCCGGCGGAGTTGCTGGTTGATGAGGTCGGGATCGTCCCGGTGTATTTGCCCTGAACCCCAGTGGCCGTCAAGATCAGAATTTCGCTGTCACCGGTGGGTGAGGTCAACTCCACCCGCAGTGTGCCGAGGGGGTTGGTCGTGCTGTCCAGGTCAAGGTCTTCAACCTTGAGGTAGAGCGGCTCACCGGGAGCGGCGAGGTTGTCATCAACTAGGCCAGCCAGGTCTTCCGTAAAGTTTACGGTGCCGTCGTAGAAGTTTAGATCCGAAGGCAGGGTGCCAAACGGGGTTATGTAGTCGGAGGCCATGTCGTACAAGCTTGAGCCAGCGACCAGGTCTGCCCCGGTGTTGGTCAGGTTGCTGGCAGAACGGGAACTGCCAACGAAGTAGCGGATCAGGGTGTCGTCAGTAATGCCGGTGGCGGCCTTGAAGACCGCGAAAGGCATCCGGAAGTCGATGAAGTAGTCTTGGTCGCCGTTGATCGAGGTGTCGGCCGCTGAGAGCTGATGGTTGCCGACCAGGGGATATTCAGCTGCGATGTATTCAGCTTTGTCGGAAGGGTCGCCCAAGGCGGTTTTTTCAGTGTTTTCTCGAAGTGAGATGACCTCGGGGCTGGTGATGCCGTCGCACATGATCAGCCATTCGTAGTCGGCGGCATTCTGGTCGGTGTCAATTTCGAAGCCCCAACCGAACTGGTCGAAGACGCCGTTGTTGCCGGTAGGGTCGCTGTCGATACGGATTCGGTAGTAGAGGTAGGCGCCGTCGTTGTAGATGTAGGCCGCGGCATGGGTGCCGTCGTCCGGTACGATGTTGACTCCACCGTTGGCATCACCTTCATCATCTTGGATTGGAGCATCGTTCTTGACCAACTCAAGCCACTGGCTGTCAGTTGGCCAGGCCCAGACCTGTGAAGGAGCGACCACAAGCGACAGAAGTGCGATCAGACACAGGCAAGAAATTAATCTCACCCGGGTCAGAAGGTATCTGAAAATAATCGTTGAAATCTGTGAAAACGAAAAAATCATAGCACGTGGTTCGTTGCGATTCCGTGACATCACCCTAAAGGGTGATGTCAAAACGCCATAATTTGTCAGGGCGCACTACTCCCTTGGCCAATTATGGTCACCATGCTTGGCAAAAAAATAGCGCCGTCCTTCGTGAAGCCGAAATGCGGCGCTACCTTTGCCAGCGTAATTAGTCACGGCTGTCGTCTGGTTTACACCTTCTCTTCGGCGGCCAGGCTTCCCAATAAACATCAATGCTTTCGGGTCCTTGGCTCTGCGTCATCGGATTGCTCCGGTTTTGCTCTTGTCGGAGAAGTCAACGTTGTTTGTTAGGTCAATTTTGTCCCCGCGGTTAGGCCTCCTGTCGGTTTTGCCATGTCGAGATAAAATGGCGCAGTTTGGATCAAGCAAAACGCACATGAAAAATGCAGAAGTTATGCCAAGTTATACCTGTTTGCTTCATGTGGAAATGCAAGAAGAAGCTGTCAAGAAAATGAAGGATTTAAAAATGGATTTGAGACGGTTTTTTTTATGCGATTGTTCACGGGTTATTCGGCCCATCTGAACAAAAAAAGCCCCTCCGTTTCCGGAGGGGCTTAGAGACTGCAAACGGTCTATTCTGCTTATTCGCAGAGATCGATTTTGATGTCCCAGTTTTTGATGCGCATGGTGCCGTTCTCAGCAAGGTTCTGCTGCATTTTGAAGGCACGGTCGAACAGTTGCGGCTCATGACCGACGCCACGTGCGAGGCAATCTTTGGATGCCATCTCGAGGTAATCATTGAGAATCGGCTTGTACTCAGGGTGACCACATTTTTCGATGATCAGCTTGGCACGCTCTTTCGGGGCAACGCCACGAAGGTCAGCCAGGCCCTGCTCGGTCACCAGAACATCGAGATCGTGCTCAGTGTGGTCAATGTGCGGAGCCTTCGGAACCACGCAAGTGATACCGTGTGGATCGGTCTTGCTCGGACGGGTTGACGGGCTGTGCATGATCTTCAGGTAACCGTTACGCAGGTAGTCACCGGAACCGCCGAGGCCGTTGATCATCCGGGTACCACCAACCAGAGTTGAGTTGGCGTGAGCATAGATGTCAAATTCGACTGGGGTGTTCATGGCGATACAACCGAGACGACGGATCGGCTCGGGAGCGTTGGAGATCGACAGGGGACGCAGAATGCACTTGTCGAAATACTTGTCCCAGTTTTCGAAGAAACGTGGGAAGCCCGGGTCTTCTGAGAGTGACAGCGAACAGGCCGAAGCGAAGTTCAGTTTGCCGGAGTCGAAGAAGTCGAGCATGGTGTCCTGCAGAACCTCGGTGAAGACGCTGAGGTTAGTGAACGGGCCATTCGCGAGACCGCCAACAACGGCGTTAGCGATGGAACCGACACCGGACTGCAGCGGCAGCAGGTTCTCTGGCAAGCGACCCATCTTTACCTCGTGGGAAAAGAACTCCATGAGGTGACCGGCGATTGCGTCGGAAGTGTCATCCTGACCTGCAAATGCACGACCTTTATCGCGATGCTTGGATTCGACGACAGCGATAATTTTGTCCGGATCGCAAGGAACATAGGGAGTGCCGATGCGGGTGTGGGCTTCGGTGATCAGGAACGGTGCACGATTTGGTGGTTTCTGCTGCATTGCGATATCGTGCAGGCCTTCGAAGGAAGGCTGCCCGGTGTTGACTTCGATAATGATCTTGTCGCACAGGTTGATTGCTTCGGCAACGATACCACAAGAGGAGGTCAGGGCCAGGCCACAGTCTTCGGTGATGGCGGAGACTTCGATGATACCAACATCGTAGCGGCCATTTTCGGTGTAGAAACCGTAGCTGATGTCCTGAGCAAACAGGCCAAGGTGCTTGTCGCCCATGCGGATGCGGCCGGCGTTGATGCCTTTGGCGATGTTTTTGCCGGTCTGGTAAGGCCAACGACGATCGATCATGTCGAGGGTCGCCCAGCGGTCTTCAGTTTCGGCGCCAACAGAAGCACCAATGAACAGGTTGAACTTCATCTTGCCTTGCAGGTTGTTGGCCTCAACATGATCAGCCAAAGCAATAGGGACAGCTTTAGGGTAACCGGCCGGGGTGAAACCGGACCAGAGAAGGTTCTGGCCAGATGAGAAGTACTGAATGGTATCTTCAGCCTTCATGACTTTGTTGAGCAGGGACTTGCGACGAACGCGACTTTCTAGTGTACCGTAATCGGACATCTCTCTCCTCCTATGGAATTTTTCGGGACAACTCCCGAATGTACTGACGACCTTGTTGGACCAGGCCTGAAAATTAGAACATCGTGCTTGAGTGGTTTCTAATGTTTTTTTCGGGCGAAAAAGCCCTAAACCGCGGTCTTTCCTGAAAGGAAAGGAGCTCTGACGGCGGTGTAAACGCCTTTGGAGCTGAAGCGGATAAAATCACGTTATAAATGTTCAGGAGATTTTATAGTATGGAGCATCGGGCAAGTCAAGTGAAAAGGCTGTATGCAATATACACTTTGCGTGGGAGAATGACTTCGTTGCGGTTCTGTCTGAGTGAACATGAAACCGCTGGCCTGTTTTTTTTATTTATCTGATATTGTTGATGTTTTTGATTGGTGTGATGCTGAGCTGTGCTGAATTGATCAGGCGATGATGCGGGCGACACGTCGATAGAACATGCAACGATAACCAGTTTCCTGCAACGCAAAAGGACCTGGCGATTACGGCCAGGTCCTTGGAAGTCGTCAGGTCAGAGGTGCGGGCTTAAAAGTTCTCGTCAATAAACTCCTGGGCAGTCTCAATATACTCACTGCCGCTGAATTGCTTGAACAGGGTGTTGAAAGCCTCAGAGGCCTTGTCACGGTTGCCGTTCTTCAGGTGTGCCTGGCCAAGGTAGAGGTACACTTCGTCTTGCATGTCGTAATCGGGATAGCTCCGTAAAAGACCTTCCAGACGTAAGACCGCGGCACCGTAATGTTTGGTTTTGTAGTAGAAGCGGGCAACGGACATTTCACTGGCGGCGAGTTCGCTCAGGCCGCTCGCGATGTAGCCTTGCGCTTCAACATTGCGCGGATCGTCTGGGAAGCTTTGTTTGAGCATGCGAAAGGTGTTCAATGCACGGCGGGTCGGCCCCTGGTCCTGGTCATGGCTACGCATCTGGTGCGTATACGCAATGCCGAGCTGGTACAGGACATCAGCACTGCGGGCGTGGCCCGGATAGTTTTTCAAGAACTCTTCAAAGGCCACCGAGGCTTCCACGTAATCTTCTCCGAGGAAATAGGCTTCGGCGATCTTGAACTCGGCCAGGGTGGTCAACTCGGGGGAATAGTAACTTTCCCGAACTTTCTCCCACGAAGCAATGGCGTCCTGGTACAAGCCGCTTTCAAAGGCTGCTTCGCCTTCCTGGAAATTGATGACGGCTGGGTCGAGTTCGGTTTGATCAACGGTTTTTGAAGAGCATGCCGCCAGCAGAAGCAGGCAGAGAATGGCTAAAGCACGGAACATAATGAATTGCCCTGGTTGGTTGTGGTTGGCCGGATGAATTCGGTGAACTCATTAAATAACGGCAAGTTGTCCCGTTTGTCAATCGTTAATCACATAATTGTCCGGTGCTAATTCGCCCAGTGAGCCTTTCAGCTTTTGCAGGGCTTTTTGCTCGACTTGGCGGACGCGCTCGCGGCTGATGCCAAATTCGTCGGCCAAGTCCTGTAAAGTTCGGGGTGTCTCAGTGAGCAGACGCTGCTCGATGATCTCCCGCTCGCGCGGTTTGAGCGTCGCCATGGCCTCGCCGATCTGCTCCGTCGCCCGTGTGCGCGATTGTGCGTCGATCAGTGAGGTTTCCTGGTTGTCACGCTCGTCAGCGAGGGTGTCCATCAGACTGAAGTCGCTATCATCGCTGAGGTGCAGATCGAGAGACGCGTCGCGCTGCCCGAGGCGTTGACTCATTTCGAGCACGACCTCCTGATTGACGTCCAGTTCGTTGGCAATTTCTGCGTAGTCTTCGCTCCCGGTCAGGTTGCGTAGCGCGGTGCGGGTCTGGCCGAGTTTGAAGAAGAGCTTGCGCTGTGCCTGGGTCGTGCCGATTTTGACCAGCGACCAGCTGCGCATGATGAAATTCTGCATGTAGGCACGAATCCACCAGACGGCATAGGTAATCAGGCGGATGCCGCGGTCGGGATCAAATTTCTTGACCGCTTTCATCAAGCCGATATTGCCTTCCTGAACCAGGTCAAGCAGGCGGATTCCGTAACCTTTGTATTCGTAGGCGACTTTGACGACAAAGCGCAGGTTGGCGCAGACCAGGCGATGAGCTGCGTCCAGGTCGTCCTGGTCACGCAGGCGGCGCGCCAGACGTTTCTCTTCTTTGTCCGTAAGCAGGTTAAAGCGGTTGACCTGGGTCATGTAGTGTTCAAATGTTTCAGTGACAACTGGTAAGCTGATCGTACTCATGATGTGGTCCGTTTCCTACGGTTTTACTGGTTGTAATGGTGCTCTTGGCACTCTCTGATTGAGAGTGCTAATATATAGCAAAACGAATGTTTGTTTGCAAGTTTTTTACGAAGAGATTGAGTAATGAGCATTGTGTCGTCCCCCTCACCCTAGCCCTCTCCCTCCAGGGGAGAGGGGACTCATTTTTACTCCTTCTCCCTTGACGGGAGAAGGTTAGGATGAGGGTGGATTTGTACCTCATTGAATTTACAATGTTGCCAATGTTTAACTCAGTACTCATCTCCTGGTACTCAGCACTGTCTCAATGAAAATGAAGTTAAGTTGACAGCATGAATGTGTCCTCGCATAATGGCCGGAGTTCAGTCAGAACAGGGACAAAATCATGCAATTTTTTTATATTGGAATTTTTGGTGCGTGCGGTTGTTTGTCGCGCTACCTGGTCTCCGGCTGGGTGCTGAAGGCGACGGGCACTGCTCTGCCTTTCGGGACCCTGGCCGTCAATGTGATTGGTTCTTTTCTGCTTGGTCTGATCATGGAGGGAAGTCAGCACAGTACCTTGTTGAGCCCAGAGGTGCGCCTTGGCATCACGGTTGGTTTTATGGGAGGGTTTACGACCTTTTCGACCTTCTCCTACGAAACAATCCGGCTGTTGGAGGAGGGCAGTTTCACTTCGGCGGGCGCTAACATCCTGCTGAACGTGCTGGTTTGCGTAAGTGCTGCCGCGCTGGGTATTTTTGTCGCTCGACAAATCTGAAGACAGCATTGAGGAAGGAAAGATGATGCCCGAACAGCAAGAAATGACCTTGATGCGGATCTTTATCTGCGAGACTGACCGTTATGAGAATAAACCCTTGTACGAAGCTCTGGTCGACCTGTTGATTGAGGAAGGTTTCTCCGGTGCGACGGTTCTCAAGGGGGCGATGGGGTTTGGTGCCAGCAGCGTCAAGCATACGGACCGGCTCCTGCGGCTTAGCCAGAACCTGCCGGTTGTGGTCGAAGTCGTCGAACAAGAGGACCGGATTGAAGAAATCCTGCCACGCATTGAGGGGATGTTCCAGGGAGGCCTGATTACTCTGGAGAAGGCCCGGGTTATCCGGTTTGGTGAAAGGACTGAGTCGTGATCGGTCTGATCAAAAACTTGCTTCAGACGGAACAGCCAGCCAACAAGGCCGAGCGCTTCGAGCGAGCTCAGGTCGCGATCTGTGCTCTGTTGCTGGAGATTGCTCACAGTGATGGGCATTATCATGCCGTTGAAGCCCGCGTGGTTCACGACTTGCTCGCCGATAAATTCAAGATGTCTGCAGAAATGGTTGCCGAGCTGGTGGATTATGCGCATGAGGAGCGGACTGAAAGCCTGGACCTGTTTCAGTTTGCCCGGGAAATCAACGCACACTTCTCACGCGAAGAGAAGTTGGACGTCATGGAAGGTTTCTGGCAGGTGATTTATGCTGATGGCAAGATGGACAAGCATGAAGATGCTCTGGCTCGGCAGCTCGCGCAGTTGCTGCGCCTTTCGCATAAAGATGTGATCGACCGCAAAGTCAAAGTCATCAACGAAATGCGCTCTTCAGGGTGAGTTTTTAAAACGTGCCTGGTTAATCTGCCACCCCGCTTGTCTTACGGTATCCATGTCCCTCACACATATTGTTACCTGGAGTCATTTGCTCGCTCAAGAAGCCCTCAAGTCGGGTGATCTGGCCATCGATCTGACCGCAGGAAAGGGCCGGGATACCTGCATGCTTGCAGCTGCGGTTGGCCCGGATGGTCGCGTGGTTTCCTTTGATATCCAGACGGAAGCTTTACTTCACACCCGCCAGAACCTGACCGATGCAGGCTATCCGGTTGCTGACGGTGCTGCCGGACAGCCGCTGCCCGCAACGGCCGGCGTGACACTGGTTCACGCCTGTCACACGGCAATCGGGGAGCTGGTTCAAGACCCGATCAAGGTTGCCGTGGCAAACCTGGGCTATCTCCCCGGCGGGGACACCGCGATAACAACGTCTGCCAGTTCAACCATCGCTGCCCTGGAACAGGTTTTGCCTCTCCTGCAGAAAGGTGGACGCCTGCTGGTTACCGTTTACCCGGGGCACCCCGGTGGTGCTGAAGAGGGCGAGGCAGTTCAGCAGCTTTTTACCGCCCTGCCAAGCGCCGATTGGCAGGTGTTGCAGGTCACGGTGACCAATCATGCCGAGGCTCCGTATTTGCTTGCGGTGGAAAAGAAATGAGCAGCGAACTTAATTTCTTAAGCTTCCCCCTCACCCTCCGTAAAAAATTGCAAAATACCAAAAAGTGAAAGGGGAGCGGTACAACCGCTCCCCTTTCTTCCCCCATGGTGGCATTGTCAGACGTTACTGACGCAACTCACTCCCCTTCAGGCGGGATAATCACGCAACAGATCACTTCAACCCGACGGTTTTTCTGACGACCATCATCTGTATCGTTTGTTGCGATGGGCTGTTTTTCACCATAGCCGCGCGGATACAGAAGCTGGGCACCGATACCGAACTCCTCGACCAGGTATTTTTTCACAGCAGCAGCCCGACGCATGGACAGGGTCTTGTTATAGGCGTCTGAACCGCGGCTGTCGGTATGGCCGGCCAGCAGGAACTTGGTCTCGGGATATTTGTTGATGAATTCGGCAGCCTCTTTGAGGCGTGCATGATATTGCGGCCGCACTGCCGCTTTGTCGAAATCAAATTCGATCTGCAGGGTGAACTTGATCGGGCAGCCATCTTCATCGACAATCACGCCCTTGGGCGTCCCGGGGCATTTGTCACGGCTGTCCAGCACACCATCTCCATCCGAATCGCGATCAACCGGTTTTTTGGGTGGCGGCGGAGGTGCTATCCGGGGTTGCGGCTCGCAACCGACGGCATCGACCAGCGTGCCGTAGGGCGTGTCAGGGCACTTGTCTCGCAGGTTTGGAATGCCATCCAGATCGTCGTCTGGTGGCGGGGGCAGCGGGGCGACGACTCCGCCGAACTGGAAATAGAGACCGGCAGAGACGATGAAATGATTCTCGGTCGTTTCATGGCCGCTCCCGTCGATGTCCCAGCGATCATCTGACCAGAATGCACCGATGTGCCGGGCTTCGAGGCGCAAAGCCGTGTCTTCATTAAAGAAGTACTTGGCGCCGATCCCCCAGTTCAACATGAAGTCTTCGTCATCCTTGTAGGTGTCCATCGTGTAGACAGTATTGCCGAAGCCTGCGGTCACATAGGGGACGAATGGTCCGTCCGGATTGAAATGGTAGAGTGCGTTCAGGGAGTAATCCCAGACATCGACATCTTCATTGCTAATCTCTCTACTGTCAAAATCAGTTTCGGTGGATGTGAAGCGGCCATCGAGCTCAACCGACCAGTGTTTGGTCAGGTTATATCCGAGCGAAAACCCGTATGCCGCGGCATCATCCAGGTTCTGGTCGCTGTCAAATATGTGGTAGCCGATGGAAGGGCTAATGCTCAGCGCTCCCTGTCGTTGGCCGGCCTGGCTCATGACGGCCATGCCGGGGATCAGGATAGCCAGCAGGAACAGATTGCGAATGAGGCTTCTCATAGGCGGTCTCCTTCGGGTGGAATCGGATGAAAAGGCATCATAAAACCCATGGCAAAAGCATACCAAGCCTTTCCAAATCTGCAATGTCAGCCTGCATTTTCAGGGAATTAAAAAAACATTGAATGAAAAATTTAGAAATAAAAGGTGACGAAAAGACCGCCGCTGGCGCCACGAAGACCGAATTCGCTGCGGGGAATGGGAAACAAAATTGATGAGCTAGAGGTAGGGTGCGCACCGCTGTGCAGGGTTAAAAAGAGTTCCAGTGAGAGGGAATCGAGCGGTTCGAATTGCAGGCTTGGCCGGATCAACACTGAATCGTCGTCAAGATTCCAGATCAACAGCCCATTCAGTGTTACGAGGGGGTGTAGTTCATAAGAGGGGGCCACGAGCAGGTAGCTCCGGCCGAGCAGGGCGGTCAACCCTTCTTGCACTGGGGCTGAGGCGGCGACATTGAGATATTCAGCCGGGTTGTCGGACCCGGCCCCGTTGTAGAGATACTGGCTGATCAGGGTCAGACCGTTGTCAAAACGGTACCAGGCCTCCAATGCGCCGATTGTGAAGGAGTGATGCAGGTCGCCCCCAGGTTCATTCGTTCGCTGTCCTTCATAATGTGCGGCCTCCGCCTTGAGGCCCAAAGTTCCGAGGTTCCCGGCCAGGCCGAAGCCGAACATTGGTCGTTTCCGTAAGCGGCCACCAATCGCCAGCAGGTCAATTCCCCCGCGATTGTCCGACCATGTCAGCAGCCAGGAGTTGTGGCGTTGCACATCTCCAAAGACGTAGGCTCCACCAAGCTGCCCGTTGAGGTCGTAGTAAGTCGACATCTGGATGGCATCGACACCCGGCCGGACATTCGTATCCAGAGCGTCGGGTGGGAAGGGCGCGATGATATCCAGAGGTGAGAAGATCACGATGCGCCCGAAGCCGATCGCCTGCCGGCCGATTACGGCATCCAGGTTATTTAAGGTCAGGCGGAGGTTGAAATGATCAAGCTGCAGACGGCTGCGCCATGCGTCGCTGTGGTGCCAGGTGGTTTCAAGGTCGAGGCGGCGATTGACTCCGTCGGTGGACAGCTCCAGAAGGTCGGCCGGGTCCGCCCAGAGGAGCTGATGATCAAGAGCCGCTTCCAGGCGGAGATGCTGGTTCAATGCCCAGCCCAGTTCGAGGCGGAAACGATTGCTCGACAACTGTGAATCGGGAATGGCCCCGGTTGGATCCTTTTCGCTAATAATGTTCAGGGTTTTGAGTGATCCGGACCATTCCGGCGCTGTCAGGGCCAGAGACTGTCCGGGATTAAACCAGGCCAGGATCAGACCGGGCAGTAGCAGGCAAAGGGGCCACCGGGACAATCGGTCTCTCATGACAACGGCCCTGTGTCATCGTGCAGGCAGCCATCCTCCAGGCGGATAACGCGACGGGCCTGGGCAATCACCCGATCATCGTGTGAGCTGAACAGGAAAGTGGTGCCGCGTCGGTTGTTCAGGTCGCGCATCAGCGCCAGTAACTCTTCGGCTGTCCGCGAATCGAGGTTGGCGGTCGGTTCATCTGCCAGAATAACGTGTGGTTCGGCCGCCATAGCCCTGGCAATTGCCACGCGTTGTTGCTGGCCGCCTGAGAGGTCCGCCGGTTTCCTGTCTTCGAGGCCGCTGATGCCCAGTTCCTCGAAAAGCTGTTCAACCCGCTGCCGTCTTTTGACGTGGGGAACGCCCTTAAGCATCAGGGTAAATTCTGCATTCTCCGCAGCGGTCAGAACCGGAATCAGGTTGTAGGACTGGAAGATGAATCCGATGTGCTGTAGCCGGAAGTCGGCAAGCTCCTTCGGTTTCGCTTCGCCCATGTCCCGACCTTCGAGCAAAACCTGGCCGGAGGTCGGCTGGTCGAGACAGCCGATCAGGTTCAGCGCCGTGGTCTTACCCGACCCGGAAGGCCCGGCCAGTACGGCAAACTCGCCAGCCGCGAACGTCAGAGATAGGTCCGACAGGGCCGCAACCTCCAGATTGCCGGTCCGATAAATTTTTGAGACGTTTCTCAGTTCAATTAAGGACATATCAACCTCGGAGTGCGAAATGCGAGAACCTTTTGCTTTTTCTTCCTCTCCCTTGGCGGGAGAGAGGATTTCTTTCTAAATTTAATGGTGCCGCATCGCTTCAACCGGGGTAATTCGGCCCGCCTTGATGGCTGGGTAGAGCCCGGCCAGAAGGGTCAAGCCGATCACGTAGAGAGCGATTTTTATCATCCAGTTGATATCCCAGATGGCGCGCATGACTGGGTCGAAGACCACCCCGCCAAACTCGAGCGTCCCCGAGATAAAGGTTTCCAGGTTGATGCCGACCGCCCACAGGTACCAGGTTGCCAGGCTGCCGAAGAGGCACCCCAGGGCTGCGGCGCTGATGCCGAGCAGACCGGCTTCGACCAGGATAATCCCACGAAGTTTCATCGGAGTGCTGCCGAGAGCGAGAATAACGCCGAACTCACGCATGCGTTCCATCACCGACATCAGCAAGGTGTTTACAACTCCGATCGTCACGATGGCGAGAATGATCAGGAACACAAATTTGGAGCTGGTGTAATCGAGCTTGATCGCGTTGGCGAGATTCGGCATGGCCTCTTCCCAGCCGACGGTCCGGATGTTGGGCTGTTGCTTCGCTATAGCTGCGACCGCCGGGAAAACCTGGCGGTCCAGTTTCGCCTTCTGCAGTATGATGGCCAGTTCATGGACCTTACCGATCTGTCCGCTGAGCAGGGCTGCCCGGTCCCGGCCGACCATGATCAACGAGCTATCGATATCCTTGATTCCCGACTTGACCACGCTGCGAACCCGCAACAGTTCCGCATGCAGCGTGCCATCCGTGTGCTGGGCCGTGACCACGAATTTCTGGCCCGGCTTGATCTGCAGCTCATCCATAAGCCGCCAGCCGATAATGGCGTCACGTGACGATGAACCGCGGAGCATATCAGTATCGACCATGTTGCGCAGAAACGGGTTGGCCTGGCGTTCCCGGTCCGGGTCAACACCGATCAGCAGGATGCCGCGGCTTTCCCGGCTCGATTGTGCCAAACCCGGAATGTAGAGGCGCGGCAGAACCTGGCTGACGCCTTCCAGGGCTTCGATCTGTTCAACCAGCGTGCCGGTGTCAAAGTCCAGGTTTTCGTCGCGGCTGTTGAGATAGCCGTTTCGGTAGATCGCCATGTGCCCGGCACCGGCACGCACGCCGCTGTCGACCATTTGCTCGTAGACGCCGAACGACAAGTTGTGACTCATTTGCAGCAGCATAATGCTGAAGGCGATCGCCGACAGGGTAATCAAGGTACGGCGACGGTTGCGCCAGAGATTTCTCCAGGCCAGGCGAAGAGCGTCCATGACGGTTACTCCTCCCGAATCGCGACGACCGGGTCGAGTCGCGCCGCGCGGTTGGCCGGCAAAAAGCCGGCGACCAGGCAGACCAGCAGCAGCATGAACGCCGGCACCGTAAAGTTGCTCATCTCGAACACAGCATGCAGACGCGGCAGGATGGTGCCGCCAGCATAGGTGACCGGTGTAATGTGCCCGGAGAGATCGATGCCAACCGTAGCCATGAACAGTGTCATCAGGACGCCGAGCGCCAGGCCGATCAGCAAGGCGATGCAGCCCATCAGCAGGGTTTCCAGCATGACCAGCCAGCGCACGGTCCAGGGTCGCATGCCCTGGGCCATGAGAATGCCAAACTCGCGAGTCCGCTCCATGACCGACATGAAGAAGGTGTTGAGAATGCCCAGCCCGGTTGCCATGTAAAGGATGCTGACGAAAATCATCCGGCTGACATCATAGGTGGCAATGACTTCCCGCATTTCCGGCAGCAGATCCCCCCAGTCGAGGACTTCGGTCTCTGCCGGCAGCTGCCGGTTCAACTTGTCGGCGATAGCGGCGGCCTGCATTGGATCACCGACGGACATAGCAACTTCATGTATTTTCCCATCCATAACCAGGGTTGTTTGCAGCCAGAGCAGGTCAGCCAGAACCAGGCTGTTGTCGTTGCGGCTGTCGCCGGTTGCAAAGATGCCACGCACATACAAAAGGTCATTGCCAATCGACCCGTCGGCCGCCTGGGTTACGAACACGACCTCGTCTCCGATGGCCAGTTTAAGCTTGCGGGCCAGCCCTTCGCCCAGCACGATGCCGTGCGGATCATCGTCCACCAGGTAGCTGCCGTCGACAATCTTGGTATGCAGTGCCGTGACCTGCCGTTCAAGCTCGGGCCGGATTCCCATCACTTCAGCAGGTTGGCTGCTGTCGTCGCGGGAGAGCAGGCCAAAGCTGCGCAAACGGGGAGAGCGTCCCTTGATCGCGGTGGCCTGCAGCAGGGCTGGGTTTTCGGCGACCTGCTCCGGCAGGGCCGCGAACATGTCACGACGTTTGTGGTATTCAGGGTTGGCCAGCACCATGTGCCCGGAATATTGTTCCGTGGCCGAGGCCAGCATGTCCTCGAACATGCCGGAAAAGACGCCAAGGGCGAGAATCAACAGGCTGGCGGAGATCACCATGGCCGACAGGGTCAGCAAAGTGCGGCGGCGGTTGCGCCACAGGTTTCTGGAGGCGAGTCGAAAGAGCATTGTCAGCGCTGTTTGAGTCGACGCAGGGAAAAGAAGTTTTCATCGAGACCCAGGTCAAAGACCAGATCCCGATATTCGAACACGGTCATTTCCTCCGGTTTCTCCAGGGGTAGGACGGTCAGGCGCATCGGCACGATCCGCTCGCCGATTGTCCGGACATCCTCAAATAAAATCTGGCGAACCCGGATCATTTCTTCGTCAAAATAGTCAACATCCAGAGGAACCCGCGGCTGCTTGCCGATTCGGTAGATGATCTTGCCCCAGACCACCGCGGCATCTTCTCTCGGCAGACATTCGATGCGCCATTCGTCGTCGGTCTCCTCCAGCAGAGTGAAGGTGTAGTCTTCATCGACATGGCTCGCCTTGACCAGGTCATCATTGGTGATGTGGCTACCCATCCAGCTGCCGCCCATCATTGACGGCGGTACCTTGATGATGCGATCGACTTTCGGCAGGTAATTCCAAATCTCACGGTCGCGCTTGAGCGTGGCGACACCGCGCTCCTTGGCCGGTTCGAGAATCTGTATCAAATAGTAATCGCGTTCGAGCGACCAAGCTTCCATCTCCAGGGTCCGATCCCAGTGGGCGGTCTTGACCCGCATCATGGTGATGGCGTGAGACGATAGTCCCATGTACTGCTGCTCAACATCCTTGATCAGGGCTTGCAGGTCAAGGGTGTCCGCCGTAGCGGGTGGGAGGGCGAACAGGCTGCAGGCAAGCAGTAGAAGGATGGACTTGCTCAAAAAGCGCATGGTTTTTGTTTTCATTGAGTCACCCTCACCTCAAACCTCTCCCCTTAAGGGAGAGGGAGCTTTTCTTATGATAACACAAAGATTTCTCCTCGTTTATCTCTGTGATCTCTGTGCCTCCGTGGTGAGATTTTTGTGAGCCCGTCAAGGCATATTTTTCCAGACTTGACCTGTGCCGCGACACACATTACATTGCCTTCACACCAACAGGAGAAACACGCATGAAATCAGCTTCAAACGGATCAGACCTCACCCCTCAGGAGTTCCAATCCCTATCGCGCCCAGTGCAATTGGAGCGGCTGCGCCGAATGGACCCTCAACAGAAAATGGAGTTGCTGCTTGATTCGGATCAGGGGGCCGATTTGATGACGGCCCTGCCGGCGCAAGAAGTCTACCAGATGGTCAAGGCTCTGGACCCTGAACAATGCTCTGATCTGCTCGGTCTGGTCAGCCCGGCGCAATGGACGGCTTTTTTCGATTTCGAATGCTGGTCGGGTGATCAGATCGACCCGGTACGGGCGCGGACCTGGATCACCTTGCTATTGAAGGGCGAAGATCTCCAGGTGGTGGAGAAACTACAGCAGGTCAATTTCGAGCTGTTGGTCCTGATCCTGAAAAAAGAAACTGCGGTGCTGGTCGGTCCTGAGATGATTGACGATGAAGAGGTTCGGGCCGAAGCACAGCAGCGGGACGGTGGTTACCACATTGAATATCATGACGATGCCGGTGCCCAGCTCTACGGAGCCTTGTTCAAACGGCTGTTCGAAGTTGTCCCTGAATTTTTTCGCTACCTGCTGGACGCGGTTTGTGCCGAAGGGGAAAGCCTGATCGAGGAAAGTGTCTACCAACAGCGGACCGGTCGGTTGCAGGATCTCGGGTTCCCAGATCCGTTCGAGGCGCGTCTGGTGTATGCCTGGCTCGACCCGGACAGCTTTAGGGCTGACGATGAGCAGAAGCTGGCGATGGGACTCGCTGATGGCAGCCTGGCGCCCGGCTTCGCGTTGGCCCTGTTCCAGCCGGAGGGCCTGCTGGGGGAAATTCTTGCCGCCGGGGTCGATGAAACAACTGCCTGGGAGCTGACCTGTCTGATTAACAAAGTGACCATGGCTGACGGGGTCGACGTTGGCGATCTGGACCAGGTACAGGCGTGCATTCGGAAGATTTACGGTCTGCTGGAGATTGGCCTGGAGTCTCTGGCGGGGACGGATGTTAGTAAAGCCTCTGGGCTGTTTAAGACTGTTTATTGCGAGCACCTCTTCCGACTCGGCTTCAGCCTGACTCTGCGTCTGCAGCGACGCGCCAAAGCTCTTGTGGAATCAACAGTCGGCGCTTATCTGGATCGGCCGTTCCGGGCCATGCTCGATCCGTTACTGGAGAGCTGCCCGCAGTTTTACCAAGGCCTGGCAGAAGATGGTGTGGAGGAGGCCGATTTGTTTGCCCGTCTGCACCAGGTCCAACTCTGCGAAGAGTGGCTTGGTCTGCTGGAAATCCAGCGGCGCCTGTTCGAGGAACATTTCGACTTTGCTTTGCTGCCGCCAGAGGAGTTTGACCTGGAGTCTGTTCTGCTGGAAACGGTCGATGACCTGTCCCTGTCAGAAATTTTCCTGACTGCTCTCGCTAACCGGCTGCTGGATCGGTCCTTCCAGCCGGAGCCGGTCGCTGTCGACGATCTGGTGGTTTTGCATCAACGGGTGTGTCGATCCGGACAGGTGGCCCCGGAATTGGTTGAAGAAACAGCGGCCTGGCTGGAAACGCTCGAGGAAGGCGGCGGCACCTTTGCTGAGTACTGTCTGGAATTCTGGCAGGAGGCGTTCTGCAACATCACCCCTGAAGACCTCGACCCCCGGTTTGTAGGCGGAATTCTGATCCAACGCTGATTGCCCGGCGCTCAGAGCAGGTTCGTGTGCCCTGAGCTCTGGACGATCGGGGTGTTTCTGCTAGAATACAGAAAGGTGATTTATTCTCAGGTTGATCCGATGCCCTGTTGTCTATGACGACATATCGTCGTTCACGTAGAACTTTCTTGCCGGAGGGGTCTCCCAGTTTGTCGCCATTTCTGTCGATAAAAAATGCTTTTGCGGCTTTCCTTGTGACCCTCTCATGGGTGCTCTGGCCGATCGGTGTCATGGCTGAAGATCAATTTCTACCAACGGATCAACCTGTCTCATCATTCCTCTCCATGAACTCCTTACACGCTCTTTGGCAACAACTGGGCTGGTGGTGGCTGCCGATCGCTCTTTTGCTGTTCCTGACGGGCTGGCTGGTCTGGCGGCTCTGGAAAGGGAAGGGCTCCTTCCAGAAAAACTCTCTCAGCTGGAACATCCTCTTCGTCTTCAGCCTCGTCCTGCTGCTTTTGGTAATCAACGCTGTTAACTACGCGCAGGAATATCAACGTAATTCGCACCAAGTTCAACAGCATTTTCTCGAACATTCTCAAGAACTTATCAAGCAGCGTGTTGATTTCATCATCGATTTTATCGAGGAAGAAAGAAAATATGCTGAACAGCGTTTCAAGGATTCCTTGAAAGTGTCGGTGGATCAGGCGCATGACAAAGCTTTGTCCCTGCTGGCAGAAACGGATGGGGCACCATCATTAAAAGAGCAGACGGCTCTGATGATGGAGGCCCTGCGTAAAGTGCAGGACCAGAATCAACATTCTGACCTGTTCGTGAAACGTATGGATGGTACCGACCTGTTCTCCCCCGACCAACCGGAATGCGAAGACCGATACACTTTGGCCAGCAAGGATCAGGATGGTGTCTATTATGTCCAGGAGATGATCCGTGTCAGCCGTGACGAGGGGCGTGGTTTTGTTTCCTGCCGGATCAACGAATTGGGCGCTCCGGCCAACGGGCATGGAAAATTATTTTATGTGCGCCACGTCGAGCCGCTTGACTGTTTCGTTGGGACCAGCGCGTCGCTGGATGTCTTTGATGCCGAAATTCGCCAGGAAATCAGTGTTCGCCTTGAAGCTTTGCAGTTCTCTGGATCATTGACCATTTTTGGGGTCAGCTACGATGGTACCGAGCTGTTCGGCCCCGGTCAGGGCCGGAATATGATCGGGGCCACTGATCGCAATGGTGTCAAGGTGGTGCAGGAGTTGATTGCTGCGGCCAAGCGTGGTGGCGGTTTTGTTCGCTATCATATGCCGGCCTCTGTTGATAAACAGCAGTACCCGAAGCTGAGCTACAGCAAGCCGATTCCCGGTTGGGACAGCTACATCGGTGCGGGGGTCAATCTGGACCATCTCGACATGGAGCTGCAGCGTGCCCAAGCGCAGATGTTGTCGCTGCTGTTTAAACAGGTTGTCGAAACGGCCGTACTCATCCCCTTTGTTGCCGCCTTCTTTTTGTTGGCGGGGCGCTGGCTTTCGAAACGGATCAACCGGAATATCCGTGTGCTGGAGACCTCGCTCGACAAGGCGGCTGCAGAGGATGTGCTGGTCGATACCAGCCAGATCGAGTTTGAGGAATTTGTCCATATCGCTGAATCCGCCAACCGGATGCTGCAAGAAAGACAGATAGCGTCGCGAGCATTGCATGAGAGTGAAGAACGTTTTCGCACCATGTTCGACAATGCTCCTTTGATGGTTGCGCTGCTTAATCCAGAGGGAATGCCGCTTTTTGTGAATGTACAGATGTCTCAAGCGACCGGCTTTCCTTTGGAGGAGTTGCTGGAAAAGCCTTTCCTCGAGATTGTCGCTCCGCAAAAGAAAAATGTTGTACGGGATTGTCTTGATCAGGTTGGCTCGGGCAGGCAGAGTGTGAGTCGTCTTGATAGTAACTTTGTCACTCATGGGGGTCACACCCTGGATGTTGACCAGTCCCTGGCGCCCATCTTTGATGCAGAGGGCAGCGTCAAGTATGTGATGATGATGGCGAAAGACATCACTGATCGGTGCCAGCATGAAAAGCGGTTGGAGTGGTTGGGAATGCATGACGACCTGACCGGCTTGGCAAACCGTGCCAAGGTCATGTATCTCGTTGAGACTGTTCTGTCAAAGAAAGATGTGAAAGACGGAGGAGATGTCTGCTGGCTGTTGCTTGCCGACCTGGATCGTTTCAAGAACATCAATGACAATTACGGGCATGCGGTTGGGGATATTTTCCTCAAAGAAGTCGGTGAACGTTTGCAGAAGATCTGTCCGGAGCATGGCCTGACAGCACGGCTCAGCGGCGACGAGTTCGTGATTGTGGCCTCGTTTGAAGATGCGGATGCGGCGAGCCGGTTTGCTGAAAAGGTGTGTCTGGAAATCAGCCTCCCGATCGAATGCAACGATCTTCTCTTGCAGGTGCAAGTCAGTATTGGCCTCACGGCGGTGACCGGGGAGAGCGCGTCGGAGGTGCTGCGGCGGGCCGATCTCGCCATGTACCAGGTCAAACGGAGTCAACTGACCGGCGGCATTCAAGTTTACAATGATCAGATTGAGGAGGCGATTCGGGGACGGCAGAAGTTGGAAAACGATATTCAGGCGGCGATTACTGCCCCGGAGCAGTTCCAGCTATATTATCAGCCGATCTGGAACAGGACCGATGGTGGTTTGAAGGGAGTCGAAGCGTTAATTCGTTGGAACCACCCGACCCGGGGGCTGGTTTTCCCGGATGAGTTTATCCCTCAGGCTGAAGAGGGAGGCTTGATTGTCGCCCTGGGTAAAATCGTTCTGCACATCGCCTGTCGTGATCTCAGGGGTTGGCATGATCAGTATCCAGATTTGCTGGAAGATGGTTTCCGGGTCTCTGTGAACCTGTCTCCCCAACACCTGATGACGGTTGATCTGGTGGACGAGGTCCATGCAACCCTTGTTGAACATGATATTGATCCTGGTGAAATCTGCCTGGAAATCACTGAAACGGCAATTATGGAAGACCCGATCGTGGCAGCACGGCGTCTCAATGCACTGAAAGCGCTGGGGCTGCAAATCGCGATTGACGATTTTGGAACGGGCTACTCCTCTTTGTCTTACCTGAACCAGTTCAACGTTGACCTGATAAAAATGGATCGTTCAATGACCCAGAATGTTGATTCTGTCGGCACCTCGGCCAAGGTCTTTACAGCGGTGGTCAACCTGGCTCATGATCTGGGGCTTAAGGTTGTTGCCGAGGGGCTTGAGACACAATCGCAGCTGATCTTCCTCGGAAATGTGGACTGCGACTATGTCCAGGGGTATCTCACCGGCCGGCCGATGACAGTCGATGCATTGGCGCCTCTGCTGGAACAGAGCAGTTGTGACCTGTTGAGGTAGGACTGTTCTCGTAGCGGTCAGCGCTTTGAAACGAAATGCGTGTCCAGAATGTTCTGACCGGTATTCCCGGTTGCCAGAGAAATAAAGTTGGCCAGGGCGCCTTCGGGGGGGCCGTTGGTTACCAAGATCAAGGGTTTTGCGTAGGCGTAAGAGCCATCTTTGAGGGCTTTGGGAGTCGGCTCTTTGCCGCCAAGTTGAATGCTCTTGACTTGAGGGCTGTCGAGCATACTGCGGCTCAAGGCCGTAATTCCGGAAGGGAAGAGGGCGACCAGCTGGTCGCAGTCAGCGACACTCGGTGAGATGATTTCCTGTGGGAGAAACGCCTCCTGCTTCAAAACAAGATGGTGTACGGCCTGCCTCATCCCGGAACCTTCCGGGGGGTTGATCACAGCGATCGGCTGGTTTGACCCACCCACCTCCTGCCAGTTCTTGATCCTTCCGGAAAAAATCCCTTGAAGCTGCTCTTCGGCCAGGGTTTCAACCGGGTTCGACGTGTGCAGGATGACGGCCAAAATGTCCCAGCCGAGAAAATGTTCAACCAGCCCCTGCTGCTTTTCAGCCTCCGTCAGGTGTCGTCCGGCACCGGCCATGTCGACCTCATGCCTGAGAAGGGCGCAGATTCCCGGGGTGGTGTTGCCGCCTCTGATTTTAACAACATGACCGGTGTTCTGATGGAAGATCAGAGCTGCCTCCGGCATGAAAAATCGTTGCAGGGTTGTTGCCCCGGCATAGCTCAATGCTTCTTGAGCCCAGCTCCCGAAGGTGCAGGCCAGCAAGATCAGGAGCGTCAGGCAGCAAAGTCGAATCGGCGGCATTGTTCTCTCCTGTTGTGGTGACCGGAGTACATATCAAGCCCCGTCCTGAGGGTCCTATTAACTCACTACACAACTATACAATAAATCAATTTATTCCTTATGCAATAATTGTGCAAACTTAACACTCAAATACTACCAGTTTGGTGTGCATTGCTCTGGAGCCATGTTTGCCGGTCGTCCATAAGTGCCTCGTGTTGCTGTATCAGCTTGTTTTCTTTGTAAAGAAGCCCGCTCCTTGTCTTCCTCACGACGCGTAAAAGAACTGCACTGACTCTCGTATCATGTATAATCCCCCCATGGATAATGCCTTTGATCTGATTACATGCTGTACTATTAACGCCCCGGTCTCCGCTATTTGGCGGGAGACCGTCAATGTTACGGCCTATCCGGAATGGTGGCCTGATATGAAAAACGTCACAATTCACGGTAAGGAACCTTGCCTGCAGGAGGGGTCTGAGGTCAGTTACATTATTCGGGGGTTTTTACCTCACACCCTGCAGTTCCAAACAGTCGTGACGCAGTGTCAGCCTTTCTCCAGAATTGAAATGACGGCGAGTGGTGATCTCAAGGGGGTCGGTATTTCGACCCTTGAGGGACAGGGCGACCGCACTTTGGCGACATTCCGGTGGAATGTAGAGATTATGTCTCCGTTTCTGAGAAAGTTGTGCAAGTGGTGGTTGTTCAGAAAACTTTTTGCTTGGAACCACGATTTCACCATGCGGCACGCGATCAGAAATTTGAAAGCACGGGTAGAGCATGCGTCTCTTTAGCGTCTTCTTTTTTTTGTCCATGTTTTTGTCGCCGGGTTTTGCATCAGAAAACCTGTTGCAAGAGGCCATCC
This sequence comes from Desulfuromonadales bacterium, assembly GCA_030145205.1. Taxonomy (GTDB): domain Bacteria; phylum Desulfobacterota; class Desulfuromonadia; order Desulfuromonadales; family BM103; genus JAQYVZ01. The sequence goes on along the minus strand of JAQYVZ010000020.1, from coordinate 21,158 downwards.
GGACGTTTGATTCCCTTTCCAGCTATGCAGCAACCATGCGGTCTTACGGCAACACGGAGCAGATCATTCACTACCAATACCAGAAGCCGGGTTTTGTCCGCATGGATTTCGTCAAGCCGCACAAGGGTGCGGCACTGGTTTATCGGCCGGACACCGGTAAGGTACAACTGCGACCGTTCGGGATCATGAAACCCCTGGTTTTGAGTCTGAAGCCTACGGCCAAACTGGTGCGCAGCCCTTCAGGCCACAGGGCCGATGAATCGGATCTCGGGGTGTTGCTGCAGAATGCGCAGAAACTGGCAGATCGGGGAACGTTCACGCAGCGAGGTGAAGAAGAGCGCCTGGGGCTCTCCCTTGATGTCCTTGAAATTTCCGGACACCCCGATGTACAGGTTGGAGATGTCCACCGGTATGTGCTCTGGATGGATCCTTCGCTAAAACTACCGAGAATTGTGGAATCGTATGATAGCGGCAATAAGCTGCTGGAAGGGCTGGTCCTGGAGGGTCTGATCATTAATCCGGACGTTTCCGGAGTATTCCAGCTGTAGGAAAGTCAGCCATGGGCCTCTCTACTCAGGGCTGCTCACTTCCCTTTTCAAGACATCAGTGACCCGTCCTTCCCCTGATTTTGTCCTGTACAGGAAGAGCAAAGGGGTTCGGTCATCAGTCTCCGGCAGTGTTGTGAAGACAGCGGCAAAATATTGCAGCTTGATTCCTTTGCCTTTGACGGCGGCTATTTCCTGTTGCACCTGCTCGTCAACCCAGGTTTGTTCTGCTGCAGTCATCTTCGCATCGAAAAAGGCCGGAATTTTTTTCGGGTTGACCCGTTCGCAAAAAGCGTAATCGTAGGCGAGCGCATCCTTCAGGCTGGTGAGCTCATCCCACGGCCAGCTGTCACATACAAAATCCCAGCAGCGCAGAAAAAGATCGTGGCGGGACATGGGAAAGCGGAACAGACCCTTGTCGTGCCAGTAACGGGTCATCTGTTCGAGCCCGCTTGCTGGTGAGCCGCAGGCTTGCGACAATTGCTCGATAAAGGTCCCGAAGTGGCCGCTGTTCCAGGTCAGGTCCATCAGGCGGCTCATGCCGCGCAACTGCTCGATCTCTGCAAAGGTCATCTCGGGAGTGCCGAGAATTGTGTAGGGCGGGGTCGGATCAAAGCGCAGACCGAGTTTGTCGGCATCGGTTCGCAAGGGAGCTCCCGGCAGGAGTTTGACCGGTTCGATTTGCAGATGGTCAGGCCGCAGTGCCGCGACCCGGTTGATAGACGTCAGGAAATCGATATAGCTCTCTCCCGGCAGACCGGCGACCAGGTCGAGATGCAGGTGGATGCGACCGTCTGCCTGCAGTTGTCTGACATTTTGTTCGAGCTGTTCCAGGGAGACATGTCGATTGATGTTGCCGAGGGTCTTGTCGAAGGTGGACTGCACGCCGATCTCGAACTGGAACATACCGGCAGGGACCATCTTGAGCAGTGCAATGGTCTCGGAATCGAGCAGGTGGGCGCCGATCTCGAAGTGGAAATGGCTGGCGCGGTTGTGATCGAGGATGAACTGGAAAATCTCGCGTGCCCGCTGCGGGTTGTAGTTGAAGGTCCGGTCGACCAGTTTGATCTTGGCCACACGCTGGTCCATCAGGCAGCGGAGATCATCCTGAATACGCGGCATCGAAAAAGACCGAACCTGGTCATCCCGTGAGCTCATGCAGAAGCTGCAGCGATAGGGGCAACCGCGGCTGGTTTCCAGATAGACAAAGCCTCGGCTCAGGTCGACCAAGCCGGACTGGAACGGCGAGGGAATGTCATCCAGATCAGCCAGAACCGGACCATCCGTCTCGCCAACCACAGTATCGCCTTCGCGTCGAGACAGGCGGGGGATCTCTCCGGGCGGTTGTTGCAGGTGCCAGGCGTGCAGCAGCGCCTTGATCGGCATCTCGCCCTCACCATGGATCAGAGCGGTGACCCCGGGGTGCTGGACGAAGAATTCCGCTCCTTCGAAAGAAACCTCCGGTCCGCCGAGCAGAATGCGCAGCTCCGGTCGAGCCACTGCCAGGGCATCGACCAGGGCGAGGGTCTCCAGGCGATTCCAGATGTAAACTGAAAAAGCGATCACGTCCGGTTGCTCGGCCAGTAATAAAGCCAACACCGATTCGCGCGGTTCATGGACGGTGAATTCGCGGATCAGCAGCTCACCGCAGTCGTCACCGCAATAGGCAGCCAGGCAGGGCAGGGCCAGACTGTTATGGATGTACTTGCTGTGCAAGCTGGTCAGAATGGTACGCATGGCGCAAGGATAGCCAATGTTTGCAGTGGTATAAAGGGAAAAACAGCTGTAAGTTTCACGCGGTAGACTGTATGTTTAAAGCTGTTGTCTTCTGTTTGAGAGATTCGGTATTCTACGGGCCATGAATAATCGCAAGAAAACCATATTGGCTGTTGTCGCGGATGAACAGGGCGAAGTGTTCGAGCACCCCGACCTGTTGCTGGCCGGCATGAACGGCACTTGTATCGTCACGCCAGAGGATGCCGAACTGATTCCGTTGCCGGAAGGCAGCCGTCTGTTCACGATTCCGGGGACTCCGCCGGTCGGTTTCGATCGTCGCAGTGGCCGGCAGATCACCTGTGACCACTTGCCGCGCACGCTGGGCGGGGGCGCCATTCAGAGCGTCTCAGCTTTCCTGACCCCGGGCTATACCCGCACCCTTCTGCCGGCGGCCGATTACGCCCGCAAGCAGACCACGCTGCCGCTCTGGTCCTATACGGCGGTCGGCTGGTGCGTCGAAGAAGAGCGTTTCTACGCGGCGGCTGTGCAGGTTGATCGCAACCCGCAGTGGCAGCCGGAGCATTTCGACGACCGCAAACTGGACCCTCTGGTGCGGCAGCGGTTGACCGAATATCCGAACAACCGACTCTATGAGCAGCTGGCGCGCTGTGCCCTCGATTACCACTGTTTTGCAGCCAAGAACTTGTTCTTCAGTCGTTGGGAAGCGCCTCTGCCGACCTCGCCGACGTGCAATGCTCACTGCCTGGGCTGTATCTCTTACCAGGAGTCCGATTGCTGTCCGGCCAGTCAGGATCGCTTGACCTTTGTGCCGACAGTTGAAGAACTCTGCGAAGTGGCTGTTCCTCATCTCAAAAGCGCCGATAACGCCATTGTTTCTTTCGGACAGGGGTGTGAGGGCGACCCGATTCTGCAGGCGGACCTAATCTGCGAGGCGGTGCGTGAAATGCGGCGCCAGACCGAGCGCGGTACCATCAACTTCAACAGCAATGCCAGTATCCCCGACGCAATCGATCGCCTGGCCGACGCCGGCGTCGAATCGATCCGTGTCTCGCTCAACTCAGTTCTGCCAGAGACCTACAACGCCTACTACCGTCCCCAGGTGTACACGTTTGAAGATGTCCTGGAGTCGCTGCGCCGGGCCCGGCGGGCGGGGCTTTACACCATGCTGAACTACCTGGTGTTCCCCGGGGTGAGTGACCGGCGCGAAGAGATGGATGCTTTATGCGAGTTGATTGACGAGATCGGCATCGACATGATTCAGATGCGCAATCTGAGCATTGATCCGACCATGTATCAGCAGGCGCTCGGTTTCAAGGGTCAGGGCCTCGGTATGTTGACGATGCTACAGCAGCTCAAGGGTCGTTTCCCTGAACTGCAATACGGGTATTTCAACCGGACCCGGGAAACTTTCTTTCCGCCCGGTTACGCAACGGACTGGCCGATCGTTTGATGTTGTTCTGCTGAGGGACGAGATCTTTCAGTGGATGTTTCCCCCCGGGAGACCATGAATGTCTGAAGCTCCTGCCGCCAACGGCCCCCGCCTGGGTCTGGGTAAAGCCCCCTCAGGTGGACAACTCGGCACCTTTCTTGGTGTCTTCACGCCGACAATCCTGACGATCCTCGGCGTGATCATGTATCTGCGTTTCGGCTGGGTGGTCGGTCAGGTCGGCCTGTGGCCGACGCTGCTGATTGTTGTTCTGGCCAATGCGCTCACCCTGTTGACCGCTTTCAGCCTGTCGGCGATCGCCACCAACTCCAAGGTCGGTGTCGGCGGCGCTTATTACATGATTTCGCGCAGCCTCGGCCTGGAGATCGGCGGAGCAATCGGTCTGCCGCTGTTCTTGTCCCAGGCGCTGTCAGTGACCCTCTATGCCTTCGGTCTGGCAGAATCCCTCAAGTTTGTCTGGCCCGGTATCCCGGTGTCAGTCGCGGCCTTCCTGATTATTCTGATGGTTGCGGCTTTGTCCCTGAAGGGCGCAGGGTTCGCCCTGAAAATGCAGATCCCGGTGATGGCCCTGATTGTCGTGTCTCTGCTGGCCCTGGCCGGCGGCGCATTTGACGGCACGGCCATCAGCGCGCCGACCGTTGCGCTCGATATGGCGAACATGCCGATCGTCGGCTTCTGGGTCGTATTTGCCGTATTCTTCCCCGCCGTCACCGGAATCATGGCCGGGCTCAGCTTGTCCGGCGACCTCGCTGAGCCCCGTCGCGCTATTCCACTTGGCTCCGTGTTGGCAACTCTGGTTGGCCTTGCGGTCTACCTGATTGTCCCGGTTCTACTGACGCTCGGCGCTGATCGAGACAGCCTGCTTGGCGACCCGCTGATCTGGACCAAAATCGCCCTGCTCGGTCCCTGGTTGATCCTGCCAGGCCTGTGGGGTGCCATCTTTTCCTCGGCAGTTGGCTCAATGCTCGGCGCACCGCGCACCTTGCAGGCGATGGCCACCGACCGCCTGGTACCGAAGTGGTTGGCCGGTGCAAACCGGCCGGGTGAGGAACCGCGCATCGGTCTGCTGATTACCCTTGGTTTGAGCTTGATAGCCGTATTTCTCGGCGACCTGAACCGGGTGGCGACTGTCGCGACCATGTTCTTTTTGAGTGTCTACGGCATTGTCAACTTGGTCGCGGCTCTGGAGGCTCTTTCCGGCAACCCCTCCTGGCGCCCGACTCTGCGTCTGCCCTGGTACCTGGGGCTGCTTGGGGCGCTGGGCTGTTTCGGTGTCATGGTCCTGATTCACTGGCCGGCCACCCTGTTCGCACTGAGCGTCGAGCTGGGCATCTGGTTGCTCTTGAAACGACGTATCCGCAAGGAGGCCTGGGGGGATGTGCGCCGCGATCTGTTCGAAGCGGTCATCCGCTGGGCCCTGGTCAAACTGGCCGACCTGCCGATGACGGCACGCAACTGGCGACCGCATATGCTGGTATTTGTCAGCAACGTCGAACGTCGACTGGACCTGGTCCGCTACGCTGCCTGGTTTTCTGAAAACCGGGGAGTGGTTTCCGTGTGTGAGCTGGTGCATGGCGATATCCTTGAACTGGAGATGGATACACCGGCACGTGAGCGTGAGATTAACGAGGTACTGCGTCGTGAAGGGATCGTCGCCTTTGGCGAAGTCAATGTTGTGCAGAACCTGGAACGAGGCATCCTGGCAGTTGCCCAGGCTGATGGCCTGGCCGGGGTGGAGAGCAATACCATCCTGGTTGGCTGGCCCGACGAAGAGGCCCGCTTGATCGGCTTTTTGCGGGTTATCCGTCGTCTGAAACACTTGAACCGCAGCCTGATTATCGGTGATGTCAAGCCGGTGATGCGGTTCCGGGAGGGTCATCAGCATCAGGTCCATGTCTGGTGGGGCGGTTTGAAGCGCAATGGCGATCTGATGCTGCTGCTCGCTTACTTGTTGACCCGTAACCCCGAATGGCGTGATGCCCGCATCCGTATCCTCAGTGTCGCCTCGAATGAGCTGATGAAAGGGCAGACGGAGCGTTTTCTGGCAGAACTGATTCCCGAAATCAGGATCAAGGCGGAAGTTGACGTCATGCTGCGAAGCGAGGAAGAAAGCGTGATGGAGATCATGCATCGGGAGAGCGCCTCTGCGGATGTCGTCCTGCTCGGCCTGGCGACGCCGGAGGAGGGGGACGAGGAGAAGCATGCCGAACGCCTGCGGGAGCTGGTCGATGGCATGCCGACCTGCTTTTTCGTCCACAACGGCAGTCTGTTCATCGGTGACCTGGTGACGCCGGAAAATGTGCCGATGGCGGACGACGCCGAGGCTTCTACCGGTACCGGGGAAGAGTGATACCGGTTGATGCCCGGAGAGATTGACTTGCGGAGCAGGAACGGCCATGCTGGTGCCAGCACAGGAAGGGGGGACAGTGGGAAAACGGCAGATTAATCGTAGCAGAAGGCGGATGACCGCGCGCTTTGGTACGGAAAAGCTCCAATACATGGGCTATACGGAGGATATCTCCCCCGGTGGGATTTTCATCCAGGCCGCTGCCGTGCTCAAGCCGGGGACACGACTGCAAATCCAGTTGAAAACCAGCAGTGGCGAGATAATTCTGCTGAACGGGCAAGTCCGCTGGGCAAAAAAAGTTCCTCCGCAATTGCTGCGCAAAATCAAGGCAGGTATGGGCATCTTGATCACCGAATTTCTTGAAGGGGAAGATATTTTCCGCAGCTACCTGCCCGAGGAGTGATCTGCAGGGATGAGTCATCTGATTCTGGTTGGTGGCGGTCACGCTCACCTCACGCTTCTGCAACGTCTGGACGAGTTCTTTCGACGCGGTCACACCGTGACCGTTGTCAGCCCGGATCGTTATCACTATTACTCCGGTATGGGGCCGGGCCTGCTCGGCAATACCTACCTCCCGCAGCAAATCCGTTTTGACATTCAGAATATGGCTGTTTCGCGCGGTGCTACGTTTCTTCACGATTCCGTGACAAACATCCAGCCTGCGAAAAAGCGGCTTATGCTGTCTTCGGGGCAAACTCTGACGTACGACACAGCATCTTTTAATGTCGGCAGTGAGGTCGTGATCCCCCCGGAGGTCGAGCCGGACGAGGCCCTGTTCCCAGTCAAGCCGATCGTCAACCTGGAAACGGCCCGCCAGCGTTTGCTCGTCACTCCGGCCGGGCAAAAGCTGCGGCTGGTGGTTGTCGGAGGAGGGCCAGCCGGAACCGAGGTTGCTGGTAATCTGCGACGTTTGCTGGAATGCACTGGTCGGCATGGAGAGATTCTCCAAATTGCCGGCCACCGCCTGCTAGCCAACTTTCCCGATCGGATGCGAGCGCACGTCCTCAAACAGTTTGCCCGCCGGCAGATCGATATACGTGAACAGAGCCACTTGGCTGGTTATGCGGGAGGACGTGTCTTGCTCGACGATGGCTCCGAGCTGGAGACGGACGGCGTTTTTTTAGCGTGGGGTGTCCGGCCTCCGGCGTTGTTCCGTAAGTCCGGGTTGAGTGTCGGTGAGGATGACGGGCTGCTGGTCAATCGGATGTTGCAATCGGTTGACACTCCGGAACTGTTTGCCGGTGGTGATTGTCTCTGCTTTAAGGAGAGACCGCTCGCCAAGGTCGGTGTTTACGCTGTGCGTCAGAACCCTCTTTTGCTCGAAAACTTGCTGGCGACTCTGGCGGGGCAGCCGTTGCAGCCGTTCAACCCCCAACGACACTATCTGTTGATCCTGAATACCGGCGATGGCCGGGGAGTGCTGCACTGGCGCGGTCATGTCCTGGCTGGCCGCTGGGTCTTCCGACTGAAAGATCGCATTGATCGGAAATTCATGAGGAAATTTCAGTAAATGTGCGCGCTGGCGGTCTGCCACGGAATGGTTGCTTCATGTGTTAGATACTCAGCAGATCTGTTGCCTCTTCCATAAACCCTTGAAAATCCGCAAATAAATCGGCTTCATTGTGCTCCAGTTCGGCGAGGCCTTCGCCGAGTGGCGTGGGCCGGCTCAGCCGCGTGGCGAGATGTTGCAGCGCCCGTTCGACCACAGCCTTCTGTCGATAGGCGACCAGCCAGTTGCGTTCCTGCATGCGGGGCGCAATCAAGGTCAGCCCGTCGGGCAGCCATTGTGCGTGTGTTTGCAAGGTTTGATAGAAGCGGGCGGCGAATTCTTCCAGGGAGAGGGAGTGGTAGTTGGCCCAGTGGACGGCCAGAAAGTGATCGTAGAAAATGTCGACCATCACGCTGCGGACGTGGCCAAAGCGTTCGTCCAGCCGGCGTCGGCTGGCGCGACAATGAGAGCTGGTGTTGGCGAGAGCATCCAGTTGCCGATGATGCCGCAGCCCCAGACGGATATTGTCAGGCAAATGCTCCGGGATGGAGCCCTTGACAAAGTCTCCCATCATGCTGCCAAGCTGGAGCTCCGGGTCGTTGCCGACCAGATAGAGGTGGACGAGATAGTTCACGGGGGTCGGAGGTCAGTTGCGTAGGATCTTGTTGTGCAGGATCAGCAATTCGAACGCCATGAGGCCTTTCGTCGCAAGGACCTGCAGGTCCGGCAGATGCTCTGCCAGATTGGTTTCCGGGTCATCAATGTAGATCAGTCCGACCACGCGCCCCATCAGGACGAGAGGGAGCAACAGGACGGTCGTAGGGACGGGTTGTCCCAGATGTGAGGTCAGGGCTAGGTTGGCACCGCTTTTCGGAACCGGGCCCAGAAAATAACTCTGGTTGTCGATGGCGGTTTTCAGGACGGAGGGTTCAGTGGCGGGCAGTTGAAAAGCGTCGAAGCCGGCAATCGGCTCGCCGTCACGGGCTGAACGCCAGCCGGTGATCTGACCGCCGACCACCATGAACAGAGCAGCGCGCTGGTAATGGGTCAACAGGTAGCGGATGATTGCGTCGGCGACATCATCCCGGTCACGAACCTCAACCAGTTGCAGGGAGGTCTCCTCAAGCGACACCTCCTCTTCCACCAACTCTTCGATTTCTTCTTCTTGAGGCTGTTCCTCAACCTCTTCCTCTTCGGGCGGAGCCACAATTTCTTCTTCGGGAAAGGCCCCGTTTGGTGTTTTCTGGATGGTCTCCGGAGTGTAGACGTGCTCGGAACCGGGGGCGCCCAGGTATTCTTCTTCCTCTTGCTTGGCGCTCTTCTGTTCGAGTTGATCCAGCTCCTTGCGTACCTGGGTCGGTGGGGCGATATACCGCATTGAGCGCTTGATGTCGTAATAACGTTCCAGCGCATGCACCAGGCGAACCTCCAAGGCCAGAACGGGGCGCACGATGTAGCCGGTTCGGAAAGAAATGTCGTCAATTGCCTTCAGATCGTGCGGATTGGCCATGGCCAGGGTGAGGTTCTTCCCATTGAGCATCATGGGGATTGCCTTATATTGCTCGGCCAGTTCGGCGCTCAGAATGGCGATGATGTTCCCCGGTATTTTCTGGAGCTGTCCCGGTTTGGCACAAGGGATTTTCATCAGCTTGGAGAGAGCCTTGGCCAGCAAGCTTTCACTGATCAGTCCCATCTCAATCAGAATCGTACCAAGCTTACCGCCAAAAATAACCTGCGCCTGCAAAGCTTCATCAAGTTGCTCCTTGGTGAGCAGCTTATTATGGATTAAAAGTTCCCCGAGTCGGACGGCCATATTACTGATCCTCTTTTCTGAGTTGTTTCGTGTGCTCCTGGTCCATTGCCAGGTGGACCTTCGGATCGTCGAGCATGGTCAGCAAGGTTTGCGCCTCCGTCCGGAAGCTGTCCAGATTTGCTTGAGAGACTGGTGCAACCGACGGCGACTTGACCCGCTGGGGGTTGACTGGCGCACCATGCTTGCGCATCCGGAAACAGAGATGCGGGCCGGTTGCCAGACCTGTGCTGCCAACATAACCGATCACTTGCCCCTGGCTGACCCGGCCGCCCTGGCGAATGCCTCTGCCAAACTTGCTCATGTGCAGGTAAAGGGTCTCATAGCCGTTGTTGTGGCGGATCTTGATGTAGTTGCCGTTGCCCTTCGTGTAGCCTTTTTTATTGATTACGCCGTCACCGACAGTCTTGATCGGCGTTCCGGTGGGCGCGACATAATCAATTGCCGGGTGGGCTCTCCAGGTCTTGGCGATTGGGTGGAACCGGCGCATGGTGAACCCTGATGAGATCCGCGAGAAAGAGAGCGGCGCTTTCAGGAAGGCCTTGCGCAGGCTCTGGCCGTCAGACGAGTAGTAGTCGGGACGGCGGTCGCCATCTTTAAACAGGATGGCGTCGAAGCGGTTGCCCTGGTTAACAAATTCAGCCGCCAGGATGCGGCCGTAGCCGGCTGGTTTGCCTTCGCGAAACCGCTTTTCGACCAGAACCTGAAACGAATCCCCCTGGCGGATGTCGAGAATGAAGTCAATGTCCCAGCCGAAAATATCTGCCAGATTCATCGCCAGAACATCCGATTCGCCGGTTGCCGTCACCGCTTCAAAGAGGCTACTCGCAATGACGCCACTGACGGTATGCGTGGTGACTTCGTAGATGATGTCCTTACGTTCGATCTTAAAGCCGTCATCGTTTTGGCTGATAAACAGCTGCTCATTGCTGTCGATGTCGTATTCGAAGCGTTCGAAGGCCCCGTCCGCCAGGCAGATTTTGTAAGGCTGTCCGGCACAAATGCGTGACAGGGGGAAGATCTCCTTACTCTCTTTGCCCAGCTGGTGAAGTGCCTGGGGTGAGAAGTAGCTGCCGAGCAGGGCGGTCAGGGTGTCACCCGGTGCAATTTCACCGAGCAGGGTCTCCCGTTTGATCTCCGGGATCGCCGGTTTCAGTGACGCCTGCTCCGTATTGGAGTGTGCTTCCGTCGTGGTTGCAGTTTGACGATATAAAAAGGGGAGCGCCGCGAGAATAATCAGCCCGAGGATCAGCCAACGACTCCATTTGGTTCGGGGACGCTTGCGTCGGGTATGTGTTTCCAGTGGTGGCTGGTAATCGTGGTTCACGGTCTGCCTGTAGAGAAAAGTTGAAAGAATTGCCCTTAGATTATCTCACAATTTTAGCAAGGGTCGTGAAGGTCTGTCTACGATTATCTCGGCTTTCCCTTGCCAGAGCCAGCCCTGATGCGGTAAGAAGAATGCTGTGCCTGATTGGGGGATTTGCCCCGTTTCACGAGTGTTCATACCTGCCCGGAATGACCGAGGATTTTGACAATGATCAACCCGAACCGCCTCGCTGAAGAATTTGCCGCCCTGGCGTCCATTTCGAGTCCTCCCCTGCGTGAGGGGGAAATCGCTGCTTATCTGGAGACGCGCTTGCGTCAATTGGGTGCAGATGTCCGGTTTGATCAGTCATCGCACGTAACCTCCGGGGAGGTCAGTAACCTGGTAGCTCGCTTCCCTGCCGCAGGGCTGGATGTGCCGCCGCTGCTGTTCTCCTTGCATATGGATACGGTCGAACCGTGCGAAGGTGTGGTTCCGCTTCTGCAGGATGGCGTATTTACGAGCGCTGGCGAAACCATTCTGGGTGCAGACGACAAGGCGGGAATCGCCGAGGTGATTGAAGCCCTGGAGGTGATGCGCGAACAACAGATACCACGTGGGCCGATCGAAGTGGTGGTCACAGTCGCCGAGGAGATCGGCCTGGTGGGGGCCAAAAGTTTCGACTTCAGCCTGATTGAAGCACGCTACGGTTACGCCCTCGACACCACCGGGGTTGATTGTATGGTCCTGCGGGCTCCTGGGGCCAACCGGATCAATGTTGAAGTGACAGGCCGTGAAGCACATGCCGGTGTCGCCCCGGAGCTTGGTGTCTCGGCCATTCAGACTGTAGGACGTGCCCTGGCGCGTATGCGGCTTGGCAGGATCGATGCTGAAACCACGGCGAATATGGGGCGGATCGAAGGTGGCGTCGCCTGTAATATCATTCCTCGTAGCGTGCGGGTCGAGGGCGAGGCGCGTAGCCATGATCCGGACAGGCTTCAGGAGCAGACAACCCATATGCAAACCTGTTTCGAAGAGGCCGCCGACAGCATGGTTTGCGAGATTGAGGGAAGGCTCTGTCGGCCCGAGGTGCACTTCGAGGTGCGACCCGATTATCCGCAGATGAGTGTTGCGGAAAGCGCCAAGGTCGTCCAACTGGCTCTGGACGCCTCTGCGGAGCTCGACCGTCCAATGGAACTGCAGACGGGCGGCGGCGGCAGTGATGCCAATATGTTCAATGCGCAAGGTCTCGATGTGGTCATTCTCGGGACGGGCATGACAGATGTTCATACCACGCAAGAACGGGTGTCCGTTGCGGACATGACCCGGGTGGCCGAACTGCTGGTGGCAATCATGCGTCGCGCCTGCTAGCCGAGTGTTTGACTGACAGATTGTGATGCCCGGCCTGGTTATTCCCACATGCCTAGTGTGGGTTTGCCTGTTTTCAGTTGTTGGCCTCTTTGTTTTGGTGTATTTTCCTATGTGTTGGAAGGATATGGGGTTACGGGAGTGGAAACGGAATTTGTTACGGTCTTTGGCGGTTTGTTTTGCCTGGGTTTGACCGCCGGTTTTTTTATGCACCGCTCGGATTTTTGTCTGGCGGGGGCCCTCCGGGATCTGTTCCTGTTCCGCTCTGCACGTTTGATACGCCCTCTGGTTTTTGCTGTGGCTGTCAGCGCGCTTCTGTTTGAACTGGCTAGACTGACAGGCCTGCTCCCATATTATCCCTTCCCCGGTTTTGGCGTTCCAGCCGGGGCCACCCTGGTCGGTGGGTTTGTTTTTGGCGTCGGTATGGTCTTGACTGGCGCTTGTGTCGTCGGCGTACTTTACAAGCTCGGTGGCGGCAGTCTCTTGGCCGGGGTCGGCTTGTTGGGCTTGATTGTCGGTAGCGGTCTCTACGCGGAGATTCACCCATATTGGCAGCCGCTTGCCAAAGCTTCTCGCTGGCATGAACAGGCGGTCACGCTACCGCAATTGACCGGGACCTCTCCGACCGGTTGGGCCTTGGGTTTGGCTGGGGCTGGCTTTTTGCTCTGCGCGATCTGGTGGCAGCAGGGGAAATGGTCTCAGGGCTACACACCGGAAGGGTTTGTTCCGCTCTGGCTGACAGCCGGTATTATTGCCATTTTGAGTCTTCTTGCCCTGTTGTTGAGCGGCGTGCCGATGGGTATCACGACCTCATACGCCAAATTTGCTGCAGGCGTGGAGCAATTGTTCGTACCCGAGCATGTGGCCGCAACCGAGTTTTTTACGGCAAGGGCGTTTCAATTGGCGCCCCCGCCGATCGGTCGTGTGTTGACCGGTGGCGGCGGGCCTCAGTTCGACGTCATCGCCCTGATCCAGTATCCGTTGATTGTCGGGATTCCTCTGGGCGCGTTTTTCTCAGCATTGCGTCTTGGTGAATTTAAGCCTCATTGGAAAGTGCCTGTTGGTCAGGCGCTGATGGTTTTTTGCGGTGGGATTATTATGGCCTTTGGGTCGCGCCTGGCACCTGGCTGCAACGTCTGGCACCTTTTGGGGGGGCTGCCGTTGTTGACCATGCAGAGTCTGTTGTTTCTGGCGGGATTGCTTCCGGGAGCCTGGGTGGGCAGCCGGTTGCTTCAGAAGTTCCTGGTGTAAACGAGGAGACGTGACGATGAGTCAACAACCCGTGGTGATTGAGAAGGATATTCGTGGTCAGATCTGTCCGTCGAGTCTTCTGCTCGCCCTGCGTGAGATCAATCAGCAATTTGATCGTCTGGAAGCCGGTGATCTTGAAATTGTCGTGCTGACCGACAATCGCGATGCGACAGGAACGATTCCGGCAACCGTAGAAAACATGGGGCTGCATGCCGAAATTGAAAAAATTGCCGGTTATTATCGGGTTGTCGTGAAGAAGTAACAGGGATATTCAACAAGGATAAGCATGTCAAAGATGACTGCTGATAATGATGTCAGGTTGACTGAACTGACCGCCGAGCTAGAGCAGCTTCGGGAGGAGAATACCCGGTTGCGAGCCAATCGCAACGAGGCCTACGCGTACATCCGCACCAAAGTTAACGACATGCTGTCCGTGGTCGGCACCAAGACCCTGCGCCCGGAAGAACTTGACGATCAGAGTCTGCTTGATTTTGACCCGATCGGCATCGTGACCCGGACTTTTCAGCATGTCTTGGAGAGTCATCGCAAGCTCAACCATGAGTTGAGTTTTGCTCACGACGAGATCCAGGCGATCTTCGATTCGGTTGGCGCCGCCCTGTTGGTCCTCGACCCCCGCGGCCGGGTCTTGGCCTACAACCAGAAAACCAAGGATCTGCTGCTCTGTAAAGATGAAGACGTCTACGGGCTTCCTTGCCATGACGCCGTGTGCTGCCAGGAGGAGCAGGTTAAAGCCAGGTGCACGTTTGTCGATGTGTTGCAGCATCGCTGTGAACAGCGTCTGCAGGAATGGACGCTGGGTGATCGCAGTTTCACTGTGGTCGGACGACCTCTGTTTGCTGATGATGGCGAGATCAGCCATGTTGTTATGGCGTACAGCGATGTGACGGATTACAAAAAGGCACAGGGTGCCCTGCAGAAATCCCTCTTGGAAACCCAGGAAGCCAACGCCAAGGTTCATGGTATTTTGCGGTCAGCAGCCGACAGCCTGCTGGTGACGGACGCTGACGATCATATTGTTCTGATGAATGAACGGGCGGAGCAGCTCTTTGGTTTTTGTCTGTCCAGTTCGACCGAGAAACCGAGCATTGACATTCTGCCCAGTCAGCTGTTGAGCAACCTGTTGAGTGGCCCGGCCCCGGATGATGACGAGGTGTTGGTCAGGGATGTGGCTTTGAGCTCCGAGGATAGCAGCGAACGGACCTACCAGGCCCGGGTCGCAGTGATTCGCGGTTCAGAGCAGGATTACCGGGGGCGGATCACCTTGCTGCATGATGTCACCCGTGAACGCGAAGTCGATCGGATGAAGAGCGATTTCGTGTCAACCGCTGCGCATGAGCTGCGCACCCCGCTTTCAACCATTCTGGGGTATGCGGACCTGTTGCTGACCCAGGAGGAGCACACCCGGGAGAATTGGCGGGAATATTTGACACTGATCCAGGACAAGTCGGAAAATCTCGCCCAGATCGTCGGTGACCTGCTCGATATCAGCCGGATCGAAGCCGGCGAAGGGCTGCAGCTCTCTTATGAGCCCTGCGATCTTGGCAAAGTCTGTCAACAAGTTGTTGCCGAATTTTCTCTGGATTGCACAAAACATCAGTTTGCGATCGAGTTCCCGGACTATCCGGTCCTGATTGAGGCGGATCGTTACGCCTTGGTTCAGATCCTGGAAAATCTTGTCGGCAATGCCGTCAAGTACTCCCCCAGTGGCGGTACGATTTGCTTGCAGGCAGAACTCAAAAACACGATGTGTCATCTGGCTGTCAGTGACTCAGGCCTCGGTATGTTGCCTGACCAGGTGGAACGGGCTTTTGAGAAATTTTATCGCGCCGATGCGACCAATACGGCGATTTCAGGCACAGGCCTGGGGTTGACGATTGTCAAACACCTGGTCGAAGCCCATGACGGTACGGTTGCGCTGCAGAGCCAGCGCGGTCATGGGACGCGTGTTTCAGTTCATCTGCCGCTGGTTCAATGAACCCCTCGTCGACATCTCCATCCCTTACTTCCGTTTGCTTTGGGTCGTCTTTGGCTTGTCGGTGAGGACTCCTTGCTGCGCACCGGTTGAAGTTCGAAAACCGGTGGTTGTTCTGTCCACAGTCGGTCGTGGAAAAAGGTGTGGAAAAGGTGTTGGTTGGCATTCAAGCGCCAGTTTGAAAAACAGATTTAGCTTTTTGCCTAGAAAACAATCATGACTGGAAATGGTTGCATTAAGAATGTGCGCATGGCGATATGAGCTCCGTTTATTTATGCTTTGATATCTGTTTATCTTCTTGAAATATTTAAAAAAATACGTTTTTTCTGGTTGAGATAAAGTTTGAGGACCCCAAGGAGATTCTCGTGAGAATTACCCCAGCAACTGAACTTGAAGCCCGAATCGTAAAGCTGCAGGCAGAAATGGCGCAGCATGATCTGGATGCGGTCTTGATTCTGCAAAATGCCGACCTGTTTTATTTTACCGGGACGATTCAGCAGGGTGTCCTGTTTGTCCCCTGCAGCGGTGAGTCGGTCTACATGGTGCGCAAAGATGCACAGCGCGCCCGGATGGAATCGGGATTGAAAAACGTGGTCCCTTTCAGTAGCTTTCGGGCTCTTCCGGATGTTTTATCAGACTTCGGTATGTCTCTGCCGGAAAAGGCCGGCATGGAGTTAGATGTGTTGCCGGTCGCGATTTATCAGCGGTTCCAGCAATTGCTGGGCGCGTGCGTCATCAGCGATGCGACACCATTGATCCGTACCGTACGTGCGGTCAAGTCGAAATATGAAATCGGGATCATGAAGGACGCTGGTGTCCAGGTCAATAAAGTGTATGAGCGCGCCCTTGAGGTCATTCGGGAGGGGATGACTGACCTGGAGCTGGCAGCCGAGTTGGAGTTCGTTGCCCGCAAGGAAGGGCACCAGGGGATCACCCGGATGCGTGGCTTCAATAATGAGCTTTTTTACGGGCATATCTTCTCCGGTTCGGACAGTGCCGTTCCCACCTACCTGGACACCCCGCTCGGTGGTATGGGGGTGAATCCGTCGGTCGCCCAGGGAGCGAGCTACAAATCAATCCGGCCGAATGAAGTCATCTGCGTTGATTTTGCCGGAGCCTTCGATGGCTATCTGAGCGACCAGACCAGGATCTTCTGTATTGGCGGTTTGCCTGACCAGCTGGTTAAGGCTTACGACGACATGTTGGCGGTACAGCACCGTATGCTGGAGGTCGCTGTTCCCGGCGCCAGTTGGGGCGGCGTGTACAGGGCCTGTTGCGAGCTTGCTACAGAACTGGGTTACCAGGATAGCTTCATGGGGGCGAAGGGTGCCCAGGTGTCATTTATCGGGCATGGTGTCGGTATCGAGATCGACGAATACCCGTTTATTGCCAGGGGGTTTGACGATTTCGAGCTGAAAGAAGGGATGACCTTCGCGTTTGAGCCGAAGGTTGTCCTGCCCGGGGTTGGCGCCATTGGCATCGAGAATACGTTCCAATTGCGGGAATTGATGGCGAAACGTATGACCTTCTCACCGGAAGAGCTGGTTGTTTTATGATCCCGGCAAAGACCCTTCTGTTGCGTAAGACAGGGGTTGTTTTTGCTTGGAATGGTCCTTGCACATTAACCACCCTGTCGCGAGGGCTGGGAGAGGGACTGAATTGTTATCTCTATGGAATGTCGCCGTTTTCTTTCTCTTTAATGGAGGCTGGAAACGGTTTTTTCTTGAGTGATGACGTGTTTTAGCGCAGTCAATTAAGCCCTCTCACCAGATTTACGTTTGCCTTGTGTTCGGTTGTCCTTGCCTGTTCCTTCCGGTCGCATCCCCATGCAGAATGACTTTGATCTGTCTGGCTGTTGTTCTGACAGCATGCTATTATGCTCCTTTCCTTTGTTGGTTTGTTTTGAGCCGGGATGTCATCGCATGCAGTTGCCGCAGATTGGCCCTGCCGTGCCTCGGCGCGGCACTTTTCTGACACGTTGGTTGGGTCGAACCATGCTGCACATTTTGCGATGGCGGGTGGTTGGCTCCTTGCCAGACCTGCCGCAGTTTGTCATAATCGCCGCGCCACATACGTCGAATTGGGACTTTGTTATCGGTGTGGCGACGCGCCTTGCCTTGAATCTTGATGTCTCCTGGCTAGGGAAACACACTCTGTTTAAGGGGACGCTGGCGCCCTTTTTGTTTTGGCTGCACGGAATTCCCGTTAATCGTGCTGCTCCGCACGGTTTGATCAGCAATTTAGCAGCTCGCTTCAAGCACGGTAAACCCTTCTTGCTGGCCCTCGCTCCCGAGGGAACCCGCAGTAAAGTGCGGCGCTGGAAGACCGGTTTTTACTTTATTGCCCTGCAAACGGGAATTCCGGTGGTGCCGGTCTCTCTCGATTATCGTAAACGCAGGGTTGAGATGATGGAGGCCTTCTGGCCGACCGGCCACCTGGAGGAAGATTTAGCGGCACTGCAGGCACTTTATCAGCAAGTGACCCCGCGGCATCGTGAAAAGTTTTCGCTTCCAGAGCCGATATGACTAACCGCTTTTAAAGACAAAGCAATTGACAGGAGGAAGGCATGTCCTGGTTTGGAAAGATTTTGGGTGGCGGCGTCGGGTTCATGATTGGTGGACCGATCGGCGCCTTGGTGGGAGCCTCGCTCGGACATACCCTGGTTGACGACAAGCCGGGTGTGCGACGGGCTGAAACTGGCTCGATGACTGGCCTGGAGCAGCGCCAGGCGGTGTTTTTTACGGCGACCTTTGCCATGCTCGGCAAAATTGCCAAGGCGGACGGCCAGGTGTGTGAGCATGAAATCCGGGCAGTGCAGGAGTTCATGCGTCAACGGCTTAACCTTGATGCAGCCGCGCGTCAGTTTGCAATCGGCCTGTTCAATCAGGCCAAGGAAAACAACACACCTTTTGAAGACTATGCCCGCCAGTTCGGACAGATTTTCAATCATGACCCCCAGTTGCGCATGATGTTCTATGAAATCCTATTTACGGTGGCCATGGCGGATGGCGAATTGCATCCGGCCGAAGATAGCCTGTTGCGCGCCGCACCAGTGCATCTTGGTTTGCATGGTAATGTCTACGAAACCGTCAAGCGCCAGTTCGTCAGCGACCTGTCGCATCACTACGCAATGCTCGGTCTGTCGAATGGGGCCGACCTTGCCGAAGTCAAGAAGGCGTATCGCAAGCTGGCCAGCGAATACCACCCGGACAAGGTGATTTCCAAGGGTCTGCCGGACGATTTCGTTGAATTTGCCGAGAGCAAGTTCCGCGACATCAATGAAGCGTACGAAAGCATTTCCAAAGCGAAAAAGTGAGGTTGAAATGGCATACGGAATTAGCCGACCGGAAGCGTTTGCCCTACTGCAGGACCATGTAAAAACCCCGAATATGCTCAAGCATTGCCTGGCTTCTGAAGCGGTAATGCGTGCTTTGGCGGAGCACCTTGGCGAAGACCCTGAGAAGTGGGGGCTGGCCGGTCTGCTGCACGATCTCGACGCCGAGACCCATACCGACCTGACGGTACATACCATTGAGACCGCTCGTATTCTGACCGGTCGGGGGCTGGATGCTGAGATTATCGAAGCGATCCGTTTGCATAATGAGACGGCCCACCCCGGCGAGAAGCGCAGCACTCCGTTTCACCATCTGTTAGCCGCCGGCGAAACCATCACCGGCCTGATCGTGGCCACGGCTCTGGTCTACCCTGACAAAAGGCTGGCCAGCGTCAAACCGAAGAGCGTGCGCAAGCGTATCAAGGAGAGGGCTTTTGCTGCCGGGGCGAACCGCGACATTATTCGTGAATGTGAGGTTGCGGGGATTCCCCTTGCGGAATTTTGTGATCTTTGTCTGGTGGCGATGCAAGGGATTGCTGGGGATCTTGATCTGTAGTTTTTTGTTTGTTTAATGGGTGTTTGCCGGTTGTTGAAAAGCAAAGTCGGCGGGTCGCGTCCCGCCGGACGCCTTACTCTTTTGCTGGCCCAAAAGAGTAAGCAGAAAAAGGCCTAAAGTCTTCCTTGCAGGGGGCATGCGTGGTCTGTAAGGGGTCACTGTTCCCACCCCACAGTGCTGATTGTACAAGGCCGTACTGCTACGGAAACAAAGGTGAGCGTGGGCCATCCCTTGGGCCCACTTATTCTTGCTGCAAGCTGCTTCTTATTGTCCTGTTCGGGTAATCTTCAACGATTTTGCTACTATCGACAGTGACGCAGCAAGAAGGGGGCCTTGAAGGAGAAAGGCCCCCCTAAGCTGACAGAAGCGCTGTCAATCAAGATTTGACGGTCTGCTCGGAATCAGCTGTGTCCTTGCCCTCCGCAGGAGAAAAGGACTTTTTGCTTACTTTTGTGGCCGCCTGGACAAAAGTATGGCGGCTGGCGGGACGCGACCCGCCGACTTAAAGGTTTTATCAAATTCAGCAAAGAGATGAAATGGCAAGCGGGCCGAAACCTGCCGGTCAGTCAAGTAAATAGCCCTCTATCCCCTCCAACCCCTCCAGCGCACCACAGGACAATGAAATGTGCCCACCGGCAATGTGTGCTTCACGCGGATTGATCCGGATCACCGTCGCGTCGCGACGCTGCCCCAACCGTTCACTCATGTGCCGGATTGTAGAGATTGCCGTACCTGCCCCCATTTCGACGATCACCATAGGGGCGTCGCGGTGCTGGGCGAGAAAATGGTCAAAGCGCATCTCCTGGCCATGGGTTCGGTTCGGTAGCCAAGAGTAGTCACCGAACATCAGGATGTTGGGGCGTGCTGCGCTGTGACAGTGACGACAGGAGGGGATGTGCTCGGCGCGCATGCTGTCGAAGTTGACCGGGATGGTTTCGTCATTGTCCCAGATATCGTTGCAGCAAGGTGTCAGACATTGCAGGTGGTTGATGGAGCCGTGCACCTCCAGAACCTGGTCTTCTCGATAACCGGCTTTCTGGAAATGACCGTCAACATTGGATGTGACCACGAAGCTGTCCTGGTTGTACCGTGCGGCCCAGTCCTGCAACATCTGGAAGCCCTGATGCGGCTCGGTTTCCCGGTAGAGGTTGGTGCGGTGGCCGTAGAACCCCCAGCCAAAGGCCGGATCTCCTTCGAAATTGGCTGGATTGGCAGCATCAATGAAACTGTAGCCAAGCCGCTCGTACATCGGGTAGGCATTCCAGAATCCCTGGTTGCCGCGAAAATCAGGCAGCCCGGAATCCACACCCATGCCGGCACCGGCTGTCACAACTATAGCCCGGGCGTTTTCAACGGCAGCGGCGGCTTTTTCGAAGCGGTCGTCTAGACTCATGGTGTCCTCCGGGGTGCGATTGTAGGTGGCAAACTGTCACAACAAATTTACCCGAAAGACGCGATGAGCGCAAAGGGAGGATCATGCTGAAGAGGCACTACGTGTAAAAAAAACTCTCTCTCCCTTGACGGGAGAGGGTTGGGGTGAGGGTAACTTATTGCAATATTGGCCCCCGCTGTTCAGGGGGGCGTCTACTTCTCAATCGCCACCGCAACCAGGGCCGGTTTCAATAGCCCGATCAGATCCTGCGGGGCTATTTCAACCAGAAACCCCCGTTTGCCGCCATTGATGTAAATCGTGTCGAACTCCGCGATCGTTTCTTCCATGTAGACCGGCATCGCTTTGCGGGTGCCGAAGGGCGACGTCCCGCCGACCTGGTAGCCAGAATGTCGGTCGGCCGTTTGCGGTGGACAGGGTTGAACGGATTTGACCCCGAGCGCACGCGCCAGAGCCTTGGTGGAGACCTCCCGGTCGCCGTGCATCAGCACCAGAAACGGTGTGCCTTGCTCATTCTCCATAACCAGTGTTTTTACAACCTGATGCTCATCAACACCCAACTCACGTGCGGATGTTTTGGTGCCGCCC